>NZ_JBVJDK010000017.1:0-154731 GCF_055582325.1 Streptomyces sp. NPDC042100
CTTTCCTCCGGGCGCTTCCTTCGTTCTTGCGTTTCCGACTCTATCAGATCTTTCCGACCCGATTTCCTCGGTGCTTTCCGGTCCCGAATTTGTTTTTCGGGGCCTTCCGGCATGTTCCGACTTTATCAGAAGTTCTGAGTCGGAGTTTCCCGCCTCCCGGTTTCCGTCCCGGCGCACTGCGGCGCTCGGCGGTTCCCGTTCTGGCGGAGCCGTAAACGTACTGGAGCGGGGCGCCCCGATGCAAATCGAGGCGCCCCGCTCCTGGTGCGTGCCGGTCCGGTCAGACCTCCACGACCACCGGGAGGATCATCGGACGGCGGCGGTAGGTGTCCGACACCCACTTGCCGACCGTGCGCCGGATCAGCTGCTGGAGCTGGTGCGGCTCCATCACGCCGTCCTGGGCGGACTTGTTCAGGGCCTGGCCGACCTTCGGGAGGACCGCGTCGAACGCGGCGTCCTCGATGCCGGAGCCCCGGGCGTGGATGTTCGGGCCGCTGACGATCTTGCCCGTGGAGGAGTCGACCACCACGAAGACCGAGATGATGCCCTCCTCGCCGAGGATGCGGCGGTCCTTCAGGGAGGACTCGGTGACGTCGCCGACCGAGAGGCCGTCCACGTACACGTAGCCCGCCTGGACCTTGCCGGTGATCCGGGCGCGGCCGTCGACCAGGTCGACGACGACGCCGTCCTCGGCGATGACGATGTGGTCCTTGGGGACGCCCGTCATCGCGCCGAGCTCGGCGTTGGCGCGCAGGTGGCGCCACTCGCCGTGGACCGGCATGAGGTTCTTCGGCTTGCAGATGTTGTAGAAGTACAGCAGCTCGCCGGCCGAGGCGTGGCCCGAGACGTGGACCTTGGCGTTGCCCTTGTGGACGACGTTGGCGCCCCAGCGGGTCAGGCCGTTGATCACGCGGTAGACCGCGTTCTCGTTGCCCGGGATGAGCGACGAGGCCAGGATGACCGTGTCACCGGGGACGATCCGGATCTGGTGGTCGCGGTTGGCCATCCGGGAGAGGGCGGCCATCGGCTCGCCCTGGGAGCCCGTGCAGACCAGCACGACCTCGTCGTCCGGGAGGTCGTCGAGGGTCTTGACGTCCACGACCAGGCCGGCGGGGACCTTCAGGTAGCCCAGGTCACGGGCGATGCCCATGTTGCGGACCATGGAACGGCCGACGAAGGCGACCCTGCGGCCGTACTCGTGGGCGGCGTCCAGGATCTGCTGGATGCGGTGCACGTGGCTGGCGAAGCTGGCCACGATGATGCGCTTCTGGGCGTTGGCAAACACGTTGCGCAGGACGTTGGAGATGTCCCGCTCGTGCGCCGTGAAGCCCGGGACCTCGGCGTTCGTCGAGTCCGTGAGCAGGAGGTCGATGCCCTCCTCGCTCAGGCGCGCGAAGGCGTGCAGGTCCGTGAGGCGGTTGTCCAGCGGCAGCTGGTCCATCTTGAAGTCGCCGGTGTGGACGACCATGCCCGCGGGGGTGCGGATGGCGACGGCCAGCGCGTCGGGGATGGAGTGGTTGACGGCGATGAACTCGCAGTCGAAGGGGCCGAGCCGCTCGCGGTCGCCCTCGGCCACCTCAAGGGTGTACGGGCGGATCCGGTGCTCCTGGAGCTTGGCCTCGATGAGGGCCAGGGTCAGCTTGGAGCCGATGAGCGGGATGTCCTGCTTCATACGGAGCAGGTACGGCACACCACCGATGTGGTCCTCGTGGCCGTGGGTCAGGACGATGCCCTCGATGTCGTCGAGGCGGTCCTGGATGGTGGTGAAGTCCGGCAGGATCAGGTCGACGCCCGGCTGCTCCTCCTCGGGGAAGAGGACGCCGCAGTCGACGATCAGCAGACGGCCGTCGTACTCGAAGACCGTCATGTTCCGGCCGATCTCACCCAAGCCGCCGAGCGGGGTGACGCGAAGGCCGCCCTTGGGCAGCTTCGGCGGGGTGCCGAGTTCGGGATGCGGATGGCTCAAAGTCTCTCCTCACCACACACGCCACGTGCCGGCTCGGGCACGTGGCGCGCATGACATTCGTGCACTTGCTATATGTGTGTGTTCAGTTACGTGTCTTCAGTTGTGAAGTCTGGTCTCAGAGCTCTACCCCGCCGGCGGCGAGGTCCAGCCTGAGCTGCGCGGTCTCCTCGTCGCCGAGCTCCACGAGCGGGAGCCGCAGCGGGCCGGCCGGGAGGCCCTGGAGGGCGAGGGCGGCCTTGGTGGTGATGACGCCCTGGGTGCGGAACATGCCGGTGAAGACCGGGAGCAGCCGCTGGTGGATCTCCGTGGCCTTCTGGACGTCGCCGGCCAGGTGGGCCTCCAAGAGGGAGCGGAGCTCCGGGGTGACCACGTGGCCGACCACGGAGACGAAGCCGACGGCGCCCACGGAGAGCAGCGGCAGGTTCAGCATGTCGTCGCCGGAGTACCAGGCCAGGCCGCTGCGGGCGATGGCCCAGCTGGCTCGGCCGAGGTCGCCCTTGGCGTCCTTGTTGGCGACGATCCGGGGGTGCTCGGCGAGCCGGACGAGCGTCTCGGTGTCGATCGGGACGCCGCTGCGGCCGGGGATGTCGTAGAGCATCACCGGGAGCTCGGTGGCGTCGGCGATGGCCGAGAAGTGCCGGTACAGGCCCTCCTGAGGGGGCTTGTTGTAGTACGGCGTGACGGCGAGCAGGCCGTGCGCGCCGTCGCGCTCGGCGGCGCGGGTGAGCTCCAGCGTGTGGTGGGTGTCGTTGGTGCCGATGCCGGCGACGACGTGGGCGCGGTCGCCCACCGCCTCCAGTACGGCCCGTACGAGCTGCGATTTCTCCGCGTCGGTGGTGGTGGGGGACTCGCCGGTGGTGCCGTTGACGATCAGGCCGTCGTTGCCTGCGTCCACGAGGTGGGAGGCGAGTCGCTGGGCACCGTCGAGGTCGAGTGCGCCGTCCGCCGTGAAGGGCGTGACCATGGCGGTGAGGACCCGCCCGAAGGGGGTCTGCGGAGTGGAGATCGGAGCCATGGGTAACACGCTACTCGCTGCTCAGCGCCGGGTGCCCCCTAGGGGGACGTGAGAAAGGGAGCCCGGCACTGCCTGCTCGGGGGTTCAAGCAGTGCCGGGTCCGTTTGATCAGCCTAGATGAACTTCGTGAAACGTCGCAATACGGACACTTCGCGGGAGAAGTTCGTACTTATGTGCTCTACGGGGCCACACGGCCGTTCTTGTTGAAGGCGGCGTGGGTCAGCGGCATGAGCCGCGACCAGTGCTCCTCCATCTTCTCGCCCACCATCTCGATCTCACGCTGCGGGAACGAGGGGACCGCGGCGAGCTCGTGCTGGGTGCGCAGGCCGAGGAAGTGCATGAGCGAGCGCGCGTTGCAGGTGGCGTACATCGACGAGAACAGGCCGACCGGGAGGACCGAACGGGCGACCTCGCGGGCCACGCCCGCCGCCAGCATCTCCTGATAGGTGGCGTACGCCTGGCGGTACGAGTCCTCCATGGAGCGGCCGACGAGCTCGTGCTGGGCCTCGGAGCCCTCGACGAAGACGTACTTGCCCGGACGGCCCTCCTGGACCAGCTTGCGGGAGGTGTCGGGGACGTAGAAGACCGGCTGGAGCTCCCTGTAGCGGCCCGATTCCTCGTTGTACGACCAGCCCACCCGGTGCCGCATGAACTCGCGGAAGACGAAGATCGGGGCGCTGATGAAGAAGGTCATCGAGTTGTGCTCGAAAGGGCTGCCGTGGCGGTCCCGCATCAGGTAGTTGATCAGGCCCTTGGAGCGCTCCGGGTCCTTCTGGAGCTCTTCGAGGGACTGCTCGCCCGCCGTGGACACCCGCGCCGCCCAGAGCACGTCCGAGTCGCCGGCCGCGCTCTTGACCAGGTCGACGGTGACGTCGCTCCGGAAGTCGATCTTCTGGTTCTCGGTGGGGCTGTCGGTCACCGGCGGTCCTTCCAGTCGGGGCGTTGCAGTCGTCCACTGTAGTCCCGTGGGAGTCCCGTCCTCCTCAAGGAGGAGATTCCGCCGCTTTGATGAAATAGAGGCACCAAACCCTCGATTCGCTCGTCTGTACCTGTGACAGACGTCATCACCACCGAATCCGAGGAGAGTGACCCTGATGTTGCGCCGGCGAGAGGCCGTTCCGTTCGCGTTCGTCGCGGAGTCCGACCGCTTCCGCAGTAACGTCACTCCGCCGCCGCGCGAGCGCCTCACCCCGTCACAGGTGCTGGGCCGTACGCTGATCGGGCTGACGGTGGTGGCGGGCCTCGTCGGGTCGCTCGTCTTCGGGATGCCCTCCCTGCAGTCCGGGAGCACGGGCTCCCATCAGCAGCAGTCCGAGGCTTCCGACGGACGCTGAGGTAGCCTCACCGGGCACAGCCCACCGAACGTGCTTGTGAGTGAGGACCTGTCGTGCCCCTGCCCTTCCTGACGGCCGACCGTGCATTCGACGCGAACGACGACATCGCGCTGCCGTTCGACGACCACGATCAGTGGCGTCGTCCGTACCGTCCCGGACCGTGGCGGGTGGGCATGGCGGCGCTCGCCCTGCTGCTCGCCTCGTTCGTGCTGCTGGCGGCCGTCATCATCGCCGCCGCCGGAGCGCTCGGCGGTGCCGTGTTCACCCTCGGCGTCGCCGTGCTGATCATCGCCGCCGCCCTGCGCCTGCTGCGCATGGGCGTGTGGGTGAGCCGCGCCGGGGTGCGCCGGATCGGCTTCCTCCGCACCCGGACCGTGCCGTGGCCCAAGGTCTCCGCGGTGCGCACGGCCCAGCAGCCGGTGCGCTGGCTGGGACTCCCCCGCACCGTCCAGGGTCAGGCCCTCATGCTCGTACGCCATGGCGGCGAGCAGACGCAGCTGCTCACCGACCACAACTCGGACTTCCTCTCGCGCGTCGAGGCCTTCGACCGGGCCGCCGACACGGTCGAGGCCTGGAACGCGGAGTACGCGGGGGCCGCCGCCCGTTAGAGGCGGCGGCTCAGGCCGCTTCGTGCAGGGTGATCGCCCGCTGCATCGCCTGGCGGGCGCGCGGGGTGTCGCGGGCGTCGTGGTACGCCACCGCCAGCCGGAACCAGCAGCGCCAGTCGTCCGGCGAGTCCTCCGTCTCGGCCTTGCGGCGGGCGAAGACCTCGTCGGCCGAGTCGCGGTCGATCCGGCCGCCCTCGGTGCGCTTCAGCTCGTCGACGGGCAGTCCGCCCTCGGCCTCCAGCTCCGCGGCCAGCCGGTTGGCCCGGCGCGCGAAGCGGGTGTTCTTCCACAGGAACCAGGCGCCGACCAGCGGGAGCAGGAACGCCACGGCGCCCATGCCCATCGCGGCCGGCTCGCCCGTCAGCAGGAGCAGGACGCCCTCCATGCCGACCACGCCGAAGACGAGGACGAGGACGGTGGCGAGGAAGACGTACGTGATCTTTCCGCCCATGACCTCAGCCCAGGTCCAGGAAGTGTTCCAGGCCGAACGTGAGGCCCGGGGTGTCCACCACCCGGCGGGCGCCCAGCAGGATGCCCGGCATGAAGCTGGAGTGGTGCAGCGAGTCGTGGCGGACCGTCAGGGTCTCGCCCACGCCGCCCAGCAGCACCTCCTGGTGGGCCAGCAGGCCCGCCAGGCGCACGGCGTGCACGCGCACCCCGTCGACGTCGGCGCCGCGGGCACCCTCAAGCCCGGTCTCCGTGGCGTCCGGCTGAGCCCCCAGGCCGGCCTCGGCGCGGGCCTTGGCGATCAGCTGGGCGGTGCGGGTGGCGGTGCCCGAGGGGGCGTCCACCTTGTGCGGGTGGTGCAGCTCGACGACCTCGACGGACTCGAAGTACGGCGCCGCGATCTGCGCGAACTTCATGGTGAGGACCGCGCCGATGGAGAAGTTCGGGGCGATCAGGACGCCGGTCTCCGGGGAGGCGGCGAGCCAGCCGTCGAGCTGCGCGAGGCGGTCCTCGGTCCAGCCGGTGGTGCCGACGACCGCGTGGATGCCGTGGCCCACGCAGAACTCGAGGTTCTCCATGACCGAGGCGGGCGTGGTCAGCTCGACCACGACCTGGGCGTCCGCCTCGACCAGGGTCTCCAGCTTGTCGCCGCGGCCGAGGGCCGCGACCAGTTCCATGTCCTCGGCGGCCCGGACGGCCTTGACCGCCTCGGAGCCGATGCGGCCCTGGGCTCCGAGGACCGCCACACGCAGCTTGCTCATTGCTCTGGTTCCTTTAGGTGACGAGGGAAAGGCGGGTCAGACGACCGCTTGGTGGAGGCGGTCGGCCTGCTTGTCCTTCAGCGGGCCGATCACCGCGAGCGAGGGCCGCCGCTCCAGTACATCGCGGGCCACTTCCCGTACCTCGTCCGGGGTGACGGCCGCTATCCGGGTCAGCATGTCGTCGACCGACATCTGGGTGCCCCAGCACAGCTCGCTCTTGCCGATGCGGTTCATCAGCGCGCCGGTGTCCTCCAGGCCGAGCACGGTCGAGCCGGAGAGCTGCCCGATGGCGCGGGCGATCTCGTCGTCGGTGAGCCCGTCGGCGGCGACCTTGTCGAGCTCGTCCCGGCAGATCCGCAGCACGTCGTGGACCTGGCTGGGGCGGCAGCCCGCGTAGACCCCGAAGAGGCCGCAGTCGGCGAAGCCGGAGGTGTACGAGTAGACGCTGTACGCCAGGCCGCGCTTCTCCCGCACCTCCTGGAAGAGGCGGGAGGACATGCCGCCGCCGAGGGCCGTGTTCAGCACGCCGAGCGCCCAGCGGCGCTCGTCGGTGCGGGCCAGGCCCGGCATGCCGAGGACCACATGGGCCTGCTCGGTCCGGCGGCCGAGCAGCTCGACCTTGCCGGCGGTGCGCAGGGTGCGGTGTCCGTCGCGCGGGGCGATCGGGACGGCGTCGGTACGGGTGAGGGCGCCGGCCTTCTCGAAGGCGCCGCGGACCTGCCGTACCACCGCGGCGTGGTCGACGTTGCCCGCGGCGGCGACGACCAGGTGGGTCGGGTCGTAGTGCTTCTTGTAGAAGCGGGCGACCTGGTCCCGGGTGAGCGCGTTGATCGTGTCGACGGTGCCGAGGACCGGGCGGCCCAGCGGGGTGTCGCCGAACATGGTCTGCGCGAACAGGTCGTGCACCATGTCGCCGGGGTCGTCCTCGGTCATCGCGATCTCTTCGAGGATCACGCCGCGTTCGGCGTTCACGTCGGAGTCGAGGATGAGCGAGTCCGTGAGCATGTCACACACGACGTCGATCGCCAGCGGCAGGTCGGTGTCGAGGACCCGGGCGTAGTAGCAGGTGTACTCCTTCGCCGTGAAGGCGTTCATCTCGCCGCCGACCGCGTCGATCGAGGCCGAGATGTCGAGGGCGGTCCGCTTGCCGGTGCCCTTGAAGAGGAGGTGCTCCAGGTAGTGGGTGGCACCGTTCAGCGTGGGGGTCTCGTCGCGGGAGCCGACGTGGGCCCAGATGCCGAAGGTGGCGGAGCGCACCGAGGGAAGGGTCTCGGTGACGATCCTGAGGCCGCCGGGGAGGGTGGTGCGCCGGACCGTGCCGATGCCGTCCCTGCCCGGGAGAAGCGTTTGGGTACGGGCGACGGCCCGCCCCTCCGAAGAGGGGCGGGCCGTCGCGCGGGAACTACGGGACGTCACTTGGCAGCGTCGTCCTTGTCGCCCTCGGCGCCGTCCTCGTCCGCCATCACGGGGATCAGGGAGAGCTTGCCGCGCTGGTCGATCTCGGCGATCTCGACCTGGACCTTGGAGCCGATCGCCAGCACGTCCTCGACGTTCTCCACGCGCTTGCCACCGGCGAGCTTGCGGATCTGCGAGATGTGCAGCAGGCCGTCCTTGCCCGGGAGCAGGGAGACGAAGGCACCGAAGGTGGTGGTCTTGACGACCGTACCCAGGTAGCGCTCGCCGACCTCCGGCATGGTCGGGTTGGCGATGCCGTTGATCGTGGCGCGGGCGGCCTCGGCCTGCGAGCCCTGCTGGGCACCGATGTAGATGGTGCCGTCGTCCTCGATCGTGATCTCGGCGCCGGTGTCCTCCTGGATCTGGTTGATCATCTTGCCCTTGGGGCCGATGACCTCACCGATCTTGTCCACCGGGATCTTGACGGTGATGATGCGCGGCGCGTTCGGGGACATCTCGTCCGGAACGTCGATCGCCTCGTTCATCACGTCGAGGATGTGCAGACGCGCGTCGCGGGCCTGCTTCAGCGCGGCGGCCAGGACCGAGGCGGGGATGCCGTCGAGCTTGGTGTCGAGCTGGAGCGCGGTCACGAACTGCTTGGTGCCGGCAACCTTGAAGTCCATGTCGCCGAAGGCGTCCTCCGCACCGAGGATGTCGGTGAGGGCGACGTAGTGCGTCTGGCCGTCGATCTCCTCGGAGATCAGGCCCATGGCGATGCCGGCGACGGCGGCCTTGAGCGGCACACCGGCGTTCAGCAGCGACATGGTGGAGGCGCAGACCGAGCCCATCGACGTCGAACCGTTGGAGCCGAGGGCCTCGGACACCTGGCGGATCGCGTAGGGGAACTCCTCGCGGGTCGGCAGCACCGGCACGATGGCGCGCTCGGCGAGCGCGCCGTGGCCGATCTCGCGGCGCTTGGGCGAGCCCACGCGGCCGGTCTCGCCGACGGAGTACGGCGGGAAGTTGTAGTTGTGCATGTAGCGCTTGCGGGTCACCGGGGAGAGGGTGTCCAGCTGCTGCTCCATGCGGAGCATGTTGAGGGTGGTGACACCGAGGATCTGGGTCTCGCCACGCTCGAACAGCGCCGAGCCGTGCACGCGCGGGATGGCCTCGACCTCGGCCGCGAGCGTACGGATGTCGGTCAGGCCACGGCCGTCGATGCGGACCTTGTCCTTGATGACGCGCTCGCGGACCAGCTTCTTGGTCAGCGCGCGGTAGGCGCCGCCGATCTCCTTCTCGCGGCCCTCGAAGGCCGGGAGGAGCTTCTCGGCCGCGATCTCCTTGATGCGGTCGAGCTCGGCCTCGCGCTCCTGCTTGCCCGCGATGGTGAGCGCCTTGGAGAGCTCGCCCTTGACGGCGGCGGTCAGCGCCTCCAGGACGTCGTCCTGGTAGTCGAGGTAGACCGGGAACTCGCCGGTGGGCTTGGCGGCCTTGGCGGCGAGGTCCGACTGGGCCTTGCAGAGGACCTTGATGAAGGGCTTCGCGGCCTCGAGACCGGCGGCGACGACCTCCTCGGTCGGCGCCTCGGCGCCGTCCTTGACGAGCTCGATGGTCTTCTCGGTGGCCTCGGCCTCGACCATCATGATCGCGACGTCGCCGTCCTCCAGGACGCGGCCCGCGACGACCATGTCGAAGACGGCCTCCTCAAGCTCGGTGTGCGTCGGGAACGCGACCCACTGGCCCTTGATCAGGGCGACGCGGGTGGCGCCGATGGGGCCGGAGAAGGGCAGGCCCGCGAGGATCGTCGACGCGGAGGCCGCGTTGATCGCGACCACGTCGTACAGGTGCTCGGGGTTGAGGGCCATGATCGTCTCGACGATCTGGATCTCGTTGCGCAGGCCCTTCTTGAAGGAGGGGCGCAGCGGGCGGTCGATCAGGCGGCAGGTGAGGATCGCGTCCTCGGAGGGCCGGCCCTCACGGCGGAAGAACGAGCCGGGGATCTTGCCGGCCGCGTACTGCCGCTCCTCGACGTCCACCGTCAGGGGGAAGAAGTCGAGCTGGTCCTTGGGGCGCTTCGAGGCGGTGGTCGCCGAGAGGACCATCGTGTCGTCGTCCAGGTAGGCGACGGCGGAGCCGGCGGCCTGCTTGGCCAGACGGCCGGTCTCGAAGCGGATGGTGCGGGTGCCGAAGGTGCCGTTGTCGATGACGGCCTCGGCGTAGTGGGTCTCGTTCTCCACTAGCGGTTTCTCCTACGTGTTCGTCTTTGCGTCCATCGGCCCGTGTGGCCGGAGACGGTGTCGACGGAGGCGGAGAAGCGCGCTCTATGCGGGCCGGTCTTCGATCGAAGCTCCCGGGTCTCTCGCCCGGGGGCCACTACCGAGGACCGGCGGCGGGCAGGCGGCTCCTCGCTCTTCGTCTGTGCTGTTGTGCGTGCGGTTGTGGCACCAGCCTACGGTCCGCCGTGCACCTTTCGCACGTACAGCAAAGGGAGCGGCCCCCTGAATGTGGGAACCGCTCCCTTCACGGCGTCCTTACTTGGCGCCGCCGGCCGCACCGCGGCGGATGCCGAGGCGGTCGACCAGCGTACGGAAGCGCTGGATGTCCTTCTTGGCCAGGTACTGCAGCAGGCGGCGGCGCTGGCCGACCAGGATCAGCAGACCACGACGGGAGTGGTGGTCGTGCTTGTGGGTCTTGAGGTGCTCGGTCAGGTCCGAGATGCGGCGGGACAGCATCGCGACCTGGACCTCGGGGGAGCCGGTGTCGCCCTCCTTGGTGCCGAACTCGGTCATGATCTGCTTCTTGACAGCGGCGTCGAGAGCCACGCTGGTCTCCTCTTGGTGTTCGTGCGCCCACGAGTGCCCCTGGTCTGGATCTCAGGGGAATCTTCCGTGACTCGCGGGCGAAGGTCCGATGAGCGCTGCTCCCCGAGCCCTGAACAGGGTGTTTCCGGGAGCGCGTACACAAACGGCCGTCACACAGCGTACCAGCTCGCCGGTGAGGCCGTTCGGGTGATCCCGGCGGGGCCGCGGGGCGGGCCGCCGGGCGCGGCTCAGCCGGTCAGCGAGCGGGCTGCCATGAACACGTCCAGCACGGCGAGGCAGAGCGGGACCAGGGCGAGCAGGACGAAGCCCTCGGTGAGGTCGAGCAGCCGGCCCCAGAAGGGCGAGAGGCCCTTGCGCGGGATGATCAGGCCGATGGCGGTGACCAGCGCGGCCCCGGCGGCGACGGCCGCGGTGAGCCAGATCGTACGGACGTCGAGGCCGCCCCGGTCCCCGTAGAGGACGAGGTCCTGGACCAGGTCGACCGGCGGGTTCAGGGAGAGCCCGAGGATCAACAGGGCGATCGCGGCGAGGCCGGCCACCAGCACGCAGGCGACCTGCGAGGTGTAGCGGAAGAGGCGGGCGCGCAGCAGCATCGCGAGGCCGGCGGCGAGGGCGAGGAGCTGGCCCCAGACGTTGCCGGTGAAGCCGAGGACCGCGGC
This sequence comes from Streptomyces sp. NPDC042100, assembly GCF_055582325.1. Lineage (NCBI taxonomy): Bacteria > Bacillati > Actinomycetota > Actinomycetes > Kitasatosporales > Streptomycetaceae > Streptomyces > Streptomyces sp. NPDC042100. The sequence continues at coordinate 11,008 of NZ_JBVJDK010000017.1, forward strand.
GGAGCCCACGACGACGGCCGCGCAGCCGCCGACCAGGCCGAGCAGCATCTCGTGGCCTCGGCGGGCCTGGAGCGCGATCCGGTCCCCGTCGACGGGCTGGGCCTCGTGGTGGGCCGCCTGCCGCGGGTCGGGCAGGAACTCGTCCTCGGCGGCGCCGCGCGGGGCGGCGTAGCCGATGGGGAGCCGGGCGAAGCGGGCCGAGAGGCCGGGCAGGAAGGCGACCAGGCCGATGGCGACGGGGACGCAGACGGCGGCGGTGCCGGTGGCGGACGCGTCGGTGAGGATCGCCAGGAAGGTGGCGAGGGTGCCGACGGTGGCCAGGAAGGTCGCGGCGACGAAGGGGGCGTCGCCGCTGGGGGTGAGCGCGACCAGGGCGACGGCGGCGACCAGGACGGTGACGCAGCCGAGCAGGAACTGGAGCCGGCCGGGGCCCTGGCCCGCGTCGGGCGCGATGATGCCGGAGCCGGCGATGAGCAGCAGCGGCAGCGCGCCGAGGCCGAGCGCGACGGCGGTGGCGCGGTCTCCGTAGATCCGGGCGCGGACACCCGCGAAGGCGGTGAGCAGCAGGCCGACGGCGCCGGCGATGACGCCGGGCAGGCTGTGCATGTCGTGCCGGAGGGGATCGGCGTACCAGAGGACGAAGCCCATGAGGACGAGGAGGAGGACTCCCCCGGCGAGTCCGGCGCCGCGCAGCAGCTCGTCGCTCCACAGGTGCCGGTCGCGGGTGACGGCGGAGGCGACGGCGTCGGAGACGTCGTCGAAGACGGCGGGCGGCAGGGACTGCGCGAAGGGCCGCAGCGAGAGGACCTCGCCGTCGAGGACCTGCTGGGCGGCGAGGGTGCGGGCGCCGTCGAGGACGGAGCCGTCGCGGCGGACCAGGTGGTAGCCGGTGGGGGCGCCGGCCGGCTGGGTCTGCCCGGTGAGCCGGAGGATCTCCGGGTAGACGTCGGCGACGGCGATGTCCTCGGGGAGGGCGACGTCGATGCGGCTGTCCGGCGCGACGACGGTGACGCGGCAGAAGCCGGTCGCTGCGGTCGTACTCACGTGTCTGGTCCCCCTGATTCGCGGTTGCGCACAGTGCGGCGCCACCCTACCGGGGTACCCCTCGGGTGGCTGCAAGTAGGATCCTGCACTCACGGGGGAGTCCGCACGGAACACAGCCGACGGGGGCGCGGGTGCGGCAGCTTCCTCACGAGCCCGCCCGTAACGAGGGATTGATGCGCCGGTGAGCCAGATCGTCGTCAAACGCCCGCCGAGGTCGCTTCCTCCGGAAGTACCCGGTGAGGAACTGGTCCTGGAGTCTCCGCCGGAACTTCCGCGCGGGCAGCAGGAGTCCGCGCTGATGCAGCTCCTGCCGATGCTGGGCATGGGTTCGTCGGTCGTCTTCTTCTTCATGACGCCCTCGCCGATCATGCGGATCATGGGCGTCCTGATGCTGGCGTCGACGGTCGCGATGGCGATCGCGCAGTTCGTGCGCTTCCGTCGCGGTACGCAGGGGCAAATGGCCGATGTGCGGCGGGACTACCTCAAATACCTCGCGCAGACCCGGCGTACGGTGCGCCGCACGGCCCGTCGTCAGCGGGACGCTCAGCTCTATCTGCACCCGGCGCCGGAGCAGTTGTGGTCGGTGGTGGCGGAGGGTTCGCGGCTGTGGGAGCGGCGGGTCGGCGACCACGACTTCGCGCAGGCGCGGATCGGTCTCGGCGCGCAGCAGCTGTCCACTCCCCTGGTGGCGCCGGACACGGCGCCGGTGGACGAGCTGGAGCCGCTGTGCGCGGGCGCGATGCAGCAGTTCCTCGCGGTGCACGGCACCTTGGACGGGCTGCCGATGGCGGTGTCGATGCGGGCGTTCTACCACGTGACGGTCTCCGGTGATCCGGAGTCGGCGCGGTCCGCCGCGCGCGGTCTGGTGGCGCAGCTGGTGACCCTGCACTCCCCCGACGACCTGATGCTGGCCGTGGTCGCGGCGCGCGGGGCGCAGGAGCGGTGGGACTGGACGAAGTGGCTGCCGCACACGCAGGTGCCGGGGACGGTCGACGGGGCGGGCACCAAGCGCCTGTTCGGTGACGACCTGGGCGAGCTGGAGCAGCTGATCCGCTCGCGGCTGGACGGCCGGCCGCGGTTCAGCCGGGAGAACCAGCCGGTGCTGGACCAGCCGCACGTGGTGGTGGTCCTGGACGGCGGCATGGTGCCGCCGGACTCGCTGTTCGCGGCGGCCGAGGGCCTGCAGGGCGTGACCATCGTCGAGGTGGTCTCCGGTGAGCTGGACGAGCCGCGCGGCGGTCTGTCGGTGGTGGTGGGTCCGGGGCGGCTGCGGCTGGAGTCGGGCGGCGGCTTCGCGTACGAGGGGCTGCCGGACGTGATGTCGCTGCCGGCGGCGGAGGCGCTGGCCCGGCAGCTCGCGCCGCTGCGGATGGGCGGCGGGGACGACGACGAGCCGCTGCTGGCCAACCTGGACTTCACGGATCTGCTGAACCTGGGCGACGCGGCCTCGGTGGACGTGGCCCGGACCTGGCGGCCCCGCTCGGTGGCGGAGCGGCTGCGGGTGCCGATCGGCGTCGGCGAGGACGGGCAGCCGGTCATGCTGGACCTGAAGGAGGCCGCGCAGGAGGGCATGGGCCCGCACGGGCTGTGCGTGGGTGCGACGGGTTCCGGCAAGTCGGAGCTGCTGCGGACGCTGGTGCTGGGTCTGGCGGTGACGCACTCGTCGGAGACGCTGAACTTCGTCCTCGCGGACTTCAAGGGCGGCGCGACCTTCGCGGGCATGTCGCAGATGCCGCACGTGGCGGCGGTCATCACCAACCTGTCGGACGACCTGACGCTGGTCGACCGGATGGGCGACGCGATCCGCGGCGAGCTGCAGCGGCGGCAGGAGCTGCTGCGGTCGGCGGGCAACTACGCGAACATCCACGACTACGAGAAGGCGCGGGCGGCGGGGGCTCCGCTGGAGCCGCTGGCCTCGCTGGTCCTGGTGATCGACGAGTTCTCCGAACTCCTCACCGCCAAGCCCGACTTCATCGACATGTTCATCCAGATCGGCCGCATCGGGCGCTCGCTGGGCGTGCATCTGCTGCTGGCCTCGCAGCGCCTTGAGGAGGGCCGGCTGCGCGGTCTGGACACGTATCTCTCGTACCGGATCGGCCTGCGGACCTTCTCGGCGGCGGAGTCGCGGACGGCGATCGGCGTGCCGGACGCCTACCACCTGCCGTCGGTGCCGGGTTCGGGCTATCTGAAGTTCGGCACGGACGAGATGACCCGCTTCAAGGCGGCGTACGTGTCCGGGACGTACCGCACGGGCGGGCCTCGGCTGGCGGCCGGGCAGCTGCCGGTCGAGCGGCGGCCCGCGCTGTTCACGGCCTCGCCGGTGCCGGTGGTGTACGCGGCGCCCGACCCGGCCTATCTGACGGCGCGGCGCGCCGAGGAGGACGACGCGCTCGCGGACACCGTCCTCGACGTGATCGTGCGGCGCCTGGAGGGGCAGGGGGTGCCGGCGCACCAGGTGTGGCTGCCGCCGCTGGACCAGGCGCCGACGCTGGACCAGCTTCTGCCGGGTCTCGCGCAGACGGCGGAGCGGGGCCTGACGGCGACGGAGTACACCCGTCCCGGCGGGCTGACCGTGCCGCTCGGCCTGATCGACAAGCCCTTCGAGCAGCGGCGCGAGGTGCTGTACCGGGACTTCTCGGGGGCGGCGGGCCACATGATGGTGGTCGGCGGCCCGCAGTCGGGCAAGTCGACGCTGATGCGGGCGCTGGTGTCGTCGTTCGCGCTCACCCACACCCCGGCCGAGGTGCAGTTCTACTGCCTGGACTTCGGCGGCGGCGGCATGTCCTCGCTGGCCGGGCTGCCGCACGTCGGCGGGGTGGCCTCGCGGCTGGACCCGGAGCGGGTGCGGCGGACGGTCGCCGAGGTGATGGGGGTGCTGAACCGGCGGGAGGAGTTCTTCCGCGCGCACGACATCGACTCGATCGCGACCTACCGCCGCAAGCGCGCGGCGGGCGAGCTGCCGGGCGAGGCCTGGGGCGACGTCTTCCTGGTGGTGGACGGCTGGGGCGGTTTCCGCAACGACTACGACATGCTGGAGCCGGTCGTCTCGGACATCGCGGCGCGCGGTCTGGGCTACGGCATCCACGTGGTGATCACCGCGGCCCGGTACATGGAGGTGCGGGCGGCGCTGAAGGACCAGATGCTGGGCCGCCTCGAACTGCGGCTCGGCGACGTCATGGACTCGGAGTTCGACCGCAAGGTCGCGGCGAACGTGCCGCCGGGGGTGCCCGGGCGCGGCCAGGTGCCGGAGAAGCTGCACTTCATGGGGGCGCTGCCGCGGATCGACGGGTCGAGCTCGGCGGAGGACCTGTCGGAGGGGACGGCCGCGTTCGTGCGGGCCGTGCGGGCGGCCTGGGCGGGCGCCCCGGCCCCGGCGGTGCGGCTGCTGCCGCGCAAGCTGCCGGCGGAGCAGCTGCCGAAGGGCTTCGAGTACCCGCAGCACGGCATCGCGATCGGCATCGACGAGACGAACCTGGAGCCGGTGTTCGTCGACTTCGAGTCGGACCCGTTCTTCCTGGTCTTCGGCGAGAGCGAGTCGGGCAAGACGGCGCTGCTGCGGCTGATCGCCAAGCAGCTGTGCGAGCGGTACACCCCGGAGCAGGCGCGGATCGTGGTCGGCGACTACCGGCGCACGATGCTGGAGGCGGTGGCGCCCTCGCACCTGCTGGAGTACGCGCCGATGGCGTCGGCCATGCAGATGCACATGGACGCGATCAACACGGTGATGACCAAGCGCGCCCCGAAGCCGGACATCACCCCGCAGCAGCTGCGGGACCGGAGCTGGTGGACGGGTCCGCAGCTGTACGTGCTGATCGACGACTTCGAGCTGGTGGCGACGAACTCGGCGAATCCGCTCCAGGTCCTGGTGGAGAACCTGCCGTTCGCGCGGGACGTGGGCATCCGCTTCATCGTGGCCCGCAGCGCGGCCGGCGCCTCGCGGGCGATGTACGAGCCGTTCATGCAGCGCGCGAAGGAGCTCGGCGCGCAGGGCGTGATCCTCTCCGGCGACCCGGGCGAGGGCGACATCCTCGGCAACGTGCGGGCCCGGCCGATGCCTCCGGGCCGGGGCACCTTCGTCTCCCGCAAGCGCGGGACGCCGCTGGTGCAGCTGGGCTGGCTGCCGGATCGTACGTAGCAGCTCCGGAGCCCGCCCCGGGACCGTTTCGCCGTACGGTCCCGGGGCGGGCTTCGGCGTCGATAGGCTGGCCCGCGGCTCGTTCACAGGACTGACCAGCACAGACAAGGACCCCGCCGATGACGGACGCCCAGGACCGGGAACGCGTGAAGGAAGAGCTCTACGCCCTCGACATCTCCGGGGCCGAGTGGCAGGGGGCGCCGGGGACCAGTCCGGACGAGGAGCGGGTGGAGATCGCGTATCTGCCGGACGGCGCGGTGGCGATGCGCTCCTCGCTCGACAAGGAGACCGTGCTGCGCTACACGAAGGCGGAGTGGGACGCCTTCGTACTCGGGGCGCGCGACGGCGAGTTCGACCTGAAGTAGCGTCCGCGCGGACGCGAGAGGGGGTGGCCCGTGGGAACGGGCCACCCCCTCTCGCGTCAGTGACGCGGGATCACATCATCATGCGGAAGCGGGCGGCGTTGCCCTTGTCGGTGTCCTGGTAGCCGACGACCGACTCGTCGAGGAGCTGGGCGATGCGCGCCAGGTCCTGGTTCATGCCCGCCATGTCCTTGGTGAGGCGGTCCTGGCTCTCGCGGTACGCGATCTTCGCCTCGCCCTCCCAGTTGGAGGCGACGCGGTTGACCTCGGTCATGAGGTCCTCCAGCTTCTGGCTGAGCTGGCTGGACGTCAGGCGGACATCGCCCGCCGCCTGGGTCACGGTGTCGTAATTGACCGCAGTAGTCATCTTCGTGGCTCCTGGAGTGTAGAGACGCGGGAGGTGGGCGAGGCTCAGGCCATGCCGAGGATGGCGCTCTGGCCGCTCGACGTGTCGTCCATCTTGCGGAAGGACCGGATCCGGTCCTCCTCCTCGCGCGTGAAGCCGTCGGCGCTCATGCGCATGACCTCTTCGAGCTTCACGAGCTCGACGCGCATGTTGCGCAGCCGCTGGTTCAGGTCGTTCTGAACCCGGTCGTACTCCTTGCTCGCAGCGCCCTGCCAGCCCGCCTGGATGCGGTCCACCACGCCGTTGAGGGACGTGATGCGGGCCTGGAGCTCGTCGTGGAAGTCCTGGATCCGGCCGGCGAGCTTGACTTGTTCGGCACTGGTTACGTTCAGGTCTTTCGACATCTTGCCCCTTCTTCCTTCGGTGGTGGCGGCGGCGGTCAGGCCGCCGGGCCTTCCGAACGCGATACGGACGGGTATCTCTTGATGCCGCCCCCGTGCTGGGGTCGCACTGCCGTGCCCCCGCCGGTCACTCTAGCCATTGGGGACGGTAGTTCCAACTGCAAAGTACGGACCGGATACTTGGCCCGGCGGGCCGTTTCCGGGGCCGTTCCCGCGGCCGTTCCCAGGGCCGTCACCGGAGCGTTCTCCGGCGTCGGCCGTCACGCATCACGGCGGCGGTTCCGGCGACCACGGCCACCAGCACCGCGCCGATTCCCAGGGCGTAGGTGGCGAGCCGTTCGGAGCGTTCCCGGGGGGTCTCCGACAGCGCCATGGCGGCCGGTTCGGGCGCCGTGGCCTTCGGCGGTCCCGGGTCCGGCGTCGGACTGCTCGCCGGGGCCGTGTCGTCGGGGCTGTCCGCGAGCGCCCGCACCGGATCCACCACACCCCAGCCCACGTACCGGTCGCGCCCGTTGACCGGGCGGACGGCGGTCTGCTCGATCCTGGTCACGATCTGCGCCACGCTCCAGTCCTTGTGCTTGGCGCGCAGCAGGGCCGCGACCCCGGCGACGTACGGGGCGGAGAAGCTGGTCCCGTTGTCGACGCACTGGCCGCCGCCGGGGACGGTGGAGACGATGTCGACGCCCGGGGCGGCGACCCCGACGAAGGGGCCCGACTGGGAGAACGCGGCGCGTTCGTTGTTGCGGTCCGAGGAGGCGACGGCGAGCACTCCGGGGAAGGCCGCGGGGTAGGTGTACTTGTCTTCGCCGTCGACGCCGTCGTTGCCCGCCGACGCGACGACGACCACGTTCGCGGCGATGGCCCGCGCCACGGCCTTGCCCATCGGGGAGTCCGGCCGGAGCGGCTGGGCGGTGTCCTGGGAGATGTTGATGACGTCGGCGCGCTGGGCGACGGCGTGGTCGATCGCCTGCGCCATCGTGTCGGACTTGCCGCTGTTCTTCTCGTCGTTCTGCCGGATCGGGATGATCGTGGCGTCGGGCGCGAGACCGACGAAGCCGGTGCCGGGGACGGGGCGGGCGGCGATGATGCCGGCGACCTTGGTGCCGTGGCCGACCTCGTCCACGACGCCGCCGGTCTTGCCTCGGTTCTCGTCGCCGATGCCCGGGTTCTTCTTGTCGGGCTTCAGGTAGTCCTTGCCCGCCTTGACGTCGACCGCCTTCGTGAGCTGCGGGTTCTTGATGTCGACCCCGGTGTCGATGACGGCGACCCGGACGCCCGCGCCCTTGGTGTCCTGCCACAGCTCGTCGAGCAGCACCCGCTGGAGCGGCCAGGGGATGCCCTCGATCTGCTTCTTCATGGGGAAGGTGCACTCGCCGCCGCCGTCCAGCCCGGCGGGGCGCGCGACGCCCTCGGCGGACGCGGCGGGCGGCACCGCCAGCAGCCAGCCGAGAGCCGCGGCGCCGAGCAGGGCCCCCGTGCGGTACTTCGTCATCCGCGTCACCTCCCTCACGAACCCTGCGGCTGGCGCGCGCTGTTGGTGTCGAGGCGCGGGCCCTTGGACAGGAAGTCCGACCACTCCTGCGGGACGAGCACCGGAGTGACCTTCTCGTAGCCCAGACGCTTCTGCGCGTCGGAGGGTTCCGGGCGTCCGTCGCCCTGCGGCTGCTCGCCCGCGCCGATGCCGGAACGCTTCTTGTCGCTGTCGCCGTTGGCCTGCACGGCGTAGCGCAGCCCGGTGTCGGTGACGAGGAAGAGGGAGCCGCCGGGCGCGGACTGGCGGCCCTGGACCTGGGTGTAGAGCAGGCCGGTGCCGGGGGTGACGTACGTGCTGGTGCCGCCGGCCGTGATCTCGGCGGGGTACGCGGTGCCGGCCCAGGTCCCCAGGGTCGTCTCGCCCTTGGGGCTGACGCCGCGCAGGACCGAGCAGACGGTGTCGCGGGCGCCCGCTCCGCCGACGGAGTTGACCAGCTTCGACTGCGCCTTGGGCCAGGTCAGTCCGGCGCCGAAGTCGACTCCGTCGAGGCTGAGCTGACCCATGTCGACCGCGCTCGCCTGACCGTTCATCCCGAGGTGCGCCTCGGCCGAGTCGGGGGAGTTCATGATGAGCCGGGCGGTGAAGGGGGACACCGGCCGCACCTTGCCCTGGAGCACGACGTAGTGCTGGGGGCCCGAGCCGGTCTGGGCGACCAGCACCATGCCGACCCGGTCCTGGGCCTGGGAGAGGCCGCCGTTGACGCCCGCGTCGGCGCCGAGCACGCCGGGGACCTTCGGGTAGGTGACGGTCGAGCCGGTCTTCAGGGTCTTCAGCCAGTCGTCGGTCACCTGCTGGGGCTTCCGGCCCTCGCCGAACAGCGTCGTGGTGAGGTTCTTCGCCGTCTCGTCGATCCGGTACTTGGTGCCCGTGTGGTCGACGAGGTACTGGGCGCCGTCCTGCTGCCCCTTCACGTACAGGACTTCGCCGGGGCCCAGCCGGTACTTGTCGTCCGTGCGCTTGAGGTCGCGCTCGGCGAAGAGGAAGGCGGCCTTCTGCACCCCGCCGCCGTTGCCGCCGCCGGGCTGCTCGCACACCGCCCAGCGCTTGGCGGTGCCCGCGTCCTCGGGGGCGGGCAGCCGGTCGGGGGCGTAGGGGATGCCGAGGATCGGGCCGCGCGGCGGGTCGCCCTTGTCGAGCTCCTTGTCGGCGACCTGGATGACGGCGTAGTCGTCGGGGTTCAACAGCAGCCGGGCGGAGGCCAGGTTGAGCACCGGGTGGAGCAGGGTCCTCTTGTCCTTGCCCGTACCGGTGGTCAGCACGACGTAGCGGGTGGTGGACTGCTTGCCGACGATCACCTTGGTGCCGGGCGTGTCCCAGCCCTTGGGGGCGGTGGGACTGAACATGCCCCAGGCGCCGAAGCCGGCCACCACGAGCGCCCCGACGATCAGGCCGGGGACGACCGCGCGCAGCGGCCTGGGCGCCCCCTCCTCCGTACCCGAGGGAGAGGGTTGGAGGAATGCCGCGATGGTGCGCTTCTTCGCAAAGGTGTACGCGTTGAGCTCGTCCCGCCGTGATGCCATGAGTCCCCATTTTCGTCAGGCGCAGTCGTCGCTCGGGAGTCCGGGAAGCAGGGCGCCCGGGCCCCGGCTGCCGGACCGGCCCCCTACTATGCCTGCTGTCCGCCCGTGCTCAGGGGGCGGGTAGGGTGATCCAGCCGCCAATGGCCTGGCGGGCCAGGGTGATCGGGATGAATTGAGGGGGATTCTCCAATCATGGCTTCCGCGACGCGGGCGCGGCCCGCTGCCGCCGCGCCCTCTTCGGCGCCCCCCGTCTCCCCCTCCGCGGGGCCCGGTTCGTCCGTTCCGTCCTCCGTGGCGCCCCGACTCCAGTCCCGCCCCGGACACTTCGGTGCGTTCCGATTGCAACAGCTCGTACTGATCGAGGTCGCGGCGGCGCTGCTGCTCGTGGCCGCGGTCGTCGACAAGCTGATGCTGGTCCCCGCGGGCGTGCTCGCCGCGCTGCTGGTGCTGCTCGCGCTGGTGCGCCGGCACCGGCGTTCGCTGCCGGAGTGGCTGGGCACCTTCCTCGCGCTGCGGGCGCGGACCCGCCGGGCCGCCTCCCTGACCGTGCCCGAGGGCACCGAGCCGGGGCTGGCCCCGGTCGTCGAGTGCGACCCGGCGCTGCGGACCTACGCGTACAGCGACCGCGACCGGCGGCCGATCGGGATGATCGGGGACGGCACCTTCCTCACCGCGGTGGTCCGGGTCGAGTCCGAGGCCACGGCGCTGCGCCCGGACCGCTCGGCGCGCCCGCTGCCGGTCGGCCTGGTGCGGGACGTGCTGGCGGTGGACGGCATCCGGCTGGAGTCGGCGCAGATCGTCCAGCACACCCAGCCGGCGCCCGCGCCGCACCTGCCCGCGCAGTCGATGGCGGCCCGCAACTACGCGCCGCTCCAGGCGCAGACGGGTTCTCCGGCGCTCCGGATCACCTGGATCGCCCTGAAGCTCGACCCCGAGCTGTGCCCGGAGGCGGTGGAGGCGCGCGGCGGCGGCCTGGAGGGCGCGCAGAAGTGTCTGGTGCGGGCGGCGGACCAGCTGGCGAGCCGACTGGCCGGCGCGGGCTTCACCGCCACCGTCCTCACCGAGCAGGAGCTCACCGCCGCGCTCGCCACCTCGACCTGCGCCAGCCCGATGGCCATAGCGCAGGCGGGCCGAGGGCAGGCGCAGGCGCGGCGGACCCAGGAGACGGCGCGGACCTGGCGGGTGGACGACCGGCGGCACACCACGTACTGGGTGGGGCGCTGGCCCCAGTTGGGCGGCGCGGGCGGCGCGGGGGCGTCGATGCCGCAGCTGGTGGCGCTGCTGACCTCGCTGCCGGCGCTGGCGACGACGTTCAGCCTGACGCTGAGCGGCGGTGACCGCCAGGAGGTGACGGTCACCGGCCACGTACGGATCACCGGGCGCAGCGACGAGGAGCTGGTGGCGGCCCGGCACGAACTGGAGCGGGCGGCGCGCGGCGTGAAGACGGGCCTGGTGCGGCTGGACCGCGAGCAGGTCCCGGGCATGCTGGCGACGCTGCCGCTGGGGGGTGCGCGCTGATGTCCACTCCGGCGAACGGCCCGGCGCGGCCGCAGGGATACGGGACGGGGCACGGGAACGCGATGGGACAGGCCACGGGACGACCGGCCGGGCAGGCGTACGGGCAGCCGGGCGGGCCTTCCGCCGGGCAGGCGGCCGGGCCGGGGTACGGGCAGCCCCCCGCCGGGCAGCCCGGTGGCGGGGCCCTCGCGGGCCCGCCCGCGCACGCCGCCGGCGGCGCCGAAGGGGTCTCCGGCGGGCGTCCCGCCGGGGCGCCCGCGCGGCGGACCGGCGGCGCCGCGCGCGCCGCCGCACGGCGTACGGGGCGCGGCGGCAAGCCCCGCTTCGGCTTCGGGCTGATCGGCCCGCGCCGGGACCGGCACTCCGTCCCCCTCGACCAACTCGGCGCGCTGGCCCTGCCGGTGGGCGACGACGGCCTGGTCGTCGGCGTCGACGCCGAGGGCCGCCCGGCCGTGCTCGGCATCAACCGGCCCAGCCCCTACGACGTCACGCTCATCGGCGGCCTGTGGACCGCGCAGGTCCTCGCCCTGCGCGCGGCGGCGACCGGTGCCCGGATCGCCGTCGAGACCGGCCGCGCGCAGGCGTGGACCGCGCTGGCGCAGGCGGCGGGCGGCGGGCAGCCCTGCGTCACCCTGCACGACGTGGGGCGGGTGCCGCCCCAGGGCGCCTCCGCCGGCAGTCCCGTCGTGGTCGTCCGCGACTGCGGGATGCGTCCGCCGCGCGGCCGGGTGGTGTCCGCGCCCTGGCAGTCGGTCGTGACCCTGCTCCCCTATCTGAGCCCGGTCGCCCCCCGGCTCCTGGAGAAGTCCTCGCTGGTCGGGGTCCAGCGGGTGTCCCCCGACGAGGCCGCCCGGATCGGGCGGATCATGGGGCTCCAGCGCACCGAGTCGGAGGCGCTGTCCACGCTGGCCGACGGCGTCACCCTGTGGTGCACCCCGAACGACCGGCAGTTCGTCATGACGCAGGCCACCGACGCCGAGACCGGATTGTTGGGCGGCGCGCGCCGGATGGACTGAGCGGACTGAACTGTCCGCTTATCTCCGTATTTCATTCACCGGGGGTTTCACGCTCCGGTACGCGTGGGTCACTTGGGGCCCGGGCGTGTTCCGCGCGGGGCGCGGCGGGGGGCCGTCGGCCCTGCCCGGCGGGCGCGGTTGGCGTTTAGGGTGGGAAGGGCCCGCCCATGACGGCACAAGGGTGCGCGACCACATCAGGAGGCAAAGTGAACGGCGATCGGGACGAGATCAAGGGGGGTTGGAACCCGCCCGTCGACGATCAGTCCGACCAGTCCGACACGGACGCCGCCGAGATGACGGGTGAGTTCACGATCGACTACACCCCTCCGGCCTGGTACACCCAGAACGCCTCGGGCGGTCCGGCCGCCGCCGCGCCCACGCCTCCGCCGCCGACCGGTGCGCCGGTGTCCGTTCCCGGTCTGCCGGCCACGGGCGGCTTCGAGCCGACCTGGACGCCGCCGCCGGCGCCCGCGCCCGTGGCTCCGGCGCCCGTGCCCCCCGCGCCGGTGGCGCCCGCGCCCTTCGGGGGCGGGGACGTGGAGAGCGGGGCGACCATGCGCTTCTCCCCCGCCGCGCTGAAGCGCGAGCTGGGCGAGCCGTCCGGCGGGCAGCCGGCTCCGGCCGCGCCCCCGGCCGAGCAGCACGCCGCCGAGGCCGCCGCGCCCGCGCCCGCGGCTCCGGCCGCACCGGTGGCGCCCGAAGGGCCCGTGGAGCCCGTGGAGCCCGTCGTCGAAGCCGCCGCGCGGGACGGGTCCGACGCGGAGGCCGCGGAGGCCGGAGCGGCGGCCGAGACCGGGGCCGGGCCCGAGGCGAGCGCCGAGGCCCCGGCGGCGGACCGCGCGGACGAGACTCCCGGGGAACCGCCCGCCGGGGCCCCCGGCACAACCGGTACGGAGAGCGGTACGGAGACCGGTACGGACGCCCAGACGGAGCCGTGGGCCGTCGCCCCCGCGCCCGCCGAGCCGGAGCCGCCGGTCCCCGCCGCCGCGACTCCCGCGCCCGCCTCCGCCCCCACCGAGCCCGAGCCGCCGTTCCCCGCGCCCGCCCCCGCCCCCGCCCCCGTACCGGCCCCCGCGCCCTTCGAGCCGCAGGACGCCGTGCCCGGGGCCGGGCTGCCGCCCGCGCAGCCGCTGCCCGGCGCGGGTGCGCTGCCGCCCCTGCCGCCCTCGTTCCAGCCCGCGACACCCGCGACGGCCCCGCAGTGGCCCGCCCAGGCGGCGCCCGGCGAGCAGCCGCCCGCCGCCCCGCTGCCGCCCGCCGCCGCGTCCTGGCCCGCCCCGCCCGCGCCCGCCCCGGCGCCCCCGCAGGGCGGCTACGGCTTCCCCCAGCCCGGCCAGCCCGCGCCCGGCCAGCCCTACCCCGGCCAGCCGGGGCCCGGCCAGCCGCAGCCCCAGCCCTTCCCGGCGCAGCCCCAGCCCCCGCAGGGCGGCTACGGCTTCCCGCACCCGGGACAGCCCGCGCCCGCGCCCGTACCGCCGCAGGCCCAGCCGCCCCAGGGCGGTTACGGCTTCCCGCACCCCGGTCAGCCCGCGCCCGTGCCTCCGCAGGCCCCGCAGCCCGGGAGTCCGCCGCCCGACTACGCGGTGCCCGCCCCGCCGGTGGATCCCCGGACCGGTGCCGCCTGGCCCACGGCCGTGACCCACGACCAGCGCGAGCGGTCCGTGCCGGGCGCCCCGCTCGGCTACAACGCGGCCGTCGAGCTCTCCTCCGACCGGCTGCTGCGCAACAGCAAGCAGAAGGCCAAGTCCAGCCGCAATCCCGGTGCTTCGGCCCGCTTCAAGCTCGGCGGCAAGAAGGAGGAGGCCGAGCGGCAGCGGAAGCTGGAGCTGATCCGCACGCCGGTGCTCTCCTGTTACCGGATCGCGGTCATCTCGCTCAAGGGCGGCGTCGGCAAGACCACGACCACCACCGCCCTCGGCGCGACCCTGGCCACCGAGCGGCAGGACAAGATCCTTGCGATCGACGCCAACCCGGACGCCGGCACGCTCGGGCGCCGGGTGCGCCGCGAGACCGGGGCGACCATCCGCGACCTGGTGCAGGCGATCCCGTACCTGCATTCGTACATGGACATCCGGCGGTTCACCTCGCAGGCGCCGTCCGGTCTGGAGATCCTCGCCAACGACGTGGACCCGGCGGTCTCGACGACCTTCAACGACGAGGACTACCGGCGGGCGATAGACGTCCTCGGCAAGCAGTACCCGATCATCCTGACCGACTCCGGCACCGGGCTGCTCTACAGCGCGATGCGCGGGGTGCTCGACCTGGCCGACCAGCTGATCATCATCTCCACGCCGTCCGTGGACGGTGCCTCCAGCGCCTCCACGACGCTGGACTGGCTCTCCGCGCACGGCTACGCGGAGCTGGTGCAGCGCTCGATCACCGTCATCTCGGGGGTCCGCGAGACCGGCAAGATGATCAAGGTCGAGGACATCGTGCAGCACTTCCAGACCCGCTGCCGCGGGGTCGTCGTGGTGCCCTTCGACGAGCACCTGGCGGCGGGCGCCGAGGTCGACCTCGACATGATGCGGCCCAAGACCCGGGAGGCGTACTTCCACCTCTCGGCGATGGTCGCCGAGGACTTCGTCCGCGCGCAGCAGGCGCAGGGGCTGTGGACCGGCGACGCCCAGGGCGGGCTGCCCCCGCACATGGCCCCGCCGATGCCGGGACACGGCCAGGTGCCGGGCCAGCCGGTGCCCGGGCAGCCGTACCCCGCCCCGGCCGCTCCCCCGGCCCCGCCCGCGCCCGGCCAGCCCTATCCGCCGCAGCCGTACCCGCCGCAGGGCGGGCCGGTGCCGGGGCAGCCGTACCCGCAGGCGCCCTATCCCCACCAGGGCCAGCCGGGTCAGCCGTACGGAGCACCGCCCGCACCCGGTCAGGCGTACGGGGTCCAGCCGGGCCAGCCGCCGGTGCCGCAGGGCTGGCAGCAGCAGCCGCCCGCGCAGCCGCTCCCGCCGCAGGCCGATCCGCAGGGGCAGGTCCCGCCGCCCAACTGGCCGCCGCAGCAGCCTCCGCAGGCTCCGCCAGCCCCTCAGCAGTAAGGCGTCACAGGAGTAGACCAATGAGCCCCCGAACCGGTGTTCCGGTACGGGGGCTTTTGGCATTCCCGCAGTCCACACGGGGTTTGAGACATCGTTGACGACGGCAGACCACCGCTGATACACCTTCGCTTCATCCATCGTCAGCCCAAGATCCACGGCACTTCCCCCGACGCACGCATCCCGACGCGAGGTCACGCCCCATGGTCATGGTCACGAAGGCTCCACCCCCTCCGGCACCCGCCCACAGAGCTCCCGTCCACCGGGCCCTGCGCCTGCTCGTCGCCCACGGGGTCGCCGCCGCCTCCCTCGTGGCCGTCCCGCACGCGGCCCAGGCCGCCGGGGCCGGCGGGGCCGAGGACGACAAGACGGGCTCGGGCACCACGCTCACCGTCGCCGTCTCGCAGAGCGTCGACTCCCTCTCGCCCTTCCTCGCCCAGAAGCTGGTCTCCACCAGCATCCACCGGCTGGCCTACGAGTACCTGACCAACTACGACCCGAAGGACGCGCACACCGTCCCGGGCTTCGCCACCGCCTGGACGTCCTCGCCGGACAAGCTGACCTGGACGTACACGATCCGCTCGGACTCCACGTGGTCCGACGGGCAGCCGGCCACCGCCGAGGACGCGGCGTGGACGTTCCAGAAGATGATGACCGACCCGAACGCGGCGACCGCCAACGGCAGCTTCACCGCCAACTTCAGGAAGGTCAGCGCGCCCGACCCGCGCACCCTGGTCATCGAGCTGAAGAAGCCGCAGGCGACGATGACGGCGCTGGACGTGCCGATCGTGCCCAAGCACGTGTGGGAGAAGGTCGGCGACTTCTCGAAGTTCAACAACGACAAGCAGTTCCCGATCGTGGGCAACGGGCCCTTCGTCATCACGGACTTCAAGGTCGACCAGTACATCAAGCTCAAGCCCAACAAGGACTTCTGGCGCGGCGCGCCCAAGTTCGACGAGCTGGTCTTCAAGTACTACAAGGACGGCGACGCGGCCGTCGCCGCCCTCCAGAAGGGCGAGGTGTCCTTCGTACCGAACCTGACACCCGCGCAGGCGGCGGCCCTGAAGACGCAGCCGGACATCAAGGTCAACGACGCCCCCGGCCGCCGCTTCTTCGCGCTGGCCACCAACCCGGGCGCGCGGGCCAAGGACGGCAGGACCTTCGGCAACGGGAACAAGGCGCTCCTCGACCCGGAGGTGCGCAAGGCCCTCTTCCTCGCCGTGGACCGCGCCACCCTGGTCGACAAGGTCTTCCAGGGACACGCCGTCGAGGGCGAGGGCTACATCCCGCCGCGCTTCGGCTCGTACTTCTGGCAGCCCGCCGCCGGGCAGGAGCGCGGCTACGACCCGGCGAAGGCGGCGCGGGTGCTGGACGCCGCCGGCTACCGGAAGAACGGCGAGGGCAAGCGGCTCGGCAAGGACGGCAAGCCGCTCGACCTCCGCATCCTGTGCCACGCCACCGACCCGAACGACAAGGCGGTCGGCAAGTACCTCCAGGAGTGGTGGGGCGGGCTGGGCATCGGGCTGAAGGTCGAGTGCCTGGACAGCGTCTCCGACCCGTGGGTCAAGGGCGACTACGACCTCGCCTTCGACGGCTGGTCGGTCAACCCGGACCCGGACTACGTGCTGTCGATCCACACCTGTGACGCGCTGCCCGCGACCCCGAAGGACTCCGGCGCCACCGACAACTTCATCTGCGACCCGCGCTTCGACGCGCTCTACGCGCGACAGGCCGTCGAGTACGACGCCGCCAAGCGCGCGGACCTGGTGAAGCAGTTGCAGTCGCGGCTGTACGACACCGGCTACATGAACGTCCTCGCGTACCCCAACGCCCTGGAGGCGTACCGCACCGACCAGATCGGCTCCATCACCACCATGCCCTCGGCGGCCGGCAACCTCTGGGGCCAGGACGGCTACTGGAGCTGGTGGTCGGCCGTGCCCGCCGCCCGGGCCTCGGACGGGGGATCCGGCTCCTCCTCCACCGGGGTGGTCGTCGGGATCGGCGCCGCCGTGGTGGTGGTCGTCGGGATCGGGATCTTCCTGGGGATGCGCCGCCGCTCCACCTCCGACGACCGCGAGTAGCCGATGACGAGCGCGAGCACCCCCGCCTCCGCGGCCCGGACCGAGCCGGTCCGGGCCGCGGAGGGCGGCGCACCACGGTCGGCCACGGCGGGCGCGTATCTGCGCCACGCGGCGGGGAAGGTGGCCGGCGCGGCCGTCTCCCTCCTCGCCGTGCTCGTCACGAGCTTCTTCCTGTTCCGGATCATCCCCGGCGACCCGGTCAAGGCGATGACCCATGGGCTGCCCACCTCGGCCGAGCAACTGGCCACGCTGCGGCACCAGTTCGGCCTCGACCTGCCGCTGTGGCAGCAGTTCGGCGACTACTGCGCCAAGGCGCTGAGCGGCGACCTCGGCACCTCCTTCCAGTTCCGCGCCCCGGTCGGCGAGCTGATCGCGCAGAAGCTCCCCGCGACGCTGCTGCTCACCGGGACCGCCGTGGTGCTCTACTCGGCGCTCGGGCTGTGGCTGGGCACCCGGTCCGCCTGGCGGCACGGCAGCCTCGGCGACCGGCTGAACACCGGGGTGGCGCTGACCCTGTGGTCGGTGCCCTCGTTCTGGCTCGGGCTGCTGCTGATCATCGTGCTCTCGGTGGGCGTGGGCCCGGTGCCGGGGCTCTTCCCGACCGGCGGCATGGAGTCCGGCACCGGCGAGACCGGCTTCGCGTACGCGCTGGACGTGGCGCACCACATGGTGCTGCCGGTGCTGACCCTGGTCGCCGTCGGCTACGCGCAGACGCTGCTGGTGATGCGCTCCTCGCTGCTCGACGAGATGGGCGGCGACTATCTGACCACCGCCCGCGCGAAGGGGCTGCGCGACGACCTGGTCCGCCGCCGGCACGCCGTGCCGAACGCGCTGCTGCCGACCGTGACGATGGTCTTCATCAACCTCGGGCACGTGGTGGCCGGTTCGATCCTGGTGGAGACGGTCTTCTCCTGGCCGGGCCTCGGCGGGCTGTTCTACCAGGGCCTCAGCGTGCCCGACCTGCCGCTGGTGCAGGGGCTGTTCGTGGTCTTCGCCGGCGCGATGATCGTGATGAACCTGCTCGCCGACCTCCTCTATCCGCTGCTCGACCCCCGGGTGGGCCGATGACCTCTTCACCGACCTCGTCACCGGCCTCCTCGTCGGCCGCCTCGCTGGCCTGGGAGCGCAGGCGCGGCACCGTCGCCCGCTTCTGGCGCTCCTACCGGGGCCACCGGGCCGGGCTGTACGGCCTGCTGGGCCTCGCCCTGATCGGGCTGATCGCGCTCACCGCCCCCTGGACGGTCGGCGCCGACGTGCAGTCGGTGACGAACGCGCCGGGCACCGCCCTGGAGCCGCCGAGCGCCGCGTTCCCCCTGGGCACCGATCAGTTCGGGCGCTCGCTGCTCGGCCTGCTGGTGTGGGGGGCGCGGATCTCGCTGCTGGTCGGGCTGCTCGCGGCGACGCTGTCCGTCGCCATCGGGACGCTGGTGGGGATCGTCGCCGGGCACTACGGCGGCTGGTTCTCCACCGTGGTCATGCGGATCACCGACTGGTTCCTGGTGATGCCGACGCTGGTCCTCGCGATCGTGCTGGCGACCGTGATGTCCCGCTCGATGTGGACGGTGATCCTGGCCATCGGCGTGACCAGCTGGCCGACCACCGCGCGGCTGGTGCGGGCGCAGACCATCGCCGTGGAGTCCCGCCCGTACATCGAGCGGGCGACCGCGCTCGGCGGCGGGCACCGGCACGTCATGTCCCGGCACGTGCTGCCGAACGTGATGCCGCTGGTCCTCGCGCAGACCACGCTCGGGATCTCGACGGCCATCCTCACCGAGGCGACGCTGGCCTTCCTCGGGCTCGGCGACCCCACCGTGGTCTCCTGGGGCGGGATGCTCCAGGACGCGCGCGAGGCGGGCGCCGTCTCCTCCGGCCACTGGTGGTACCTGGCCCCGCCCGGCATCGCGATCGCGCTGGTCGCGCTCGCGTTCACGCTGTGCGGGCGGGCCGTGGAGTCCGTGCTCAACCCGAAGCTGGGGGTGGGGCGATGAGCCTCCTGGAAGTGCGGGACCTGCGCGTGACCTACGGCACGGGGACGGCGGCCGTGCCCGCCGTGCGCGGGGTGGACCTGAGCCTCCCGGCGGGCAGCAAGCTCGGGGTGGCCGGCGAGTCCGGCTGCGGCAAGTCCACGATGGCGCTGGCGCTGCTGCGGCTGCTGCCCGCCACGGCCCGGATGACCGGGGAGATCCTGCTGGACGGGGAGGACGTCCTCACCATGAAGTGGGGGCGGCTGCGGGCGGTGCGCTGGGCGGGGGCGTCGATCGTCTTCCAGGGCGCCATGCACTCGCTGAACGCGGTCCGGCGGATCGGCGACCAGATCGCCGAACCGCTGCTCGTGCACGGCCGGGCCACCCCGGCGGCGGCCCGCGCCCGCGCAGGGGAGCTCCTCGAACAGGTGGGGCTGCCGGCCGCGCGGGCGGCGGCCTATCCGCACGAGCTGTCCGGCGGGCAGCGGCAGCGCGTGATGATCGCGATGGCGCTGGCTTGCGAGCCTCGGCTGATCGTGGCGGACGAGCCGACGACCGCGCTCGACGTGATGATCCAGGCGCAGATCCTGCGGCTGATCGAGCGGCTGGTCGCCGAGCAGGACATCGGGCTGCTGATGATCAGCCACGACCTCGCCGTGCTCGCCGACACCTGCGACCGGCTCGCGGTGATGTACGCGGGCCGGGTGGTCGAGGAGGGGCCGGCGAAGGCGGTGTACGAGGCCGCCGCGCACCCCTACGGGCGGGCGCTGTCCGGGGCCTTCCCCCGGATCGGCGACCCCGCCTCCCGGCGGGCCCCGCGCGGCCTGCCGGGCGATCCGCCGGACCCGGCGGCGCTGCCGTCCGGCTGCGCCTTCCACCCGCGCTGCCCGGTGGCGCTGGAGCAGTGCGCGGAGCGGGACCAGGAGCTGCGGGACGCGGGCGCGGGGCGCCGGGCGGCCTGCGTACACGTGGGGAGCACAGCATGAGCACGGCACCGCTGCTGTCGGCGCGGGGACTGCGGGTGGCCTTCCCGGGGCGGCGCGGCGGCCCCGCCGCGCGGGCCGTGGACGGGGTGGACCTGGACATCGGCGCGGGCGAGATCGTGGCCCTGGTCGGCGAATCGGGCTGCGGCAAGACCACGCTGGCCCGCTCGCTGCTCGGCCTGGTCCGGCCGAGCGGCGGCGAGGTGGCGTTCGCGGGGGCGCCGCTCGCGTACACGGGGAAGGCCCTCAAGGCGTACCGCAGGCGCGCCCAGCTCGTCCTCCAGGACCCGAGCGGCTCGCTGAACCCTCGGCACACGGTGTACGACGCGGTGGCGGAGGGGCTGCGGATCCACGGCCACGCGGGCGACGAGCGGGCGGCGGTCTGCGCGGCGCTGGCGCGGGCGGGGCTGCGCCCGCCGGAGCGCTTCCTGCTGCGCTATCCGCACGAGCTGTCCGGCGGACAGCGGCAGCGGGTGGTCATCGCGGGCGCGCTGGTCCTGGAGCCGGAGCTGATCGTGGCGGACGAGCCGGTGGCCTCGCTGGACGCCTCGGTGCGCGGCGAGATCCTGGCGCTGCTGCTGCGGCTGCGCGACGAGCTGGGCCTCTCGGCGCTGGTCGTCACGCACGACCTGGGGCTGGCCTGGAACATCGCGGACCGGGTGGCGGTGATGTACCTGGGCCGGATCGTGGAGACCGGCCCGGTGGAGTCCGTGCTGACCGACCCCCGGCACCCGTACACCCGGGCGCTGCTGTCGGTGCTCCCGGAGTCCGGGGGCGAGCCGGTGGTGCTCACCGGCGAGCCCCCGGACCCGGCGCGCGTCCCGTCCGGCTGCCGCTTCCACGCCCGCTGCCAGGTCCTCGCCGGGGGCCTGCCCGCCGAGCTCGCCGACCGCTGCCGTACGGCGGACCCGGCGGTCCTGCCGGGCGGCGGCGGGCGGGCGACGGCCTGCCACTGGGCGGAGCGGGAGCCGGCGGCGGGCTGAGCTCAGGCCCGGGTGCGGGCCGGCTCCGGGTGGCGGGGCGCGTAGCCGACGATCCGGCGGGCGGACAGGTCGGGCTCCCGCTCGGCCTCCCCGTTGGTCCAGCGGCCCAGGCACATCTCGGCGGTGATGCCCGGGCCGAAGCCGGCCAGGATGCCTCGGGCGCCCTCCGCGAGCCCGCCCTCGTCGAAGAGGCGGCGGACCGCGTCCAGCACCACGGCGGAGGCGATGTTGCCGTACTCGGTGAGCGTGGACCGGCTGAACCGGAAGGCCTCCGGCGGCACTTCGAGATAGTGGCTGAGGTCGTCGAGGATGCGCGGGCCGCCCGCGTGGATGATGTAGAAGTCGAGCTCGCCCGCGTCCCAGTCGTGCGCTCCGGCGAGCTGCCGCAGCGCCGGGGCGAGCGGCTCCATGGTGCCCGGGACCCGCTTGTCGAGGAGGAAGTGGAAGCCGGTGGCGCGCACGCTGTAGGCGATCCAGTCCTCGGTGTCGGGCACCAGGTGGGCGTCGTTGCGCTCCAGGACGATGCCGGTGCCGCCGCGCCCGCGCACCACGGCGGAGGCGACGGCGTCGCCGAACAGGCCGTTGGAGAGCAGCGAGCCGACACCGAGGTCGGTGGGCTGGTAGCAGAGCGAGCAGAACTCGCAGGCCACGATGAGGACGTTGGCGTCCGGGTACGCGGTGCAGAAGTCGTGCGCCCGGTTCACGGCGGCACCTCCGGCGGCACAGCCGAGCTGGGCGATGGGGAGCTGCCGGGTGTGGCTGGGGAAGCCCATGGTGTTGATCAGCCAGGCGGTGAGCGAGGGCATCATGAAGCCCGTGCAGGACACGTAGACGATCATGTCGATGTCCCCGGGGCCCAGCCCCGCGTTGGCCAGCGCCTCCCTGACCACGGCCGGGACGCGGGCCTTCGCCTCCGCCTCGTACAGCGCGTTGCGCTCCTCGAAGCCGGGGTGCTCCAGGGTCTGCTCGATCGGCTGCACGATGTGCCGTCGGGTGACCCCGGTGTTCCCGATCAGCCGCAGGGCGAGCGGCAGTTGGGGATGGTCGGCATGGCGTGCGCGGGCGAGGTCGAGCGTCTCCTCCATCGTGATCACGTACTCGGGTACGGCCACCGCCGGCTTGCACAGAGTCACCACGACAGGCACTCCTTCGTCTCGTCCGCCGTGAACTGCGGCCCACACTCGCCCCGGCGCGGCGAGCCCGCAACCGCGCGGACCACGGACCGGCTGCGGAGCGTCACCGTGCGGGGCGGGTGCGCGTCCTCCGTTCAGGGGGCTGTCGGCGTCCGGCGTGTCGCGGCCGGGCGGGCCCGGGAACAGGCCCCTCATGACCACCGAATCCCCCACGGCCGGCCCCCGGCCCGTGCGTGCCTGGCCGGTCGCCGACCTGCCCGCGCTCGACTTCGACCCGCTGCTGACCGAACTGCTCGCCGAGGAGCCGGTCGCCCGCATCCGGCTGCCGTTCGGCGCCGAGCACGAGGCCTGGCTGGTCACCCGGTACGCGGACGTACGCGCGGTGACCTCGGACCCCCGGTTCAGCCGGACGGCGCTCCTGGAGCGCCCGGTGACCGGGATGACCGGCCACATGGTCGCGTCCAGGGCCGCGCTGAACTACGCCGACCCCCCGTACCACACCGGGCTGCGGAAGGCCGTGACGAAAGCTTTCACCGGGCAGTCCACCAAACGGCTGCGCCCGCTCGCCCAGGCGACCGCGGACCGGCTGCTCGACACGATGGAGGCGGTGGGCGCCCCGGCCGACCTGATGCGGCACCTGCACGGCCCGCTGCCGATGGCCGTCGTCTGCGATCTGCTGGGCGTCCCCGAGGAGGACCGGGCGGAGCTGGCCTCCTGGCCCGACCTGATCCTGTCCTCGGGCCCCGGGCCGGAGGAGAGCCGGGCCGCGAAGGCCCGGATCCGCGCCTGCGTCGTCCGGCACCTGGAGCGGCGCCGGGCGGAGCCGGCCGACGATCTGGGCGGGGCGCTCGCCGAGTCGCTCGCCGAGGGCCGGATCGACGCCGACGAGGCGGTGTCGCTGGCGATGGCGATCCTGATCAGCGGCGCCCACGCGGTACGGAACAACAGCGCCAACATGGTGTGGCTGCTGCTGACCCGGCCGGAGCTCGCGGACCGGCTGCGGGACGCACCGGAGCTGCTGCCGCGGGCGGTGGACGAGCTGCTGCGCTGGATCCCGCACCGCAACGGGGTGGGGCTGCCCCGGATCGCGCTGGCCGACGTGGAGGTGGGCGGGGTGCTGATCCGCGCGGGCGAGGCGGTGTACGCGTCCTATCTGGCCGCCAACCGCGACCCGCGGCCTTCCCGGACCCGCACACGGTCGACTTCGACCGCACCGGGACCGGGCACGTCTCCTTCGGGCACGGGCCGCACCACTGCATGGGCGCGATGCTGACCCGGATGGAGTCCGAGGTGATGCTCGGGACGCTGCTGGCCCGCTACCCGCGGCTGCGGCTCGCGGGCCGGCCCGAGGACACCCCGTTCCAGTCCAAGGGCCTGATCCGGGGGCCTCGGGAGCTGCTCGTCCGCTGGTGACGGGCGCGGCCGGCTCAGCCCCGGTCGTACACGGCGGTGAGCTCGCGGCTGCGCTTGACGTCGTCGGCCATCGCCGTGAGCAGGTCGTCCAGGGTGTCGAAGCGGAGCATCCCGCGCACGTACGCCAGGAAGTCGACGGCCACGTGCAGGCCGTACAGGTCGAGGCCCTCGCGGTCGATCGCGTACGCCTCGACGGTCCGCTCGGTGGCGTCGAACTGCAGGTTGGTGCCGACCGAGATCGCGGCGGGCATCCGCTCGCCGTCGGCCGTCAGCCAGCCCGCGTAGACGCCGTCGGCGGGGACCGCGGTGTGCGGCAGGGTCTCGACGTTGGCCGTCGGGAAGCCCAGCTCCCGGCCGCGCTGGGCGCCGCGCACGACGATGCCCTCCACACGGTGCGGGCGGCCCAGGATCTCGGCGGCGCCGGTCATGTCGCCCTCGGCGACCAGCCGCCGGGTGAGCGTCGAGGAGAACGGCTCCCCACCGCCCGCCGCGCCCGTCACCCGCAGGTCGATGACCTCGACGTCGTAGTCGTAGGTGGCGCCCAGCTCGGCCAGGACCGCCACGTTGCCCGCGGCGCGGTGGCCGAAGCGGAAGTTGGGGCCCTCGATGACCCGCTTGGCGTGCAGCTTGTCGACGAGCACCTTCACGATGAAGTCGGCCGGGGACAGCTGCGAGAACTCGGCGGTGAACGGCAGGATCAGCAGCGCGTCCACGCCCAGCTCCGCCATCAGATCGGCGCGCCGGTGGTGCGGGGCGAGCAGCGGCGGGTGGCTGCCGGGGCGCACCACCTCGGAGGGGTGCGGGTCGAAGGTGACGACGACCGAGGGGATGCCGAGCTCGCGGGCGCGCTCCACGGCCCGCCCGATGATCAGCTGGTGCCCGCGGTGCACCCCGTCGTAGGAGCCGATGGTGACGACGCTGCGCCCCCAGTCCTGGGGGATGTCCTCCAAGCCACGCCAGCGCTGCACTGTGACCGCTCCTCGTCCGCCTGTACCCATGTCCGCGTGTACGCCTGTTGGCGCAGGTCTAAGACTGCCATGCGCGGCAGGCCACGTCGGCATCGGCATCGGCATCGGCACGGGCGAGGTGACCTTCGTTACGGCCGGGGGCCGGGGGCGCGGGTCCGCGCGCAGCGCGTCGAGGAGTTCGGCGCGCAGGAAGCGGGAGGCGCCGGTGCCGGGGGCGGCGAGGACGGGGACGAGGGCGGCGCGCACGGCCGGCTGCGGTCCGGTCAGCAGCCGCAGCACCAGCGGGTGCAGGACACAGCGGGCGACGGGCCCCTCTTCGAGGCGGGTGTCGACGAAGCCGGCGACCAGTCCGGCGCCCTCCGGGTGCCGCTCGGCGTACTCGGCGACGAGCTCGGCGGCGCGGCGGGCGAGGCGCGGGGTGGGGACGCGGGCGAGCAGCCGCAGCACGGCGGCGGGCTCGTCGCCGTGCAGCCGGGCGCGCAGCGCGCCCAGGACGGCTCCGGGGTGCGAGGCGAGCGCGGCGCCGAGAGCGTCGACGGGGACGCCGGGCTCGGTGAGGGCGCGCGGCAGGTGCCGGGCGCGGGACTCCGGGTCGCGGACCAGCAGCCCGAGCGCGGGGCCGTGCAGGGCGCGGTCGGCGGGCCGGGCGAGCAGGGCGAGGGCGGCGAAGCGCAGGGTGGCGCGGTCGGCCTCGTCCGTGGCGTGCGGGGCGACGAGCCGTCCGTACGCGGCGGCCGCCGTGCGCCGCTCGGGCCGCCCGTCGTCGTGGGCCCAGCGGTCGACGGCCCGGCACAGCGCCGTGGGCTCGTCCTCGGCGAGCGCGCCGAGCAGTCCTTCGGCGAGCGGGTGGGCGGTGGCGACCAGGGCCTCGCACAGGTCGTCGACGGCGAGCCGCCGGTGGGTGTGCAGCACGGCCTGCGCGGCGGTGCCGACGGTGGCGCCGGGCGCGGCGGCCAGCGGGCGCTCGTCCCCGAACCAGCGGCAGAGCAGCGGCTGCACCCCCCGCGGGTCGGCGGCGAGCAGCCCGGCGACCGCGTCGAGGAAGCGCGGCGGGGTCCCGGGCCCGGGCGCCGGGTCGGCGGGCACCAGCCGCCGCAGCAGGTCGACCCGCTCCCCCTCGGGCAGCCGCAGCCCGGCCCAGAACCCGGCGCCGAACCCGGGAAAGGCGTCGGCGGCCCCGGGCCGCGCCCCGATCCGCCCGGCGAGCCGCCGCAGCACGGGCAGGAACGGCCGGAGATCCCGCACCCCTCCGAGCACCCCACCGAGCAGCCGCGAGGCCCACCAGACCCCTTCGGGGACGCCGGGGGGCGGGCCGCCCGCCCCGTCGGCGAAGGCCGCGAGCGCGTCGGCCAGGGACGTCAGGCGGGTGGCGAGGGCCTCTGGGCCCTGGTCGTGGTGGAGGTGGTGGAGGGCCTGGAGGACGGGGCCGATGCGGTGGCGGGGCACCGGGAGGCCGCCGGGCGGGGGCGGGTGGTGGACCAGGACGTCCAGGGCGCGGTCGACGTCCAGATGGGCGCCCTGGAGCCAGTCGGCGAGCTCCTCGTGGGCGAAGCGGTAGCCGGCGCCCGCGGGGACGAGCAGGGCCTCGGTGAGGACGGCGGAGGCCCAGCCTTCGGGCCAGGGGAACAGCTCCTCGAAGGACTCCCGGTCCAGCTCGCCCTGTCCGGGCCCGAGGCAGCGGCGGGCGGCCTCGTGGACCCGGCCGCTGACCCGGGCGGCGAGCCGCCGCACGGCCGTGCCGCGCGCCACGGGGCGGCTGCCGGCGGCGATCCGCACCGCGACCCGCAGGCACATCAGGGCCAGGTGCGCGGCGAACACCTCGTCCCGGCCCGGCCGCCCCGCCGCCTCGCCCCGGGTGGCGGCCCGGACCTCGCCGAGCAGCCGCAGCGCCAGCGGGTGCCGGGCGTCCTCCGGGTCGATCGCGTCGTCGGGGACGGCGTGCAGCCGCCGGGCCTCGCGGGCGGCGGCCTCGCCGAGGTCGCCCAGGACGACGGTCCTCGGCCCGGTGACGTACAGCGGTCCGGCCTGCTCCCAGTGCTCCGCGCGGCAGGCGGTCACCAGCCGCGCCCCGTGCGCGGCGAGCCACTGCTCGGTGGCGGTGGTCCAGGGCCCGAGACGGTGGGCGAGCAGCGGCGGCATCTCCTCGGGGCCGTCGAGCAGGAGCAGCAGGGGGCGGTGGGCGGCGCGGGCGAGCGCGGCGGCCTGCTCGGGGGTCGCCCCGGCGGGGTCGCCGGGGGTGCCGGACGCGGCGGCGACCCGTCCGGCGCGGTACAGGGCCCGCCCGACGGCGTCGGCGACGGAGCGGTCGTCGGCGCGCAGGTCCGCGCCGCGCAGCCACACCGTGGGCGCGGGGGCCGGGCCCCGGGCGCGCAGCGCGGCGAGGCCGGCGAGCGCCGTGGTGCGGCCGGTGCCGGGGGCGCCGACGACGGCGAGCACGAGGGCCTCGCCGTCGTCCCGGACCCGCGCGGCGGGCGGCTCCTCGCGGGTGCCGGTGGTGGTGGCGGTCAGCTCCAGGACCCCGGCCAGGTTGAGGTCGCGGCCGTAGGCGGGGACGGTGGCGGCGTTGCGCAGCAGCAGGGCGGCGAGCGGTCCGGTGGGCGGCACCGGCAGGGCGTGCCCGGCCGCGCGCCGGTCGCCGTGCAGGGCGGTGCCGAGGACGCCGAGGACGGCGCCGGTGTCGGGGTCGAGGACGGGCCCGCCGGCGGCCGGTCCGCCCTCGTGCAGGGCCTCGGCGCCCTCGGTGCCGATGGCGAGCTCCAGGGCGGACCCGGCCGTGGCGCCGAGCACCCGGGCCTCGCGCCAGCCGTGCGCGGCGATCCGTACGTACGTCCCGGGCTCGATGCCCTGGCGGGCGGCGAGCGGCAGCGGGCGGGCGGTCAGCCCCTCGGCGCGGACGAGCGCGAGCCCGCTGTCGGGCAGCAGGGTGAGGTCGGCGGGGCCGACCCGGTGGCTGCGCCCGTCGGGGGTGCGCAGCAGGAGGGCGGCGCGGCCCCGGACGACTTCGTGGCCGGTGAGCACGGTGCCCTGGTGGTCGGCGAGGAAACCGGTGCCGCACGGCCGGCCGGCCGGATCCTCGATCCGCACCAGCTCCGCCAGGTCCCCGCTCCCCATCCTCCGACCGTAGGTTCCCGGTGATCACCGGGAACAGCTCAAGGCCGAACGCGCCCCCTCACACGCCCCCCGTCCGCTTCGAGCGCCTGCCCGAACGGGTGAGAAGGGGAAGGGGTGGGGAGGCGGAATGCCTCGTGGGGCGGTCACGCGTGCGTGACCGCCCCACGAGGCATTCCGCTCGGCATCGGGCGGCTCCGGGCCTCAGCCGAAGACGGCCAGGCTCTTCGCCTTGCCCCGCTGCGCCTCGACCAGCGCGAGCAGCCGCCCGTCCGGCCCGTAGACCGCGACCGGGCCCGCCGGGTACTCCGGCATCTCCAGGCGCACGCCGTTCAGCAGCAGCCCGGCCCGCTTCTCGTCGACGTCCCAGCGGGGGAACGCCGCGTCGGCCGCGTCGGCGACCGGCATGACCGTGAGCTCTTCCTGGAGCTGGTCCAGGGTGCGCGCGGAGTCCAGCTTGTACGGGCCGACCCGGGTGCGGCGCAGCGCGGTCAGGTGCCCGCCCACGCCGAGACCGGCGCCCAGGTCGCGGGCGAGCGCCCGGATGTACGTGCCGGAGGAGCAGACGACGGAGACCACCAGGTCCACGACCGGGGTGCCGTCCGCCGCGGTGTCCTCGCGCACGTCGTACACGCGGAAGGAGGAGACGGTCACCGGCCGGGCCGGGATCTCGAACTCCTCGCCGCCGCGCACCCGCGCGTAGGACCGCTTGCCGTCGATCTTGATGGCGGAGACCTTCGACGGCACCTGCATGATGGCGCCGGTCAGCTCCGCGACCCCCGCGTCGATCTGCTCGCGGGTGACCTTCGACGCGTCGACCGACGCCGTGATCTCGCCCTCGGCGTCGTCGGTGATCGTGGTCTGCCCGAGCCGGACGGTGCCCAGGTACTCCTTCTCGGTCAGCGCGAGGTGACCGAGGAGCTTGGTCGCCCGCTCCACGCCGAGGACGAGGACGCCCGTCGCCATGGGGTCGAGCGTCCCGGCGTGGCCGACGCGGCGGGTCTTGGCGATCCCGCGCATCTTGGCCACGACGTCGTGCGAGGTGAAGCCCGACGGCTTGTCGACGATGACAAGGCCGTCGGGCGTGCTGGCTGTCTTGCTCATTCGGCGGCTTCGTCCTCGCCCTGCTTCTTGTACGGGTCGGCGTCACCGGCGAAGGCGGCGCCCGAGGACGCGTCGCGCACCTTCGCGTCCGAGGCGCGCACCTGGTCCAGGAGGTCCTCGATGTTCTTGGCGGTCTCCGGGAGGGCGTCCGCCACGAAGGTGAGCGTCGGGGTGAACTTGGTGCCCGCGGCCCGGCCGACGGCCGACCGCAGGACGCCCTTGGCGCTCTCCAGGCCGGCGGCGGCGCTGGCCCGGTCCTCCTCGTCCCCGTAGACCGTGTAGAAGACCGTGGCCTCCCGCAGGTCACCGGTGACGCGGGTGTCCGTGATGGTCACGTGCGTACCCAGGCGCGGGTCCTTGATGCCGCGCTGCAGCTTCTCGGCGACCACCTCCCGGATGAGGTCCGCCAGCTTCTTCGCCCGCGCGTTGTCGGCCACTGGTCCTTCTCCTCTTTCTTGCCTTTTTCTTGCGTTGCCTGCTGAGTTCAGTCTTCGTCGGTGTGGAGCCTGCGTCTAACCGACAGCAGCTCCACCTCCGGCCGGGCGGCGACCAGGCGCTCGCACCGGTCCAGTACGTCACTGAGGTGCCCCGGGTCGCCCGACACCATCGCGACGCCGATCTCGGCCCGCCGGTGGAGGTCCTGGCCCGACACCTCCGCCGCGCTCACGGAGAACTTCCGCTGGAGCTCGGCGACGATCGGCTTGACGACGGAGCGCTTCTCCTTCAGCGACCGTACGTCGCCGAGGAGCAGATCGAAGGACAGCGTCCCCACATACATGTATGCCCGGATGTCCCGCCGGTTCGGGTTCATGGGCCCCGCCAACCGCTTGGCAGGGACATCAGAACCGTACACGGAACGGCCGGGGCCGATCGACGGAATTCCTTCCCGCCGACCGGCCCCGGATCAACGCTGTACGTCAGGCGCGCGGCTTCTCGCGCATCTCGTACGTCGCGATGACGTCGTCGATCTTGATGTCGTTGAAGTTTCCGAGGTTGATACCACCCTCGTAGCCTTCGCGGATCTCGGTGACGTCGTCCTTGAAGCGGCGCAGACCCTCGATGTTGAGGTTCTCCGCGATGACCTTGCCGTCGCGGATGAGGCGCGCCTTGGTGTTGCGCTTGACCTCGCCCGAGCGGATGAGGACACCGGCGATGTTGCCCAGCTTGGACGAGCGGAAGACCTCGCGGATCTCCGCCGTACCGAGCTCGACCTCTTCGTACTCCGGCTTGAGGAGACCCTTCAGGGCCGCCTCGATCTCCTCGATGGCCTGGTAGATCACCGAGTAGTACCGGACGTCGACGCCCTCGCGCTCCGCCATCTGCGCGGCACGGCCGGCCGCACGGACGTTGTAGCCGATGACGATGGCGTCGGAGCCCATCGCCAGGTCGATGTCGGACTCGGTGACCGCACCCACACCGCGGTGCAGGACGCGGATGTCGACCTCTTCGCCGACGTCGAGCTGGAGCAGCGAGGACTCGAGAGCCTCGACCGCACCGGACGCGTCGCCCTTGATGATGAGGTTGAGTTCCTGGACCAGACCGGCCTTGAGCACCTTGTCGAGGTCCTCGAGGGACACCCGGCGGACGCGCTTGGCGAAGGCGGCGTTGCGCTCACGCGCGGCGCGCTTCTCGGCGATCTGACGGGCCGTACGGTCCTCGTCGACGACGATGAGGTTGTCGCCGGCACCCGGCACGTTGGTGAGACCGAGCACCAGGACGGGAGTCGACGGGGTCGCCTCCTCGACGTTGTTGCCCTTGTCGTCGAGCATCGCCCGGACGCGGCCGTACGCGTCGCCGACCACCACGGTGTCGCCGATGCGCAGCGTTCCGCGCTGGACCAGGACGGTCGAGACGGCACCGCGACCGCGGTCGAGGTGGGACTCGATCGCGATGCCCTGCGCGTCCTGGTTCGGGTTGGCCCGCAGGTCGAGCGAGGCGTCGGCGGTGAGGACGACGGCCTCCAGCAGGGAGTCGATGTGCAGACCCTGCTTGGCGGAGATGTCGACGAACATCGTGTCGCCGCCGTACTCCTCGGCCACCAGACCGAACTCGGTGAGCTGACCGCGCACCTTGACCGGGTCGGCACCCTCGACGTCGATCTTGTTGACCGCGACGACGATCGGGACGCCGGCGGCCTTGGCGTGGTTGAGCGCCTCGATCGTCTGCGGCATGACGCCGTCGTTGGCCGCGACCACGAGGATCGCGATGTCGGTCGACTTCGCACCACGGGCACGCATGGCGGTGAACGCCTCGTGACCCGGGGTGTCGATGAAGGTGATCTTGCGGTCCTCGCCGTTGACCTCGGTGCCCACCTGGTAGGCACCGATGCCCTGCGTGATGCCGCCGGCCTCGCCCGCGACGACGTTCGTCTTGCGGATCGCGTCGAGCAGTCGGGTCTTACCGTGGTCGACGTGACCCATGACGGTGACGACCGGCGGACGGGAGACCAGAGCCTCTTCGCCGCCCTCGTCCTCGCCGAACTCGATGTCGAAGGACTCGAGGAGCTCGCGGTCCTCCTCCTCCGGCGAGACGATCTGAACGACGTAGTTCATCTCTTCGCCGAGCATGGTCAGCGTGTCGTCGGAGACCGACTGCGTGGCCGTGACCATCTCACCGAGGTTCATCATCACCGCGACGAGCGACGCCGGGTTGGCGCCGATCTTCTCGGCGAAGTCGGTGAGGGAGGCACCGCGCGACAGGCGAATGGCGTCGCCGTTGCCGCGGGGCAGCATCACGCCGCCCACGGACGGGGCCTGCATGGCCTCGTACTCCTGGCGCCTCTGACGCTTCGACTTGCGACCGCGACGCGCGGGACCACCGGGACGGCCGAAGGCGCCCTGCGTGCCACCACGGGCACCCGGACCACCGGGACGACCGCCGAAGCCGCCGGGACGACCGCCGAAGCCGCCACCGCCGCCGGGACCGCCCGGACGACCGCCGCCACCGCCACCGGGACCACCGGGACGGCCGGCGAAGCCGCCGCCGCCACCGCCGGGACCGGCCGGACGACCGGCGAAGCCGGGACGACCGCCACCGCCGCCGCCGGGACCGCCCGGACGACCGCCGGGGCCACCGGGGCCACGACCGCCGGGGCCGGGACGCGGGCCGGCAGCGGGACGCTGCGGCATCATGCCCGGGTTCGGACGGTTACCGCCGGGCGCGCCGCCCGGACGGGGAGCCTGCGGACGGGGCATGCCACCGGGGGTCGGACGCGGAGCGCCGCCCTGGGGGCGCGGGGCGCCGGGAACGCCGCCCTGGCCCTGCGGACGCGGAGCGCCACCGGGGGCACCGGGGCCGCCGGGACGCGGCGCGCCACCCTGCGGACGGGGCGCCTGCGGGCGCGCCATGCCGGTGGAGCCGCCGGAGGTGAAGGGGTTGTTGCCCGGACGCGGGCCGGCCGGGCGGGCGCCCGGACGCGGGGCCTGCTGGCCGGGACGGGGGGCCTGCTGACCCGAACGCGGCGCCTGCTGGCCCGGACGGGCAGCGGCGGGACGCGGGCCGGGGGTGGCGCCACCGGAACGCTGACCGGCGGCCGGGGCCGACGGGGCGGCCGGGGGGGCCGTGAACTCCGGGGTGGTCGGAGCCGGCGCGGCGGGCGCGGGCTTCGGGGCCGGCTTCGGACCCGGACGCGGGCCGGAGGCGGCCGGAGCCGGAGAGGGGGTGCTGCTCGCGGGCGCGG
This sequence comes from Streptomyces sp. NPDC042100, assembly GCF_055582325.1. NCBI lineage: Bacteria > Bacillati > Actinomycetota > Actinomycetes > Kitasatosporales > Streptomycetaceae > Streptomyces > Streptomyces sp. NPDC042100. The sequence goes on from NZ_JBVJDK010000017.1 coordinate 43,335, forward strand.
CCGGGGTGGCCGGGGCCGCGGGCGCGGCGGGGGCCGGCTTGGGGGCCGGTGCGCCGGGCTTGGGGGCAGCGGGGCGAGCCGCGGCGGCCGGGGACGGCGCCGAGGGCTTCGCGGGGGAGGGCGCCGCCTTGCGGGGCGCGCCGGGCTTGGCAGCGGTCTTGCCGGCGTTGCCGCCGGGACCCTGCAAAGCGTCAGTCAACTTGCGCACGACCGGCGCCTCGATCGTCGAGGACGCCGAACGGACGAATTCACCGAGTTCCTGGAGCTTGGCCATGACGACCTTGCTCTCTACACCGAACTCCTTGGCGAGCTCGTATACCCGGACCTTAGCCACTTCGCTCCTTTTAGGTCCGGTTACCGCCGGACCGTCGCTACTTCATGGGCGTACTCATCGCGTACTCATCGAGTGCTCATCGCAATCTCGACCTACTTCCAACTCGCGAGGTACCTGACCGCACGGGATTCCGTGCCGTACTTCTTCACTGCGGTGCCGTCCGCTCGACGTGGTGGCGGAGAGCCACGGTGTCGAGCGGTCCCTGGGTCCGGAAGGCCCTGGGGAACGCCCTGCGGCGAACCGCCAGGTCGAGACAGACCACGGCGGGGTGCACGTACGCACCCCGGCCGGGCAGCGTACCGCGATGATCGGGGACGCACTCGCCCTTATTCATCACGATCCGCAGCAGGTCGCTCTTGGCCGCTCGCTCCCGGCATCCCACACAGGTTCGCTCAGGGCACGCGCGGGCATGCGTCCGGCCAGACACGATAAGTCTACCTCCCCGTACCGACCTCACCCGTTCGGGGTAAAAATCGAACAGTTGTTAGCCAAATTCGGTCTCAGTCCTGGGGACCCGAGACCTCGGTGTCCGGACGGATGTCGATCCGCCAGCCGGTGAGGCGCGCGGCCAGACGGGCGTTCTGCCCCTCCTTGCCGATCGCCAGCGACAGCTGGTAGTCGGGCACCGTCACCCGGGCCGAACGGGCGGCCAGGTCCACGACCTCGACCTTGGACACCCGCGCCGGGGAGAGCGCGTTCGCCACCATCTCGGCCGGGTCGTCCGACCAGTCGACGATGTCGATCTTCTCGCCGAGCAGCTCGGCCATCACGTTGCGCACCCGGCTGCCCATCGGGCCGATGCAGGCGCCCTTGGCGTTCAGGCCCGAACGGGTGGAGCGGACGGCGATCTTGGTGCGGTGACCGGCCTCACGGGCGATGGCGGAGATCTCCACCGAACCGTCGGCGATCTCCGGCACCTCCAGGGCGAAGAGCTTCTTCACCAGATTGGGGTGCGTACGCGAAAGGGTGACGGACGGACCGCGCACACCCTTCGCCACCCGGACGACGTACGTGCGCAGCCGCAGGCCGTGCGTGTACTCCTCGCCCGGCACCTGCTCCTGCACCGGGAGGATGGCCTCCAGCTTGTCGTCCAGCCTGACCAGGACGTTCTTCGGGTCCTTGCCCTGCTGCACCATGCCGGCCACGATGTCGCCCTCGCGGCGGGCGTACTCGCCGAAGGTGACGTCGTTCTCGGCGTCCCGCAGCCGCTGCTGGATGACCTGGCGGGCGGTGCTCGCGGCGATCCGGCCGAAGTCCGACGGCGTGTCGTCGAACTCCTTGGGCTGCTGGCCCTCCTCCAGGTCGGCCGGGTCTTCCTTCGCCCACACCGTCACGTGCCCGGTGGCCCGGTCCAGCTCCACGCGGGCGTGGCGGCGGGCGTCGGGGGTGCGGTGGTAGGCGATGAGGAGGGCCGACTCGATCGCCTCGACCAGCATCTCGAAGGAGATTTCCTTCTCCTGCGCCAAGCCCTTCAGGAGCTTCACGTCGATGTCCACGGCTACGCCTCCTCTTCCTTCTTGTCCTTGCGGTTGAACTCGATCTCGACACGCGCCTTCGCGATCTCGGCGAACTCCACCCGGCGGGCGGTGGCCTTGCGGCCCTTCACGCCCGGCACCTCGGTGTCCAGACCGTCCTCGTCCACCGCGAGGATCCGGGTGACCAGCTCGCCGGCCCCGGCCTCGGGGGTCAGCTGGAGCTTCACGAGGCGGCCGACGGCGCGCACGTAGTGGCGGTGCTGGGTCAGGGGGCGGTCGGCGCCCGGGGAGCTGACTTCGAGGACGTACTCGCCCTCGCCCATCACGTCGGACTCGTCCAGCTTCTCGGAGATGACGCGGCTCAGCTCGGCGCAGGCGTCGAGCTCGACACCCTCCTCCGAATCGACGATGACCCTCAGCAGTCCGCGGCGACCGGCCCGGGACACCTCGATCTCCTCGAGGTCGAGATCCTTCGCGTGAACGAGCGGCTCCAGAAGACCGCGCAGCCGTTCGCTCTGGGTGGTGCTCATCCGGGTGACTCCTCGGCCGCGTGTGCTGTTGTGGGTTGTCGCGTGTCAGATCAAAGGGTATCCGGTCCAGGAGGGTGTTGCCGTCCACCGGGCCGGGCCCCGCGGGTACGCTCGCCTGCGGTGATCTTCGAATACCTGAGCGTGAGGGAGAAGGCGTGACAGGCATCGGAAGGCGCGCGCTCCTGGCCGCGGGCGTGACCGGCGGCGCGGTGGCGCTCGCCGGCTGCGGATCCCCCGGCGACACGCGCCCGGAGCCCCCCAGCGCGGCCGAGCGCGCCGCGCGCGCCGAGGCCGTGCTGCGGGCCCGGTCCGCCGCGACCGGCCGCACCCTGCTCGCCCGCTACGACGCGGTGCTCGCCGCCCATCCCGCGCTCGGCGGCCGGCTGGCCCCGCTGCGGGCCTCGGTCGCGGCCCATGTCGCGGCCCTCGGCGAGGGCACGGCGGCCCCGGGGAGCCCGGCGGCCACGAGCCCGGCGGCCACGCCGACCACGGCGGCCTCCTCGGCCGGGCGCCCGAGCGCCCCCTCGGCCCCCGGCTCCCCCGCGCCCGCCTCCGTACCCGCCGACCCGGCGGCGGCGCTCACCGAACTGGCCGCCGCCGAACGGGCGACCGCCGACACCCACACGGCGACGCTGCGGACGGCGCCGCCCGAGTACGCCCGGCTGCTGGCCTCCGTCGCCGCCGCCGGGGCCGCCCACGCCTATCTGCTGACCGAAAGGGCCCGGGGATGACCGCGCTCGACGCGGCCCAGGCCGCACTCGCCGCCGAGCACGCCGCCGTGTACGGGTACGGGGTCGTCGGCGCCCGCGTCGGCGAGGCCCGGCGCGCCGAGGCCACCGCCGCCCACCAGGCCCACCGGGCCCGCCGGGACGCGCTCCGGCGCACCGTCCGCGACCTCGGCGGCGAGCCGGTCGCCGCCGCCGCGGGCTACGCCCTGCCGTTCACCGTGCCGGACCCGGCGGCGGCGGTGCGCCTGGCCGCCGTCCTGGAGGACCGGGTCGCCGGGGTCTACTCCGATCTGGTGCGCTCCGCCGAGGGCCCGCTGCGCGGCGAGGCGGCGGCCGCGCTGCGCGAGGCGGCGGTCCGGGCGGTGCGCTGGCGCGGCAGCGACGTAACCTTTCCAGGGCTCGCCGAACGGGCGTAGAAGCCGCCCGCCACCGAGGAAACGAAGGAAACAAGGCACGTATGGGTTACGAACCGCCGCAGCGACTGGTGCGGGCGCTCGGCGAGACCTACGGGGAGGCCGTCGCGGCCGAGTGGCTCGGGGAGCTCCCCGAGCTGACCCGGGGCACGCTGGCGGACGCCGGTCTGGCCGCCGAACGGGTGATGGCCCCCGGCGGTCGCAGCAGCCTCGTCGTCCTCGTCCCGGGCGCCGCCCTGAAACTGGCGCCCGCCGTCGCCCGCCCGGACCTGGAGCGGGCCGCGCTCGCGCACTGGGACGGCTGGGGCGCCGTGCGCCTGCTCGACGGCCCGGCCGGGGACGGACTGCTCCTGGAGCGGCTGCACCCGGAGGTCTCGCTGCGCTCGCTGCCGGAGGCCAAGGCGCTCCTGGAGGCCGCCGGGACCGTCCGGCGGCTGTGGGTCGAGCCGCCGGCCGGCCACGGCTTCGAGCCGGTGGCCGAGCGGACCGGCCGGCAGGCCCTGGCGATGGCCGCGCACCGGTCCGACGGGGAGGCCGGCCCGCTGGTGGCGGCGGCGCTCGCGGCCCGCGAGGAGCTGCTCGCGGGCGAGGCGGAGACCGTGCTGCTGCACGGCTGCTTCCGGCAGGGCAAGGTCCTGGCGGGCGACCGGGCGCCCTGGCTGGCCGTCGGCCCCGATCCGCTGGTCGGCGAGCGGGCCTACGACCTGGCGCGGCTGGTGCGGGACCGGGTCGAGGACCTGGTGGCCGCCTCCTCGGGCGCCTCGGCGGCCCGGCGGCGGGTGAACAAGCTGGCCGACGCGCTGGACCTGGACCGGGAGCGGCTGCGCGGCTGGACGCTCTTCCGGGCGGTCGAGTCGGCGGCCCGGGCGCTCGACGCGGGGCGCCCGGCGGACGCGGAGCTGCTGCTGGAGTTCGCGGGCTGGCTGTAAGGGAATACCCTTCTTGTAACCCTTTGTCAGGGAGCCCGTCATGATCCAAGAGCTGTTGATGGCGGCCGTGGGGGCGGGGGCGGCGGTCGCGGTGTACGCGGGGGCCGCGGCGCGCGTGGTCAAGCAGTACGAGCGCGGGGTGGTGTTCCGCTTCGGGCGGCTCGTCGACCGGGAGCGCCAGCCCGGATTCCAGATGATCGTGCCGCTGGTGGACCGGATGCACAAGGTCAACATGCAGATCGTCACGATGCCGGTGCCGGCCCAGGAGGGCATCACCCGGGACAACGTGACGGTGCGGGTCGACGCGGTCGTCTACTTCAAGGTCGTGGACGCGGCGGACGCGCTGGTGCGGGTGGAGGACTACAAGTTCGCCGTCTCCCAGATGGCGCAGACCTCGCTGCGGTCGATCATCGGCAAGAGCGACCTGGACGACCTGCTGTCCAACCGGGAGAAGCTCAACCAGGGCCTGGAGCTGATGCTCGACAGCCCGGCGATGGGCTGGGGCGTCGCGATCGACCGGGTCGAGATCAAGGACGTGTCGCTGCCCGAGACGATGAAGCGCTCGATGGCCCGGCAGGCGGAGGCGGACCGGGAGCGGCGCGCGCGGGTGATCAACGCGGACGCGGAGCTCCAGGCGTCGAAGAAGCTGGCCGAGGCGGCGCGCCAGATGGAGGACACGCCGTCCGCGCTCCAGCTCCGGCTGCTGCAGACGGTGATGGCCGTGTCGGCGGAGAAGAACTCGACCCTGGTGCTGCCGATCCCGGTCGAGCTGCTGCGCTTCCTGGAGCGCGCGGGCGGCGGACCGGAGCAGCCCGCCGAACAGCCCGCGAAGCCGCACGCGGAACGCCCCGCCGTGGAGCCGCCGGCCGCCCCGGCGCCGCCGCCCCTCTCCGACGCGTACCTCAAGGGCGTGGCGGACGCGGCGGAGGGCGTCGAGGACCTGACGGGCGCCTCCGTGGAGCCGGCGCCGAGGCAGGACGAGGACACGGCGGGCGCCTGAGGGGCCGGCCCGGCCGCTCGGCACGAGGGCCGCGTGCCGGGTGCCGGGTGCCGGGTGCCGGGAGCCGGGAGCCGGGAGCCGGGAGATCGTGTGCCGGGACCGCCACCCGGCCCTAGGATGCTGGTATATGCCGCGAATGCCTGATGTGTCACCGCCTGTCCCACGGCCGCTCATCCTCTTCGCCCTCACCGACGCCCGGGTCACGGACGAGGTCGGCGGAATGCTCCGCGTCCGGGGCTACGAGGTGCTGCACACGCCCGACGGCCCCGCCCTGCGGCGCGCGCTCCGCGAGCGCCCGTCGCGGGGCCTGGTGCTCAGCACCAAGCTGCCCGGCTGCGACCCCTGGCGGCTCCTCGCCGAACTCCGCGAGCGCGACCGGCTCCTGCCCATCGTCATGGCCGCCCCCGTCTACATCGAGGACGACGCCACCCGCGCGTACCGCCTCGGCGCGGACGACTACATCACGTACGCCCTCTCCCGCGCCCAGGGGATGCCCCGGATCGCCGCCCGCTTCCGGCGCCTGCTGCGCTCCGCGAGCCGCACCGGCCCGGGACCGGAGCCGGCCACCGGACCGGGCCCAGCGGCCGCCGCTCCGGGCGCTCCGGGCGCTCCGGGCGCTCCGGGCGCTCCCGGGCAGCGGATCGTGGTGGACCCCGCCACCCGGACCGCCCGCGCCGACGGCACCCCGCTCGACCTGACCGCGCTGGAGTTCGACCTGCTCACCGCGTTCGTCTCCCGCCCCGAGCGGGTGCTGAGCCGGGGTCAGCTCCTCCGGGAGGTCTGGGGCGACGACGAGAAAGCCGACGCCCGCCGGGTGAAGTACGCGGTGCTGCGGCTGCGCCACAAGATCGCCGAAGCGACCGGCGGCCGGACCGGCATCGCCACCGTCCGCGGCGTCGGCTACCGCTACCGCCCCCCGGACTGACCGCCCGCCGCCGACCGGGTGGATGGTCCCGAACCGCCCGCCGAAGGTCCCGGAGCGCCCGGTGGCACCGCCGCCGCACCCTCCGCGCACCCGTACCGCAACCTCGCCGCGAGACCTTCGAGGTGCTGGCCGCGCACCGGACGGGCCGGCGGGAGCGGACGGAGCGCACGATGACGGATCTGGTAGCGGTGATCCCCGCGCACAACGAGCAGCACGGCATCACCGCCACCCTCGGCGGGCTCTACCGGCAGTCCGTGCGGCCCGACCGGATCATCGTCGTCGCGGACAACTGCACCGACCTCACCGCCGAGGTGGCCGAGCGCGTCGGCGCCGAGGTCCACGTCACCGCCGGCAACCGCGACAAGAAGGCGGGCGCCCTCAACCAGGCCCTGCCCGCCGTCCTCGACGCCCTCCCCGAGGACTCCCTGGTCCTGGTCCAGGACGCCGACACGGTGCTCAACCCCCGGTTCGTGCGCAGCGCCGTGGACGCCCTGGACGAGGACGGGCGCGTCGGCGCCGTCGGCGGCGTCTTCTACGGCGAGGAGGGCGGCGGACTCCTCGGCCTGCTCCAGCGCATGGAGTACGAGCGGTACGCGCTGGAGATCCACCGCAAGGGCAACGAGGCCACCGTGCTCACCGGCACCGGCACCGTCTTCCGCTCACGTGTGCTGCGCGAGGTCCGCGACGCCCGCCGCGCCGGCCGGATCGGCGGCGGGGACTCCTACTACAGCCTCGCCTCGCTCACCGAGGACGACGAGATCACCAAGGCCGTCAAGACGCTCGGCCACCGCACCGTCTCCCCCGACGGCTGCTGGCTCGTCACCGAGGTCATGCCGACCCTGCCCAAGCTCTGGCACCAGCGGATGCGCTGGCAGCGCGGCGCCCTGGAGAACCTGCGCGACTACGGCCTGACCAGGGTCACCCTGCCGTACTTCGGGCAGCAGCTCATGCTCGGCCTCGGCGCCCTGGCACTGGCGCTGTTCGCCCTCTTCAGCGTGCTCGTCCTGACCACCGTCGGCTGGCAGGGCTTCTCGCTGTTCTGGGGCGCGATCACGCTCGTCTTCGTCCTGGAACGCACCCTCACCGTGCGCCGGCAGGGCCGCCGGGCCGTACTGCTGGCCCTGCCGCTCGTCCCGGAGCTCCTCTACGACGTGTTCCGGCAGCTCGTCTTCGCCCGGTCCCTGGTCGACCTCGTCCTGCGCCGCAAGGAGCGCTGGGTCGCCACCTGATCCGAAAGGAACCCCCATGTACGGAAAACCCATCGGAGCCAGCGCCGTGGGCGGCACGGGCGCGAGCCTCGCCGCCACCGGAGCGGGGCTGAGCCCGCTCGCCGTCCTCGGCCTCATCGTGGCCGCCACGACCCTGATCGCCGCCGGACTCGCGATGCGCAGCCTCGTCCCGATCGTCCGAGGCGACCGGCCCGACCGGGACTGAACGCGTGTGCCCCCTCCCGGCGCCCGAAGGCGCCGGGAGGGGGCACACGTGGACGGCGTCAGGCGGAGAGGCGGGCGATCGCCTCGTCCACCGGGAGCTCCTCGCGCTCGCCGGTGCGGCGGTCCTTCAGCTCCACGACACCCTCGGCGGCGCGCCGGCCGGCGACCAGGATCTTCGGGACGCCCATGAGCTCGGCGTCCGTGAACTTCACGCCCGGGGAGACGCCCGCGCGGTCGTCGACCAGGACCCGCAGGCCCGCGGCGGACAGCCGCTCGGAGACCTCCAGGGCCAGCTCGATCTGCTGCGCCTTGCCGGCGGCGACGACGTGCACGTCGGCCGGGGCGATCTCGGCGGGCCAGCACAGGCCCTTCTCGTCGGCGGTCTGCTCGGCCAGGGCCGCGACCGCGCGGGAGACGCCGACACCGTACGAGCCCATGGTCACGCGGACCGGCTTGCCGTTCTGGCCGAGGACGTCCAGCTTGAGCGCGTCCGCGTACTTGCGGCCGAGCTGGAAGATGTGGCCGATCTCGATCGCGCGGTCCAGCTTGAGGCCGGTGCCGCACTTCGGGCACGGGTCGCCGTCCTCGACGACGACGACGTCCACGTACGCCTCGACCTCGAAGTCGCGGCCCGCGACGACGTTCTTGGTGTGGACGCCCGGCTTGTTGGCGCCGGTGATCCACGCCGTGCCCGGCGCGACGCGCGGGTCGGCGAGGTACGTGACCTTCTCCAGGCCCTGCGGACCCACGTAGCCGCGGACCAGGTCGGCGCGCTCGGCGAAGTCCTCCTCGGTCACCAGCTCGACCGTGGCGGCCGGGCCGAAGTGCGCCTCGACCTTGTCCATGTCGACCTCGCGGTCGCCGGGGACGCCGACGGCGACGATCTCGCCGTCGACCTTGACCAGCAGGTTCTTCAGCGTGGCGGAGGCCGGCACGCCCAGCGAGGCGGCCAGCGTCTCGATGGTCGGCGTGTCGGGGGTCGGGATCTCCTCGGCGGCCGGCACGCCGGTGGCGTCGACCGGCTTCACGGCCTGGTAGACGGCCTCGGTGTTGGCGGCGAAGTCGCAGTTCGGGCAGTCGGCGAAGGTGTCCTCGCCGGCCTCGGCCGGGGCCAGGAACTCCTCGGACTTCGAGCCGCCCATCGCGCCCGCGGTGGCGGCGCAGATGCGGTAGTCGAGGCCCAGGCGCTCGAAGATGCGCTGGTAGGCCTGGCGGTGCAGGCCGTACGACTGCGCCAGGCCCTCGTCCTCGGTGTCGAAGGAGTACGAGTCCTTCATCAGGAACTCGCGGCCCCGCAGGATGCCGGCGCGGGGGCGGGCCTCGTCGCGGAACTTCGTCTGGATCTGGTAGAGGATGACCGGCAGGTCCTTGTAGGAGGACGCCTGGTCCTTCACCAGGAGGGTGAAGATCTCCTCGTGGGTCGGGCCGAGGAGGTAGTCGCCGCCCTTGCGGTCGTGGAGGCGGAACAGCTCGGCGCCGTACTCCTCCCAGCGGCCGGTGGCCTCGTAGGGCTCACGGGGCAGCAGGGCCGGCAGCAGGACCTCCTGGGCGCCGATGGCGTCCATCTCCTCGCGCACCACGCGCTCGACGTTGGCGAGGACCTTCTTGCCCAGCGGCAGCCAGCTCCAGATGCCGGCGGCGGTGCGGCGCACGTAGCCGGCGCGGACCAGCAGCTTGTGGCTGAGGACCTCGGCGTCCGCCGGGTCGTCGCGCAGCGTCTTCGCCATCAACTTCGACATGCGCTGGACCTGTGCCTTGGCCATGGTTCTCGTACTCCTGCCGGGTAAGGGTGATGGCTAGGAGGTTAGCCGTGCGGGGGCGGCTCGGAGAAATCAGTTCCCGCGTCTGAGCGGCAGCGGAGCGCCCATCACGGCGTACGGGCGGGGGGCGCTCGGGAAGTGCACCTGGCGCGCCAGGTCCCGGTAGCCGAGGGAGGCGTACAGGCCGCGGGCGGGGCTGTCGGTGTCGATGGCCGACAGGATGGAGCGGGGCAGCTCGGAGCCGTCGGTGATGGTGGTGATCAGCGCGCGGCCGATGCCCCGGCCCTGGAAGGCCGGGTCGACGTGCAGCTCGGTGATGACGAAGGAGTCGGTCAGCCAGCCCTCGCTGCCGGTGGCGCGCAGACAGGGCTCGACGATGGTGGACCACCAGTGGCCGCGGTCGTTGGGCATCCCGTACACGAAGCCGGCCAGGCGCCCGTCGGGGGTGGTCGCGCCGTACGCGCGGGCGCCGGGGTTGAGCAGGTGGCGCAGCACGATGTGGCGGCGCACGGCGATCTCGTCCGCCTCCAGCCCGAAGGCCCGGGCCTGCACGTCGAGCGCCTCGTCCACGCGCGCGGCGAGATTGACGGGCCCGATCTCGACCTTCGTGTCATCCATGCGCCGCACCCTACAAGCCGTACGGGGGCTTCCGAACCCGCTTCAGAACAGCACGCTCATGAAGGCGCCGACCTCGTCGAAGCCGACCCTGCGGTACGCGGCCCTGGCGGGGGTGTTGTAGTCGTTCACGTACAGGCTGACGAGGGGCGCGACGTCGGCGAGCGCGTACTGGAGGACGGCGGCCATGCCGGTCTCGGACAGGCCCCGGCCGCGGTGCTCGGGGGCGACCCAGACGCCCTGGATCTGGCAGGCCTGGCGGGTGGCGGCGCCGATCTCGGCCTTGAAGACGACCTTGCCGTCCTCGATGCGGGCGAAGGAGCGGCCGGAGCCGACCAGCTCGGCGACCCGGGCCTGGTAGAGGAGCCCGCCGTCGCCGGCCATCGGGGAGACGCCGACCTCCTCGGTGAACATGGCCACGCAGGCGGGCATGATCACCTCCATCTCGTCCTTGCGGACCCGGCGGACCAGCGGGTCGGGGGCGACGGTGACGGAGGGGCCGTCGGCGACCATCAGCGGCTGGTGGGCGCGGACGTCGCGGGCGGGGCCCCAGCCGGGCTCCAGGAGCTCCCAGAGCCGGGCGGTGGGCCCGGCGGGGCCGACGATCGAGGAGCAGCGGCGGCCGACCCGGCGGGCCCGCTCGGCGAAGGCGCGGACGGCCTCGGGGGTCGCGCAGATGGGGACCAGGTTGGCGCCGGAGTAGCAGAGCGAGCGCAGCCGCCCGTCGGCGTACCAGCCCCACATCTCGCCGCCCAGGCGCCAGGGGTCGAGCCCGGCCATCTGGACGCGGGCGGTCACGAAGGCGTTCTCGACGGGGGCGCTGTCCAGGACGGCGAGCGCGGCGCCGAGGTCGGCGGGTTCGAGGACCCGGGTGGAATTCTGCGTCAACACGAGGGGGCCTCACCGTGCGGTTTCTGCTGGTCTCCGCACTTTACCCCTGTCCCCCGCCGCCCGGGGCGCGCGAAGCCCCTCCGTCCCGGGAGGGGCGGAGGGGCTTCGGCGGCGGCTTCCCGCGCCGCTTCGGGCGCGCGGGGGTCAGACGCCGATGGCTACGGTCGGCTCGCCGCTGGCGACGCCGTCCTTCTCCATCTGCTCGGCGATCTTCAGTGCCTCCTCGATGAGGGTCTCCACGATCTTCGACTCGGGGACGGTCTTGATGACCTCGCCCTTGACGAAGATCTGGCCCTTGCCGTTGCCGGAGGCGACGCCCAGGTCGGCCTCGCGGGCCTCGCCGGGGCCGTTGACGACGCAGCCCATGACGGCGACGCGCAGCGGGACCTCCATGCCCTCCAGGCCGGCGGTGACCTCCTCGGCCAGCTTGTAGACGTCGACCTGGGCCCGTCCGCAGGACGGGCAGGAGACGATCTCCAGGCGGCGGGGCTTGAGGTTCAGCGACTCCAGGATCTGGTTGCCGACCTTGACCTCCTCGACCGGCGGGGCCGAGAGGGAGACGCGGATGGTGTCGCCGATGCCCTCGGAGAGCAGCGCGCCGAAGGCGACGGCGGACTTGATGGTGCCCTGGAAGGCGGGGCCGGCCTCGGTGACGCCGAGGTGCAGCGGGTAGTCACAGGCGGCGGCGAGCTGGCGGTAGGCGTTGACCATGACGACCGGGTCGTTGTGCTTGACCGAGATCTTGATGTCGCCGAAGCCGTGCTCCTCGAAGAGGGAGGCCTCCCAGAGGGCGGACTCGACGAGCGCCTCGGGGGTGGCCTTGCCGTACTTGGCGAGCAGGCGGGCGTCGAGCGAGCCGGCGTTCACGCCGATGCGGATCGGGGTGCGGGTCTCGGCGGCCGCCTTGGCGATCTCCTTGACCTTGTCGTCGAACTGCTTGATGTTCCCCGGGTTGACCCGGACCGCGGCGCAGCCGGCGTCGATCGCGGCGAACACGTACTTCGGCTGGAAGTGGATGTCGGCGATGACGGGGATCTGCGACTTCTTCGCGATGGTCGCGAGGGCGTCGGCGTCGTCCTGGGTCGGGCAGGCCACGCGGACGATCTGGCAGCCGGAGGCGGTGAGCTCGGCGATCTGCTGGAGCGTGGCGCCGATGTCCGAGGTGCGGGTGGTGGTCATCGACTGCACGGACACGGGGGCGTCGCCGCCGACGGCCACCGATCCGACCTGGATCTGGCGGCTCTTGCGCCGCTCAGCGAGCTTGGCCGGGACGGACGGCATTCCGAGAGAGATGGCGGTCATCAGCTGTACAACCCCAAGGTGTGGTTCATCGGGCTCAGGTCTTCGAGATTACCGCCCCGCGGGCGGGCGGCCGGACACCGTACGGAATCCGGCCGCTGGCGGCTCAGGTCAGCTTCACCGGATTGACGATGTCGGCGACGAGGACGAGCAGGGTGAAGCAGACGAACACGCCCGCCACCACGTAGGCCGCCGGCATCAGCTTGGCGACGTCGAACGGGCCCGGGTCGGGGCGCTTGAAGATCCGCGCGGCGTTGCGGCGGACGGACTCCCACAGGGCGCCGGCGATGTGGCCGCCGTCGAGCGGGAGCAGCGGGAGCATGTTGAACAGGAACAGCGACACGTTGAACATGACCAGCAGGTTCATGAACCAGACCAGGATCGTCTGCGGCGGCGCCTCCAGGGTCATCAGCTCGCCGCTGATGCGGGCGGCGCCGACGACGCCGACCGGGGAGTCCTGGGCGCGCTCGCCGCCGCCGAAGGCGGCGTCCGCGAGGGCGGGGATCTTGCCGGGCAGCGCGATCACGGACTCGACGCCGGCCTGGAGCTGGTCGGACATGCGGGTCACGGACTGGCCGAAGGTGAGCGGGGTGACCTCGGTCTTGGAGGCGAAGCCCAGGTAGCCGGCGGGGACGGTCTGGAGCGGCTGGACGACCCGGCCGTCGGCGTCCTTCTTGTAGACCTCGTTCTTGATGAGCGTGGGGTGGAGGTCGAGCCGCTGGTCGCCGCGCTGGACGGTGATGGTGGCGGGGCCGATGGTGTCGCGGATGTGGTCGGAGAGGGTGTTCCAGTCCTCGACCGGGGTGCCGTTGAAGGCGACGATCTTGTCGCCCTGGCGCAGTCCCGCGGCGTACGCGGGCGAGACCGGGTCGCCGCTCTGGCAGGCCTCGCGCTTGGTGGACTGCGGGATGACGCACTTCTGGACGCCGGCGACCTTGGTGGTCTGGGCCTCGAAGCCGATGGCCATGGCGCTGCCGAAGAAGAGCAGCACGGCGAGGACCAGGTTCATGAAGGGCCCGGCGAACATGACGATGACGCGCTTCCACGGCTTGCGCGTGTAGAAGAGGCGGTCCTCGTCGCCGGGCTGGAGCTCCTCGAAGGAGGCCTCGCGGGCGTCCTCGATCATGGAGCGCCAGGGGGAGGTCGAGCGGGCCTCGATCTTCCCGTCCTTGCCGGGCGGGAACATGCCGATCATGCGGATGTAGCCGCCCGCGGGGATCGCCTTGATGCCGTACTCGGTCTCGCCCTTCTTGCGCGACCAGATCGTGGGGCCGAAGCCGACCATGTACTGGGGCACGCGGATGCCGAAGAGCTTGGCCGTGGAGAGGTGGCCGAGCTCGTGCCAGGCGATGGAGACGAGCAGGCCGAAGGCGAACAGCACCAGGCCGAGTACGTACAGGAAAACGGTCATGCGCGCGCCTCCGCGATTGCCTTCGCCGCGAGTTCCCGGGCCCGGGCCCTGGCCCAGGTCTCCGCTTCAAGGACGTCGGACACCGTGAGCGGGGTTCCCCGGTCGGGGGTGCCGTGCTCGGTGACGACTCGGGTGACGGTATCCATGATTCCGTTGAACGGCAGCCGGCCGGCCAGGAAGGCGTCCACGCACTCCTCGTTGGCGGCGTTGAAGACGGCGGGGGCGGTGCCGCCGAGCTCGCCGACGTGCCGGGCCAGGTTCACCGAGGGGAAGGCCTCGTTGTCGAGGGGGAAGAACTCCCAGGTGGAGGCCTTGGTCCAGTCGAAGGCGGGGGCCGCGTCCGGGACCCGCTCGGGCCAGCCGATGCCGATCGCGATGGGGCCGCCCATGTCCGGCGGGGTGGCCTGGGCGAGCGTGGAGCCGTCCGTGAACTCGACCATCGAGTGGACGTACGACTGGGGGTGGACGACGACCTCGATGCGGTCGAACGGGATGTCGTAGAGCAGGTGGGCCTCGATGACCTCCAGGCCCTTGTTGACCAGGGTCGCGCTGTTGACCGTGATCACCGGGCCCATCGCCCAGGTCGGGTGGGCCAGCGCGTCCTCGCGGGTCACGCCCTCCAGCTCGGCGCGGGTCCGGCCCCGGAAGGGCCCGCCGGAGGCGGTGACGACCAGCTTGCGGACGTCGTCGCGGGTGCCGGCGGCCAGCGCCTGGAAGAGCGCCGCGTGCTCGGAGTCGACCGGGATGATCTGGCCCGGCTTCGCCAGCGCCTTCACCAGCGGGCCGCCGACGATCAGCGACTCCTTGTTGGCGAGCGCCAGGGTCCGGCCGGCCTCCAGGGCGGCCAGCGTGGGCGCCAGACCGATGGAGCCGGTGATGCCGTTGAGCACCGTGTGGCACGGCGAGGCCGCGAGCCGCGTGGCGGCGTCGGGGCCCGCGAGGAGCTCGGGCAGCGGCTCCGTGCCGTACAGCGCCTTCAGCGCCGCGCGCAGCTCGGGCAGCGCCTCCTCGCGGGCCACCGCGACCGTGCCGGCCCGCAGCCGGAACGCCTGCTCGGCGAGCAGCCCGATCCGGCCGCCGGACGCGGCGAGGGCGGTGACCCGGAACCGGTCGGGGTTGCGCAGGACCAGGTCGATGGCCTGGGTGCCGATGGACCCGGTGGAGCCGAGCACGACGATGTCGCGGCGTCCGGTGGACACGTCGAAGGCGATGTGCGGGTCGGCGAGAGGAGAGGGGCGGTCGCTCATGCCCCCCATTCTTGCCGCAAAGACTGTGGGCTCCTCACAGCCCCCGGGCGAACGCCTCGAAAACGGTGTGGAAGTCCGGGAACGTCTTCCGTACGCAGCCTGGGTCGTCGAACGTGACGCCGGGCGTGCGCAGCGCGGCGACCGCGAACGACATGACGATCCGGTGGTCGCCGTGGGTGGCGATCTCGACGGGCCCGGCGGGGGTGCCGGGGTGGATCTCGATCCAGTCGGGCCCGGTCGCCACGGTGACGCCGAGGGCGCGCAGGTTCTCGGCGCAGGCGTCGAGGCGGTCGCACTCCTTGACCCGGGTGTTGGCGACGTCCTCGATGCGGACCGGCCCGTCGGCGAAGGGGGCGATCGCGGCGAGGGTCGGCATGGTGTCCGAGATGTCCCGCATGTTGACGGTGAGGCCGCGCAGCGGGCCCGTGTTGCGGACGGTGGTGCGGTCCGCCGCGACCGTCACCTCGGCCCCCATCCGGCGCAGCACGTCGACGAAGCCGAGGTCGCCCTGGAGGGCGCCTTCGCCGAGCCCGGGGACGGTGACCTCGGCGCCCGGGGTGAGCGCGGCGGCGGCGAAGAAGTAGCTGGAGGTGGAGGCGTCGGGCTCGATGGCGTAGGTGGTGGCCCGGTAGCCGGTGGGGGCGACGGTGTAGGTGCGGCCCTCGGGGCCGTCCTCGCGGGCGATCTCGGCGCCGAAGGCCCGCATCATCGCCAGCGTGATCTCCACGTACGGCTCGGAGACCAGGTCCGTCACCGTGATCGCGAGCCCGTCGGCGGTGAGCGGGCCGAGCATCAGCAGCGCGGTCAGGTACTGGGAGGACTGCCCGGCGTCGAGGCGGAGCGCGCCGCCCTTGATGCCTCGGCCGGTGACGGTGAGCGGGTGGTGCCCCTCGCGCTCGCCGTGCGCCAGCTCCACGCCGAGCTCGCGCAGGGCGGTGGTCAGCGGGCCGAGCGGGCGGCGGCGCATCTGGGGCGAGGCGTCGAAGCGGAAGGTGCCGTGGCCGGCGGCGGCGAGGGCGGGCAGGAAGCGGGCGGTGGTGGCGCCGTCGCGGCAGTACACGTCGGCCTCCTCCGCGCCGGGGCCGGCGGGCCGCCCCTCGATGTGCCAGGCGCCGGGCTCCTGCCGGACGGCGTAGCCGAGGGCCTTCAGCCCCTCGGCGAAGCCCTCCGTGTCGTCGGAGCGCAGCGGCCGCAGCAGCGTGGTGGTGCCCTCGGCCGCGGCGGCGAGGAAGAGCGCGCGGGCGGTGACGGACTTGGAACCGGGGATGTCTATGACGGTCACGGCCCCCAGTCTGCCGTGGCGGGCGGACGGGGGGCGGACCGTTTCGGCCAGTGGACGACGGGCTTCCGCGCGGGGCGGGAGCAGGCGGACCGGTGCTACGGGATCTTCCGGTGCACGTTCTCCTCGGCCGACGGCCCCGGCGTGGCGTCGGCGATCCAGGGCCCGTCGTCGCTCGGGTCGAGGATGCCCTCCTCCAGCCAGGTGTACGAGCCGGCGAGGACGCCGTCGACGACCCTGCCGTCGAGGTCGTCGGTGTTGGCCCAGAGTCGGCCGAAAAGCTCGTCCACCCGCAGCCGCGCCTGCCGGCAGAACGCGTCGGCGAGCTGGTGCGCCTCGCGCCCGTGGTCCGTGGTGGTCCGCAGCAGCTCGGCCCGCACGCAGACGGCGCTCATCGCGAACAGCTCGGCGCCGATGTCGACGATCCGGCCGAGGAAGGCCTGCTTGAGCTCCATCCGCCCCTGCCACCGGGACATGGCGTAGAAGGTCGAGCGGGCCAGCTTGCGGGAGGTCCGCTCGACGAACCTGAGGTGCGTCGCGAGCTCGCGGAACTCCCCGTACGCGCCCGGCAGCTGCCCCGGTCCGGCGACGAGCTTCGGCAGCCAGCGGGCGTAGAAGCCGCCCGCGCGGGCGCCCGCCTTCGCCTTGTCGCCCACGCTCTTGTCGGGGTCGATGATGTCGCCGGCGACGGCGAGGTGGGCGTCGACGGCCTCGCGGGCGATCAGCAGGTGCATGATCTCGGTCGAGCCCTCGAAGATCCGGTTGATCCGCAGGTCGCGCAGGAGCTGCTCGGCGGGCACCGCGCGCTCGCCCCGGGCGGCCAGCGAGCCGGCCGTCTCGTACCCCCGGCCGCCGCGGATCTGGACCAGCTCGTCGGCCATCAGCCAGGCCATCTCGGAGCCGTACAGCTTGGCGAGGGCGGCCTCGATGCGGATGTCGTTGCGGTCCTCGTCGGCCATCTGCGAGGCCAGGTCCACGACCGCCTCCAGCGCGAAGGCGGTGGCGGCGAGGAAGGAGATCTTCGTCCCGACGGCCTCGTGCCGGGCGACCGGCTTGCCCCACTGCTCCCGCTCCGCCGCCCACTCGCGGGCGATCTTCAGGCACCACTTGCCGGCACCCGCGCAGGCGGCGGGGAGCGAGAGCCGCCCGGTGTTCAGCGTCGTGAGGGCGATCTTCAGCCCGGCGCCCTCCGGCCCGATCCGGTGCGCGGCGGGGACCCGCACCCGGTGGAAGCGGGTGACGCCGTTCTCCAGCCCGCGCAGCCCCATGAACGCGTTGCGGTGCTCCACGGTGATGCCGGGCGAGTCCGCCTCGACGACGAAGGCGGTGATGCCGCCCTTGTGGCCCTCGGAGGCGGGCACCCGGGCCATCACGACGAGCAGGTCGGCGACGACGCCGTTGGTGGTCCACAGTTTCACGCCGTCGAGGACGTACGCGTCGTCCCCGTCGGGCACGGCGGTGGTGGCGAGCCGCGCCGGGTCGGAGCCGACGTCGGGCTCGGTCAGCAGGAAGGCGGAGATCGCGTCCCGGGCCAGCCGGGGCAGGAAGGCGTCCTTCTGCTCCTGGGTGCCGAACAGCTTCAGCGGCTGCGGCACCCCGATCGACTGGTGGGCGGAGAGCAGCGCGCCGAGCGCGGGACTGACCGAGCCGACCAGGGCGAGCGCCCGGTTGTAGTACAGCTGCGTGAGACCGAGACCGCCGTACCTGGGGTCGATCTTCATGCCGAGCGCGCCGAGCTCCTTGAGCCCGGTCACCGTCTCGTCGGGGATCCGGGCCTCGCGCTCGATGCGGGCGCCGTCCACGCGGGTGGCGCAGAACTCCCGCAGCTTGGCCAGGAACGCCTCGCCGCGCCGGACGTCCTCGTCGGCGGGGAGCGGATGCGGATGGATCAGGTCGAGGCGGAAGCGCCCCAGGAAGAGCTCCTTGGCGAAGCTCGGCTTGTGCCAGTCCTGCTGGCGCGCGGCCTCGGCGACCTGCCGTGCCTCGCGCTCGGAGACCTTGGGCGGACGCTGGGTGGGTGCGGACATGAGGAGCTCACCTCGCCGCTCGTCGGGGGCCTTGAGTGGCTGTCTGTCCGTCGTACCCGATATCGGCGGGTTCGGAAAGACGGCCGGACCGTACGGGCGGACCGCGGACGCGGAACGGGGACGGCCGGAGCCCCCGCACAGTGGGCTCCGGCCGTCGGTCCGTGACGCGTACGTTCGGGTTACAGCGCCAGGCCCGTGAGGACCAGGACCCGCTCGTACGTGTAGTCGTCCATCGCGTACTTGACGCCCTCGCGGCCGACGCCGGAGCGCTTGGCGCCGCCGTACGGCATCTGGTCGGCGCGGTAGGACGGGACGTCGCCGACGATCACGCCGCCGACCTCCAGGGCGCGGTGGGCGCGGAAGGCGGCCTGCAGGTCGTGGGTGAAGACACCCGCCTGGAGACCGAAGTCCGAGTCGTTGACCGCGGCGAACGCCTCGGCCTCGCCGTCGGCCTTGGCGATGGTCAGGACCGGGCCGAAGACCTCGGCGCGGGCCAGGGTGACGTCGGCCGGGAGCTCGGTGAGGACGGTCGGGGCGTAGGTCGCGCCCTCGCGCTTGCCGCCCGCGAGCAGCTTCGCGCCGGCCGCGACGGCCTCGTCCACCCAGGCCTCGACGCGCTTGGCGGCGTTCTCGTCGACGAGCGGGCCGACGTCGGTGGCGTCGTCCGCCGGGTCACCGGTGACCTGCGCCTCGACGGCGGCGACGATCTTCGGGACCAGGCGCTCGTAGAGGGAGGCGTCGGCGATCACGCGCTGCACGGAGATGCAGGACTGGCCGCCCTGGTAGTTGGAGAAGGTGGCGATGCGGCCCGCCGCCCAGTCCAGGTCGGCCTCGGAGGACCAGTCGGGCAGCACGACGGCGGCGGCGTTGCCGCCGAGCTCCAGGGTGCAGTGCTTGTGCGGCACGGACTCCTGGATGGCGTAGCCGACGGTGTCGGAGCCGGTGAAGGAGATGACCGGGAGGCGCTCGTCCTTGACCAGGGCGGGCATCCGGTCGTTCGGCACGGTGAGGATCGACCAGGAGCCGGCCGGCAGGTCGGTCTCGGCCAGGATCTCGCCCAGGACCAGGGAGGAGATCGGCGTCGACGGAGCCGGCTTGAGGATGATCGGGGCGCCGACGGCGATGGCCGGGGCGACCTTGTGGGCGCTCAGGTTCAGCGGGAAGTTGAACGGCGCGATGCCGAGGACGACGCCCTTGGGGATACGGCGGGTCAGCGCGAGCCGCCCCACGCCGCCGGCCTCGGTGTCGAGGCGGGTGGCCTCGCCGCCGTTGAAGCGACGGGCCTCCTCGGCCGCGAAGCGGAACACCGACACGGCACGGCCGACCTCGCCGCGTGCCCACTTGATCGGCTTGCCGTTCTCGGCGGAGATCAGCTGGGCGATCTCCTCGGTGCGCTCGGCGAGCCGCTTCGACACGTGGTCGAGCGCGGCGGCGCGGACGTGCGCCGGGGTGGCGGCGAACTCGTCGACGACGGCGTGCGCGGCGGCGACGGCCTCCTCGACCTGGGCCTCGGTGGGCACGCTGACCTTGCCGACCAGACGCCCGTCGAAGGAGTTCGTGACGTCGAAGGTGGCCTCGCCGGTGGCCTCGCGGCCGGCGAGCCAGAAGCCGTGGGTGGTCGTCATAGCGTCCCGGCCCTTTCCGTATCGGGGGTGCGAGCGATCGCTCTCGGGACACGTTAGGGCCGAGGGGCCGCGCGTGGGCTTGTCCGTGGCGGAGTGATGGCCGGGGGATCCTGTCCGCTTTGGCGGACAGGACGGGAAACGAGGCGGAGCGGGGGGGGCGGCGGGGCGGCGGGCCCGACGGACGGCCGGGCCCGACGGGCGGCCGGGCCCGGCGGGCGGCAGGGCCCGACGGGCGGCCGGGCCCGACGGGCGGCCGGGCCCGACGGGCGGCCGGGCCCGACGGGCGGCCGGGCGGCCAGGCAGCCAGGTCGGCGGGCGGCCAGGTCGGCGGGCAGCCGGGGCGGAGGGCACTGGCCCCGGGCCACGCCGTGTCACCGGGGCGGGGCGGCCTACCCCTTCGACCGCCGCTCCGTGGAGACGATGAGGCAGACCCCGCCCACGACGATCAGGCCGCCGAGCACGATCGGCCAGCTCAGGGCCTCGTCCAGGACGAGCGCGCCGAGCGCGACGGCGACGACGGGGTTCACGTACGCGTAGGTGGCGACCAGCGAGAGCGGGGCGGCCTGGAGCAGCCAGGCGTACGCGGTGAAGGCGAGCAGCGAACCGAAGACGATCAGGTACGCGAGGGCGCCCCAGGAGCGCCCGGAGACGGCGGACAGGTCCAGCCCGTGCCGCTCGCCCCGGACCAGCCCCACCCCGATCCCCGCGAGCCCGCCCGCGACCATCTCGTACGCGCTGGCCGTGAACGGGTTGCCGGGCAGCGGCAGCCGGGACGAGGAGAACGAGCCGACCGACCAGCAGAGCGTCGCGGCGACGACGAGGACGACCCCGCCGACCCGCACCTCGCCGCTGAGCCCCGGCAGGGTCAGCACGCCGAGCCCGACGAGCCCGAGCAGCACGCCCGCGAGCCCGCCCCGGGTCGGCCGGTCCCCGGCGAGCGCCTTGAGGATCACGACCCAGGCGGGGACGACGGCGATGAGCAGCGCGGCGAGCCCGGACGGGATGGAGGTCTCGGCGAGCACGACGAGCCCGTTGCCGCCGAGGATCAGCAGCAGTCCGACGCCGGCGGCGGAGCCGAGCTGCCGGGGCGTGACCTTGAGCGCGGCGGGCCCCTGGCGCCAGGCGATGATCCCGGCGAGCAGCAGCCCGGCGGTGACGAAGCGGGCGCCGGCGGAGAGGAAGGGCGGCAGGGTCTCGACGACGATCCGGATCCCGAGGTACGTGGACCCCCACACGACGTACACGATCCCGAGCGCGGCCCAGACGGCGACGGGTATCCGCCGCGTGCCGGGGGCGGCACCGGGCAGGGGGTGACCGGCGCCGGAGGAGGAAGAGGAGAGCTCGGGTGCCGGATCGACGGCGGGCGTTGTCATGTGCAGGAGGTTAGGTGGCGATCGGACCGAACGCCATGGATTCTGCCCGGAAACGGGCAGGTCAGAGCGGTGAACCGACCCCGGGGAACCGCCCGGGCGGTTCCTCGGACTGTTCCCCGGACGGTTCCTCGGACGGCTCCTCACTCACCCTCTCGGCCGCCCCTTCGGCCGACCCCCCGGCCGCTCCCGGCCGACGACGCCCCCGCCCCGCCCGCCGCCCCGCCCGCCGTCCCGTCCCCCGTGGCCTTCAGCGCCAGCCACAGCTCCATCCGGACGTCCGCGTCGTCGAGCGAGCGCCCGAGGATCTCCTCCACGCGGCGCATCCGGTAGCGCAGGGTGTGCCGGTGGACGCCCAGGTCGGCGGCGGCCGCGTCCCACTGGCCGTGCCGGGAGAGCCAGGCGCGCAGGGAGGCGACGAGGTCGCCGCGCCCGGTCGCGTCGTGCTCGTACAGCGCGCGCAGCAGCCCGTCGGCGAAGGCGCGCACCGCGTCGTCGGCGAGCAGCGGCAGGACGGACCCGGCGGCCAGCTCCTCGTGCTCGACCAGCGCCCTGCCCCGGCGGCGGGCCACCGACAGCGCCTGTTCGGCCTGCTTGTAGGCCGCGGCGGCAGCGATGGGCCCGGTCGGGGCGGACAGCCCGACGACGATCCCGGCGTCCTCGGCCTCGCGGGAGGCGTACCCCTCGCAGGCGGTGACGACGGCGCCGCCGTCCCCGGCGAGGACGATCAGCCGCTCCTCGCCGTCGGGCACGGTCAGGACCGACTCGCCGGCCCGGGCCGCGGCGGCCTCCAGGGACTCGGCGAGCACGGCCAGCGGCGACTCGCCCGGGGCGGACGGCTCGGCGGCAGCGGAGGCAGTGGCTGTGGCGGTGGCTGTGGCGGTGGCGGGCTCGGCGATGAGCAGCCGGAAGGGCGCGTCGAGCAGCCCGCCGTACAGGTCGCCGGCGACGGCGCGGGCGTGGTCGGGCTGCCCGGCGAGGAGCATCCGCAGCACCGCCGCGCCGAGCCGCTGTTCGGCTGCCTGGAGGGAGCGGGAGCGTTCGGTGGTGAGGGTGAGCAGGGCGATGGCCGAGTGCACGGCGTACCGCTCGGCCGTGCCCAGCGGGGCCCCGGTGCCCACGGCGAGGGCGCCGCGGACCCGGCGCCCGGTGCCGAGGGACTGGAGCTCGACGCGGTCGTCGGTGCCGCCGACGACGGCGCTGGCGGGCGCGGGGCGCTCGCGGAGGCGCTCGATGTCGGCGGTGAGCCGGGCGGCGCGGCGGGCGGCCCACTCGGGCGAGACGGCGACGACACGGCCGGAGGTGTCGTAGAGCGCGGCCCAGCCGTCGACGTGCGCGGCGAGCCGGGCGACGACGGCGTCGGGGCCCTCGGCGAGCGCGGCCCGGGTCAGCTCGCGCTGGGCCTCGAAGCCGGCGGTGACGGCGCGGTACTGGTCGGCGGCGATGGCCGCGGACACCGCCTTGCTGATGGCGAGGAAGGGGGTGCGGCGCGGGACTTCGAGGAGCGGCAGGGCCTCCTCGCGGGCGGCGTCGAGGAGGCCCTGCGGGATCGCCTCGTAGTTGACGCCGACGGCGAAGCCGAGCCCGACGACGCCCGCGCCGAGCAGCCGTCGGACGTAGCGGCGCATGGCCTCCGGGTCCTCGGCGTCGAGGGTGAGCGCGGTGGTGAGCAGCAGCTCGCCGCCCTCCATGTAGGGGACGGGGTCGGCGAGCTCGCTGACGTGCGCCCAGCGCACCGGGGTGTCGAGGCGGTCCTCACCGGCTCGGACGGTGAGTTTGAGCGCCGAGTGCTGGACGAGCGAGGCGAGGGTGGGCGGCATTGGCGACCGGTGGACCTTCGGGGGGAGGGGAGGCGCTGCCCGTCGGGCGGCGCCTCCCGATTGTGCCAGCCCGCCGAGGGGGGCGCCTTCGGCGCGGGCGGGGCTCAGCCGCGCAGGTCCACGAGGAGCGGGGGCGTCTGCTCGCCGTGCACGTGGGTGAGGGAGACGACGGCGTGGCCCGGGGGGACGGAGTGGGCGAGGTCGGAGGCGGACCAGCGTTCGCGCTCGACTTCTCGGACGGTGACGGCTTCGGTGGTGACGGCCTTGCCCGTGATCTTCTTGCGCACCGCGTGGATGGCCCGGGTCATCGGCTGGTCGGCGAAGACGGTGTGGTGGGCCACTTCGGTGACCTCGACCCGTTCGATGCCCCAGGTCTCGGCGAACGCCCGCCCGTCCCAGGTGGAGATGCCGGAGAACGCCATACGGCACCCGACGGCCGCGAGCAGCGGCCCCGTCAGCGGTTCGGCGACCTCCGCGAAGGTCCGCAGGGCGAGCACGACACCGGCGTTCTGCGAGCGCAGCCGCTGGAGGCCCCGTACGGTCCCGGAGGTGAGCGCGCCGGAGGCGTCGTCGAGGACCAGGCAGGCGAAGGGGGCGGGAGCGGGCCGGTTCCGTGTGACGGCCTGGAACTGGGCGAGCACGAGCCGGTTGAGCAGGCGGCCCGCCTCCTCGTGGCCGCCCTCGGGCAGGCTGATCCGCACCCGCATCGGATGCTGGGCGACCGCGCGCAGCGAGAAGGGCCGCACGTCGCTCCCGCCGCCGAAGAACTCGGCGAAGGCGGGCCGGTCGAGGGCGGCGAGCCGGTCGGCGAGTAGCGGCCCGACGTCGGACGGGGTGCCGACCTGGCGCATCCGCGAGTCCAGCTCGCGCCGCATGGCCTGCGCGCCGTCGGCCGGCAGGCGGTCGAGCACGGCCCGCAGGGTGTCGGGGTGGCCCTCCAGCAGTTCGCGGAGGACGGGCACGTGCGGGAAGCGCCCGTGCGCGGTCCGGTAGGGGCCGATGAGCTGGGCGAGGGCGGTGGCGGCCCGCCGGGTCTCCACCCCCTCCATGTCTCCCACCAGGCCCTCGGCGAGGACGGCGGCGGCCTCGTCGGGGTCGGTGGCTCCGCCGTACAGATCCAGGTCGTAGGGCGAGGTGCGGTCGCCGAGCCGGACGACGACGTCGTAGGCGTCGTCGGGGCCGAGCGGGGCGCCGGGCGTGCCGACGGCGACGACGGCGCAGGCGCCGGTCAGGGCGTGGAGGGTGAGCGACTCGACGACGGGGCCGACGAGGGTCCGGCTCTTGCCCTGCCCGGACGGGCCCACCGCGAGGAGGGAGGTGGCGAGGAGTCCGGCGTCGAGGGCGAACCCGGCGCCGTGGTAGGCGTGCGGGGTGCCGTCGGCGACCGGATAGGTCCCGACCCGGACCTGGCCGGCCAGCAGGTCGTGCGGGGCCGAACGGCGCGGCAGGTCACGGGCACCGGACGGGTGTGTGCCCGCCGCCGCGCCCTGCTCGACGATCGCGCCGGCGCACGCGGCCCGGCGCGTCCCGTCCCGTTCGGACTCCGCCCAGGCACGTCGCACCCGCGCGATGTCCAGGTCGTTCATGCGCCCTGCGGCGACCTCGCCGGTGAGGACGTCGGCGGCGCGGTGCTCACCGGCGGCGCGGAGTTCGGGCCACTGGGAGGGCGGCACCACGGCGGCGACGGGATCGGGCTGCGCGGCGGGGGCCGCGCGGCGGCGACGGTCGCGGAGGATTCCTCTCCAGTCGCCGAGCCTGGCGAACGGCCAGACGACGAGAAGCGTGATCAGCACATAGACGGTGTAGACGAGCAGGGTCGACGTGAACACCTCGAACCCGCCGGTGATCAGCGCGATGAGCGAGAACAGGGGCCGCGCCAGGGGCAGCGGCACCCAGCCGAGGCCGAACCAGTCCGGCCAGACGAGCATGAGGGCGCCGAGTGCCATCACGGCGGCGAGGAACGCCCGCGGAGCCGCAGCCAGCCGGCCCATGTAGTACAGGGTGATCCTCCGCCAGGAGCCGAGGAATCCCAGCAACGCCACGAGCAGGGCGAAGAACAGGCCGTCGACGATCACCCGCGCCGCGTCGCCGTGCCAGTCGACCGACTGGGTGGTGCCCGGCCAGAACCAGTCGTCCGGTGTCAGTACCCACACGATCTCGGTCTTGTACGGGAAGTAGCCCGCGGTCCAGACGGACCAGACGACCAGCCCGATGGCCAGCGGCAGCAGCATCCCGATGATCGTCACCGGCGCCAGCCGCTCGGCCGGCCCGGCCGCCGCCACGTACCGCAGCCGCCAGATCCCCAGCCCCGCCTCCGGCCTCGGCGCGTCCAGCCACTCCGCCACGGGATGCCGGGCGGCCGGGACGTGCCCCGGCCGGGGTGGGGTGGCGGGGGGCGGGGGCGGGACGAGGGGGGTGGCCGTCGGAGGGGGGGGTGACGGGGCCGTCGGGGGCTGGGGCGGGGGGCCGGACGGGCGTGGGAGTGGTGGCCGGGCGGCGGGGTCGCGTGCGGGTGGGCCGCTCGTCCGGTCGCGTGACTCGTACGTGCCTTCGGTGTCCATGAACCCCTGCCCCCTGACCAGCCAGGTCGCCGCATCCGTGCAAGCGTCAATCTAGTGGTGATCCGCCCCGGCCGAGCCGTTTCGCCCGGCCGGACGAAAGCCGTGCCGTCATGTCCAACGCGGACAACGACACGCCCCGCAACACTCCCTATCGGCACATGCCTCCGGCCCGCCCCCGCACCTAGCCTGCGGAGGAAACCCCGCACGTGCGTCCAGAACACCCCAGGAGCCCCGCATGAACGCTGTCCCGCAGGAGCGGCGCGTCGTCACCGCCATCCCCGGCCCGAAGTCGCAGGAGCTTCAGGCCCGCCGTCTCGACGCGGTCGCCGGTGGCGTGGGCTCCACGCTTCCGGTGTTCACCAAGCGGGCCGGTGGCGGCATCATCGAGGACGTCGACGGCAACCAGCTCATCGACTTCGGCTCCGGCATCGCCGTGACCTCCGTGGGCGCCTCCGCCGAGGCCGTCGTGCGGCGCGCCTCCGCGCAGCTCGCCGACTTCACCCACACCTGCTTCATGGTCACGCCGTACGAGGGGTACGTCGAGGTCTGCGAGGCGCTGTCCGAGCTGACCCCGGGCGACCACGCCAAGAAGTCCGCGCTGTTCAACTCGGGCGCCGAGGCCGTCGAGAACGCGGTGAAGATCGCCCGCTCGTACACCAAGCGCCAGGCCGTCGTCGTCTTCGACCACGGCTACCACGGGCGTACGAACCTGACGATGGCGCTCACCGCCAAGAACATGCCGTACAAGCAGGGCTTCGGCCCGTTCGCGCCCGAGGTCTACCGCGTGCCGGTCGCCTACGGCTACCGCTGGCCCACCGGCCCGGAGAACTGCGGCCCCGAGGCCGCCGCCCAGGCCATCGACCAGATCACCAAGCAGATCGGCGCCGACAACGTCGCCGCGATCATCATCGAGCCGGTCCTCGGCGAGGGCGGTTTCATCGAGCCGGCCAAGGGCTTCCTGCCGGCGATCGTGAAGTTCGCGAACGACAACGGCATCGTCTTCGTCGCCGACGAGATCCAGTCCGGCTTCTGCCGCACCGGCCAGTGGTTCGCCTGTGAGGACGAGGGCATCGTCCCCGACCTCATCACCACCGCCAAGGGCATCGCGGGCGGTCTGCCGCTCGCCGCCGTCACCGGCCGCGCCGAGATCATGGACTCCGTCCACGGCGGCGGCCTCGGCGGCACCTACGGCGGCAACCCGGTCGCGTGCGCCGGTGCCCTCGGCGCCATCGAGACCATGAAGGAGCTCGACCTCAACGCCGCGGCGAAGAAGATCGAGTCGGTCATGAAGGCCCGCCTGACGGCCATGCAGGAGAAGTTCCCGGCCATCGGCGACATCCGCGGCCGCGGCGCGATGATCGCGATCGAGCTGGTCAAGGACCAGGCGACCAAGGAGCCGAACCCGGAGGCCGCCGCCGCGCTCGCCAAGTTCTGCCACAACGAGGGCGTCCTCGTCCTGACCTGTGGCACCTACGGCAACGTGCTGCGCTTCCTGCCGCCGCTGGTGATCGGCGAGGACCTCCTGAACGAGGGCCTGGACGTCATCGAGAGCGCGTTCGCCCAGATCTGAGGCTTCCGGCACCCGGTGTGAAGAAGCTGTGGGGGGCCGATGGCGGGATGGAGATCCGGCTGTCGGTCCCCCTTTTCGTGCCGTACGGTTTCCGCAGATGAGAGAAACACCCCGGGCGGAGCCTCCCCAGCCCCGCCCACACCGCGCCCTGGCGCACACCGCTGGAGCCCTGGGCTCCGGAACTCCTCACCGATCGGATGGCCGCCCGCCCCACACCCCCCGGGGCGCGCGGCAGCCCGGTCCAGGCGGCCGCCCCGGAACAACCCCCCCTGTTCCGGGGCGGCCGGCTGTCTTCTGGGCCCTGGTCGTCCTCACCGCGACCACCTGGCAGGTCCTCGTCCACGGCCCCCTGGCCCGCCTCGACGAACGCCTCTCCCACGCCCTGGTCGACACCGTCCCGCGCGGGCTGAGCGAAGCCGCCTCCGACCTCGGCAACCTGACCGTCGCGCTCCCGGTGCTCCTCCTCGCCATGGCGTACGCCCTGTGGCGGGGCCGCCGCGCCCAGGCCGTCTGCGCGGGCCTCGCGATGGCCGCCGTGCCGCTCCTGGTGGTCTCCCTGAAGGCGTGGACCGCCCGGCCCGGCCCGCTGGAGCCGTGGGCCACCGGCTACTACCCCTCGGGCCACACGGCCACCGCGTTGATCGCCTACACGAGCGCCGCCCTCCTGGTGTCCCGGCGCCTCCTCCCCCTCGCCGCGCTGCTCACCGCGCTCACGGCGGCCGGACTGGTCCTGCGCGGCTTCCACTGGCCGCTGGACGTGCTGGCCTCGGTGGCCCTGTGCGTGCCGCTGCTGCGCTGGCCGGTCCTGGCCGCGCGCTTCGGACGGGACCGGCCCGCTCCGTAGACGACGGGCAGGTCACGGGGGAGGTCACGGGACTGTCCCCGGGGCAGGTCACGGGGGCTGTCCCCCGCCCCGTACCACCGGTTCGCCGGATGGTCCCGGCCGCTCGCCGCGCCCATGATCGTTACCAGTGAGGATACGAGCGGTACGAGCGGTACGAGCGGTACCGCCGTGCTACGGGGAAGGACGGACGGGTGTTCCACAGAGGATCGAAGGTCACGGTCGTCGCGCTGGCGCTGCTGCTCGCGGGCGGGGCCCTGGCGCCCGGCGCCGCGGCGCGGGAGCGGGGCAGCGGCGCCGAGGGCGGCGTCTGGCGGGTGACGGGGTACGGGACGGTGCTCTCGGCGGCCGACGGCGTGCTGCGGGAGTACCAGACCTCGGCCGCCGGGTGCGTGCCGGGTTTCACGGCCCGGCGGACGGCGCCCGGGGCCTACCGCACGGACGACGGCACCGTGTTCACGCTGCGCCCCGACGGGCGGCTGACGGTCGCCGGGTCGGCCGGCACGCGGGAGCTGCGGCGGCTGCCCGGACTGCCGGAGGCCTGCCGGCACCCGCTGCCGGCGGATCCGCTGACGGCCTTCGACGTGTTCTGGCAGTCGTTCGAGGAGAACTACCCCTTCTTCGCCGCCAAGGGGATCGACTGGCACGCGGTGCGGGACGCGTACCGGCCCCGGGTGCACGCGGGGACGAGCCGCGACGAGCTGTTCGGGATCTTCTCCGACATGGTGCGGCCGCTGCACGACGCCCATGTGGCCGTGTTCGAAGGCGACCGCTACTTCGCCGGGGTGCGGCCCGGGACGACGGCGCCGGGGCCGGAGCTCGACGCCCGCGCCAAGGCCCACGTCGTGCGCCGGGACCTGGGCGGGCGGCCGCTCACGGAGTTCGCGAACGGGCGGATCGGCTACGCGGACCTGCCGGACGGACTGGGCTACCTGCGGATCTCGGGCTTCGCCGGCTACGACCGGCGGGACCCCTCGTACGCCGCGCAGCTCGCGGAGCTGGACCGGGCGCTGGACGCGGTCCTCACGCCGGAGCGGGCGGCCTCGCTGCGGGGGCTGGTGATCGACGTGCGGATCAACGGCGGCGGCTCGGACGCGCTGGGCCTGCGGGTGGCCGGGCGGCTCACGGACCGCCCGTACACGGCCTACCGCAAGCGGACCCGGTACACCGCGCCGGAGCCGGTGCGGGTGGTCCCGCAGCGGGGTGCGGCGCGGTACGCCGGTCCGGTCGCCGTGCTCACCGCCGGGACGACGTTCAGCGCGGGCGAGTCGTTCACCCAGGCGCTGATCGACCGGCCCGGCGGCGCGGTGCGGATCGGGCAGCCCACCCAGGGGGTCTTCTCGGACACCCTGACGCGCGGGCTCCCCGGCGGGATGGAGGTGTGGCTGCCGAACGAGGAGTTCCTGACCCCTTCGGGCCGGACCTTCGACGGGACCGGGATCCCGCCGCACGTGTGGACCCCGGTCTTCACGGAGGAGGAGTTCGCGGCGGACCGCGACTCGGCGTTCGACGCGGCGGTGCGTCAGCTCCAGTTGTAGGCGTCGAAGTTGCGGCTGAACTCCCACTGGTTGTAGCGGTCCCAGTTGATGGACCAGGTCATCAGGCCGCGCAGGCCGGGCCAGGTGCCGTGGGTCTGGTAGGAGCCGCAGTTCTGCTTCCTGGTGAGGCAGTCCAGGGCCTTGTTCACCTCGGCCGGCGTGGTGTGCCCGTTGCCGGCCTGGGTGGAGGCGGGCAGGCCGATGGCGACCTGGTCGGGGCGGAGGGCCGGGAAGACGCGGTCCGTGTTGCCCGCGACGGGGAAGCCGGTGAGGAGCATGTCGGTCATGGCGATGTGGAAGTCGGCGCCGCCCATGGAGTGGTACTGGTTGTCGAGGCCCATGATCGAGCCCGAGTTGTAGTCCTGGACGTGCAGCAGGGTCAGGTCGTCGCGCAGGGCGTGGATGACCGGGAGGTAGGCGCCGGCGCGCGGGTCCTGGCCGCCCCAGGGGCCGGAGCCGTAGTACTGGTAGCCGAGCTGGACGAAGAAGGTCTCGGGGGCCATGGTGAGGACGAACTTGGCGCCGTACCTGGCCTTGAGGGTCTTGACCGCCGAGATCAGGTTGACGATGACCGGGCTGGTCGGGTTGCGGAAGTCGGTGTCGCCGGTCTGGAGCGAGAGGGAGTGGCCCTCGAAGTCGATGTCGAGGCCGTCGAGCCCGTACTCGTCGATGATCTTCGAGACGGAGGAGACGAAGGTGTCGCGGGCGGCGGTGGTGGAGAGCTGGACCTGCCCGTTCTGGCCGCCGATGGAGATCAGGACCTTCTTGCCGGCGGCCTGCTTGGCCTTGATGGCGGTCTTGAAGTCGGCGACGGACTCGACGCCCGGGCACTCGGTCGCGGGGCAGAGGCTGAAGCGGATGTCGCCGGAGGTGACGGAGGTCGGCTCGCCGAAGGCGAGGTTGATGACGTCCCAGGAGTCGGGGACGTCGGCCATCCGCGTGTAGCCGGAGCCGTTGGCGAAGCTGGCGTGGAGGTAGCCGACGAGGGCGTGGGCGGGGAGCTGCCCGCCGGGGTTGCCGCCGCCCCCGCTGGTGGTGGTGCCGGTGACGGCGGTGGACCGGGCCGACTCGCCGGCGCTGTTCACGGCGGTGACCTGGAAGCTGTACGAGGTGGCGGCGGCGAGGCCGGTCGCGGTGTACGAGGTGCCGGCGGCGGTCGCGAGGAGGACGCCGTCCTTGTAGACCTTGTAGGAGGTGGCGCCGGAGACGGCGGGCCAGCTCAGGGTGACCGAGGAGGCGGTGGCGCCGCCCGCGGTGAGGCCGGTCGGGGTGGCGGGGATCTGGACCGGGTCGCCGCCGGGGCCGAGCAGGGACAGGTCGTCGGCGAGGTAGGCGCCGGTGCCGTACCAGCCGTGGGTGTAGACGGTGACGGAGGTCGTCGAGGCGCCGGTGGTGAAGGTGGTGGCGAGCCGCTGCCAGTCGGGGGCGGACTGGGTCCAGGCGGAGACGTCGGTGGTGCCGGTGCCGGAGGCGCCGAGGTAGACGTAGCTGCCGCGGACCCAGCCGCTGAGCTGGTAGGTGGAGTTCGGCTTGACGGTGACGGTCTGGGAGCACTTGGCGTTGTCGCTGCCGGCGGGCGTGGCCTGGAGGGCCTTGGTCCCGCCGTGGACGGGCGCGGAGACGGCGGCCCCGCTGCCGGCCGTGCAACTCCACCCGTCCAGGCCGGCCTCGAAACCGCCGTTGCGGGCGAGTTCGGTGTCGGCGGCGTGTGCGAGCGGGGTGAGCGCCGCGAGGCCGCCGGCGGCGAGGGCGCCCGCCAGGAGCAGGGTCAGGGGTCTTCTGCGGTCCACAACTGCCTCCGGGAGTGGGGGGAATCGAGGTGGAGCGCGCCACAGCATGGTCCAGACCAATTGAGTGGTCAAGACCTCTGTCCGGCATGACACGGCGTCAGACCTCACCGCCAAGGCGCCTCACCCTCCCCCCGGCTCCCGCTCCCCCCTGGCCAGCCGGCCCGCGGCCTCGTGCATCGCGAGCTCCAGCAGCGCGGCGTCCGTGAGCGTGCCGGCCGCGTCCGGGGCCACCAGCCAGCGCACCCCGCCGGTCACCCGGCCGGGATACGGGACGACGATCCAGGTACCCCGGCCCGCGCCGCGCACCCCGGTGCCGAGCCAGCGGGCGGCGGTGCCCGGCGGCACGAAGAAGCCCATCCGGGTGTCGCCGAAGTCGGCGAGCACCGGGCCCGGCCGGTCCACCAGACGGCTCAGCACGTCGAGCGTCGGATAGCCGAGCCCGGCCGGCAGGATCAGCACGTCCCAGCGCCGGCCGGCGGGCAGCAGGGCGATCCCGTGCGGGTTGCGCTCCCACTCCCACCGGCAGGCGTCGGGATCCGGCGCGACCGAGGCCAGCCACTCCACGGCGGTCCTGGCCCCAGCGGCCCCCGAACCAGTCATCGCGACGATCCCCTCTCTCCCTACGGGCACCGCGGTCGCGGTGTCGTACGGAGAGAGCGCGCTCCGGCCCCGCTCTTACGCGGGTTCCCTACTCGCGAGTTGTGATTTGGATCACAGGCAGGGGAGGGTGGGCCGGGTCAGGGTCAGCTGTCGAAGCCGAGCCCCAGCCTGTCCATGGTCTTCAGCCACAGGTTCCGCCGGCCGCCGTTCTCGTCGGCGCGGGCGAGCGACCACTTGGTCACGCCGATGCCCGCCCAGGCGATCGGCTCCGGCGGGAACGGCAGCGGCTTGGACCGCACCATCTCCAGCCGGGTGCGCTCGGTCCGCTCCCCCGCCAGCAGGTCCAGCATCACGTCCGCGCCGAAGCGCGTGGCGCCGACGCCGAGGCCCGTGTAGCCCTGCGCGTACGCCACCTTGCCCTGGTGCGAGGTGCCGAAGAAGGCCGAGAAGCGGGTGCAGGTGTCGATCGCGCCGCCCCAGGCGTGGCTGAAGCGGAGTCCCTCCAGCTGCGGGAAGCAGGTGAAGAAGTGCTCGGCCAGCTTCAGGTAGGTCTCCGGCCGGTGGTCCATCTCGGCGGTCACCTTGCCGCCGAACTGGTAGATGGCGTCGTAGCCGCCCCACAGGATGCGGTTGTCCGCGGTGATCCGGAAGTAGTGGAACTGGTTGGCGCTGTCGCCCAGGCCCTGGCGGTTCTTCCAGCCGATGGAGGCGAGCTGCTCGGCGGAGAGCGGCTCGGTCATCAGCGCGTAGTCGTAGACCGGGACGGTGTAGTGCCGCAGCCGCTTGACCAGCGAGGGGAAGACGTTGGTGCCGAGGGCGACCCGGCGGGCCGCGACCCGGCCGTACGGGGTGCGCACGGTCATGCCGCCGCCCGCGCCGCCCGCCGAGACCAGGTCGAGCGCCGGGGTGTTCTCGAAGATCCGCACGCCCAGGTCGAGACAGGCCCGCTTGAGCCCCCAGGCCAGCTTGGCCGGGTGCAGCATGGCGACGCCCCGGCGGTCCCACAGGCCGCCCTTGAAGGTCGGCGAGGCGACCTCGGCCCGGACGGCCTCCCCGTCGAGGAGCTCCAGGCCCTCGGCGAGACCGAGCCGCGCGGCCTCCTCGTACAGCTCGTGGAGCTCGTCCACCTGGTAGGCCTCGGTGGCCACGTCGATCTCGCCGGTGCGCTCGAAGTCGCAGTCCAGGGAGTAGCGGCCGACGGCCTCCTCGATGGCGTCGAGGTTCCGCTCGCCCATCCGCTCCAGGGTGGCGAGCTCGCCCGGCCAGCGGGCCAGCCCGTTGCCCAGGCCGTGCGTGAGGGACGCGGCGCAGAAGCCGCCGTTGCGGCCCGAGGCGGCCCAGCCCACCTCGCGGCCTTCGATGAGCACGACGTCCCGGGAGGGGTCGCGCTCCTTGGCGATCAGCGCGGTCCACAGACCGCTGTAGCCGCCGCCCACGACCAGCAGGTCGCAGCGCTCACTGCCGGTGAGTGCGGGCAGTGCTCCCGGCTTGCCGGGGTCTTCCAGCCAGAAGGGGACGGGCTGGGCGTCGGAGAGAGATTGTGCAGCGAGACGCATGGCGACTGGGGCCATGGTTTCCAACTCCTTCGGTGCCTGACCGGCTTTCGGTCAGGCTGTTGCTGTCTTCTTGCGCCGGTTGGTGACGATCTGACCGGCCACTACCACCAGGACCGCGATGACGAACATCGCCGTACCGATGACGTTGATCTGGACGGGCGTACCGCGCTGAGCCGAGCCCCAGACGAACATGGGGAAGGTCACGGTCGAGCCCGCGTTGAAGTTGGTGATGATGAAGTCGTCGAACGACAGGGCGAAGGCGAGCAGCGCGCCGGCCGCGATGCCGGGCGCCGCGATCGGCAGCGTCACCCGCAGGAAGGTCTGCACCGGCCCCGCGTAGAGGTCGCGGGCGGCCTCCTCCAGGCGCGGGTCCATGGACATCACGCGCGCCTTGACCGCCGTCACGACGAACGACAGACAGAACATGATGTGGGCGATCAGGACCGTCCAGAAGCCCAGCTCGGCGCCCATGTTCAGGAACAGGGTGAGCAGCGAGGCGGCCATGACGACCTCGGGCATCGCCATCGGCAGGAAGATCAGCGAGTTGATCGCGCCGCGCGCCCGGAAGCGGTAGCGGACCAGCGCGAAGGCGATCATCGTGCCGAGGACGACCGCGCCGACCGTGGCCCACGCGGCGAGCTGGAGCGAGAGGGAGAGCGAGCCGCACATGTCGGCGACGCCGCAGGGGTCCTTCCAGGCGTCCAGGGAGAACCGCTGCCACGCGTAGTTGAAGCGCCCGTTCGGCTTGTTGAACGAGAACACCATCACGACGACGTTCGGCAGGATCATGTACGCGAGCGTCAGCAGCCCCGCGATGACGACAAGATTCCGTCGTATCCAACGCATCAGACCAGGTCCTCCGTTCCCGCCTTGCGGATGTAGACGGTGACCATGAGCAGCACGATCGCCATGAGGATGAAGGACAGCGCGGCGGCCGTCGGGTAGTCGAGCACGCGCAGGAACTGCGACTGGATGACGTTGCCGACCATCTTGGTGTCGGTCGAGCCGAGCAGCTCGGCGTTGACGTAGTCGCCGCTCGCCGGGATGAAGGTGAGCAGGGTGCCGGAGACGACGCCCGGCATGGAGAGCGGGAAGGTCACCTTGCGGAAGGTGGTCGCCGGCGAGGCGTACAGGTCCTGCGCCGCCTCGTGCAGCCGCCCGTCGATGCGCTCCAGCGAGGTGTAGAGCGGCAGGATCATGAAGGGCAGGAAGTTGTACGTGAGACCGCACACGACCGCCATCGGCGTGGCGAGCACGCGGCTGCCCTCGGTCCAGCCGAGCCAGCTCGTCACGTCGAGGACGTGCAGCGCGTTCAGCACGTCCACGACGAGGCTGTCGTCGGCGAGGATCGTCTTCCAGGCCAGCGTACGGATGAGGAAGCTGGTGAAGAACGGGGCGATGACCAGCACCAGCAGCACGTTGCGCCAGCGTCCGGCCTTGAAGGCGATCAGATACGCCAGCGGGTAGCCGAGCAGCAGGCACAGCAGGGTCGCGGTGCCCGCGTACAGCAGCGAGCGGACGAACTGCGGCCAGTACTCCTGGAAGGCGTCCCAGTAGGTCTGGAAGTGCCAGGTGACCTCGAAGCCCTTCTCCAGGGAGCCGGTCTGCACCGAGGTGGAGGCCTGGTAGACCATCGGCAGCGCGAAGAAGACGAGCAGCCAGACGATGCCGGGCAGCAGCAGCCAGTACGGGACGAGCCGCTTGCGGGTGGAGGGCTTGCGCGGCTCCGGCGGGGCCGTCTCCTCCTTGACGAGGGTGGCGGTGCTCACGCGGCGTCCTCCACCGTCTCCACGCCGGCGTCGATGTCCTGGGCCGCGTCGAGCCCGAAGGTGTGGGCGGGGTTCCAGTGCAGGACGACCTCGGCCCCGGGGACCAGACGCGCGTCGCGCTCGATGTTCTGCTCGTAGACCTGGAGCCCGGCACCGGCCGGCGAGTTCACCACGAACTGGGTGGAGACGCCGATGAAGGAGGAGTCGACGATCCGCCCGGTGACCCGGTTGCGGCCGTCGGCGAGGGTGCCCGCGTCGTCCGCGTGGGCGATCGAGATCTTCTCCGGCCGCACGCCGACGAGGACCTTGCCGCCGGTGCGGACGGCGTCCGTACAGCGCTCGCGGGGCACCCGGAGCTTGCCGCCGCCGGCCGTGGCCAGGACGTCCGCGCCGGCCGCCTCGACGACCTCGGCCTCGATCAGGTTGGAGGTGCCGAGGAAGTTGGCGACGAAGGTGGTCCGCGGGTTCTCGTACAGGTCGGCGGGGGCGCCGAGCTGCTCGACCCGGCCGCCGTTCATGACCGCGACCTGGTCGGCCATGGTCATGGCCTCCTCCTGGTCGTGGGTGACGTGCACGAAGGTGATGCCGACCTCGGTCTGGATGCGCTTCAGCTCCAGCTGCATCTGCCGGCGCAGCTTGAGGTCGAGCGCGCCCAGCGGCTCGTCGAGCAGCAGGACCTGCGGGTGGTTGATGAGCGCGCGGGCCACGGCGACGCGCTGCTGCTGGCCGCCGGAGAGCTGGTGCGGCTTCTTGTGGGCGTGCTCGCCGAGCTGCACCAGCTCGATCATCTCGTCCACCTGCGGCTTCACGGTCTTGACGCCGCGCCGGCGCAGACCGAAGGCGATGTTCTCGGAGATGGTCATGTGCGGGAAGAGCGCGTAGGACTGGAAGACCGTGTTGACGGGCCGTTTGTACGGGGGGAGGTCGGTGACGTCGCGGTCGCCGAGGAAGACGGTGCCCGTGGTCGGGTCCTCCAGGCCGGCGATCATGCGCAGCGTGGTGGTCTTGCCACAGCCCGAGGCGCCGAGGAGGGCGAAGAAGGAGCCCTGCGGGATCGTCAGGTCGAGCGGGCGGACGGCGTGGAAGGAGCCGTAGGTCTTGCTGATGCCGGAGAGACGGACGTCGCCGCCGCCGGCGTTCTGTGCGGTGTGAGCAGTCTTGTCAGTCATGGGTTGCGGTCCCGGAGGGTCGTAAGGAAAGGGGCGGCGGTCAGGCACCGATGAGCTTGGCGAACTTCTCCTCGTACGCCGTCTCCTCAGCGCTGCTCAGCGAGCGGAAGGCGTGCGACTTCCGGGCCATCGCCTTGTCGGGGACGATCAGCGTGTTGTTCGCCAGCTCGGGGTCGATCTTGGCGAGCTCGTCCTTCACCCCGTCGACCGGACAGACGTAGTTGATGTACGCGGCGAGCTGCGCGGCCACCGGAAGCTCGTAGTAGTAGTCGATGAGCTTCTCGGCGTTGGTCTTGTGCCGGGCCTGGGCGGGGACCATCAGGTTGTCGCTGGAGGTGATGTAGCCGGCCGCCGGGATGGCGAACCTGATGTCCGGGTTGTCGGCCTGGAGCTGGATGACGTCACCGGCCCAGGCGAGGCAGGCGGCCAGGTCGCCCTTGGAGAGGTCGGACGTGTAGTCGTTGCCGGTGAAGCGCCGGATCTGCTTCTTGTCGACGCCCTTCTGGATCCGCCCGATGGCCGCGTCGTAGTCGGCGTCGGTGAAGGAGCCGGGGTCCTTGCCGAGGTCGAGCAGGGTCATGCCGACCGAGTCGCGCATCTCCGTCAGGAAGCCGACCCGCCCCTTCAGCGAGGGGTCGTCGAGGAGCTGGCTGACGGAGTCGACCTTCTTGCCGCCGGTCGCCTTGGAGTTGTACGCGATGACGGTGGAGATGCCGGTCCAGGGGTACGAGTAGGCCCGCCCCGGATCCCAGTCGGGCCGCCGGAACTGCGCGGACAGGTTGGCGTAGGCGTTCGGCAGGTTGGAGGCGTCCAGCCGCTGCGCCCACCCGAGCCGGATCATCCGGGCGGCGAGCCAGTCCGTCACGCAGATCAGGTCACGCCCGGTGTCCTGCCCGGCGGCGAGCTGCGGCTTGATCTTCCCGAAGAACTCGACGTTGTCGTTGATGTCCTCGGTGTACTTGACCTTGATCCCGGTGCGCTTGGCGAAGGCCTCCAGGGTGGGCCGGGACTTCTCGTCCTCGCTGACGTCCATGTACTCGGTCCAGTTGGAGAAGTTCAGGCTCTTCTCCTTGGCCGAGAAGTCCGCGGCCGCCGGCCCCTGCCCCTCCCGCTTGGCCGGCGGGATGCCGCAGGCGCTCAGGCCGGCGAGCCCGCCGACCGTGAGCGCTCCCACGCCACCCGCCCGCAGCACCGAACGGCGGGTGAGCGCGGCCCGGCCGCTGGTCAGACTGCGCCGCATCGCCGCGATCTGCGCGGCGGACAGGGGGTCGGGCTGGTACTGCTCCATGCGCTGTGCCCTTTCGGGATGGGTTCGCCGCTGGTCGGACGGCTGACTGCTATCGGTCCCCGAAGATCGTGCGGTGCCAGTCCTTCGCGGCGACCGCGGTGTTGTCGAACATCACGTGCTTGACCTGCGTGTACTCCTCGAAGGAGTACGCCGACATGTCCTTTCCGTACCCGGAGGCCTTGGTGCCGCCGTGGGGCATCTCGCTGATGATCGGGATGTGGTCGTTGACCCACACGCAGCCGGCCTTGATCTCGCGGGTGGCCCGGTTGGCCCGGTACACGTCACGGCTCCAGGCGGAGGCGGCGAGGCCGTAGGGGGTGTCGTTGGCGAGCCGGATGCCCTCGTCGTCGCTGTCGAAGGGCAGGGCCACCAGAACCGGCCCGAAGATCTCCGACTGCACGACCTCGCTGTCCTGCGCCGCGCCGGTGATCAGGGTGGGCCGATAGTACGCCCCGTCCTTCAGCACGCCACCGGGGGCTTCGCCGCCGGTGACGACGGTGGCGTACGCCCGCGCCCGCTCGACGAACCCGGCGACCCGGTCCCGCTGCGCATGGCTGATGAGCGGCCCGAGGTCGGTCGACGAGTCGAACGGATCCCCGAGCCGCACGCTCTCCATGAGCTCGGCGACCCGCGCCACGAAGGCGTCGAAGAGGGGCCGCTGCACATAGGCGCGGGTGGCGGCGGTGCAGTCCTGCCCGCTGTTGATGAGCGAGGCGGCGACGGCGCCGTGCGCGGCGGCCTCCAGGTCGGCGTCGTCGAAGACGACGAAGGGGGCCTTGCCGCCGAGCTCCAGGTGGAGCCGCTTGACGGTGGCGGTGGCGACCTCGGCGACCCGCTTGCCCACGGGCGTGGACCCGGTGAACGAGGTCATCACGACATCCGGATGCCCCACCAGGTGCTCGCCGACGACCCGCCCGGCCCCGTTGACGACGTTGATGACCCCGTCGGGGATCCCGGCCTCGGTGGCGGCCTGGGCGAACATCAGGGAGGTCAGCGGGGTGAGCTCGGCCGGCTTGAGGACGATGGTGTTGCCCGCGGCGACCGCCGGGAGGATCTTCCAGGCGGCCATCTGAAGCGGATAGTTCCAGGGCGCGATGGACCCGACGACCCCGATCGGCTCACGCCGGATGTAGGACGTGTGGTCACCGTCGTACTCGGCGGCGGACTGCCCCTGGAGATGGCGGGCGGCACCGGCGAAGAAGGCGGTGTTGTCGATCGTGCCGGGCACGTCGAACTCGGTGGTCAGCTTGACGGGCTTGCCGCACTGGAGGGACTCCACGAGGGCGAACTCCTCGGCCCGCGCGGCGAGGACACCGGCGAACCGGTGCAGCGCCTCGGAGCGCTCCCCCGGAGTGGTGGCGGCCCAGCCCGG
The DNA here is from genome assembly GCF_055582325.1 of Streptomyces sp. NPDC042100. NCBI lineage: Bacteria > Bacillati > Actinomycetota > Actinomycetes > Kitasatosporales > Streptomycetaceae > Streptomyces > Streptomyces sp. NPDC042100. The sequence goes on from NZ_JBVJDK010000017.1 coordinate 82,500, forward strand.
AAAGGCGGCCTTGGCGGCGGCGACGGCGAGGTCCACGTCCCCCACCGAGGCCAGCTCGTACGTGAAGACACTCTCCCCCGTGGCGGGGTCGATGACGCTGTGCTCCTGCCCTGAGGTTCCGGGGCGGAGCCGCCCCCCGATGTACTGCGCGCCGTCCGCGAAACGGTCCGACACCTGGAAGCGGTTGCCCATGACGCTCTCCGTAGTTCCAGCTCGAATTGAGTGCCGATCCTGACAGAGACATACGGGTGCAACAAGTGATTCCGTTGTTGCCTTTTGGTTACGCGACGGAATCGGTCGACCATGTGTCGAGAACAACAGGAAATTGCCGTACGGAGTGTCAGTGGCGGGTGAAAGGGTGACATGCATGAAGGATCTGGAGGACCTGATTGACCAGGTCAGAAGGGGTGAGCGGGTCAAGTGGCTGCACTTCTGGGGCCACCGTCCGCACCCCACGGGACGGCTCTCGGCAAGCTGTCTGAGCCAATGGTGGCCGTCGCCTTTCGTGATCGGCGAAATACCCTACGCGACGGCGGAGCACTGGATGATGGCGGAGAAGGCCCGCCTGTTCGGCGACGCGACGGCCGAGGCGGCAATCCTCTCCGCCCGCACCCCCGCGGAGGCGAAGAACGCGGGCCGCCTGGTCCGGAACTTCGACGAGCGGGTCTGGGAAGAGAGCCGCCTGGAGATCGTCACGACCGGCAGCGTGCACAAGTTCTCCTCCACACACGCCCTGCGCACCTACCTCCTGGGCACAGGCGACCGCGTCCTGGTGGAGGCGAGCCCGATGGACCGCGTATGGGGCATCGGCCTGACGGCGGACGACCCGAGGGCGCAGGACCCGGCCCGCTGGCGCGGCGAGAACCTCCTGGGCTTCGCCCTGATGGCGGCGAGGGAGCGCCTGCGCTGACAGGAGCGGGGGGACGGGCGGGGGCCGCGTTCCAGACGTGAAGCGTGATGTGCGGCGCGGAACAGGGGGAGCCGCCGCGACGAACCGGCCCGCGCCGCACCTCACGCGGTCAGGAACGCGGCCCCGGCCCGTCCCCCGCGCCCCCCACAGGCAGCCGGCTCAAGGCAAGGCGGGGTTACCGCCCCAGTCCGTCCACGACGAGCGAGGTGGCGAAGGGATCGTCGGCGCCCTCCATGGACCCGGAATCCGTGGCGATGGCCCAGATGATGAACCCGAGGAAGACGGCGCTCACGACCACGCCCACGGCCCCGAGCACGATCCCGGCGATGGCCATCCCCCGGTTGTTCGCCTCGCCCCGGTTCGCCTTCTTCAGCCCGATGATGCCGAAGACCAGCGCCAGGACGCCCAGCACGACCCCGAGCCCGTAGAAGCAGAAGCCGACGACGGCGACGATGCCGAGCACCATCGCGGTGGTGCCCATCCCGTTGGCGGGCGCCTGCTGCCAGCCGGGCTGCCCGTACGCCGGGTAGGGCGAGGAGGGCGGATAGCCGTACGAGGGCGGCGCGGGAGGCGCCGGATACCCGAAGGCGCCACCGGGCGCCACCGGCGGCGGCGCGACCTCGCCGGCGCCGACACCGGCGCCAGGCATCGAGATCACGGTGTTCTGGTCATGGACCGGGGGCGTCGCGGACTTGCCGAACCGCACGCCGTCCGGGCCGGGCGGAGCCCACGGGTCCACCGGCTGATCGCTGTTTTCGGACATAGGGCCTCCCCCGTCGTGGTCAATCCATGCTACGACCTCCCTCTTCCGGTGGACCGCCCCGGCCTACGATGACCTGATGACCGACCTGCTTCCCTTCATCGCCGGCCTCCCCAAGGCCGAGCTCCACGTCCACCACGTCGGCTCCGCGTCGCCCCGCATCGTCGCCGAGCTGGCCGCCCGCCACCCGGACTCCAAGGTCCCCACGGACCCGGAGGCGCTGAGCGACTACTTCGTCTTCACGGACTTCGCGCACTTCATCGACGTGTACCTGTCGGTGGTGGACCTGGTCCGCACCCCGGAGGACGTGCGCCTGCTGACCTTCGAGGTCGCCCGGGACATGGCCCGGCAGAACATCCGCTACGCGGAGCTGACGATCACCCCGTACAGCTCCACCCGCCGCGGCATCGACGAGCACGCGTTCATGGCCGCGATCGAGGACGCCCGCAAGGCCGCCGAGAGCGAGCTCGGCGTGATCCTCCGCTGGTGCTTCGACATCCCCGGCGAGGCGGGCCTGGAGGCGGCGGAGGAGACCGCGCGCCTGGCGGTCGAGCTGCGCCCGGAGGGCCTGGTCTCCTTCGGCCTCGGCGGCCCGGAGATCGGCGTGCCGCGCCCGCAGTTCAAGCCGTACTTCGACCGCGCCCGCGAGGCCGGCCTGCGCTCGGTCCCGCACGCGGGCGAGACGACGGGCCCGCAGACGGTCTGGGACGCCCTGAACGACCTGGGCGCCGAGCGCATCGGCCATGGCACGAGCTCGGTGCAGGACCCGGAGCTCCTGAAGCACCTGGCCGAGCACCGGATCGCGCTGGAGGTCTGCCCGACCTCGAACATCGCCACCCGGGCCGTGGAGCGCCTGGAGGACCACCCGGTCAAGCGGATGGTGGAGGCGGGCGTGCTGGTCACGATCAACAGCGACGACCCGCCGATGTTCGGCACGGACCTGAACAACGAGTACGCGGTCGCGGCCCGTCTGCTCGACCTGGACGAGCGCGGCGTCGCGGCCCTCGCGAAGAACGCGGTGGAGGCCTCGTTCCTGGACGAGGCCGGCAAGGCGCGGATCACCGAGGAGATCGACGCGTACACGGAGCAGTGGCTGGCGCGCTGACCCATGAGCCGGCCGGGGGCCCGAGCAGAATGGACGGCATGAACCCCGTCACTGTCGTAGGCCACCGCGGCGACCCGTACCGCGTCCGCGAGAACACCGTCCCCTCGATCGTCTCGGCGATCGAGCGGGGCGCGGACGCGGTGGAGATCGATGTCCGGCTCACCCGGGACGACGTCCCGGTCCTCCTCCACGACGACACCCTGAAGCGCCTGTGGGGCGTCGACCAGCCACTGTCCTCGCTGACGGCGACGGACGTGGAGGAGCTCACGGAGGGCGGCGTCCCGACCCTGCGGGAGGCGCTGATCGCGGCGGGACCGCACCGCCTGATGCTGGACCTGCCGGGCGGGAACGAGCGCTCGGTGCGCAGGATCGTGGGCACGGTCCGCGAGTCGGGCGCGGGCGAGCGGGTGTACTACTGCGCGGGCGCGGTCGCGATGCTCCACGTGCGGGCGGCGGACCCGGCGGCGGAGATCGCGCTGACGTGGAACACGCTGGTCCCGCCCCGGCGGACGCTGCTGGAGGCGGTGCGCCCGCGCTGGCTCAACTACCGCTTCGGCCTGGCGGGCCCGGAGCTGGTGGAGCGGGTGCACAAGGACGGCCTCCTGATGTCGGCCTGGACGCCGGACACCGCGCGGTCGATGCGTAAGCTGATCCGCGCTGGGGTGGACTCGATCACGACCAACCGGATCGACACCCTCGCGGGCGTGCTGCGAAAGGGCCGTGAATGAACGACAGGATCCGCACCGACATCGCCCACAACGCGCGCGTGTGGAACTACTGGCTGGGCGGCAAGGACAACTACCCGGTGGACCGCGAGGTCGGCGACCGGGTGACGTCCTTCCACCCGGGCATCGGTGAAGTGGCGCGCGCGGACCGGGCGTTCCTGGGCCGGGCGGTCACGTATCTGGCGGCGGAGGCGGGGGTCCGCCAGTTCCTGGACATCGGCACGGGGCTGCCGACGGCGGACAACACGCACGAGGTGGCGCAGCGGGTGGCGCCGGACGCCCGGGTGGTCTACGTCGACAACGACCCGATCGTGCTGACGCACGCGCGGGCGCTGCTGACGAGCGCGCCGGGCGGCGTGACGGAGTACGTGGACGCGGACGCGCACGACCCGGAGGAGATCCTGGCGGCGGCGGGCCGGACGCTGGACTTCGGGCGCCCGGTGGCGGTGCTGATGCTGGGGATCCTGAACTTCGTGCTGGACACGGAAGAGGCCCGGCGGATCGTGCGCACGGTGATGGGGGCGCTGCCGCCCGGGAGCCATCTGGTGCTGACGCATCCGACGTACGACGCGGAGCTGGGCGGCGAGGCGAACGTGGCGGCGATGGAGTTCTGGAACGCGCACGCGACGCCGCCGATCACCGCGCGGAGCCGGGCGGAGTTCGCCTCGTTCCTGGAGGGTCTGGAGCCGCTGGAGCCGGGCATCGTGTCGTGCGCGCGGTGGCGGGCGCCCCAGGCGCCGGAGGTGGCGCAGTACGGGGCGGTGGCCCGCAAGAACTGAAAAGAGGGAAGCACGGGGGGGGAACCGAAGACGATGGACATCCGGGACAACGGCGAGCGCCTCAGGACCTGGGCGACGGCGAACCCGTGGGCGGTGGACATCGCCCTGGCGCTGCTGGTGCAGGCGGCGATGACGATGCCGTTCGTCGTGCCGCGCGGTCCGGAGCTGGAGCCGGCGACCTGGCCGGCGTACGGGCTGACGACGCTGACGGTGGTGCCGCTGGTGTGGCGCCGCCGGGCGCCGATGGCGGTGCTGCTCGCGGTCCTGGCGACGAGCGCGCTGTACAAGCTGGCGCTGGAGGGCCCGGGACAGCCGCTGCCGTACCAGGGGCTGGTGTCGGTCTACTCGGTGGCGGTCCTGTCGGCGCCGTGGAAGCGGCTGGTGACGGGGGTGCTGCTGTTCGTGGCGGTGCCGGTGTCGGTGTGGCTGAACACCCAGTCGGCGCGCGAACTGACCTTCTCGCTCTTCGTGTTCGGCGCGGCGTACGCGTTCGGGCGCCTGACGGACGCGCGGCAGCGGGCGAACCGGGTGGAGGCGGAGCAGGCGGCGGCGCGCGAACGGGCCAGGATCGCGCGGGAGATGCACGACATCCTGTCGCACGCGGTGAGCCTGATGGTGGTGCAGGCGGAGGCGGGCCCGCTGGCGGTGCGCCGGGCGCCGGAGCGGGCGGAGGCGGCGTTCGAGGCGATCTCGGAGACGGGCCGGGACGCGATGCGGCAACTGCGCGGGATGCTGGGCGTGCTGCGGGAGGACGACGGTGACGGCGGCCCGGCGCCGAGGGACCCGCAGCCGGGTCTGGACCGGCTGCCGGAGCTGGTCGCGCGGGTGCGGGGCGGGGGCCTGGACGTGCGGTACGCGACGGACGGCACGGTGCGCCCGCTGCCGGCGGCGACGGGGGCGACGGTCTTCCGGATCGTGCAGGAGGCGCTGACGAACGTGGTGAAGCACGCGGGGGCGTCGACGGTGTCGGTGTGCCTGGGGTACGGGAGGGACGAGGTGCAGGTCCGGGTGACGGACGACGGCCGGGGCCCGCGTCCCGGGGGTCCGGGCGGGCACGGCCTGGTCGGCGTCCGGGAGCGGGCGGCGGCGCACGGGGGCACGGCGTCGGCGGGCCCGGGCCCGGGCGGGCGCGGCTTCGAACTGCGGGCGGTGCTCCCGCTGGAGGCGCGAGGGGCACAAGGAGCACGAGAGGCACGGGGAGTACGGGGAGCACGGGGAGTACGGGGATGACGCTGCGGGTGGTGGTCGCGGACGACCAGGAGCTGGTGCGGAGCGGTTTCGCGCTGATCCTGGACGTGCAGGAGGACATCGAGGTGGTCGCGGAGGTCGGCGACGGGGCGGCGGCGGTGGAGGCGGTGCGGCGGCTGCGGCCGGACGTGGCGCTGCTGGACATCCGGATGCCGGTGATGGACGGGATCGAGGCGTGCCGGGTGATCAGCGCGGAGTCGGCGTGCCGGACGGTGATCCTGACGACCTTCGACGCGGACGAGTACGTGTACGAGGCGCTGCACGCGGGCGCGAGCGGCTTCCTGCTGAAGGACGTGCGCCGGGACGATCTGGTGCACGCGGTGCGGGTGGTGGCGGCGGGCGAGGCGCTGCTGGCGCCGTCGGTGGCGCGGCGGCTGGTGGAGCAGTACACGGCGGGCCCGGGGCGCCGCCCGGACGCGCCGGCCGACGGGCGCCTGGACGCGTTGACGGGCCGGGAGCGGGAGACGCTGCTGCTGCTCGCGCGGGGCCTGTCGAACGCGGAGATCGCGGCGGAGCTGGTGGTGAGCGACCACACGGTGAAGACGCACGTGGGGAACGTGCTGGCGAAGCTGGGGCTGCGGGACCGGGTGCAGGCGGTGATCTGCGCGTACGAGACGGGTCTGGTGGCGGCGGGCCTCCCCCGTGCGGGGGAGCCGCGGCGGACCTGACTCCCCCGCACCGGCGAGGAAGCCGGGGCGAAGGAACCCCCACCACGGGCGATCCGTGAATCGCCGCTGGTCAGCAGGATGGAGCCATCGAGAACAACGGCTCACACCACCGGAGTTGACCATGAGGAACACCACTCGCACGCTGCTGGCCGCCGCGCTGGTCCTGGGAGTGGCGGCGGGCCCGTCGGTCCTCCCGGCGACGGCGGCACCGGCGCAGACGCGGACGCAGACGCAGACGAGGACAGCTGCCACCACACCCCTGGACACCGCCGCCCTGGAGCGGGCCATCACCGCCCTCCCGTCGAAGGACTCGACGGCGGCGCTGGTCCGGGTCGGCGGCACGGAGGGCGCCTGGCAGGGCACCGCGGGCGTGCACGACCTGGTGACGAACCGTCCGGCGGACCCGGGGGCCCGCTTCCGGGCGGGTTCGGTGACGAAGGTGTTCACGGCGGCGGTGGCGCTGCAGCTGGCGGCCGAGGGCCGCCTCGATCTGGACCGGACGGCCCGCTCGTATCTGCCGGAGCTGATCCCGGCGGCGTACGGCGAGGTGACGGTGCGCCAGCTGCTCGACCACACGCACGGCATCCCGGCGGCGGAGCTGCCCGGCGAGACGGTCGAGGAGTGGTACGCGAACCGCTTCGTGCGGCACGACCCGAGGGACCTGGTCCGCTCGGCGACCGCGCGGCCGAGGGAGTTCGCGCCGGGCGAGAAGCAGCACTACCTGAACATCGGCTACACGATCGCGGGTCTGGTCGTCGAGCGGGTGACGGGCGACTCGTACGAGCACCAGGTGAGCTCCCGGATCCTGCGCCCGCTGGGGCTGCGCGACACGTATCTGCCGGGCCGGAGCCCCCGGATCGAGGGCCGGCACAACCACGGCTACCAGGTGATGACGCGGGCGGACGGGACGACAGAGCTGCGGGACGTGACGGAGTGGGGGCCGACGGAGGGCTGGGCGGCCGGGGACCTGATCTCCACCACGGCGGATCTGGAGCGCTTCACGAAGGCCCTGTTCGCGGGCCGGGTGGTGCGCGGGCCGCTGCTGGAGGAGATGTTCACCCTGCCGAAGGTCGCGGACGCCGCCTCCGGCGCCCCGGCGGCGTATTCGGTCGGCCTGTCGATGATGCGGCTGGGCGGCCGCGAGGTGTGGGGCAAGACGGGCAGCCGCTGGGGCTACACCACCGCGATCGCCTCGACCCGGGACGGCGCCCGCACGCTGGTGTACAGCGTCAACGCGACGGACGCCAAGGGCCAGGACATGAACCGGACGGCGCTGAACCTCATGCTGGCGACGTACGGCCCGCCGTCGAAGTGAGCACCGGCGCGGCCTGCTGGAGGGCTTCCAGCCGCTTGATGAGCCGGCGGACGGCGAGGAGCGGCAGGACGCCGATGACGCCGAACGACATGTCGATGACGGACCACCAGAAGGGGATGCCCCGGACCGGTCCGCAGACGAGGGCGAGCGGGATGACGCCGGCGCAGGCGATCATGCCGAACTCGACGACCCAGATGTTGCGGACCGGGTCGCGGTAGGGCCCGTAGAAGGCGACGGCGATGACGAGGTGGGCGAAGGCCAGCCAGTCGGTGCCGTAGAGGAGGTACGGGGCCGTCGTGTCGGCGCCCTCGACGCCGTCGCGGACGCGGGAGATCCACTCGGCGAGGCCGGGGAGGGCGTCGGCGACGGGGGCGGCCCAGGAGCCCAGGGCCTCGTCGAGCAGGCGGAGTTCGGTGACGAGCGGGAAGGCCGTGGCGCCGCTGAGCACCAGGCAGACGATGAAGACGACCAGCCAGACGCGGATACGCGCGAGAAGGGCTCTGGGCCCGTTCGTGTCGCTCATGGGGGCAGCGTACGCCCCTCATGAACATGTTCAAAAAGTGGGTCCCGTCCTCACAGGCCGACGATCGCGTTCCAGCGCTTGGTGAACTCGGCCCGCTCGTCCGCGTTGATGTCCCGCGCGATGGCGAGCCGCGCCCGCATCGCGTCGTCCGGGAAGATCAGCGGGTCCTCGGCGAGCGCCGCCCGCTCCTCGTCGCCGGAGTCGGCGAGGACGGCCTGGGCCGCGGGGACCGGGCAGACGTAGTTGACCCAGGCGGCGAGCTCGGCGGCGACCTCGGGCTCGTAGTAGTAGTCGACGAGCTTCTCGGCGCTGCGCTTGTGCTGGGCCAGGTTGGGGATCATCAGGGACTCGGCCCAGAGCTCGGCGCCCTCCTCGGGCACGACGAACTCGATGTCCGGGTTGTCGGCCTGGAGCTGGATGATGTCGCCGGAGTACGCCTGGCAGGCGAGCACGTCGCCGGTGGACAGGTCCTTGATGTAGTCGTTGCCGGTGAAGCGGCGGATGTGCTTGCGGCGGACCAGGCCCTCGATCTGCTCGCACAGCGCGTGGAAGTCGTCGGCGGTCCAGCGGGTCACGTCGACGCCCATGCCCTGCATGAGCAGCGAGAAGGACTCGTCGAGCCCGGACAGCAGGGTGACCTTGCCGCGCAGGTCGTCGGCCCACAGCTCCTTGGTGGAGCGGATCTCGCGGCCGAGCTTCTTGCGGTTGTACGCGATGCCGGTGATCCCGGACTGCCAGGGCACCGAGTGCAGCCGGCCCTGGTCGAAGGCGGGGTTGCGCAGCAGCGGGTCGAGGTTCTTCGCGACGTGGGGCTGCGCGGCCCGGTCCATCTCCTGGACCCAGCCGAGGCGCACGTAGCGGGCGGCCATCCAGTCGCTGATCACGATGAGGTCCCGGCCGGTCTCCTGGTGGTTCATCAGGGCCGGGCCGACCTTGCCGAAGAACTCGTCGTTGTCGTTGATCTCCTCCGTGTAGCGCACGGAGATCCCGGTCCGCTTCCGGAAGGCGTCCAGGGTGGGCCGCTTCGACTTGTCGTCGTCATCGGTGTCGATGTAGAGCGGCCAGTTCGCGAAGTGCAGCACCCGGTCCCGGTCGGACAGGTCCCGCCCGGCCCGGTCCTCCGGGTCGACGTAGGCGGCGGGCACCCCGCATCCGGCGAGGAGCGCGGCGGCGCCGGCGCCGCCGAGGCCCCGCAGCAGGGCGCGGCGGGTCGGGTTCAGGCGGGCGGGGTCGAATGCTCTGGCTCTCACCCGGACAGCATGGTCGCCCGGGGCGACCAGCGGCAATGGACGGTACGTCGACCGGGACGGCGCGGCCCCGACACCTTGTCGATCACCTGACGCGCAGGCGGCCGGGGTGCCGGGGCCGGTGGAGCGGGTTCGGTCAGCCCAGGGAGGTCATGACGTGCTTGATGCGCGTGTAGTCCTCGAAGCCGTACGCCGACAGGTCCTTGCCGTAGCCGGACTTCTTGAAGCCGCCGTGCGGCATCTCGGCGACCAGCGGGATGTGGGTGTTGATCCACACGCAGCCGAAGTCGAGCGAGCGCGACATGCGCATGGCGCGGGCGTGGTCCTTCGTCCAGACCGAGGAGGCCAGGGCGAACTCGACGCCGTTGGCGAACTCCAGCGCCTGGGCCTCGTCCGTGAAGGACTGGACCGTGATGACCGGGCCGAAGACCTCGTTCTGGATGATCTCGTCGTCCTGCTTGAGGCCGGAGACGACGGTCGGGGCGTAGAAGTAGCCCTTGTCGCCGACCCGGTGGCCGCCCGCCTCGACCTTGGCGTGCGCCGGCAGGCGGTCGATGAAGCCGCTGACCTGCTTCAGCTGGTTGGCGTTGTTCAGCGGGCCGTAGAGCACGTCCTCGTCGTCCGGCTGACCGGTCTTGGTCTCGCTGGCGGCCTTGGCGAGCGCGGCGACGAACTCGTCGTGGATGGACTCGTGGACCAGCACGCGGGTGGCGGCGGTGCAGTCCTGGCCAGCGTTGAAGAAGCCGGCGACGGAGATGTCCTCGACGGCCTTCTCGATGTCGGTGTCCTCGAAGACGACGACCGGAGCCTTGCCGCCCAGCTCCAGGTGGACGCGCTTGACGTCCTTGGCGGCGGACTCGGCGACCTGCATGCCGGCGCGCACGGAGCCGGTGATGGAGGCCATCGCCGGGGTCGGGTGCTCGACCATGGCCTTGCCGGTCTCGCGGTCGCCGCAGACGACGTTGAAGACGCCCTTGGGGACGATCTGGCCGATGATCTCGGCCATCAGGACGGTCGACGCGGGGGTCGTGTCGGAAGGCTTGAGGACGACCGTGTTGCCCGCGGCGAGGGCCGGGGCGAACTTCCACACGGCCATCATCATCGGGTAGTTCCACGGCGCGACCTGGGCGCAGACGCCGACCGGCTCGCGGCGGATGATGGAGGTCATGCCCTCCATGTACTCGCCGGCCGAGCGGCCCTCCAGCAGCCGGGCGGCACCCGCGAAGAAGCGGATCTGGTCCACCATCGGCGGGATCTCGTCGCTCGCGGTGAGGGCGATCGGCTTGCCGGTGTTCTCGACCTCGGCGGCGATCAGGTCCTCGGCCCGCTCCTCGAAGGCGTCCGCGATCTTGAGCAGGACCTTCTGACGCTCGGACGGCGTGGTGTCGCGCCAGGCGGGGAAGGCCGCCGCGGCGGCCTCCATGGCGGCGTCGACGTCGGCCTGGCCGGACAGCGGGGAGGTCGCGTACGCCTCACCGGTGGCAGGGTTGATCACGTCGATGGTGCGGCCGTCGGCCGCGTCCCGGAACTCCCCGTTGATGTAGTTGCGCAGCCGCCGCAGCTCGGTGGTCACGTGCCACCCCTCCTGTCACGTTCTGTTCCCGCACTCCATCGTGCGGCGTCCCGGTGGACGAGACACTTCAGCCTAGTCGGTTTGCTTCCGTTTTCAATAGACCTACCCCCCGTCAACTTCGGATTCCGTTCAGTAAGGACCCTTGGACAACGAATTTCATCGGTCTGGGGTTGCCAGAACGACGAGGTTCGGTGCACAGTGAGGTGGTGGCCAGTCGAAGCACAGACTCCAGAACCGGAACCGGTTCGTCCCCGACGATCGATGCCGTCTCCCTGGCGATCATCGAACAGCTCCAGGAGGACGGTCGCCGTCCCTACGCCGCCATCGGCAAGGCCGTCGGCCTCTCCGAAGCCGCCGTACGGCAGCGCGTCCAGAAGCTGCTCGACCAGGGCGTCATGCAGATCGTCGCCGTCACCGACCCGCTCACCGTGGGCTTCCGGCGCCAGGCGATGGTCGGCATCAACGTCGAGGGTGACCTGGATCCGGTGGCGGAGGCGCTGACCGCCATGGCCGAATGTGAGTACGTGGTGATGACCGCGGGCTCGTTCGACCTGATGGTGGAAGTCGTCTGCGAGGACGACGACCACCTCCTGGATGTGATCAACAAGCGCATCCGCACCCTCCCCGGGGTGCGCTCCACCGAGAGCTTCGTCTACCTGAAGCTCAAGAAGCAGACCTATATGTGGGGAACCCGATAGCCGTGAGCCAGGACCTCTCGAAAACCGCCTACGACCACCTGTGGATGCACTTCACCCGCATGTCGTCGTACGAGAACAACCCCGTCCCCACCATCGTCCGCGGTGAGGGCACCTACATCTTCGACGACAAGGGCAAGCGCTACCTCGACGGCCTCGCCGGCCTGTTCGTGGTGAACGCCGGTCACGGCCGCAAGGAGCTGGCCGAGGTCGCGTACAAGCAGGCCCAGGAGCTCGCGTTCTTCCCCGTGTGGTCGTACGCGCACCCCAAGGCCGTCGAGCTCGCCGAGCGTCTGGCGGACTACGCGCCCGGCGACCTGAACAAGGTCTTCTTCACCACCGGTGGCGGCGAGGCCGTCGAGACCGCCTGGAAGCTCGCCAAGCAGTACTTCAAGCTGCAGGGCAAGCACACCAAGTACAAGGTCATCTCGCGTGCGGTCGCCTACCACGGCACCCCGCAGGGCGCCCTGTCCATCACCGGTCTGCCGGCCCTGAAGGCCCCCTTCGAGCCGCTGGTCCCCGGCGCGCACAAGGTGCCGAACACCAACATCTACCGCGCCCCGATCCACGGCGACGACCCCGAGGCCTTCGGCCGCTGGGCCGCCGACCAGATCGAGCAGCAGATCCTCTTCGAGGGCCCCGACACCGTCGCGGCCGTCTTCCTGGAGCCGGTGCAGAACGCCGGCGGCTGCTTCCCGCCGCCGCCCGGCTACTTCCAGCGCGTCCGCGAGATCTGCGACCAGTACGACGTGCTGCTCGTCTCCGACGAGACGATCTGCGCCTTCGGCCGCCTCGGCACGATGTTCGCCTGTGACAAGTTCGGCTACGTGCCGGACATGATCACCTGCGCCAAGGGCATGACCTCGGGCTACTCCCCGATCGGCGCCTGCATCGTCTCGGACCGCATCGCGGAGCCGTTCTACAAGGGCGACAACACCTTCCTGCACGGCTACACCTTCGGCGGCCACCCGGTGTCCTCCGCCGTGGCCCTGGCGAACCTCGACATCTTCGACAAGGAGGGCCTGAACCAGCACGTGCTGGACCAGGAGGGCAACTTCTTCTCGACGCTGCGGAAGCTGCACGACCTGCCGATCGTCGGCGACGTCCGCGGCAACGGCTTCTTCTACGGCATCGAGCTCGTCAAGGACAAGGTCACCAAGGAGTCCTTCAACGACGAGGAGGTGGAGCGCGTCCTCTACGGCTACCTCTCCAAGGCGCTGTACGAGAACGGCCTCTACTGCCGCGCCGACGACCGTGGCGACCCGGTCATCCAGCTGGCTCCGCCGCTGATCGCGGACCAGTCCACGTTCGACGAGATCGAGCAGATCCTCCGGACCACCCTCACCGAGGCCTGGGCGAAGCTGTAAGTCTCGACGTGCGCCACGCCGCCCTCACGGCGTGACCCCGGCCCGGGTGTGCGGCCATCCGAGTGGATGGCGGCGCCCCGGGCCGCGTGCTGTCCGTACAAGCTGATCTGAATCCTTACGGTGACCGACAGGCCCCTCCCCTCGTTCCCCCGGACGGGGGAACGGACCCCGTCGGATTCAGCATCGAGGTGTACGCGATGGCCCCACCGGACAACGACGTGCTCTGGGCGCGTTCCCTGCACTGCACCCTGGGCGGCACCGACGTCCTGACCGGCGTCTCCCTCGGCGTGCGCGAGGGCGAGATCCTCGCCCTCACCGGACCGCGCGGCAGCGGCAAGACCACCCTGATGCGCTGCCTCTCCGGCCAGACCGTGGCCCAGCAGGGCGAGGTCTGGTTCAACAGCGCACCCCTGCACACCCTCGGCGCCGCCCGGCGCGAACGGGTCCGCCGCGAGCGCTTCGGCTGGATCGACCCCGAGCCCGGCCTGGTCCCCGAGCTCACCGGCTGGGAGAACGCGGCCCTGCCGCTGCTGCTGCGCGGCATCTCGCACCGGGCCGCCAAGACCAGCGCCCTGGAATGGCTCGACCGCCTCGACATCGGCGCCGCCGCGCGCCGCCGCCCCGGCGCCCTCAACCACTCCCAGCGGCAGCGGATCGCCATCGCCCGCGCACTCGTCACCACCCCCTCGGTGCTCTTCGCCGACGAGCCGACCGCCACCCTGCACCGCGCCGACGGCGCCCAGGTGCTGCGCACCCTCACCGCCGCCGCCCGCTCGCACCGGATCACCGTGCTGCTCGCGACCCACGACCCCGAGGTCGCCGCCCTCGCCGACCGTTCGGTCGCCCTCCTCGACGGACGCCGCGTCGGCTCCGTACCGCCGGCCACCGGGGCGGAGGGCGTCGCCGCGTGCTCGCTCTCCGTCTAGTCCGCGGCACCCACCCCCTCGTCCAGCTCCGCCGCCTCGCGGTGGCGGCGGCCGCCGCCGGGGTGGGCTTCCTCCTGCTGTGCGCCCTCGGCTACGCGGTCGGCCACCCCGACCGCTCCGCCGCCTCCGCCGTCCGCCTGCTGTGGTGCGTGCTGCCGCTCGCCGCGACGGCGCAGTTCGCGGTCGCCGTCGCCCGCACCGACCCCAGCACCCGGCCCCGGCAGGGCCTCGACGCCGTCGGCCTCGGCCCCGCCCGGCTCACCGCGCTCGCCGCCGCCTCCACGGCGGTCGCCTGCACCCTCGGCTCGGCCGTGGCGCTGCTGTTCTACCTCCACCTGCGCGGCGACATCACCGGACTCCCCTTCGACGGGGCGGCGGCCGAACTGCTCGCCGCCGACCAGCCGATGCCGGTGCCCGCCGCGCTCACCCTGCTGGCGGTGCTGCCCGTCGTCGCCGCCACCGCCGCCGGGCTCTCGCTGCGCCCCCGCGCCACGCCCGCCCCCGCGCCGCGCGCCTCCGCGCCGCCCTCCGGGCTCCCCTGGGGCGTGTCCCTCCTCGCCATCGGCCTCGCCCTGGAGACGTACGCGGGCCGCGAGGGCGGCGGCGGGGTCCTGGCCGGCTGGATCCTCACCGCGGCGGGCCTCGCGATGGCCGGCCCCGGCCTGACCCACGCCTGCGGGCGGCTGCTCCAGCTCGTCCGCCCCGGCGCCGTGCGGCTGCTCGCCGGCCGGGTCCTGATGAACGAGGCGCGCCGGATCGGGCGCCCCCTGGGCGTGGTCTGCGCGGTCGGCTCCGGCGCGGTGGCGGCGCTCGCCCTCGGCACCGGCTTCGGGCCGCTGGCCGGCCTGGGCGCCGCGCTGGTGGTGGGCTGCACGTCCGCGACGCTCCTGACGGCGGCCCTGGAGTCGCGCCAGTCCCGGGCCCGCACCACCGAGGCGCTGCTGCGGATCGGCGCCCCGCCGACCGCCCTGCGCTCGGCGGCCCTGCTGCGCGCGGGCGTCCTGCTGGCCGTCTTCGTGCCGCTGACCTGGACGGTCGGCGAACTGGCGGCCGTACCCCTGCGGGGCTGAGCGGCCGGGGCCGCCCCCGGCTCACTCCGGGAGGACCACCACGTCCTCCGCGCGGAACGCGACCCCCGTCTCGGCGCCCTCGTCCGGCGCGTCCCGCAGCGGGAACTCCGCCTCCAGGGGCGGGCCCTCGGCCGGGGCGAGGCGGACGGCGACATGGTTGCCCCGGAAGGTGCGGGAGGCGACGCGGCAGCTCAGGCCCTCGCCGGGGGCGACGAGGCGGACGCCGCCGGGGCGGACGAGGAGGCGCGCGGCCCCCTGGGGGGAGCCGCCCGGGACGGGGACCGGGCCCCAGACGGTGGCGGCGGAGGTGCCCGTGACGGTGGCGGCGACCACGTTGTCGAAGCCGAGGAAGCGGGCGACGAACTCGGAGGCGGGCCGCCGCCAGACGTCCAGGGGCGTGCCGGTCTGGGCGATCCGCCCGTCCCGCATGACGACGACCCGGTCGGCGAGCGCGAAGGCCTCGCCCTGGTCGTGGGTGACGGCGAGCACGGTGGTGCCGAGGCGGGCGAAGAGGTCGCGGAGTTCGACCACGAGCCGTTCGCGCAGCCCCCGGTCGAGCTGGCCGAGCGGCTCGTCGAGCATGAGCAGCCGGGGGCGGGGGGCGAGGGCGCGCGCGAGGGCGACCCGCTGCTGTTCGCCGCCGGAGAGCGCGGAGACCGCGCGGCGGCCCGCGCCGGGCAGCCCGACCAGGTCGAGCAGCTCCTCGACGCGCGGGCCCTGCTCCGCGCGGGGCACGCCGTGCATCCGCAGCCCGAAGGCCACGTTCCCGGCGACGTCCCGCTGCGGGAAGAGCTGGTGGTCCTGGAACATCAGGCCGACCCCGCGCCGGTGCGCGGGCACCCCGGTCTGGTCGGCGCCGCCGAGGAGCACCCGGCCCGCGGTGAGCGGCTGGAGTCCGGCGACGGCCCGCAGCAGGGTGGACTTGCCGCTGCCGCTGGGGCCGAGCACGCACACGGTCTCGTGCTCGGCGACCGCGAGGTCCACCGCGTCGAGCACCGCGCGGTCCCCGAACCGTACGGTGGCGTCGTGGAGCGTCAGCATCAGAACTCCCCCGAGGTCCGGTCGGTGCGAAGCCGTTCGAGGAGCAGCAGGGACACCGCGCACACCACCATGAGGATCGTCGAGAGGGCCATGGCCTGGCCGTAGTTGAGCTCGCCGGGCCGGCCGATCAGGCGGGCCACGGCCACCGGGAGGGTCGGGTTGTCGGGGCGGGCGATGAAGACCGTGGCGCCGAACTCGCCGAGCGAGACGGCGAAGGCGAAGCCGGCGGCGATGAGCAGCGCCCGTCGCACGAGCGGCAGGTCGACCTCGCGCCAGGCGCGCCACGGGGAGGCGCCGAGGACGGCGGCGGCCTCGCGGAGCCGTTCGTCGACCGCGCGGAGCACGGGCAGCATGGTCCGTACGACGAAGGGGACGCCGACCAGTGCCTGGGCGAGCGGCACGAGGATCCAGCTCGCGCGCAGGTCGAGCGGCGGTTCGTCGAGGGTGATGAGGAAGCCGAAGCCGACGGTGACGGCGGACACCCCGAGCGGCAGCATGAGCAGCGCGTCGAAGCCGCGGACCAGCCGCCCGGCCCGCCGGGTGAGCGCGGCGGCGGCGAGCCCGCCGATGACGAGGGCGATGGCGGTGGCGGCGAGCGCGTACTGGAGGGAGTTGACGATGGTGTCGGTCATCGGCACGAGGAAGGTGCCGGTCTCGTCGACGGTCTGGAGCGCCCGGTAGTAGTCGAGGCCGTAGCCGGTGGGGGTGGCGAGGGAGCGTTCGACGAGGACGCCGAGCGGCGCGAGGATGAGCAGCCCGATCGACAGCAGGACGGCGGCGAGCAACAGCCACTGCCCCGCGCCGCGCGGGCGGGCGGCGGTCCGCTCGGCGGGGACCAGCCGCAGCGCGGTCTCGCGGCGGCGGACCATCCGGGCGTGCACGGCGAGGATCGCGCCGACGGCGAGGAACTGCACGATCGTGAGGACGGCGGCGGTGGAGAGCTGGAGCCGGTCGGCGGTCTGCCGGTAGATCTCGGTCTCCAGGGTGGAGTACGCGGGGCCGCCGAGGATCTGCACGATGCCGAAGGAGCTCGCGGTGAAGAGGAAGACCATGAGCGCGGCGGCGGCGACGGACGGCCCGAGGGCGGGCAGGGTCACCGTGCGGAAGGCGCGCCACCGGGAGGCGCCGAGCACCCGGGCGGCCTCCTCCTGGCGCGGGTCGAGCTGTGCCCAGAGGCCGCCGACGGTGCGGACGACGACCGCGTAGTTGAAGAAGACGTGGGCGATGAGGATGGCCCAGACGCCGGTGTCGAGCCGGACGCCCCACAGCTCGTCGAGGAGTCCGCGGCGCCCGACGAGGGCGAGGAAGGCGGTGCCGACCATGACCGTGGGCAGCACGAAGGGCACGGTGACGACGGCCCGCAGGACGCCCTTGCCGGGGAAGTCGAGGCGGGCGAAGACGTACGCGCCGGGGAGGGCGATCAGCAGGGTGAGCGCGGTGGAGGCGAGCGCCTGCCACAGCGTGAACCACAGCACGTCGAGGATCTCGGGGCTGCCGAGCGTCTCGGTGAAGCGGCCGAGCTCCCAGTGCCCGTCCGGCCGCAGCCCGCGCTCGACGATGGAGACGACGGGCCAGGCGAAGAAGACCGCGAAGAACGCGGCGGGCAGCGCCATGAGGGCGAGCCGCGCCGCGTTCCCCGTACGGCCGGGGCGGCCCTGGCGGGCCGGCGCGGCTACTTCACGACGAGCGAGGTCCACTGCTGGATCCACTGGTCACGGTGGGCGGCGATCTTGTCGGGCGCCATGGTCTCCGGCTTGTCGACGACCACGCCGTGCTTGGTGAAGAGCTCGGGGAGGGTGGCGTCGTTCGTCACCGGGTTGACGAACATCTGGAGCGGCATGTCGTCCTGGAACTTCTTGGAGATCAGGAAGTCGATCAGCGCCTTGCCGCCCTCGGGGTTCTTCGCCCCGTTCAGCAGGCCGGCGAACTCGGTCTGGCGGAAGCAGGTGCCGGTGGAGACGCCGGTGGGGGCCGCCTTCGGCTGGGGCTCGGCGTAGAGCACCTCGACCGGGGGGCTGGAGGCGTAGGAGACGACGAGCGGGCGGTCTCCCTTGGCCTTCTTGCCGCCGGCGGAGCCGGAGAACTCCTGGTTGTAGGCGAGCTCCCAGCTGTCGACGGTCTTGACGCCGTTGTCCTTGAGCTTCTTCCAGTAGTCCTGCCAGCCGCCGTCACCGTACTTCGCGGCGGTGCCGAGCAGGAAGCCGAGGCCCGGGGAGGACCGCTCGGGGTTCTCCACGACGAGGAGGTCCTTGTACGCGGGCTTCGCCAGGTCGTCGAAGGTCACCGGCGGGGCGAGCTTCTTGTCGGCGAAGTACTGCTTGTCGTAGTTGACGCAGATGTCGCCGGAGTCGATCGGGGTGACCCGGTGCTCCTTGTCGAGCTGGAGCGCGGCGGGGACCCGGTCCAGGCCCTTGGCCTCGTACGGGGTGAAGATGCCGTTGTCGAGGGCGCGGGAGAGCAGGGTGTTGTCGACGCCGAAGAAGACGTCGCCCTGGGGGGAGCCCTTGGTCAGGATCTCCTTGTTGACGGCCGCGCCGGCGTCGCCGCTCTTGAGGACCTTGACCGTGAAGCCGGTCTGCTTGGTGAAGTCCGCCAGCACCTCCTTGGAGGCGTTGAAGGAGTCGTGGCTGACGAGCGTGACGGTCTTCGGCGCGGGGGTGCCGGTGGCCTTGTCCTTGCCGGTGTCCCCGCCGCCGCAGGCGGCGAGGGTGGTGACGCCGAGCGCCGCGACGAGCGCGGCGGCGGCCGCCTTCTTGGTGTTCACGTGGATGTCCTCCTGGGGGTGTCCAGGAAGAGACGCGGCCCCGCCCGCGGCCGGGGACACCGGACGCGGGCAGGGCGCAACAGCTTGAGTTACGACCGAACTTCCTACCCAGAATGACCTGGGCGAGGTTCAGAGGGTCTGCGGCCTGACGGTGCCGCACTCTCAGCGCTGTGGCGCTCCCCTGTCGGAATATGAAGATGTGTTCGACCTCAGACTACAAGGTCAGCGCTCGGCGGCGGCCAGCTGTCCACAGGCACCGTCGATCTCCTGGCCCCGGGTGTCGCGGACGGTGACGGGCACGCCGTGGCGCGCGATGGCCTCGACGAACGCCTTCTCGTCCTCGGGACGGGACGCGGTCCACTTGGAGCCGGGCGTCGGGTTCAGCGGGATCAGGTTGACGTGCACCCGCTTGCCCTTGAGCAGCTTGCCGAGCAGGTCGCCGCGCCAGGCCTGGTCGTTGATGTCCCGGATCAGCGCGTACTCGATGGAGACCCGGCGGCCGGACTTCTCCGCGTACTCCCAGGCGGCGTCGAGGACCTCGCGGACCTTCCACCGGGTGTTCACGGGGACCAGGGTGTCGCGCAGCTCGTCGTCGGGGGCGTGCAACGAGACCGCGAGGCGGCACTTGAAGCCCTCGTCGGCGAACCGCAGCATCGCCGGGACGAGCCCGACGGTGGAGACGGTGATGCCGCGCTGGGACAGGCCGAGGCCGTCGGGCTCGGGGTCGGTGAGCCGGCGGATGGCGCCGACGACCCGCTTGTAGTTGGCGAGCGGCTCGCCCATGCCCATGAAGACGATGTTGGAGAGCCGGGCCGGCCCGCCGGGCACCTCGCCGTCGCGCAGGGCGCGCATCCCGTCGACGATCTGGTGCACGATCTCGGCGGTGGACAGGTTGCGGTCGAGCCCCGCCTGGCCGGTGGCGCAGAACGGGCAGTTCATCCCGCAGCCCGCCTGCGAGGAGATGCACATGGTCACCCGGTCCGGGTAGCGCATGAGCACCGACTCGACGAGCGTGCCGTCGTGCAGCCGCCACAGCGTCTTGCGGGTGGTGTCGTCGTCACAGGAGATGTGCCGCACGACCGACATCAGATCGGGCAGCAGCTCCCCCGCCAGCTTCTCGCGCGAGGCGGCGGGGATGTCGGTCCACTCCGCCGGGTCGTGCGCGTAGCGCGCGAAGTAGTGCGTGGACAGCTGCTTGGCGCGAAACGGCTTCTCGCCGATCGCGGCGACCGCCTCCTTGCGCTCGGCGGGCGTGAGGTCGGCGAGGTGCCGCGGGGGCTGCTTGGCTCCGCGCGGGGCGACGAAAGTGAGTTCTCCGGGCTTGGGCATGGTCCTACCAGTGTCGCAGACGCGGGCCGGTGCGCCCGATGCGCGGGCCGCCCGGGTCAGCGGGCCGCCGCGCCCGGCTGGGTGCCGGGGACGCGGGAGGTGAAGAACAGGGCCACGACCGAGGCGCCGGCCAGGATCGCGAGGGCGGCGCGCAGGCCGTCGAGCCGGGCGGCGGCGTTGGCCTCCAGGGCGGCGTCGGTCACCTCCGGGGCGACTCCCGCCTGGTCGAGGGCGGTGGTGAGCTGGGCGTCGGAGAGGAACGGGACGCCGCCGGCCAGCTCGACCGAGGCGGTGCTCTTGACCTCGGTCGGGACGGCCGGGTTCTGCTCGACGGCGGTCAGGAACGAGGTGGTGAGCGCCGCGATCATCAGTGAGCCGGCCAGGGCCGTGCCGATGGAGGCGCCGAGGTTGGTGACGGCGTTCTGGATGCCGCCGACCTCCGCGCTCTGCCGGTCCGGCACGGCGGAGACGGTGACCGCGCCCAGCTGGGAGGCGAGCGCGCCCATGCCGAGCCCGATGAGCAGCAGCGGCAGGGTGACGATCTCGGCGCCCGCGTCGGCGTCGAGCGCGGCCATCAGGACGACCGCGCCGGCGAGCAGCGCGAGCACCCCGCAGCGCACCACCCGGCGCGGGGAGACGTCCGGAAGGAAGCGCGGGATCAGCAGCGCGGCGGCCAGCAGGGTCAGCGACAGCGGCAGGATGCGCGCGCCGGTGGCCAGCGCGGACAGGCCGAGGGCGACGGACAGGTAGAGCGGGACGACGAAGAAGACACCCATCTGGACGAGGTACTGGAAGAAGAACATCGTCAGACCGCCGGTGAGCCGCCGGTTGCGCAGCATCGCCGGATCGACGAGCGGTTCCTTGCCGCGCGCGGCGAGCCGGGACTCCCAGCGCAGGAAGAGCCAGAGCAGGAGCAGCCCCGCAAGCGCCGTCCACACGACCAGGGACACGCCGAGCCAGGCGGGCGCGCCGGTCTTGGGCCGGACCCAGCCCCACTCGTCGGAGCGCAGCACCCCGTACACGAAGATCCCCAGCCCGGCGGCGGACAGCAGCGCGCCGACGAGGTCGATGCGCGGGCGCTCCTCGGCGGCGGCGTCGGCGATGGAGCGGGCGCACACGAGGATGACGAGGACCAGCAGGACCTCCCCGGCGAAGACCCAGCGCCAGGAGAAGTAGGTGGTGGCGACGCCGCCGATGAGCGGGCCGAGCGCGATGGCGACGGCTCCGGCGGCGGCCACGACGCCGTACGCGTAGGGGCGCCGATCGGTGGGGAAGTTCCCGGCGACCAGGGCCACGATCGCGGGCATGATGAGCGCCGCCCCGATGCCTTCGAGGAAGGACCAGCCCAGCAGCAGCACCGGGAGGCTGGGCGCCAGGGCGGTGGTGAGCGAGCCGATCCCGTAGACGCAGCAGCCGACCATGAAGGCGCGCTTGCGGCCGATCAGCACCCCGACCTTGCCGCCGGGGATCATGAACATCGCCATGACCAGCGTGTACGCGGTGATGGCGCCCTGGATGCCGGTGACCGTGGTGCCGACGTCGTCGGCGACGGTCGCGATGGACACGTTCATGACGGAGCTGTCGAGCGCCATCAGGAACTGCCCCGACGCGAGGGTCAGCAGGACGGTCAGCGAACCCGGGGGCTTCCCGGCCGAGCGAGCCTTCGTCATGCCGGGATCCTGCCCGCGCGGGCCGTGCGGTCCCTGCGCCCCGCGCCCAGGTCCCCCGTCCGGCGCAACGGCGAAGGGCCCGCCACCGGTGTCGGCGGCGGGCCCTCACGGGCGGGTGGCGGGGCTCAGCCGCTGCCCACGAACAGCACGAGCAGCAGCCAGACCACCGGCGCCGTCGGCAGCAGGGAGTCCAGCCGGTCCATGATGCCGCCGTGACCGGGCAGCAGGGTGCCCATGTCCTTGATGCCGAGATCGCGCTTGATCATCGACTCGCCCAGGTCGCCCAGGGTGGCGCTGGCCGCGACCGCGAGGCCGAGCAGCAGGCCCTGCCACCAGGTTCCGCCGTCGATCAGGAACTCCATGCACAGCGCGCCGGCCGCCATGGCGAAGGCCACCGCGCCGAAGAGCCCCTCGCGGGTCTTCCCGGGGCTGATCCGCGGGGCGAGCTTGTGCTTGCCGAAGCGCCAGCCCACGGCGTACGCGCCGGTGTCGCTGACCACCGTGAGGATCAGGAAGGTCAGCACCCGCTGCGGGCCGTCGGCGGCGGTCAGCAGCATCGCGACGAAGGTCGCGAGGAACGGCACGTAGAACGCGGCGAAGACCCCCGCGGTGACGTCCTTGAGATAGCCCTCCGGCGGCTCGGTCATCCGCCAGACGAGCACGGCGAGCGCGGTCAGGGCCATCGCGACCCAGGCGCCCTCCGCGCCGCGCACGTATCCGGCGACGACCATGGCGGCGCCGCCGACCGCGAGCGGGACCAGCGGGGCCTTGATGCCCTTCCGCTCCTGCAGGCGGGAGGTGAGCTCCCACAGGCCGACGACCACGGCGACCGCTATCACGCCGACGAACGCGGGCTTCCAGACGAACAACGACGCGATGACGACGGCGCCGAGCCCGACCCCGACCCCTATGGCAGCGCCCAGGTCTCGCCCCGCGCTCTTCTTCTGCCGCGGCTGCTGCCGGGGCGAAGGCGCGGACGCGGGCTGGGACGGGCTGGACATGGGCTCCTGCGGGTGCTCGTGCGGCGTCACGTCACGGAACGGGGGACCGCCCTGCTGGGCGGCCCCCCGATCGTGATCGTCCTGGTTGCCGTCGGCGGGAACGTCGTCGGACACGATGGGCATGGGCCGAGTCTGCGCCGCCCGCCGCCCTTCGTAGGCGGGACCCGCCGGGGCAGGCCCCTGGTCGGGTCCCCCGAAGCCGGTTGTGGCCGGGGCCCCCCAGGAAGAGTCGTTCATCAGACCTCGAGGAGCTCGGCTTCCTTGTGCTTCAGCAGCTCGTCCACCTGCGCGACGTACTTCGCGGTGAGGTCGTCGAGCTCCTTCTCGGCGCGGCGCACGTCGTCCTCGCCGGCCTCCTTGTCCTTCACGAGCTTGTCGAGGGCGTCCTTGGCCTTGCGGCGCACGGCGCGGATGGAGACCTTGGAGTCCTCGGCCTTGCCGCGGGCGACCTTGATGTACTCGCGGCGGCGCTCCTCGGTCAGCTCCGGGAACGTCACACGGATGATGTTGCCGTCGTTGCTGGGGTTGACGCCCAGGTCCGAGTCGCGGATGGCCTGCTCGATGTTGCGCAGCGCGGTCTTGTCGAACGGGGTCACCACGGCCATGCGCGGCTCCGGCACCGAGAACGACGCCAGCTGATTGATCGGGGTGATGGCTCCGTAGTAGTCCGCCACGATCTTGTTGAACATCGCCGGGTGCGCACGGCCGGTGCGGATCGCGGCGAAGTCCTCCTTGGCGACCACGACGGCCTTCTCCATCTTCTCCTCGGCCTCGAGGAGGGTCTCTTCGATCACCACTTGCTCCTGCGTGTCGTCGCGTTGTGTCCTGCACGGCTGTACGACCGGCAGGGCTCTGTCCATCCCCTCGCGGGGCGGTTCCCGGTTCGGGTCAGGCCCGGGTGCCCTGGTCGCTCACGAGAGTGCCGATCTTCTCACCCTTCACCGCGCGCGCGATATTGCCCTCGGCGAGCAGTTCGAAGACGAGGATCGGGAGGTTGTTGTCCCGGCAGAGCGTGATGGCGGTGGCATCGGCGACCTTGAGGTCGCGGGAGAGCACCTCGCCGTACTCCAGCGCGTCGAACTTGACCGCGTCGGGGTTGGTCTTCGGGTCGGAGTCGTAGACCCCGTCGACACCGTTCTTGCCCATGAGCAGGGCCTCGGCGTCGATCTCCAGCGCGCGCTGCGCGGCGGTGGTGTCGGTGGAGAAGTACGGCATTCCCATGCCGGCGCCGAAGATGACCACACGGCCCTTCTCCAGGTGGCGCACGGCGCGCAGCGGGATGTACGGCTCCGCGACCTGGCCCATGGTGATGGCGGTCTGCACGCGGGAGTCGATGCCCTCCTTCTCCAGGAAGTCCTGGAGGGCGAGGCAGTTCATCACGGTGCCGAGCATGCCCATGTAGTCCGAACGGGCCCGGTCCATGCCGCGCTGCTGGAGCTCGGCACCACGGAAGAAGTTGCCACCGCCGATGACGATGGCGATCTCCGCGCCGTCGCGGACCACGGCGGCGATCTCACGCGCGATGGCGTGCACGACGTCCGGGTCGACCCCAAGCCCGGTGCCGCCGGAGAAGGCTTCCCCGGACAGCTTCAGCATGTAGCGGCCGGTCTTCTTGCCGATGTTGTCGTCGCCCTGTGCGGCGCCCTGATTCATGGAGGTCTCCTCGTGCACATACGAAGAAGGCCATTGCCTGGGGTCCTTGCGGCTTCCCGTACGGCAATGGCCTCCTCGTCAGATCTGCGGCCGTCCCGCGCGAGCGCGAGCGGCTGCTTCAGACCCTACCGGGGTCCGGTGTCCGTTGCTGACGGACTCAGATGCCGACCTTGATGCGGGTGAAGCGCTTCAGGGTGACACCGGCCTCGTCCAGGACCTTCTGGACGGACTTCTTGTTGTCCAGGGCGTACGGCTGGCCGAGCAGCGTGGCGTCCTTGAAGAAGCCGTTGACGCGACCCTCGACGATCTTGGCGATCGCGGCCTCGGGCTTGCCCTCGGCGCGGGTGGTCTCCTCGGCGACGCGACGCTCGGTCTCGACGACCTCGGCCGGCACGTCTTCCTTGGTGAGGTACTTCGGGGCGAACGCGGCGATGTGCTGCGCGACACCCTTGGCGACCTCGGCGTCGGCCTTGTCGAACTCGACGAGGACACCGATCTGCGGGGGCAGGTCGGGCATCGTGCGGTGCATGTACGCGTAGACGAAGCCGTCGGCGTACTGCGCGAAGCGGTCGAGGACGATCTTCTCGCCGAGGTTGGCGTTGGCCTCGTCGACGTACGCCTGGACGGTCTTGCCGGCCTCGATCTCGGAGGCGAGCAGGGCGTCGAGGTCCGCCGGGGCGGTGGCGGCGACGTGCTTGGCGAGCTCGGCGGCGACGGCCTGGAACTTGTCACCCTTGGCGACGAAGTCCGTCTCGCACTTCAGCTCGACGAGGGTGCCCGAGGTGTGGTCCTCGGCGATGAGGGAGACCACGGCGCCGTTCTCGGCAGAGCGGCCCTCGCGCTTGGCGACGCCCTTCTGGCCCTTGATACGGAGCGCCTCGACGGCCTTGTCGACGTCGCCGTCGGCCTCGTCCAGGGCCTTCTTGCAGTCCATCATGCCGGCGCCGGTGAGCTCGCGGAGCTTCTTGACGTCAGCGGCGGTGTAGTTCGCCATGAGTCTGTTTCTCTCTCGAAGTCTGAAAGATCGGGCGGGTCCACGGGTGGACGGCGGGGGCTTCGTGGGCCCCCGCCGTCGTCACCCGAAGGTCCTCAGGTTCCTGAAGGGTCAGGCCTGCTCGGCGGCCGGGGCCTCGGCGGCGGGGGCCTCGACCTCGGCGGCGGCGTCGGCAGCCTCGGCGTCCGCGACCTTCTCGGTCTCGGCGGAGGTCTGGACCTCGGCCTCGTCGGCCTTCTTCTCACCCGTCAGCAGGTCGCGCTCCCACTCGGCGAGGGGCTCGCCGGCGGCCTTCTCGCCCGGCTTCGAGTCGCCGGTCGCGGCGCCGGAGCGGGCGATGAGGCCCTCGGCGACGGCGTCGGCGATCACGCGGGTGAGCAGGGTGACGGAGCGGATCGCGTCGTCGTTGCCCGGGATCTTGTAGTCGACCTCGTCGGGGTCGCAGTTGGTGTCGAGGATCGCGACGACCGGGATGCGGAGCTTGCGCGCCTCACCGACGGCGATGTGCTCCTTCTTGGTGTCGACGATCCAGACGGCGCTGGGGACCTTCGACATCTCGCGGATACCGCCGAGGGTCTTCTCCAGCTTGGCCTTCTCGCGCGAGAGGACCAGGAGCTCCTTCTTGGTGAGGCCCGACGCGGCCACGTCCTCGAAGTCGATGAGCTCCAGCTCCTTCAGGCGCTGGAGGCGCTTGTAGACGGTGGAGAAGTTGGTCAGCATGCCGCCGAGCCAGCGCTGGTTGACGTAGGGCATGCCCACGCGCGTCGCCTGCTCGGCGATCGCCTCCTGCGCCTGCTTCTTCGTGCCGACGAACATGATGGAGCCGCCGTGCGCGACGGTCTCCTTGACGAACTCGTAGGCGCGGTCGATGTACGACAGCGACTGGAGCAGGTCGATGATGTAGATGCCGTTGCGCTCGGTGAAGATGAAGCGCTTCATCTTCGGGTTCCAGCGACGGGTCTGGTGACCGAAGTGGACGCCGCTCTCCAGCAGCTCCCGCATCGTGACGACGGCCATGGCCATCTCCTTGTGGTTTCTCGGTTGTTTTCCTGACGCCCCGGACGCGCCGTGCCACGAGGGACCGAAAGGCGCTGCCATCCGTCACGGAGACCGATGGCGGGGCGTGCGAAGTCGACCCGGTGACCCGGGTCGCCATGGAAAGTGTACGGGACCCCGGAGGCGGCGGGTGACGGGCCTGTCCACAACCGGACGGTTGTCCACAGATCCGGCCGGGCCCCGGCACGGCGGCGCGGGGGCGGGCAGCCTGTCGCCATGCGCCCTGTCACGCTCCTGCTGCTTCCCCTGCTCTCGCTGCTCACGGCGGTCTGGCCGGTCGGACCGCCCCGGCCCGAGCTGCTGCGCGGCTTCGCACCGCCGCCCGGGCCGTACGCGGCCGGTCACCGCGGCGTCGACCTGGCGGCCCCGCCGGGCACCCCGGTGCGGGCGCCCGGGGCGGGCACGGTGGCCTTCGCGGGCCCGGTCGGCGGCCGGGGCGTCCTCACGATCACCCTGGCGGGGACGGGCCCGCCCGCGCTGCGCACGACGTTCGGGCCGGTGGAGCCGCTGGTCCGGGCGGGCGCGGAGGTCCGGGCCGGCCAGGTGGTGGCGCGGGTCGCGCCCGGCGGGCACTGTCCGCGCTCGTGTCTGCACTGGGGGCTGCTGCGCGGCGGGGCCTATCTGGACCCGCTGCGGCTGCTGCGCGGCGGCCGCTCCCGGCTGCTGCCGGTGCCCGCCGCTCCCGGCCGGGGGGCTCAGACGCCCCGGACGCCGCCCAGCGCCATGGAGACCGCCGCGTCGGCGATGGCGCCGGGCTCCTCGGCCGCGCCGAGCTCGATCCGGCGGACCGCCGCGTCCACCACGCCCTGGAGGAGCATGGCCTCCAGCCGGGGCTGCGGGCGGCCCAGGGCGGTCAGGGCGTCGACGATCATGGTGACGAGGCCGCCGTGCGCGGCGCGGATCTTCTCGCGGGCGCCGTCGTCCAGCTCGCTCGCGGAGATCGCGACCACCGCGCGGTGCCGCCGGTCGCCGACCAGGTCGAGCTGGCTGCGGACATAGGCCTCGACCTTGCCCTCGGCGGTCGCGGCGCCGGCCATGGCGGCCTCGACCTCGGCGGCCCAGACCGGGAAGTCGACCGCGCACAGCTCCTCGACCACCGCGGCGCGGGAGCGGAAGTACTCGTAGACCGAGGAGCGGGCCAGGCCCGTGCGCTCGGCGAGGGCGGGGAAGGTCAGCGCCTCCGTCCCGCCTTCGGACAGCAGGGAGCGCGCGGCGTCCAGCAGGGCGCCGCGCTGCATCGTCCGGTGCTCGGCCACGGAGGCCGCTCGAATCCTTGGC
This sequence comes from Streptomyces sp. NPDC042100, assembly GCF_055582325.1. Lineage (NCBI taxonomy): Bacteria > Bacillati > Actinomycetota > Actinomycetes > Kitasatosporales > Streptomycetaceae > Streptomyces > Streptomyces sp. NPDC042100. The sequence continues at coordinate 110,197 of NZ_JBVJDK010000017.1, forward strand.
ACGGACCCACTGTACGGCGGGAACGGCCCGCCCGGTCAGCGGCCCACGTCGGCCAGCTTGGCGCGGAGCTGGAGGACGGACTTGGTGTGGATCTGGCTGACCCGGCTCTCGGTGACGCCGAGGACGTGTCCGATCTCGGCCAGGGTGAGGCCCTCGTAGTAGTAGAGCGTGACGACGGTCTTCTCCCGCTCGGGGAGGGTGTTGATCGCCCGCGCCAGCAGCCGGCGCAGCTCGCGGTCCTCGGCGACCTCGACGGGATTGTCGGCGGCGGTGTCCTCCAGGGTGTCCATGAGGGAGAGCCGGTCGCCGCCCTCGCCGCCGACGTGCAGCAGCTCCTCCAGGGCGACCACGTTGGCCAGGGACAACTGGCTGAAGACCGAGTGCAGTTCCTCCAGGGTGACGCCCATCTCGGCGGCGACCTCGGGCTCGGTGGGGGTGCGCCGCAGCTGCGCCTCCAGCGTGGCGTAGGCCCGTTCGACGTTGCGGGCCTTCTGGCGCACGGAGCGGGGGATCCAGTCCAGGGCCCGGAGCTCGTCGATCATCGCGCCGCGGATGCGGGTGATGGCGTACGTCTCGAACTTGATGGCCCGTTCGACGTCGAACTTCTCGATCGCGTCGATGAGTCCGAAGACCCCGGAGGAGACGAAGTCCGCCTGCTCGACGTTGGACGGCAGGCCGACGCTGACGCGCCCGGCGACGTACTTCACGAGGGGCGAGTAGTGCAGGATCAGCTGCTCCCGCAGCCGCTCGTCGCCGGTGTCCTTGTACGAGCGCCACAGCTCGTCGAGCGAGGTCGGTGCGGGCGGTCGCACGGTGCCCCGGGCTGCTGGGGGCACCGCAGCGCGGTCAGACCCGGAGGTGTGCTGGGGCATGGGTCGCCTTGAGCCGTTCTGCTGTCGCTGCTGTCGGGTGGGGAGCGGTTCCGTCTGTCGGGAGGGGGATCCTCGTGAGCGTAGCGTGAGTGGGCTGTCGCGGTGAGCGAACGTCGGCGGATCGCGCCGGTCCGGGTGGGCACCGTCGGCCACACCTTCGAACGGGGGCCGTGGCGCGCGTCGGCCCCTCGGGTGTGACCGAGAGAACTCGATTGCTCATCCTCAGCACCCTTTCACCCGAATGCTCCAGGTCAAGTACCGCCATGCCGGGTGTTCGAGCCTTCTCCCCGCGTGTTCGTCAACTGCCAGTCGTCCCCACACCGTTCGACGAAGCCCAGGGAGTGGAGTTCGTACAGCTTGGCGAGGGCGTGGTCGGGGTGGGCGCCGGCGCGGACGGCGATCTCCGACAGGGCCGCGGGACTTCGGCCGGGGAGCGCCTCCAGGACCCGGGCGGTACCGGGGGCGAGCAGGTCGCGGGGCAGCACGGGGCCCCGGCGCGGCGGGGCGAGCTGGCCGACGGCGCCGACCAGCTCGACGACCTCGGCGGCGTCGGTGACCAGGGTGGCCTCGCCGCGCAGGAGTTCGTGGACCCCGGCGGAGAGTCCGCTGGTGACGGGTCCCGGGACGCCCATGGTGTGCCGGCCGAGCCGGGCCGCGACGCGGGCGGTGACCAGGGAGCCGCTGCGGTACTCGGCCTCGACGACCACGGTGCCGCGGGTGAGGGCGGCGATCACGCGGTTGCGCAGTACGAAGCGGGGACGGGTGGGGTGGGCGCCGGGCGGGAGCTCGCCGATGACGAGGCCCTGTTCGGCGATGCGTCCGATGAGTCCGGCGTGGCCCCGGGGGTAGGGCACGTCGACGCCGCAGGCGAGGACGGCGACGGTGGCGCCGCCGGAGCCGAGGGCGCCTCGGTGGGCGGCGCCGTCCACGCCGAACGCCGCTCCGGAGACGACGACCCAGCCGCGCTCGGCGAGCCCGGCGGCGAGGACGGCGGCGGCGTGCGCCCCGTAGGGGGTGCAGGCGCGGGCGCCGACGACGGCGACGGAGCGCAGCGCCCAGCCGCGCAGGTCGGCGGGTCCGCGCACCCAGAGGCCGACGGGGCGGGCGTCCTCCAGGTCGTCGAGCTGCCGGGGCCACTCGGGGTCGCCGGGGACGAGGAAGCGTCCGCCGATCCGGGCGACGAGGTCGAGGTCCCGGCTGGGGTCGGCGGTGCGGGCCCGGTGCCGCCAGCCCTCGACGCGCCGGGGCCCGGTGCCGGGGAAGGCGTCGGGTCCGGCCCCGCCGGGCGCCCGCAGCAGCCCGAGGAGTCCGGCGGGCCCGTGGCGGCGCAGGGCGCGGCCGGCGTGCTCGTCGCCCGGCTCGACGATCCGGCTGAGGGCGGCGCGGGTGAGCCGGTCGCCCGGCGGCGCGGTCACCGCCGCTCCCCCGCTCCGGCGGGGACGCCCCGGGCGATGCCGGTGCGCAGTTCGAGGGCGAGGGCGAGGTCGTCGGCGCGGGGCCGGTCGTGGCCCGCGAGGTCGGCGACGGTCCAGGCGACGCGGAGGACCCGGTCGAGCCCTCGGGCGGTGAGCAGGCCCCGCTCGACGTCGCGTTCGGCGGCGGCGAGGGCGCCGGGCTCGGTGACGTAGCGGGTGCGGAGCTCCTGGCCGGGGACCTCGCTGTTGACGGTCCAGGGGGTGCCGGCGAGCCGGGTGGCGGCGCGGGCCCTGGCCTCGCGGACGCGGTCGGCGACGGCGTCGCTGGTCTCACCCCGGCCGCCTTGGCCGAGGAGGTCGGAGCGGGTGACGGGCTCGACCTCGACGCGCAGGTCGACGCGGTCGAGCAGGGGGCCGGAGAGCCGGGCCTGGTAGCGGCGGACGGCGGATGCGGGGCATTCGCAGCCGGCCCCGTGGAGGGTGTGCCGGCCGCAGGGGCAGGGGTTGGCGGCGAGGGCGAGGAGGAAGCGCGCGGGAAGCCGGACGACTCCGGCGGCGCGGGCGACGACGACGTGCCCGGACTCCAGGGGCTGGCGCAGGGCGTCGAGGGCCTTCGCGGAGAATTCGGGCGCTTCGTCCATGAAGAGCACGCCGCGGTGGGCGAGCGAGACCGCGCCGGGGCGGGGCAGTCCGTTGCCTCCGCCGACGAGGGACTGCATGGTCGCGGAGTGGTGGGGCGCGCAGTAGGGCGGGCGGTGGACGAGGGGTTCGCCGGGCGGAAGGATCCCGGCGACCGAGTGGACGGCGGTGACTTCGAGGGATTCCCGGCGGGTGAGCGGCGGCAGGATGCCGGGGAGCCGCTCGGCGAGCATGGTCTTGCCCGCGCCGGGCGGTCCGGAGAGCAGCAGGTGGTGGCGGCCGGCGGCGGCGATCTCCAGGGCGCGGCGAGCCGGGTGCTGTCCGGCGACGTCGGCGAGGTCGGGGCCGTCGGCGGGGTCGGCGGCGAGTCCGGTGCCGACGCCGGCGCCGGGGACGAGGAGCCCGGCGAGCATGGGGTCGGGCCGGCCGGCCTCCAGCGGCTCCTCGTCGGGGACGGGTTCGTCGGCTAGGACGGCGATGAGCTGGCGCAGGCTGCGGACGCCGAGGACGGAGACGCCGGGGACCAGGGCGGCCTCGCCCGCGGTCCGTTCGGGGACGACGACCTGCCGGTAGCCGGCCTCGGCGGCGGCGAGGACGGCGGGCAGCACGCCTCGGACGGGGCGGACCCGTCCGTCGAGTCCGAGCTCGCCGATGAGGACGAGGTCGGCGATGCTGCGCGGGTCGATGCGCTCGGCGGCGCCGAGGACCGCGGCCGCCACGGCCAAGTCGAATCCCGAGCCTCCCTTGGGGACCGAGGCGGGGCTGAGGCCGACGGTGAGCTTCTTCTGGGGCCATTCGGCCTGGGAGTTGACGATGGCGGCGCGGACCCGGTCGCGGCTCTCGACGAGGCTCTTGTCGGGCAGTCCGACGAGGGTGAAGGCGGCGACCCCGGCTTCGAGGTCGGCCTGGACCTCGACGACGACGCCTTCGACGCCGACCAGGGCGACGGAGCAGGTGCGGGCGAATCCCATCAGGCCACCCCCCGCGCGTGGGTGAGGACGGGGGCGCCCCGGCGGGGCAGCAGGACGCCGACGAGGTCGATGCGGACGCCGCCGCCGGGCGGGCCGCCGTGCCGGTCGAGCCAGCAGGCGGCGAGCCGCCGCAGCCGCTCGGCCTTGCGCGGGGTCACCGCGGCCATCGGGTGTTCGAAGACCCCTTCGCGGCGGGTCTTCACCTCGCAGACGACGAGGGTGTCGTCCTGGCGGGCGACGATGTCGATCTCTCCGGTCCGGCCGCAGCGCCAGTTCCTGGCGAGGACGCGCAGGCCGGTGTCGGACAGCCGGCGGGCGGCGAGCTCTTCCCCGTACCGCCCGAGTGCTCGGGTCGCGTTCATTCGGTACCACCTCCGGCACCGACTGTGACGCACCGGCCACGACCCGTGTGCGGGGCTGTGGACGAGGGGCCCGCTGTGGACAACCCGCTCACTCGTGAGGGTGAGCGGGTTGGTGGACCGTCAGCTGCCGGGGAGCTCCAGGTCGCTCTTGTTGAGCTCCTCGATGTTCACGTCCTTGAAGGTCAGGACGCGGACCTGCTTGACGAACCTGGCCGGCCGGTACATGTCCCAGACCCAGGCGTCGGCCATCGAGACCTCGAAGAACACCTCGCCCTGGACCGAGTGCACCTGCATCTCGTAGTCGTTGGTGAGGTAGAAGCGCCGCTCGGTCTCGATCACGAATTTGAACAGCCCGACGACATCGCGGTACTCCCGGTAGAGCTTGAGCTCCATCTCGGTCTCGTACTTCTCGAGGTCCTCGGCACTCATGGCATGTTCCCCTTCAGCCGTGCGTCCCCCTCTTGCGCGCCGGTCACACGAGCCCCTGAACGATTTCCGGGGCGAGATCGAGCGGCGCGCTGGGAGGTCCTTCGTCGAGCAGCGTGCGCAGCAGCTCGGCCAGTCTGTCGGGGTACACCGTCTCACGGGCCGCCGACAGTTCGGCGGAAGTCCACCACCTCAGGCCCGCGACGCTGCGGGCCTCCAGCGCGGTGAGCCCGGCGAGGTGGGTGGCGGTCCGCGCGGTGCGGGCGAGGTAGTACCACTCGTCCTGGTTCCAGCGCCGTCCGTCGAAGGGGAAGGAGCAGAAGCGCCGCCAGAGCACGGGCCCCAGCTCGACCTCGGTGATGCCGGTCTCCTCGGCGAGCTCGCGCAGCGCGGCCTGCTCCCTGGTCTCGTCGCCCTCCAGGCCGCCGCCGGGGGTGAACCACCAGGTCTGCGCCGGGTCCGCGGGCTCGAAGCCGTGGACGAGGAGGATGCGGTCGTCGGGATCGAGCAGCACGATCCGGGCCACCCGCCGCGCCTCCACGCCCTCGGCGACGCCCCCGGCGGCACCCCCGGCGGCACCTTCGGCGGCACCTTCGGCCGCGTCCGCCGCCGGCCCGGCCGGCCCCTCCCGGCCCCCGCTCATACGCCCGCCCCGTCCCTCGCGCTCGCGGCGGCCGGCGCCGCCTTCCGGGCGCCCAGCCGGGCCAGCGGCCCGTACGCGGCGCCGGCCAGGATCAGTACACACCCGGCGACGATCGCGGAGAAGAGCGGCACGACCGGTCCGGGCGCGGAGACGCCGCCGGGCAGCGCCGCGAAGCCTGCGGGCCGCTCCAGCAGCACGGGCGAGGGCCAGGCGACGGCGTCCACCCGGCCGACGACGGCGGAGACGGGCACGGCCCCGTGCCCGGAGTCCTGGAGGTGGGCCCGCGAGTCCACCGAGTTGCGCCGCTCGTCGCCGAGGAGGAACAGCTTCCCGGGCGGCAGGGTGGTGGAGAAGGCGTAGTTCGAGGCGGGCTGCCCCTTCGGCAGATACGGTTCCTCGACCGGCTTGCCATTGACCAGCAGCCGGCCGTCGTCGCTGCCGGTGACGGTGTCGCCGCCGACGCCCACCACCCGCTTGACCATGGTCACGTCGCCCCAGAGCGGGTCCCTGAAGACGACGACGTCGCCGCGCCGCACCTCGGAGCCGTCGATCCGCTCCGCGAGCACCTTGGAGCCGACCGCGAGGGTCGGGGTCATGGAGTCGCTGGGCACGGTGAAGGGCTGGTAGAGCACGGCGCCGAGCGCGAAGCCGCCGAGGAAGAGCACACAGCCGACGGCCACGGCCAGTCCCGACAGCACACTGCCGAGACGGCCGCGGCCGTCGTCGCTACGCGTTTTGACGCTCATGGGCACCTCAGGGGTCTGCGGACCGTCCGTGCGACGGTCCGGGAGGGCACCCTACCCGCGGGTCACTACTCGGCGGTATGACGTGCGGCGCGCTTCTTGCGGCGCCACAGCACCAGCGGCAGCGCGCCCGCGACACCCGCCGCGCCCGGGGCCACGGCCAGCGCCTGGCTGAGACCCGGCTGGTCGAAGGTGGCCGGGACCGGCAGGGTGGCCCAGCGGGTCACCGGCCAGGCGATGACGACGGCGCGGCCGACGACCTCGTCGTTGGAGACGGTGCCGCCGCCCGGGAGCTCCTGGTGGTAACGGGAGTCCAGGGAGTTCTGGCGGTTGTCACCCATGACCCAGATGCGGCCCTCGGGGACCTTGATCGGGCCGAACACGGGCTCGCAGGGCACCGAGCCGGGGTACAGGTACGCCGTCTCGTCCAGCTCCTTGCCGTTGACGGTGACCTTGCCGCCCTCCTTGCAGGAGACCGTGTCGCCGCCGACCGCGATGACCCGCTTGATCAGGTCCTTCTCCTCGGCGGACGGCATCAGGCCGATGAAGCTGAGGACCTTCTGCACCACGTTGGGCTCGGGCGTCTTGCCCTCCTCCAGCCAGCCGCCCGGGTCGTGGAAGACGACGACCTCGCCGCGCTCCGGCTCCGAGCCGAACCACGGGGTCAGCTTGTCGACGAGCACCCGGTCACCGCGCTGCAGGGTGTTCATCATCGAGTCCGAGGGGATCGAGAACGCCTGCACCAGGAAGGTCTTGATCAGCAGCGCGAGGATCAGCGCGATGCCGACGAGCAGCGGCAGCTCCTTCCAGAAGGAGCGCTGCGGCTTCGGCTTCCTGCCGCCGTGACCCGCGCCGTCGCCGCCGTCACCGGCGCCGCCGTCACCGGATCCGTCGGCGGTGCCGCCGGTCGGGGTGGCGCCCTGGTCCGGGCCCGGTGCGGAGCCCGGGTCAGCGTCCCGGCGGCCCGAGGAGTCATCCGTCATGGCCGCCACCTGATGGGCGGCCCCGTCGGGCCTCTTCTCGGGCTCGTCGTGTCCGGATCGTGCGCCGACGGCCAAATCCCCCACATCCACTCCTCAATCCGTGCAATCGCCCGTCCCGGAACAGGGACAGGCCCACCACTCCCATAACGAGCGGGAGTTCCGCAGGGGTCGGGAGCCCGGGCAATCCGTTCAGATCGCGCTGGGACACACTATGCGACAGACCCCTCGATTCGGCCCCGTCCACCACGCCGCCTCCGGGCGCGGAGGGGACGTCGGCGAAGACCGAGCGCTCCTCCAGCCGCCGCCAGTGGCCGACGGGCCAGGCGATGACGACGGCGCGGCCCACGACCTGGTCCTCGGCGACCGTGCCGTGGTCCTCGTCGTCGAGGTGGTAGCGCGAGTCGGCCGAGTTGGCGCGGTGATCGCCCATGACGAAGATCCTCCCCCGCGGGACCTTCACTTCGAAGGGGATCGTCGAAGGCGCGTTCCCTGGGTGCAGATACGGTTCGTCCAACGGTACGCCGTTGACGGTGATCCGCCCGTCCGTGCCGCAGCACTTCACCGTGTCGCCGCCGACCGCGACCACCCGTTTGATGAGGTCCTGCTCGTCGGCGGAGGGCAGCAGCCCGATGAAGGTCAGGGCCTGCTTCACCTGCTTGACGCCGACGGGGTCGTCGGCCGGTGTCCCGGCCTCGCCCTGGAGCCAGCCGCCCGGGTCCTTGAAGACCACGACGTCGCCGCGCTGCGGCCGGGAGCCGAACCAGGGCGTGAGCTTGTCGACCAGCACCCGGTCGTCGATCCGGATCGTCTGCTCCATCGAGCCGGACGGGATCACGAAGGCCTGGACGAGGAAGGTCTTGAGGACCAGCGCGATCAGCACCGCGACGGTGGCCAGGAGCGGGATCTCCTTGATCGCGGAGCGCTGCCGGCGCCGCTTCACCCGCCGGGCCAGCCGGCGCCGCTCGGCGCGCCCGGGCGGCGCGGCGCCGCCGCCGTCCTCCGTCCCCTCGAAGGGGCGGTCGGGACCGGCGGGCTCGGCGACCGGGCCGTGGCGGTCCTCGCCGGGCGCCCTGCCCCGCCTACCCATGGCCGCGCCCGGAGCTCCCCGCGTGCCCGCCGTCCGTGCCTGCCGTGCCGTGCGTGCCTGCCGTGCCGTGCGTGCCTGCCGTGCCGTGCCCGCCGTCCGCCCAGCCGGGCACGGCCGCGAAGGCGTCGGTCCCGGGGACCGTGGACCAGCGGGCGAAGGGCCAGCCGATCCAGTCGGCGCGGCCGATCACCCTGTCGACCGGGACCATGCCGCCGCCGGGCTGCCCGAGATGGTCGCGGGAGTCGCTGGACTGGCTGCGGTGGTCGCCCATGACCCACAGGGTGCCGGGCGGCACGACGATGTCGAAGGGCACCCTGGACGGCTGGTCGCCCAGCATCACGTACCGCTCCTGGACGGGGACGCCGTTGACGCTGATCCGGCCGTCCTTGTCGCAGCAGACCACCCGGTCGCCGCCGGTGCCGACGACCCGCTTCACGAAGTCGGTCTCGGCGGGTTCGGCCAGGCCGAGCGCGGCGGCGGCGCCGTGCAGCAGCCCGGTGACCGGGTTGCCGCCGGGCTCCTCGCGTACGAAGGAGCCGGTGCCGTCGAAGACGACGACGTCACCGCGGCGCGGCTCGTCGCCGAAACGGTACGCCAGCTTGTTCACCAGGATCCGGTCGCCGACCCGGAGGGTGGGCTCCATGGAGCCGCTGGGGATCAGGAAGGGCTGGAGCACGAAGTGGCTGAAGACCAGCAGGAAGACCACACAGGCGGCGCCGGTCAGCCCGGTGCGGCGCCAGGTGAGCGCGCCGGCGCCCGCGAGGGCCCCGGAAACGCGCGCGGAGCGCGACCGCTCCTCCTGCTCGGAGGAGCGGTCGCGCTCCGTGTGCTGTGCTTCGGTGTCCATCGGGGGCAGAGCTTATCCCGCCACCCTGTGGACCGAGGGTCAGCGGTCGCGCTTCTCCTTGATCTTCGCGGCCTTGCCGCGCAGCTCACGGAGGTAGTACAGCTTCGCGCGACGGACGTCACCGCGGGTGACGAGCTCGATCTTCTCGAAGATCGGGCTGTTCACCGGGAAGGTGCGCTCGACGCCGACGGAGAAGGAGACCTTGCGGACGGTGAAGGTCTCGGAGACGCCGGAGCCCTGGCGGCGGATGACGACGCCCTTGAACTGCTGGATACGCGAGCGGTTGCCCTCGATGACGCGAACGTGGACGTTCACGGTGTCACCGGGACGGAAGGCGGGAACGTCGGAACGCAGCGAACCGGCGTTGACCTGGTCGAGCAGGGAGGCCATGGAGGTCTCTTTCCTCGCTGATGCCACAGGTCATCAGCGGTACGTACGAACGAATGGAGAGCGTCGCGCGTCTCTGGCGGGCGTCGTCCCCCTGTGGCAGGGGCGCGCGCCGGACGTACGACAGCGGCCTATTCTTCCACGGCCTGGGGCCTGCGCCAAAATCGGCCGCCGGGCTCGGGGGCCCAGCCCATCATCGAGAGGATCTCGCGGTCCTTCTTGTCGAAGGCGGCGGGGTCGCAGCGCTCGATCAGGTCCGGCCGGTTGGCGGCGGTGCGCCGGAAGGCCTCGTCGCGCCGCCAGCGCGCGATCTTCCCGTGGTGCCCGCTGAGCAGGACGTCCGGGATGCCCCGGCCGCGCCACTCGGGGGGCTTGGTGTAGACGGGCCCCTCCAGCAGGTTGGCCATGGCGCCGGGGGCGAAGGAGTCGTCCCGGTGCGACTCGGCGTTACCGAGGACGCCGGGCAGCAGCCGGGCGACGGCCTCGGTGACCACCAGTACGGCGGCCTCGCCGCCGGCCAGCACGTAGTCGCCGATGGAGACCTCGTAGACGGGCATCCGGGTGGCGTACTCGTCGATGACGCGCCGGTCGATGCCCTCGTAGCGGGCCGGGGTGAAGACCAGCCAGGGCCGCTCGGAGAGCTCGACGGCGAGCTCCTGGGTGAAGGGCCGCCCGCTGGGGGTGGGCACGACGAGGACCGGGCCGCGGGCGCCGGCCTCGTAGCCGTCGGCGAGGGTCTGGTCGAGCGCGTCGCCCCAAGGGTCGGTCTTCATGACCATGCCGGGGCCGCCGCCGTACGGGGTGTCGTCGACGGTGTTGTGCCGGTCGTAGGTCCAGTCGCGCAGGTGGTGGACGTGCACGTCCAGCCTGCCGTTGGCGCGGGCCTTGCCGACCAGCGAGACGTTCAGCGGTTCGAGGTACTCGGGGAAGATCGTGACGACGTCGAGCCTCATGCGCGGTCCCCGGACTCGTCGGACGCGTCGGCGCCAGACCCCTCGGGCCCCTCGGACCCCTCGGCGTCCTCGCGGCTGGAGGCGACCTCCGCGCGGTCGTCGATCAGGCCGGGCGGCGGGACGATCACGGCCCGCTGGTTCTCCAGGTCGATCTCGGTGACGATCTCGGAGACGAACGGGATCATCACCTCGCTGCCGTCGGGCCGCTCCACGATGAAGAGGTCCTGGGAGGGCAGGTGGGAGATCTCGGTGATCACGCCGACCTCGGTGCCGTCGGCGAGGACGACGTCGAGGTCCATGAGCTGGTGGTCGTAGTACTCGTCCTCCTCCTCCGGCAGCTCCTCCGGGTCGATCTCGGCGATGAGGAGGGTGTTGCGCAGGGCCTCGGCCGCGGTGCGGTCCTTGACGCCCTCGAAGCGCAGCAGGAGACGGCCGCTGTGCACCCGGCCGGTCTCGATGGTGAGCGGCCCGGTGGCGGCCGGATCGGTGAGCAGGACGGCTCCGGGGCCGAGCCTCAGCTCGGGCTCGTCGGTCCGCACTTCGACGGTGACCTCGCCCTTGATCCCGTGGGCGCGGCCGATCCGCGCGACTACCAGCTGCACTTCTCCACTCTCTCCTGTCTGTGCTTGTCCGTGCCTGTCGTGCCTGTCGTGCCTGTCGTGCCTGTGGCGCCCGTGGCACCTGTCGTGCCAACGACAACGGGCCGGGGCGGGCGCTAGGCCCTCCCCGGCCCGTGCCGGTGTTCTCTTCTCAGCGCACCTGGTCCACGTCGACGAGGTCGACGCGGATGCCACGGCCGCCGATGGCGCCCACGACGGTACGCAGCGCACGCGCGGTGCGGCCGTTGCGGCCGATCACCTTGCCGAGGTCATCGGGATGGACCCGAACCTCGAGCACACGGCCGCGACGCAGGTTGCGCGAGGCGACCTGCACATCGTCGGGGTTGTCGACGATGCCCTTCACGAGGTGCTCGAGAGCCTCCTCGAGCATGTCAGGCCTCGGTCGACTCGGTGGACTCGGCCTCGGCCTCGTCCGCCTTCTTGTCAGCCTTCTTGGCCTTCGGGGTGATGGCCTCACCCTTGGCGTCGCCGCCCTCGAGGGCCTTGGCGAACTCGTCGAACGTGGCGCGCTTGGCTTCCTTGGTCGCCGGGGCGAGCAGCGGCTTCTCCGGAGCCGGCAGGCCCTTGGCCTTCTGCCAGTCACCGGTGAGCTTCAGGATGGCGAGAACCGGCTCGGTCGGCTGGGCGCCGACGGACAGCCAGTACTGCGCGCGCTCAGAGTCGACCTCGATACGCGACGGGTTGTACGTCGGGTGGTAGAGGCCGATCTCCTCGATCGCGCGACCGTCACGACGGGTGCGCGAGTCGGCGACGACGATGCGGTAGTGCGGCTGGCGGATCTTGCCGAGGCGCTTGAGCTTGATCTTGACTGCCACTGGAGTGGTGTCTCCTGGTCTTGACGTGGTGGGGCACCTGCGGATGCCACGTGGGGTTGCGGAACCCGAGGGGCCCGGAGGACGCGTCAGCCGGAGGAGAGAGGGGTCCTGTGCGACTGTCGAGTACAGCTGACTATTGTGCCACAGACCGCGAGGTCAGCTCGCGGCGCCCACGGCTTCCGGGATGCGGAAGGGCTTGCCGCAGCCGCCGCAGACGATCGGCGCCTGGGCGAGCACGGACGGGACCACGCGCACGTTGCGCCCGCAGTCGCAGACGGCCTTGACCCGTACGCCGCCGCCCGAGGAGCCGTGCCGGGCGGCCGGTCCGCGGAAGGAGCGCTTGGTGTCGGCGGCGGTCGCGACCGTGTGCGCCTTGAGCGCGCGCTGGAGGCGCTCCATGGTGGGCCGGTAGCGGCGCTTGGCCTCCGCGTTCAGCGTGACCAGGGAGAAGCCGCTGCTGGCGTGCGGCTCCTCGGGATGGTCGAGGCCCAGCTCCTCGGCGATCGCGAGGAATCTGCGGTTGTGGTAGCGGCCGGCCCGGGAGGTGTCGCGGACACCTCGGGCGGCGGCGATGCCGTGGACTGCCTCGTGGAGCAGTCGCTCGAAGGAGAGCTCGGCGCCACAGGCGGACGAGGACTCACCGATCAGGGACTCGGGCGCGGCAAGGTCGGGCAGCTCGGGGTGGTACCGCTGAATGTCGGCCCACGCCTGTGCCAGCTCTGCGGCGAGAACAGGGGGTGTCGTGCTCACGTCGGGTACAACGAGCCGGATCCCTTCCGGGTTCCATTCCGGGGCATCCCAAATATTTTGCACGTACCCGTCAGTTGCCCTGCTTGCCCGCCAAGGCCCGTCAAGCCGGTGCGTAGCGGCGCATACGCCCCGGCGCACGGTATCGGCACGCGCGCGGGGGCCCGGTGGGAGGGACAGTACCGGGCCGCTGCCCGAAGTCGGGCACCGGCCCCCGTCCGTCGCGAAAGCGCTCCCGGCCCTGTCCGGAAGTCGTACGGCGCGAGCACTGGACGCGCGCCTGGATGCGCAGTTCCCTGACTACGGGGGGTTGTCGTCCAGGCACCGATTGGGGCGCTTTCCATGACACCTACGCTCGTCCCGCACCACCCCGCGCGCGACTGGGCCGAGATCCAGGAACGGATGCTCGCACCGCTCTACGAGGCGGTGTACGACCGGCTCGGCGTGGACGCCCGCTCCTCGGTGCTCGGCCTGCGCTGCGGCTCCGGGCTGGCCCTCCTGATGGCGGCGGCGCGCGGCGCGCGGGTGGCCGGCGTGGACGAGGACCTCGCGCGCCTGGCGCTGGCGCGCGAGCGCCTGCCGGAGGGCACGGTGAGCGCGGCCGGGCCGCCGAGGGGAGCTCCGTTCGACGTGATCACGGCCTTCCACGGGACGGGGACGCTCTCCGCGCGGGCGGGCGGCCTCACCCTTCCGGCGCAGCCGGGCGCGGCGGTCGTGGTGGCGGGCTGGGGTCCGCCGGAGCGCTGCGCCACGGCGTCGGTGCTGCGGGTCGCGGCGCGGCTGACCGGCCGGCGTCCGCCGGAGCGCGAGGACCTGGACGGCTTCGTCGCGGCGGCGGGGCTGCGCTGGGAGGGCTCGGGCCGGGTGGCGTGCCCGTTCGGCTACGCGAGCCGGGACAGCGCGGTGCGCGGGCTGCTGTCGACCGGCGACTTCGACGCGGCGGTGCGGGAGGCCGCCCCGGAGCGGGTGGAGAAGGAGCTCCTGGAGGTGCTGGAGCCGTACGCCCGCGCGGACGGCACCGTGTGGATGCCGAACGACTTCCGGTACGTGGTCGCCCGGCTGCCGTAGGGCCGCCCGGGGGCGCCCCGCGCGGGAGGGCTACTGCTCCTTCTTGAGGCGCGGGATGCCGGCCGCCCGGTAGGCCGCGTCCTCCTCCAGGGTCTCGTTGGCGAGGAGCGCCTCGGCGAGGGCGTCCAGCTTGTCGCGGTGCTCGCGGAGCAGGCGCAGGGCGCTCTCGTAGCACTCGTCGACGATACGGCGCATCTCCGCGTCGACGGTGTCGAGGGTGGCGGCCGCGGCGGAGAGTCCGTACGCCTGCTGGGCGTCGGCGGGGATGGCGGTGAGCCGGCCGACGCGTTCGCTCATGCCCCAGCGGCCCGCCATCCCGCGCGCGATGTTGGTGACCTGCTCCAGGTCGCTCTCGGCGCCGGTGGTGATGACGCCGTAGACGACCTGTTCGGCGGCCATGCCGCCGAGGGCGCCGATGATCCGGCCGCGCAGGTACTCCTCGGTGTAGGCGTACTTGTCGGCGTCGGGGGTCGAGAGGGTGACGCCGAGGGCGCGCCCGCGCGGGACGATGGTGATCTTGCGGACGGGGTCGGCGCCGGGCTGGAGCATCCCGAGCAGGGCGTGGCCGCTCTCGTGGTAGGCGGTGCGGCGGCGTTCCTCGGCGGGCATGACCAGCGGCCGTTCGGCGCCGAGCTGGACCTTCTCCAGGGCGTCGGAGAGGTCGGTCTGGGTGACGGCCTTCTGCTGGCGCTTGACGGCGAGCAGGGCGGCCTCGTTGGCGAGGTTGGCGAGTTCGGCGCCCGTCATGCCGGGGGTGGTCCTGGCGACCTGTGCGAGGTCCACGTTCTGGGCGAGCGGGATCTCCCGGGTGTGGATCTTCAGGATGGCCTCGCGGCCCCCTCGGTCGGGCGGGTTGACGTGCACGACCCGGTCGAAGCGGCCGGGGCGGGTGAGGGCGGGGTCGAGGACGTCGGCCCGGTTGGTGGCGGCGATGACGATGACGCCCTCGGAGCCGGTGAAGCCGTCCATCTCGGTGAGGATCTGGTTGAGCGTCTGCTCGCGCTCGTCGTGGCCGCCCATGCCGGCGCCGCCGCCGCGGGCCCGCCCGATGGTGTCGATCTCGTCGATGAAGATGATCGCGGGAGCGACCTTGCGGGCCTCGGCGAAGAGTTCGCGGACGCGGGAGGCGCCGACGCCGACGATCATCTCGATGAACTCGGAGGCGGAGGCGGAGAAGAAGGGCACGCCGGCCTCCCCCGCGACCGCGCGGGCGAGCAGCGTCTTGCCCGTTCCGGGCGGTCCGGCGAGGAGGACGCCGCGGGGCATCTTGGCGCCCATGGCGCGGTAGGCGCCGGGGTTCTTGAGGAAGTCGACGACGTCGTTGAGCTCGCCCTCGACCTCGTCGATGCCGGCGACGTCGGCGAAGGTGGTGCGCTTGGCGCCTTCCAGTTCGACGGGCTTGGGCGGGGCCTTGCGGCCGAGCATCCCGCCGGCGCCGCCCATGCCGGCGCTCATCCGGCGGGCGATGAACACCCACAGGACGACGAGCAGCAGCATGGGGGCGAGGGAGAGGAGCAGGTTGGCGAGGAAGCTGCGCTCCTCGACGACCGGTTTGGCGGTGACGGTGACGTTCTGCTTGGTGAGCTGCGCCCACAGGTCGTCGTCGGCGAAGGCGGGGCGCTGGGTCTGGAACTTGGTGTAGTCGCCCTCGCCGTCGGGGACGGGCTGCTTGTTCTTCAGCTGCCCCTGGATGGCGTCGCCCTTGGAGTAGATCTTGGTGACGTTGCCGGCCGCGACCTGCTTGTCGAACTCGGTGTACGAGATCGTCGGGCCGTCGCCCTCGTTGAAGAAGCCGAGCACCAGGTTGGTGATCAGGTAGACGGCGAGCGCGGTGAGGATGAGGCTGCCCCAGCCGCCGGGCATCCGCTTCTTCGGCGGCGGGGTGGGCGGGGCCCCTTCCGAGCGCCAGGGCTGGTCGGTCCGGTCGCGCGGGGGTACGGGGTTGGCCACGTGCTCTCCTCGGGGCGGGCAGTGGCCCCAGTATCGAAGAGCGGGTCATTCCCGGCATTACGGGTGGCCCGGGGGGATGAAAAAGGGCCCGCGGCGGTTTCGCACCGTCCCGGGCCCTTCCTCTGGGGGCACTCAGCCCATGAACTTCTTGAACTCGTCGGGCAGCTCGAAGTCGGCCGGGCCCTGGCCCGCCGCCGGCAGCCCGAAGGCGCCGCCGGACTGGGCCTGCTCGCGGCGCTCGGCGGCGGCCTGCTCGTCGGCCTTGCGCTTCATCGGGTTGCCGCTCTTGCGCTTGCCCTTGGCCTGCTTGACCTGCTTCTTCTGCCGGCCGGGGCCGCCGCCCATGCCGGGCATCCCGGGCATGCCCGGCATCCCGCCGCCCTGGGCCATGCGGGACATCATCTTGCGGGCCTCGAAGAACCGCTCGACCAGGCCCTTGACCGCGCTGACCTCGACGCCGGAACCCTTGGCGATACGGGCGCGGCGCGAGCCGTTGATGATCGTGGGGTCCTGGCGCTCGGCCGGGGTCATCGACTTGATGATGGCGCCGACGCGGTCGACCTCGCGCTCGTCGATGTTGGCGATCTGCTCCTTCATCTGCCCCATGCCGGGGAGCATCCCGAGGAGCTTGGAGATGGAGCCCATCTTGCGGACCTGCTCCATCTGCGCCATGAAGTCGTCGAGCGTGAACTCCTGGCCCTTCTTGGACGCCAGCTTGGAGGCCATCTTGGCGGCCTCTTCCTGGCTGAAGGTCTGCTCGGCCTTCTCGATGAGCGACATGATGTCGCCCATCCCGAGGATGCGGGACGCCATGCGGTCCGGGTGGAACGCGTCGAAGTCGTCCAGCTTCTCGCCGTTGGAGGCGAACATGATCTGCTTGCCGGTGACGTGCGCGATGGAGAGCGCCGCGCCACCGCGGGCGTCGCCGTCCAGCTTGGACAGCACCACGCCGTCGAAGCCGACGCCGTCACGGAAGGCCTCGGCCGTGTTGACAGCGTCCTGACCGATCATCGCGTCGACGACGAAGAGGATCTCGTCGGGCGAGGTCGCGTCCCTGATGTCCGCGGCCTGCCGCATCAGCTCCTGGTCGATGCCGAGGCGGCCGGCGGTGTCGACGATGACGATGTCGTACTGCTTGCCGCGCGCGTACTCGATCGAGTCCTTGGCGACCTGGACCGGGTCGCCCACCCCGTTGCCGGGCTGCGGGCCGTAGAAACCGACGCCCGCGCGGTCGGCGACGACCGAGAGCTGGGTGACGGCGTTGGGGCGCTGGAGGTCACAGGCGACGAGCAGCGGGGAGTGGCCCTGGCCCTTGAGCCAGAGACCGAGCTTTCCGGCGAGGGTGGTCTTGCCCGCACCCTGCAGACCGGCGAGCATGATCACGGTCGGCGCGGTCTTGGCGAACCGCAGGCGGCGGGTCTCGCCACCGAGGATGCCGACGAGCTCCTCGTTGACGATCTTGATGACCTGCTGCGACGGGTTCAGCGCCTTGGAGACCTCGGCACCGGCGGCCCGCTCCTTGACGTTCTTGATGAACGCGCGGACGACGGGCAGGGCGACATCGGCCTCGAGGAGGGCGATACGGATTTCCCGGGCCGCGCTGTCGATGTCCTGCTCGGAGAGGCGGCCTTTACCCCGGAGGGACTTGAAAGTCGCGCTGAGGCGGTCGGAAAGCGTATCGAACACGGTGGTCGCGATTCCTCGGGTCGGGGCGGGCAGTCACCCAAGGGTATCCGGCCCGGGGGCGGAGACGGCAGGGACGTCGGGAGCGCCCGGCCCCGTGCGGTACGGATCCGGGCGCCCGGAACGTTCAGCGCAGCGCCTCCTCCAGGGTCTTCGCCAGCCCCGCCGCCTCCTCCGAGCCGAGCAGCGAGCCGTCCGGCCTGGTCACGTACAGGGTGTCGACGGCGTTGGCGCCCAGGGTCGAGACATGGGCGCTGCGGACGCGGACCTCGGCGCCCTCCAGGGCGCGCCCGATGCGGTGGAGCAGGCCCGGGGCGTCCTGGGCGCGGACCTCCAGGACGGTGGCGAGCCGGGAGCCGGCGGCGGCGACGGTGACCCGGGGCGGCGGGGCGGTGACCCCGCGGCGGCGCGGGTAGGCGGCGTCCCGCTCGGCGAGCCGGGCGGGCACGTCGAGGGAGCCGTCCAGGGCGCGGACGAGGTCGGCGCGGAGCCGGTGGGCCTCGGGCAGCGAGCCGTACGCGGCGGCGACCCGCCAGTCGAGGACGAGGACGGGCCCCTTGCCGAGCTCGGCGGGCAGGGCGACGGCGCGCAGTTCGGCGGCGCGGACGGTGAGCCGGTGCAGGGCGAGGACGCCGGCGACGGCGGGCAGCACGCCGGGGCGTTCGGGCAGGGCGACGAGGAGTTCGACGCCGACCGGCTCGGGCTCCCCGGGCCCGGCGACGACGGGCTCGGTGCGCAGGGCGAGGACGGGGTCGCCGGTGCGCAGCGCCTCGATGGCGAGCCGTTCCTGTTCGGCGCTGGGCGCGGCGGCCTCGGGGTCGGGCGGCTCCTCCCCCGCGAGCACGCCGGTGACGCGTTTGACGAGGTCGGCGACGAGGGTGGCGCGCCAGGTGGACCAGGCGGCGGGGCCGGTGGCGAGGGCGTCGGCCTCGGTGAGGGCGTGCAGGAGCTCCAGGGCGCCGAGGGTGCCGACGGCGGCGGCGACGGACTCGACGGTGGCGGGGTCGTCGAGGTCGCGCCGGGTGGCGGTCTCGACGAGCAGCAGGTGGTGGCGGACGACGGTGGCGAGGACGGCGGCGTCGGCGGCGTCGAAGCCGATCCGGGCGGCGACGTCGCGGGCAATGGTCTCCCCGGCGACGGCGTGGTCGCCGGGCCAGCCCTTGCCGATGTCGTGCAGGAGGGCGGCGACGAGCAGCAGGTCGGGGCGGTGGACCCGGCGGGTGAGGGAGGCGGCGCGGACGGCGGTCTCGACGAGGTGCCGGTCGACGGTCCAGGTGTGGACGGGGTTGCGCTGGGGGCGGCAGCGGACCCGCTCCCAGTCGGGCAGCAGCCGGGTGACCAGTCCCTCGGCCTCCAGGGCCTCCCAGACGGGGACGGTGGGCTCGCCCGCGCCGAGCAGGGTGACGAGCTCCTCGCGGGCCTCGGCGGGCCAGGGGGCGGGCAGCGGCGCGGCGGTGGCGGCGAGGCGGCGGACGGCGTGCGGGGAGAGCGGCAGCCCGGCCTGGGCGGCGGCGGCCGCGGCTCGCAGCGGGAGGACGGGGTCGCGTTCGGGGCGGGCGCCGAGGGCGAGGACGACCTCGCCGTCCATCTCGACGACCCCTTCGGCGAGCGGGGTGCGCTCGGCGGCCCCGGCTTTCCCGCCGCCGGGCCGTCCGGTGCCGGGCCGCGCCCCGCGCCCGCCGAGCAGGCCGCGCAGCCGGGGGCGTCCGGCGCGGGCCTTGAGGACCCGGTTGACCTCGCGCCAGGTGACGTCGGAGGCGTACGAGACGGTGCGGGCGGCCTCGTACACCTCGCGGAGCAGCGTGTCGGCGTCGAGGAGGCCGAGTTCGGCGGCGACGGCGTCCTGTTCCTGGAGGGCGAGGCGGTCGGTGGCGCGGCCGGTGGCGAGGTGGAGGGCGTCGCGGGCGTCGAGGAGGCGGCGGCGGGCCTCGTCGAGCCCTTCGCGGGGGGCGTCGGCGAGCCAGGAGGCGGCGACGGCGCGCAGGGCCTGGGTGTCGCGCAGTCCGCCGCGGGCCTCCTTGAGGTCGGGTTCGAGGAGGTACTGGAGCTCGCCGCTGCGTTCGGCGCGCTCCCGGCAGAGGGCGTCGAGTTCGGGAAGCCGCCGGGCGGCCTGGTTGCGCCAGTCGGCGAGGACGGTGGTGCGCAGGGCAGTGACGAGGCCCGCGTCCCCGGCGACGGGCCGGGCGTCGAGCAGCCCGAGCTGGACCTTGAGGTCGTCGGCGGCGGCCGTGCGGGCCTCGGCGGGGGTGCGGACGGAGTGGTCGAGGGCGAGGCCGAGGTCCCAGACCGGGTACCAGATCCGGTCGGCGAGGGTGGCGACGGCGCCGGGCTCGGCACTGCCGTCGTGCAGGAGCAGCAGGTCGAGGTCGCTGCGGGGGGAGAGTTCGCCGCGTCCGTAGCCGCCGACGGCGACGAGGGCGACGCCACGGGGCGGGCGCCCGGCGGCGGCGAGGCCGGCGTCGAGGAGGGCGGCCAGCCAGGCGTCGGTGAGGCGGGAGAGCCCGGCACGGCGCGGCGGCCCGGACCGCGTCTTCTCGGTGAGAAGGCGCAGCCGGGCCGCCGCGTAGCCGCCGGGTCCCGTGTCGTCGGTTTCCGTGTTGAGGTCGAGGCTGGTCACCCGGCGGCTCCTTCGCTTCGTCGTCCGGTCGTCCTACAGGGCGTCCGGACCGCGTTCGCCGGTCCGGACCCGTACGGCGGTCTCGACCGGGACGCTCCACACCTTGCCGTCACCGATCTTGCCGGTGCGGGCGGCCTTGACGACGACGTCGATGAGCTGTTCGGCGTCCTCGTCCTCCACCAGGACCTCGATGCGGATCTTGGGGACGAGGTCGACGGTGTACTCGGCGCCCCGGTAGACCTCGGTGTGGCCGCGCTGGCGGCCGTAGCCGCTGGCCTCGGTGACGGTGAGGCCGTGGACGCCGAAGGCCTGGAGGGCGTCCTTGATCTCGTCGAGCCGGTGCGGCTTCACGACCGCGGTGATGAGCTTCATGCGTCCACCTTCTTGTTCTCCGCCGCGGCGGGGGCGGCCACGGCGGTGCTGCGCGAGGAGCTGCCGCCGCCCGCTCCGCTGAAGTCGTACGCGGTCTCGGCGTGCTCGACCTGGTCGATGCCGGAGATCTCGTCGTCCTCGGCGACCCGCATCCCCATCGTCTTGTCGATGATCAGGGCGAGGACCGCGGAGGCGATCAGAGAGTAGGCGAGGACGGAGAAGACGCCGACGGCCTGCTTGCCGAGCTGGTCGAGGTTGCCGCCGTAGAAGAGGCCCTTGGCGTCGGACTGGACGCCGCCGGTGGCGAAGAGGCCGACGAGGAGGGAGCCGGCGACGCCGCCGACGAGGTGGACGCCGACGACGTCGAGGGAGTCGTCGTAGCCGAACCTGTACTTGAGGCCGACGGCCATGGCGCACAGGAGGCCGGCGACGGCGCCGATGGCGATGGCGCCGAGCGGGGAGCAGGAGCCGCCGGAGGGGGTGATGGCGACGAGGCCGGCGACCGCGCCGGAGGCGGCGCCGAGGGTGGTGAAGGAGCCGTGCCGGAGCTTCTCGTAGGCGAGCCAGGCGAGCATGGCGGCGGCGGTGGCGACCTGGGTGTTGACGAACATCACGGCGCCGACGCCGTCGTCGTTGCCGAGCCAGGAGCCGGCGTTGAAGCCGAACCAGCCGAACCACAGCAGTCCGGCGCCGAGCATGACCAGCGGGAGGCTGTGCGGGCGCATCGGGTCCTTCTTGAAGCCGACGCGCTTGCCGATGACGAGGATGACGCCGAGAGCGGCCGCGCCCGCGTTGATGTGGACGGCGGTGCCGCCGGCGAAGTCGATGACGCCCATCTCGAAGAGCCAGCCGCCGGAGCCCCAGACCCAGTGGGCGACGGGGAAGTAGACGACCGTGACCCAGAGGGTGATGAAGAGGGCCCAGGCGGTGAACTTCACCCGGTCGGCGAGGGCGCCGCTGATCAGGGCGGGGGTGATGATGGCGAACATGAGCTGGAAGACGGCGAAGACGTACACCGGGATGGTGTAGCCGTCCCAGAGTTCGGTGAGGCCGATGCCGCTGAGGCCGACGTAGTCGGAGGACCAGCCGACGAGCGAGGCGGAGTCGGTGCCGAAGGCGATGCTGAAGCCGTAGAGCACCCACAGGATCGTGACGATCCCGAGGCTGATGAAGCTCATCATCAGCATGTTGAGGGTGGACTTGACGCGGACCATGCCTCCGTAGAAGAAGGCGAGGGCCGGGGTCATCAGCATGACCAGGGCGGAGCAGATGAGCATGAACCCGGTGTTGGCGGCGGACAGCGCGGGCGCGTCTGCCGCCAGGGTCGTGATGGCTGATGCCATCGGCGTCTCCTCGTCGTCGAAAGGCCTGTGCGGGGCGGGGCCGGAGCGGCTTGGCCGTGAGGGGTGGCCGGTTATGCGCCAGAGATTCGCGCAGGCCGGTTTCCGCCGATGCCGCTCGATGTTTCGCCGCGGTGACGAAGGGTCGGGGAGTGTTACGCGACCGTGAACGCCGGAGTCACGGTCCGGTTACGGGCGTACCCTCCGGCGCGGGCCGGGCCCTTCCGGGGCGGCCGGGACCGGAAGACGGGCCGGCCGCGCCGGCGT
This sequence comes from Streptomyces sp. NPDC042100, assembly GCF_055582325.1. Classification (NCBI taxonomy): domain Bacteria; kingdom Bacillati; phylum Actinomycetota; class Actinomycetes; order Kitasatosporales; family Streptomycetaceae; genus Streptomyces; species Streptomyces sp. NPDC042100. The sequence goes on from NZ_JBVJDK010000017.1 coordinate 132,004, forward strand.
CCGTATGACCTTGCGGCGGGGGAGCCGAGTCGGGTTGTACGGGACGGCCGGCGCGGCCGGGGTCGGTGGGGTCCTGCGGGGCGGGGCTCAGACGGCCTCGGCGGTCTCGGGGAGCAGCGCGGTGAGCCGGTCGGTGAGGTGGCGGACCTCGGCGACGTCGCCGAAGTCGCGGGCGGCGGTGTCGACGGTCTTGCGGAGCCGGGTGTTCACCCGCTCGGAGCGGACCTTGCGGGCGACGCCCAGGGCCTTCTCGGCGAGGACGACGGACTGCTCGGGCTCGCGCTTGAGGAGGTGGACGGTGGCCATGCCGACGAGGTTGAGGGCGTAGCTGCGCTGGTGCTCGGGGTCCTTCTCGAAGAGGTCGACGGCCCGCTCCATGACGGGCTCGGCGAGCGAGGCGTAGGTCGGGGAGCGGCCGGCGACGTAGGCGAGGTCGCGGTAGGAGTGGGAGTTCTCGCCGTTGAGCTCGGCCTCGGAGAAGAAGCGGATCCAGTCGGGCTCGGGCTCGCCGTCGAGGCCGACGTCGGAGAAGGTGTCCTCGGCCATCCGCACGGCCCGCTTGCACTTGGAGGGCTGGCCCATGTTGGCGTAGGCGCGGGCCTCCATCGCATACAGCATGGCCTGGGTGCGGGGGGTGGCGCAGTCCCGACTGCCGTACTGGGCGAGGTGGATGAGTTCGAGCGCGTCGTCGGGTCTGCCGAGGTGGATCATCTGGCGGCTCATCGAGGACAGGATGTACGAGCCGAGGGGCTTGTCGCCGGCTTCCTTGGCGGCGTGCAGGGCGAGCACGAAGTACTTCTGGGCGGTGGGCTGGAGGCCCACGTCGTAGCTCATCCAGCCGGCCAGCTCGGCCAGCTCGGCGGCGCACTTGAAGAGGCGCTGGGAGGTGGCGGCGGGCTGCGGCTCCTGGAGCAGGTCGGTGACCTCGTGGAGCTGCCCGACAACGGCCTTGCGGCGCAGTCCGCCGCCGCACTGGGCGTCCCACTGGCGGAACATCGCGGTGGTGGACTCCAGCAGGTCGAGCTCGACCGGGGAGAGCCGGTGCGCGCGCCGCTCCTCGGAGACGGGTCCGGGCTGCGGCTCGCCGGCCGGGGTGGGCACCAGCCAGCGCTGCATGGGCTCGATGAGCGAGGGCCCGGCGGCGAGCGAGAGCGAGGAGCCGAGGAAGCCCCGGCGGGCGAGCATCAGGTCGCTGCGGGAGAACTCGCTGAGCAGCGAGACGGTCTGGGGGCCGGCCCAGGGCAGGTCCACGCCGGAGACGGAGGGCGACTGGTGGGCGGTGCGCAGGCCGAGGTCCTCGACGGCGACGACGGAGCCGAAGCGCTCGGAGAACAGCTCGGAGAGGATGCGCGGGATGGGTTCGCGGGGCTGCTCGCCGTCGAGCCAGCGGCGCACCCGGGAGGTGTCGGTGGAGATGTGGTGCGCGCCCATCTGGCGGGCCCGGCGGTTCACTTGGCGCGCCAGCTCGCCCTTCGACCAGCCACTGCGCACGAACCACGAGCTCAGCTGTTCGTTCGGGCGCTTGCCGGCCGTCGTACCGTCCGCGCCGTTGCCGCCCACTGGAACGCCCCCATCCACCTGATGTCGTCCTGCGAACCCCTGCCAGAATGCCGTGTTTCACGGCTCCCGTCCGGGGTTTCTACTCCTTCGAACGGAAAACCGGCTTGCCCCCGGCATACCCGTGCGTGCGACCTGCCCCGGGTTCGTGTACCGAAGGTAATCCTACGATCACCCGGGCCGGCATGGCGATTCAAGAAACGCCACCATTCGCCACCCCTTCGAATGAACTCCCCCCGCACGGAACGCGATTCACTTGACATGCGACGGAACCGGCGACGTGAACCGGAGCGCGGGCAGGCGCGCGCAACGGTGCGCACCACCCCCCGCGCCACCGCGCGCCCCTCGGGGCAGCGGAGCGTGACGGTGACCGGCCGGTCCGTAACCACCGGCGCGTCCGACCCGTTGGAGGGGGCATGGGCTTCACGATCGGCGGCATTCGTGAGATGCGTTCCGGCTCGCGTCGGCGCGCACGGACCACGGAGTGCACAGCGGTGGCCGAGTACACCGGACTGTGGGGCTGGGACGTCGTCCCGGGAGCGAGGGCGGTCGCGGGCCGCTGCTCCTGCGGCGATCTCGGCTGTACGGCGCCGGGGGCGCATCCGCTCTCCTTCGCCGAGCCGGTCCCGGCGGGCGCGGGCCTCGACGTCGCGACCAAGGCGTGGTCGGAGTATCCGGGGGCGGCGGTGCTGCTGCCCGTCGGCCGGGCCTTCGACGTGATCGAGGTCGCCGAGGCGGCGGGCCGCCGGGCGCTGGTCCGGCTGGAGCGCATGGGACTGCCGCTGGGCCCGGTGAGCGTGACGCCGACGGGCCGCGCGCGGTTCTTCGTCGCCCCCGGCGCCGCGGCCGAGCTGCCTCGGCTGCTCTACCGGATGGGCTGGGACGACGCCGGGCTGGACCTGCACTGTCTGGGCCCGGGCTCGTACGTCACCGCCCCGCCCTCGGACCTGGGCGGGCTCGGGCCGGTGCGCTGGCTGCGCCCGCCCACGCTGGACACGGCGGGCGCCCCGCCGCAGGCCCGGCTGCTGCTCGGGACCCTCGCGTACATCTGCCACCGCACCCACCTCTGAGCGCCCGCCCCTCCCCCGTAGAGACGAGGAAGGCCCCCACCGGATCCGGTGGGGGCCTTCCTCGTCCGCGCGCCCGCGCGGTGGACCGTGGGGGTCAGTCGCCGATCAGGGCGTCCACGAAGGCGCCGGGCTCGAACGGGGCCAGGTCGTCGGGGCCCTCGCCCAGGCCGATCAGCTTGACCGGGACGCCCAGCTCGCGCTGGACCGCGATGACGATGCCGCCCTTGGCGGTGCCGTCCAGCTTGGTCAGCACGATGCCGGTGATGTCGACCACCTCGGCGAAGACACGGGCCTGGATCAGCCCGTTCTGGCCGGTGGTGGCGTCGAGGACGAGAAGGATCTCGTCGAGCGGGCCGTGCTTCTCGACGACCCGCTTGACCTTGCCGAGCTCGTCCATGAGGCCGGTCTTGGTGTGCAGCCGGCCGGCGGTGTCGATGAGGACGACGTCCGCCTTCTCGGCGATGCCCTCCTTGACCGCGTCGTAGGCGATCGACGCCGGGTCGCCGCCCTCCGGGCCGCGCACGGTGCGCGCGCCGACCCGCTCGCCCCAGGTCTGGAGCTGGTCGGCGGCGGCGGCGCGGAAGGTGTCGGCGGCGCCGAGGACGACGGACTTGCCGTCGGCGACGAGCACCCGGGCCAGCTTGCCGGTGGTGGTGGTCTTGCCGGTGCCGTTGACGCCGACGACCATCACGACGCCGGGGACGTCCTCGGGGCTCTCGGTCCTCACCGAGCGGTCCACCTCGGCGCCGAGCAGGGCGACGAGCTCCTCGCGGAGCAGCCCGCGCAGCTCGTCGGGGGTGCGGGTGCCGAGCACCTTCACCCGCTCGCGCAGCCGCTCGACGAGCTCCTGGGTGGGGGCGACGCCGACGTCGGCGGTGAGGAGGGTCTCCTCGATCTCCTCCCAGGTGTCCTCGTCCAGGTGCTCGCGGGACAGGAGCGTGAGCAGCCCCTTGCCGAGCGAGTTCTGGGAGCGGGCGAGCCGGGCCCGCAGCCGCACCAGGCGGCCCGCGGTCGGCTCGGGAACCTCGATCCCGGGCGCCTCGGCGACCGGCTCCGCGGCCGGGGCCTCGGCGGTCTCGGGGGCGGGGAGGGGGACCTCTTCGACGGTGCGGCGTGGTTCTTCCCGCGGCGTCTCCGCCTCGTCGCCGACGTGCGGTTCGGCGGGCGGAGCGGTGATGGTCGGCGTGGTGGACGGCGGCTCGGCGGGCGGCAGCTGCTTCTTCTTGCGACCGCTGATCACGAGTCCGCTGGTCACGGCGACCGCGACGACCAGAGCGATGACTACAGCAAGGATGAGTTCCATAACCTGACCAGTATCGGCCACGGGAGCACTGTTCGAGGAGCACGTAGTCTGGGTGGGTCCCCCCACGTTTGTACGGAGTGTCCCCATGCCCCACGCCGCCGAGACCGAAGGCGCGCAGAGCGGCGCCACGATGGAGAGCCGCGGCCTCGAACCCGTCCCCGACTCCGAGCGCTCCGGCCGGGTCCGCGAGCTCTTCCCCACCTGGGTCGCCGCCAACATCAGCGTGCTGCTGCTCACCATGGGTGCGGGCCTGATCGTCTTCAACGGCCTGAACTTCTGGCAGGTGCTGTTCGTCGCGGCGGCGGCGCCGGTCCTCTCGTACGGGATCGTCGGGCTGATCTCGATCGCGGGCAAGCGCGGCGGGGCGCCCGGCATGGCGCTGTCCCGCGCGGTCTTCGGGCAGCGCGGGAACCTGTTCCCCGGCGCGCTGATCTGGGTGGCCCGCTGGGGCTGGGAGACCATCAACGCGGTCACCGGCGCGTACGCGGTGCTGACCGTGCTGGACCTGCTCTTCGGTGTGAAGTCGAACACGGCGCTCATCGTGGTGACGCTGCTGCTCTTCGTCTCCTGCACCTTCCTGGTCTCCGGGCTCGGGATCAACGCGCTGCGGGTGTGCAGCAAGTGGTCGACGTACCTCTTCGGCGCCTTCTCGGTGCTGGTCCTGGTCTATCTGGTGGCGAACACGGACTGGTCGGCGGTCTTCGCCAAGCCGGCCGGCTCGACGGCGATGCTGGTGGCCGGTGTCGGCACCATCGCGGCGGGCGGCATCAGCTGGGTGCCGTCCGGACCGGACTTCACCCGCTACCTGCCGCGGAACGCCTCCTCGAAGGGCCTGGTCGGCACGACGGTCGGCGGCGCGGGCATCGTGGTGCTGCCGATGGTCCTGATGGGCGCGGTGATGGCGGTCTCGACGCCGGACCTGGCCTCGGCGCAGGACCCGGTCTCCTTCATCGGCGAGCTGCTGCCCACCTGGATCTCGGTGCCGTACCTGCTGATCGCGCTGATCGGGATGCTGCTGATCAACTCGATGTCGATGTACTCGGCGGGCTTCACCGCGCAGACCCTCGGCATCAAGGTCTCGCGGGCCGCCGCCGTCAGCGTGAACGCGCTGATCAGCCTGGTCTTCGGCTTCCTGCTGATGGTGGTGGCGAGCAGCTTCATCGGCTCCTTCATCTCCTTCCTGACCCTGCTCGCGGTCGCGTTCTCGGCGTGGATCGGCGTCTTCGGCGTGGACATGCTGACCCGCCGGAGCTATGACGCGGCGGCGCTGATGGACACCACCCGGACCAGCGCCTACTGGTACCGGGGCGGCTTCGCCTGGCAGGCGATGGCGGCCTGGGCCACGGCGCTGGTGGCCGGCCTGCTCTTCACCAAGGTCGACTGGTTCACCGGCCCGCTGGCCTCGTCCTGGATCGGGCGGAACGGCCTGGGCTGGGCGGCGACGATCGTGGTGGCCGGCGTGCTGTACGCGGTGCTGCCCCGCGAGCGGGCGGCGGAGCCGGCCCCGGTGCCGGGCGAGGAGCCCGACGGGCGGCGCACACCCGTTTCCATCTGACGCAACGTCAGCTAACGTCCCCCTCCGACGCACCCGTGGAGGGGGACTTCCCATGCCGTTCACCGTCGTCCGGTTCAACCTCGTCGACCCGCACGCGGACCCCGTCTCCCTCTCGGCCCGCTACCGGGCGGCCGTCGAGATGGCGGCGCACGCCGACGCGCACGGCGTCGACACCGTGCAGACCGAGGAGCACCACGGGGCCGCCAACAACTGGCTCCCCTCCCCCTTCGCCTTCGCCGGGGCCGTCTTCGGCGCCACGAAGCGGATCGCGGTCACCGTCTCGGCGATCATCGGCCCGCTGCACGACCCGCTGCGGCTGGCGGAGGAGATCGCGGTCCTGGACCTGCTGAGCGCGGGCCGGCTGGTGACCGTCGCGGGCATCGGCTACCGGCCGGAGGAGTACGAGGAGCGCGGGGTCGACTGGGGGCGCCGGGGCAGGCTCCAGGACCTGCTCCTGGAGACCCTGCTGACCGCCTGGTCGGGCGAGCCCTTCACGTACCAGGGCCGTACGGTACGGATCACCCCGAGGCCCTTCACCCGGCCGCACCCGCTGCTGCTGGTCGGCGGCTCCTCGAAGGCGGCGGCCCGGCGGGCGGCGCGGCTGGGGCTGCCCTTCTTCCCGAGCGCGCACCTGCCGGAGCTGGAGACCTACTACCAGGAGCGGTGCGCGGAGCACGGCACCGAGGGCTGGGTGATGATGCCGGCGCGCGAGACCCCGCTGCTGCACGTCTCCGAGGACCCGGACCGGACCTGGGCCGTGTACGGGGAGCACTTCCTGCACGAGGCCCGCACCTACGCCTCCTGGCAGTCGAAGGACATCCGCTCGGCGGTCCGCTCGGGCGCCGGGAGCGTGGCGGAGCTGCGCGCGGAGGGGGTCTACCGGGTGGTGACGCCGGACGAGTGCGTGGCGCTCGGGCGGGAGCTGGACAGCCTGGTGCTGCACCCGCTGTGCGGCGGGATGCCGGTCGAGGAGGGCTGGCGGAGCGTCCGGCTGTTCGGCGAGAGCGTGCTGCCCCGGCTCAAGGAGCGGTGACGGCCCGGCTCAGCCCATCTCCTCCAGCGCCTTGCCCTTGGTCTCCTTCACGTACCGCAGCACGAAGGGGATCGAGAGCACGGCGAAGACCGTGTAGATGATGTACGTGCCGGACAGGTTCCAGTCCGCGAGGGACGGGAAGCTGGCGGTGATGGCCCAGTTGGCGATCCACTGCGCGGAGGCGGCGACGCCGAGGGCGGCGGCCCGGATCCGGTTGGGGAACATCTCGCCGAGGAAGACCCAGACGACCACGCCCCACGAGAGGGCGAAGAAGAGCACGAAGACGTGGGCGGCGACGAGCGCCACGGCGCCCTGGGCGGTGGGCAGCTTGCCGTCGACGAGGTCGGCGGAGAACGCCCAGGCCTCGAAGGCGAGGGCGACCGCCATGCCGCAGGAGCCGACGAGGGCGAGCGGCTTGCGGCCGACCCGGTCGACCAGGACCATCGCGATCACGGTGCCGACGATGTTCACGATCGACGTGGTGAACGAGTAGAAGAACGAGCTCGTCGGGTCGATGCCGACGGACTGCCAGAGCGTCGCCGAGTAGTAGAAGGCGACGTTGATGCCGACGAGCTGCTGGAAGACGGAGAGCCCGATGCCGACCCAGACGATCGGCAGCAGCCGGTACGAGCTGCCCGCCACCATCAGGTCCCTGAAGGTGGACTTGTGCTCGCTGCGCATGGCCCGGTCGATCTCGGCGACGCGGTGGTCCAGGTCCACGTCCTTGCCCTCGACCTCGGCGAGCACCTCCTTGGCGCGGTCGGTCCGGCCGACGGAGATCAGGAAGCGCGGCGACTCCGGGATGGCGAAGGAGAGCAGGCCGTAGAGGAGGGCGGGCACGACCATCACGCCGAGCATCCACTGCCAGGCCTCCAGCCCGCCGATCTTGCCGCGCTGGTCGCCGTCGGCGAGCTGGAGGATGCCGTAGTTGACCAGCTGGGAGATGGCGATGCCGATGACGATCGCGGCCTGCTGGAAGGAGCCGAGGCGGCCCCGGTACGCGGCGGGGGCGACCTCCGCGATGTAGGCGGGGCCGATCACGGAGGCCATGCCGATGGCGAAGCCGCCGATGATCCGCCAGAAGGCCAGGTCCCACAGGGCGAAGGGCAGCGCGGAGCCGACGGCGCTGATGGTGAAGAGCACGGCGGCGATCCGCATGCAGTGGATGCGGCCGATGCGGTCGGCGATCCGGCCCGCGGTGGCGGCGCCGATCGCGCAGCCGATCAGGGCGATGGCGATGACCTGGGCCAGGGCCGCGGAGCCGATGTCGTACCGGTCGCGGATGGCCTCGACGGCGCCGTTGATGACGGAGCTGTCGTAGCCGAAGAGGAAGCCGCCCATCGCGGCCGAGGCCGTGATGAAGATGACGTGTCCGATGTGCTCCGGGGCGGCCGACCGCCCATCGGACGGCGGCGGGGGCGCCTGCTCGGTGCTGGTCACATGGGCTCCTCGGGAGGACGGTCCTTCCGCCGGGCGCTCCGGACCGCCGGTGCTCGGCCGGGCGTCCGGGGTTTCCGGGGCTTCCAGTGGCGCACACCTTCCCGCCGTCCACCACTTCAACCGCGGCCCGTTCACCGGTTCAGCGCAACCGCTGGCTGATCACCTTCGAGACCCCGTCCCCCTGCATGGAGACGCCGTACAGCGCGTCGGCGACCTCCATCGTGCGCTTCTGGTGCGTGATCACGATCAGCTGCGAGGACTCCTGGAGCTCCCGCATGATCCGGATCAGCCGCTGGAGGTTGGTGTCGTCCAGCGCCGCCTCGACCTCGTCCATCACGTAGAACGGGCTGGGCCTGGCCTTGAAGATGGAGACCAGCAGCGCCACGGCCGTCAGCGAGCGCTCGCCGCCGGACAGCAGCGACAGCCGCTTGACCTTCTTGCCCGGCGGGCGGGCCTCCACGTCGATGCCGGTACGGAGCATGTCGTCCGGGTCGGTGAGCACCAGCCGCCCTTCGCCGCCCGGGAAGAGGCGCGAGAAGACCCCCTCGAACTCGCGGGCGGTGTCCCGGTACGCCTCGGTGAAGACCTGCTCGACCCGCAGGTCCACCTCCTTCACCACCTGGAGGAGGTCGGTCCGGGTCTTCTTCAGGTCCGCGAGCTGCTCGGAGAGGAACCGGTGCCGCTCCTCCAGGGCCGCGAACTCCTCCAGGGCGAGCGGATTGACCTTGCCGAGCTGCTGGTAGGCCCGCTCGGCGGCCTTCAGCCGCTTCTCCTGCTCCGAACGGACGAACGGCCGGGGCCGCCCACCCGGATCCTCGGCCCCCTCGGCGGGCGCCTCGCCCTCGGCCGGTGTCTCACCCTCGGCCGACGGCGACGGCGGTACGGGCTGGTGGGGACCGTACTCCTCGACCAGCGCGGCCGGCTCCACACCCAGCTCCTCCAGCGACCGGCTCTCCAGCTGCTCGATCCGCAGCCGCTTCTCGGCACCCAGGACCTCGCCCCGGTGCACCGAGTCGGTGAGCTTGTCGAGCTCCTGCTTGAGGTCGCGGCCCCGGGTGCGGGCCGCCCCGAGCCCCTCCTCGCGGGCGCCCTTCGCCGCCTCCGCCAGGGCGCGCTCCCGCTCGGCGAGGCCCAGCGAGACCTCCACGTGCGCGAGGAGCTGGCGGCTGCCCGAGGCGACGGCCGCGGCGACCTCCGCCTCGTGGCGCAGCCGGGCCCGGCGCTGCTCCGCGCGGGCGCGCGCCTCGCGTTCGGCGCGGGCGGCCCGGTCCAGCGAGTCGGCCCGGCCGGCCAGCCCCTTGACCCGCTCCTCGTGGGTGCGGACCTGGAGGCGGGCCTCCATCTCGGTCTGGCGCGCGTTGGAGCCGTCGATGGCGAGCCGGTCGCGGACCGAGCCGTCCGGCTCCTCGTCCGTACCGTCGCCGGGGGACGCCTCCTCGGCCACGAGCAGGCGTTCGGCCAGCTCCTCCGCCTCGGCCAGGGCCCGCTCCAGCGCCTCCGCCGCGCGCGCGGCCGCGGCGGCGGTCCGCTCGGCCTCCCCCTCGGCGCCCCTGGCCTGCCCGGCGAGCCGGCCGAGCCGCTGGGCGACCGCCGACTTCTCCCGGTCGGCGGCCCGGCGCCGCTCGGCCAGCTCGTCCACCAGGCGCGCGCTCTCGCTCCGGCGTACGGAGGCGGCCTCCTGTCCGGCCGTCAGCTCCGCGCAGCGCACCTCCAGGTCCGCCAGCTCCGCCGCCGCCTCGTCGACCGAGGCCCGCACCTCCAGGAGGCTGGGCGCGCCGGCCGCGCCGCCCTGGGCGAGGTGGGCGCCGAGCAGGTCCCCGTCGGCGGTGACGGCGGTCAGGTCGGGGCGGGCGCGGACCAGCGCGACGGCGGCGTCGAGGTCGTCGACCACGACGACGTCCGCGAGCAGCCGGCGCACGGCGCCCATGAGGGACGCGGGGCCGGAGACCAACGGGGCGGCGGGCCGGGCGCCCGCCGGGGGCGGCGCGTCCGGGGCGGCCGGCCCGGGGGCGCCCGCGAGCAGCAGCGAGGCCCGGCCCGCGTCCTGCTTGCGGAGCAGCCGCAGGGCCTCGGCGGCGGGCCCGGGGCCGCTGACGGCGAGGGCGTCGGCGGCGGCGCCGAGGGCGGCGGCGACCGGGACCTCGTAGCCGGCGGCGACGGTCAGCAGCTCGGCGGCCGGGCCGAGGAGTCCGTCGAGTCCGGTGGCGCGCAGCGCGCCGGTGCCGTCCTTGCGGCGCAGTCCGAGCGCGAGGGCGTCGCGCCGGGCCCCGGCGGCGGCGCGGGCGCGTTCGGCGGCCCCGACGGCCTCGCGGGCGGCGGCGAGCGCGGCCTCCGCCGAGGCGAGCTCCTCGCGGGCGGTCTCGTGGCGCTCCCCCAGCTCGGCGTCCCCGGCGTCCAGGCCCTCGACCTCGGCCTTGAGCTCCTCGTACTCCTCCCGCGCGGCGGCCGCGCGCTCCCCCGCCTCGTCGCGGGCGGCGGCCAGCCGGTCGATCTCGGCCTGGGCGGAGGCGGCCCGGGAGCGGGCGGCGCTGGCCTGACCGTGCAGCCGGGCCAGCCCTTCGCGGCGGTCGGCGAGGGCGCGGGCCGCGTCCTTGAGCCGCCGCTCCTCGACGGCGAGGGCGCGTTCCAGTTCCGCTCGGTGGGCGACGGTGTCCTCCAGGGCGCGCTCGGCGGCCTCCAGAGCGGCCGTCAGCTCGGCCTCCTGCTCGCGGATGCGGGCGGCCTCGCGCTCCAGGTCCTCGGGGTCGCGTCCGCGCCGCTCCTCGGCGGGCCGGTCGGTGGCGCTGGTGACGCGGGCGTCGGCGAGCGAGACGGTGCCGCGCACCCGCTCGGCCAGCCGGGAGAGCTCGTACCAGCTCTGCTGGGCGCGCTGGAGCCGGGGCGCGAGGCGGCGCACCTCCTCTTCGAGGGCGGCCTCCTCGGCGAGCGCCGCCTTCAGGGCCGCCTCGGCGGACTCCTTGCGGGCGAGCAGCGCGGCCTCGTCGGCGACCTCGGCGCGCAGGGCCTCGCGGAGCCGGACGAGGTCGTCGGAGAGCAGCCGCAGGCGGGCGTCGCGCAGGTCGGCCTGGATGACGGCGGCCCGGCGGGCGACCGCGGCCTGCCGGCCGAGGGGCTTGAGCTGGCGGCGCAGTTCGTCGGCGAGGTCCTGGACGCGGGCCAGGTTGGCCTGCATGGCGTCCAGCTTCCGCAGCGCCTTCTCCTTGCGCTTGCGGTGCTTGAGGACGCCGGCGGCCTCCTCGATGAAGGCGCGGCGGCCCATGGGGTCGGCGTGCAGGACGGAGTCGAGCTGGCCCTGGCCGACGATGACGTGCATCTCGCGGCCGATGCCGGAGTCGGAGAGCAGGTCCTGGATGTCGAGCAGCCGGCAGGTGTCGCCGTTGATCTGGTACTCGCTGCTGCCGCCCCGGAACATGATCCGGGTGATCGTGACCTCGGCGTAGTCGATGGGCAGCGCGCCGTCGGAGTTGTCGATGGTCAGCGACACCTCGGCGCGGCCGAGCGGGGGCCGCCCGGTGGTGCCGGCGAAGATGACGTCCTCCATCTTGCCGCCGCGCAGCGACTTGGCGCCCTGCTCGCCCATGACCCAGGACAGGGCGTCCACGACATTGGACTTGCCCGAGCCGTTGGGGCCGACGACGCAGGTGATCCCGGGTTCGAACCGCAGCGTGGTGGCGGAGGCGAACGACTTGAAACCGCGGAGCGTCAGGGCCTTGAGGTGCACGCCAGCGGACTCTACCCGGGGTCTCGTGTTTCACCCGTGAACGTGCGGGGCACACCCTCCCCCAAGGAATGTGACGCGGGGGACGGCGAGGGCCGGGGGGATGAGCCGAGGAGGCGGTGCCCCGCGCGGGGAGGCCGCGGGAGGCGCCGCAAGAAAGAAGGGACGCCGGGGCGCCCCTTGCATATCTGGCCGTGCTGGCGAGAGTGTTTCTCACCGGGCCCCGGCACGGGGCGTCAGGTGAGCGCGGGCTCCGCCTTGGGTACGTCGAGGTCGATGCTGTCGAGCAGCGAGTCTCCGTGCTGTGCGGCGGCGGCAGCGAGCGAGTCGTTCTCGGACTGGATCCGAACCAGCTCGGACTCGAGGTCCTGGACTCGCTGCTGAAGCCGTCGCATCTCGGCGAGGAGTCGCGGGTCGGAGCCGCCGACGTAACCGAGAAGCGCCTTTGCCATGATGGATGGTCCTCCACACTGAGTGACCGACCGAATGCGGTGTGGGTCGTGAGGGATTCGCACCCGCGGTGCCGACCATGCTCTTTGTCGTGCCGGTTCTCACGGTCGAACAGCTGGGATGCGCGGGGCTTCCAGAGTCTCACCAAAAAGTTTGACGGTCAACACGATCACACCCCGTATCCAGGGTTACCGGGGGGTCCGCGGCCACACACAGGGGGCGGCGGCGCCTCACGACTCGGTACCCGAGGGGCGTGGAGATCATCCTTACCCGCGCAGCCTGGCACGGCAAGCCCTCATTGGCAACCACCAGGGGGTTTCCGCTTTCGGCGGCCCTTCCGCGTACGCCCCGAGCGCCCCCCGCGCGCCCCTCCAGGGCGGTCGCGCGGGGCGTCCGGCGGTGATCGCCGAGGGGGTCTCAGCGGATCGCGAAGGTCTCGTATCCGCCCCTGGGCGTGTCCCAGATCTCAGTCACTCCGTCCACGCGCCCGGGCGTGTCGCCGGAGCGGAGCCAGTCGAGCAGACGGTGGCAATTCTCACGCGGGCCCTCGGCCACGACCTGCACCCTGCCGTCGTCGAGGTTCAGGGCGAAGCCCACCAGCCCGCCGATCTCCAGCGCGTTTGCCCTGGTGAACCAGCGGAAGCCCACTTCCTGTACCCGGCCGCGCACCCAGGCGGTCATCCGTACGTCGTCATCCATGGCTGAACGCTAACGGGCGGATCACGGAAGGAGCACATCGGCCCCTCCGGCCATGGCGTACAGTCCCGACGAACGAAACCACACAGACGCAAAGATCAGCAAAGCGTCTTGCCAGGGAGGCAGAGCGAATGGGACGCCATCGGGGCGCGCGACGCGGCGCGCCGGTACGCACCGGACTGCTCGGCGTCTCCGCCGCGGTCGCCGTCGGAGCGCTCGCGGTCGCGACGGGGCTGCTGCCCGGCGGCGACACCTTCACGGCCGGCGGCGCGGGTCCGGGCGGCAAGGAGCAGGTGCGGGCGCGCGAGGCGCCGAGCCTGACGACGCAGGGCGGCGCCTCGGCGACCCCCGCCGACGGCGGCGCGTCCCAGGGCGCCGGGACCGGCACCGGGAACGGCAAGGCCGTCTCCCCGCCCGCTCCCCCGGCGGCCCCGAAGACCCCGGCGGCGCCCTCGCCGAAGCCGGCCGCCCCTTCTGCCGCGAAGACCACCGCGCCGAAGGCCGCCGCGAAGCCGAGCCCGAAGCCCGAGGCTCCGGCACCGGCGAGGACGGCCCGCCCGAGCACGGCCCCGAGCACCCCCGCCGCCGCTCCGACGGCCTCCACGCGCCCCGTGGCGGGCCGCGAGGCGGCCGCCGAGGCCGAGGTCGTGCGGCTGGTGAACGCCGAGCGCGCCAAGGCCGGCTGCGTCCCGGTGCGCTCCGACGCGGAGCTGGCCGCGCTGGCGGGCGCCTTCAGCGCCGACATGGCGGCCCGGAACTTCTTCGACCACACCGACCCGGACGGCCTGACCCCCTGGGCGCGCGCCGAGAAGGCGGGTGTCAGCGGCCTGGGCGCGGAGAACATCGCCCGCGGCCAGGTCGACGCCGCCGCGGTGATGAAGTCCTGGATGGCGAGCGACGGGCACCGGGCGAACATCCTGAACTGCGACTACCGGACGCTGGGCGTGGGGGTCCACCTCGCGGACGGCGGTCCGTGGTGGACCCAGGACTTCGGCTTCTGAGCCGGCCCAGGGCGTACACGAAAGGCCCCGTCACCCTTGCGGTGACGGGGCCTTTCGGTTGCGGGCGCGGCTCAGGCAGCGGCCTTGCCGAGTGCGAAGACGCGGGCGGTCTCGGCGACGCGGCGGCCGAGGTGCTCGGCGGTGGCGACGTCGGCCTTGTGGACGGCCTCGGGGCCCAGGTCGCTGGGGGTCTGGGCGGCGGCGCCGGAGAAGAAGCCGAGGCGGTTGATGTCGTTCTCGGACGCGGTGCTGCTGTTCCAGCCGGGCTTCAGGCCCAGGTTGACCCAGGTCATGCCGTGCTGGCCGGCCAGCGTCTGGAAGAACTGCAGGGTGTGCAGCTTGTCGCCGCTCTTGGAGGCGGAGTTGGTGAAGCCGGCCGCCAGCTTGTCCAGCCACGCGTCGGCGAACCAGCGCTTCGAGCTGGCCTCGGCGAACTGGTGGAAGGCGCCGGAGGCGGTGCCCATGTAGGTCGGGGAGCCGAAGACGATGGCGTCGGAGGCGTCGAGCAGTTCCCACTCGGCGTCGGTGATCTCGTCGACCTTGATCAGGTGGACGGTGGCACCGGCGTCGGCGGCGCCGTCCCGGACGGCCTCGGCGATGACGGCGGTGTGGCCGTAGCCGGAGTGGTAGGCGATGGCGACGACGGGCGTGGTCACAGGGGACTCCTCGGACAACGGGGTCGGGGGGTGGGGGCACCGCCCGGGGACACCAGAAGTAGAGCACTAACTTTTAGATAGCGCAAACTTCTAGCGTGCGCACACCAAGGCGCAGCGCTTACGTGGCCGCAAGCGCTGTGCGGGAGTACGGTGGGTGCATGACCGACGCCGATGACCTCGCCTATGACGTCTTCGCGAAGGCGTGCCCGTCCCGGGGCACCCTGGAGCACGTGACCGGCCGCTGGGGCAGCCTGACCCTCGGCGCGCTGCACGAGGGGAGCTTCCGCTTCAACGAGCTGCGGCGCCGGGTGGACGGGGTCAGCGAGAAGATGCTGTCCCAGACGCTGCACGCGCTGGAGCGCGACGGACTGGTGCACCGCGAGGCGCAGCCGACCAACCCGCCCCGCGTGGACTACCGGCTGACCCCGCTGGGCCGCGAGGTCGCCGAGCGGCTGCTGGGCCTGATCCACCTGGTCGAGGGCCGGATGGACCAGGTGCTGGCCGCCCGGGAGAGCTACGACGAGGAGCGCGCCGTCACGGCGTGAGGCGCGGCGGGCGCTGGCAGCGCGGGCAGAAGTAGCTGGAGCGGTTCATCCAGGCGCGGCGGCGCATCGGCGTGCCGCAGCGGTGACAGGGCTCGCCCTCGCGCCCGTAGGCGTCGAGCGAGCGGTCGAAGTAGCCGGACTCGCCGTTCACGTTGACGTACAGCGAGTCGAAGCTGGTGCCGCCGGCCGCGAGGGCCGCGTTCATCACGTCCCGGACGTGCCCGAGCAGCTCCGCCGAGCGGGGCCGGGTGAGGGTGGCGGTCGGCCGGTCGTAGTGCAGCTTCGAGCGCCACAGCGCCTCGTCGGCGTAGATGTTGCCGACCCCGCTGATCAGCGACTGGTCCAGCAGCGCCCGCTTGACCGTGGTCCGCCGCAGCCGCAGCGCGGTCTGGAAGGCGGCGTCGTCGAAGAGCGGGTCCAGCGGGTCGCGCGCGATGTGCGCGATGACGTCGGGCAGCCCGTCCGCGCTGCCCGGGACGGTGTCGTGCAGCGAGAGCCCGCCGAAGGTGCGCTGGTCGACGAAGCGCAGCTCGGTGCCGGCCGCGTCGGCGAACCGGACCCGGATCCGCAGGTGCTTCTCGTCCGCCGCGTCCTCGGGCTGTACGAGCAGCTGGCCGCTCATCCCGAGGTGGCCGAGCACGGAGGCGTCGGCGCCCTCCAGCGGCAGCCACAGGTACTTGCCGCGCCGCCGGGCGGTGCCGAAGCGCTGCCCCCGGAGCCGGGCCGCGAAGTCCGCGCCGCCCTCCGCGTGGCGCCGCACGGCCCGCGGGTGCAGGACCTCGACCCCGGCGACGGTCCGGCCGGCGACCCACCGCTCAAGACCGCGTCGTACGACCTCGACCTCGGGCAACTCGGGCACGGCACTCCTCCGGAACGGTCCTGCGGCTGATGTCCGCAGCCTACAACCGCCCGGGTACGACGAAGCCCCCGTCCCCGGAAAGGGGGCGGGGGCTTCGCGAAGCGCTCGGGAAGCGAGGGCTCAGGCCGGGGCCTGGTCCTTGGCGGAAGCGGGCCCGGCGGCCCCTTCCCCTCCGTCGCCGGAGGCCTGCGCGGTGTGCGCGGCGGCCTCGGCCGCCGCACGCTCGTCCGCGGCCGCGCGGATGGCGCGCCACGCGGACTCCGCCGCCTGCTGTTCCGCTTCCTTCTTGCTGCGGCCGGTGCCGGTGCCGTACGAGACACCACCGACGCGGGCGGCAGCCGTGAAGACCTTCTCGTGGTCCGGACCCTCCTCGCTGACGAGGTACTCCGGCACACCCAGGCCCTCGGCCGCGGTCAGCTCCTGGAGACTGGTCTTCCAGTCCAGGCCCGCACCGAGGTTCGAGGACTTCTCGATGAGCGGGTCGAAGAGCCGGTGCACCAGCTCGGACGCCGCGTCGAGGCCCTGGTCGAGATAGACGGCGCCGATCACCGCTTCGAGGGTGTCGGCGAGGATCGAGGCCTTGTCCCGGCCGCCCGTGCCCTCTTCGCCCCGGCCGAGCCGGATGAAGGAGCCGAGGTCGAGGCCGCGGCCCACCTCCGCCAGCGCACGCGAGTTGACCACCGCGGCCCGCAGCTTGGCCAGCTGTCCTTCGGGCAGATCGGGGTGGGTGCGATAGAGCGTGTCCGTGACCACCAGGCCGAGCACGGAGTCCCCGAGGAACTCCAGCCGCTCGTTGGTGGGCAGACCGCCGTTCTCGTACGCGTACGAACGGTGGGTGAGCGCACGCACCAGAAGGGCGGACTCGAGGTGATACCCGAGCCGCCCTTCCAGAAGCGTGTGGGACGAGGCTGTGTTGACGTGGTCAGACATCGTGCCTCTCACCAGCCACTCAGACCGAGAGGACCTGGCGCTTGTTGTAGGTGCCGCAGCTCGGGCACGCGATGTGCTGCAGCTTCGGCTCCTGGCAACGCTCACACGAAACCAGGGTGGGGACCGCAGCCTTCCACTGCGACCGGCGGTGGCGCGTGTTGCTGCGCGACATCTTCCGCTTCGGAACAGCCACGGCTACTTCTCCTGCTTCTCGGCGGCGCTTCGGACGTCCCCGTCAGAGGAGCCGCTCATGTTGTCCTTCTCATCGGTTCCCTGCGAACCGGCGAGTCCCTGCAGAGCCGCCCAACGGATGTCGACGGCCTCATGGTGGTGGTCCGGGTTCTCGTTCAGGTTGATTCCACAGGTGGAACACAGACCTTCGCAGTCCTCCCGGCACACCGGCTGCATCGGCAGTGCGAGCACCACCGCATCACGCAGCACGGGTTCGAGGTCGAACAAGCCGTCCTCGAGAGGGATCATGTCCTCGTCGTCCTCGGCTTCGTCGTCCGCGGCCGCCCTAGAGCGGCCCCGGTCGTCGGAGTCGGGGTACGAGAACATCTCCTGGAAGTCGGCGTCGAGCTCAAGCTCGACGGACTCCAGACACCTTACGCACTCCCCCTCGGCCGATGCACGGGCGGTGCCTGTGACAAGCACCCCTTCCATGACCGACTCGAGTCGGAGCTCGATCTCCACCGGCGCGCCCTCGGGCACTCCGATGACCCCCGCGACACCCAGGTCCCTGGGGGCGTCGACCGTGCGGGAGATCCGCTGGAGGGCGCCAGGACGCCGCCCCAGCTCGTGCGTGTCGAACACGAGGGGGTCGCGGTGGTCAAGGCGCGTGCTCAGGGCTCTTCCTGCTTTCGGATCGTTAGTGAGGGGGGCTGCCGACCGAGGGCAGCATGGATCGCGGGATACGCGCGACCGAAGAGCCAGGATACTGGACGCTTCGCTCAGGGCCCAATCCGGGTCGCTCCGGACTCAGTGCCCCTGCTCGTAGCGGCGCAGCTGCTCCAGATCGATCATGCTCGTGTCGAAGAAGCTGGTCTCGTCGAGCGCGGCGGCCCCCGGCTGGTGCGCGGGCTGCGCGGGCGGGACCTGCTGCTGCTCGTAGCCGTACTGCTGCTGGTAGGCGTACGGGTCGGCGGCCGGCTGCTGGTACGCGTACGGGTCCTGCTGCTGGTAGCCGTACGGGTCGGGCTGCGGCACCTGGACGGGCTGGACCTGCTGGGGCACCTGCTGCTGGGCCGCGTAGCCGTACGGGTCGTGCGGGTCGTGCTGCGGCTGCGGCGGGGCCTGCTGCGGGATCCGCGCGGGCTCGGGGTCGGCCAGCTCGGCGAGACCGGCGAGGTAGTCGGCGTCGCTGGTGCGGACGGAGGCCCCGGCGGCGTCCTGCGCGGCCATGTGCTCGGCGAGGTCGTCGGTGGCGGTCCGGCCGTGCAGCTTCTGCCGGCCTCGGCCCACCGCCTCCAGGGTCTTGGCCAGCACCGCCTCGAAGGCGCCCAGCTTGGCGTCCACGTACGCGTCCGCCCGGTGGATCAGCGTCTGCGGGTCCGCGCTGTACTCGGGGGCGTCCTCGTCGGCGTAGCCGTCCGCGTCCAGCCCCGGGCCCCGGCCGAGCAGCTTCTCGCGGCCCCGGTCGACGGAGCCGATGGTCTTGTTGAGCACGACCTCGAAGTTGGCGAGCTTGGAGTCGACGTAGTCGTCGGCCTCGGCGCGGACCTCCTCGGCCTCGCGGCGGGCCTCGGTGAGGATGCGGTCGGCCTCGTCCTGGGACTGCCGGGCGACCTGGCTGTCGGAGACGATCGAGCCGCGCTCGGCGTGCGCCGCCTCGATGATCCGCTCGGCCTCCTGGCGGGCCTGCTCGACCATCTGCTCCCGGCCGCCGATCAGCTCCTGGGCCTGGGCGAGCGAGCCGGGCAGGGCCTCGCGCACCTCTTCGAGCAGGGCGAGCAGCTCGGCCCGGTTGATCACGCAGGACGCCGACATGGGCATGGAGCGGGCGCTCCGGACCGTCGCGACGATCTCGTCGAGCTTCTTCTGCACGTCCACCGGTGCTCGCCACTCTCTACAGCTGGATGGAGACGGACGGGACGACTGTAAGGCCAGTCGGGCCCCGTCCGGCACCTGGTGACGGAGGGTCAGCGGTGGTGGCCGCCGGTCACTGCCCCGCGCGCCGCTCGGCCAGCCGTTCGGTGAGCCGGCCGAGGACCGCCGGGGGCACCAGGTGGGAGACGTCGCCGCCCCAGGCCGCGACCTCCTTGACCAGCGAGGACGACAGGAAGCTGTACGTGGGGTTGGTCGGCACGAACAGGGTCTCGACGCCCGAGAGCCCGTTGTTCATCTGCGCCATCTGGAGCTCGTAGTCGAAGTCGCTGACCGCCCGCAGCCCCTTGACGATGGCCGGGATGTCCCGCTGCTTGCAGAAGTCGACGAGCAGTCCGTGGAAGGACTCGACCTCGACGTTGCCGAGGTCGGCGGTCACCTCGCGGATCAGCTCGATCCGCTCGTCGACGGTGAAGAGTCCCTGCTTCGACTGGTTGATCATCACCGCGACGTGCACGACGTCGTACAGCTTCGACGCGCGGGCGATGATGTCGAGGTGTCCGTTGGTGATGGGGTCGAATGACCCCGGACAGACGGCGCGGCGCAACGTGGGTCCCTCGCTCTCCGGTCCGGTCATCGTGCGTCTTCGCACGTAGAGGCGGCGCGACCGTACCAAAACGTTCCCTCGCCGTAGCGACGGGCCCGCAGCGGTGCGAAGCCGTCCGGCCAGCCGAATGCGCCGCCCCGAGTGCTGCGCTCCACGGTGACGAGCGCCTCGTCGGCGATCCAGCCCCCCGAGCGGAGTGTGAGCAGGATCTCCCGGAGACCGGCGTCCTCGACCGCGTACGGGGGGTCGAGGAAGACCAGGTCGTACGGCTCGGCGGGCGCCGGGCCCGCCGCGATCTGCTCGGCCTTGCCGGCGCGCAGCTCGGCGCCGGGCAGCCCGAGCGAGGCGATGTTCTCGCGGACGGTCCGGGCGGCGCGCGGGTCGGCCTCGACCAGCAGGGCGTGCGAGGCGCCCCGGGAGAGCGCCTCCAGGCCGACGGCGCCGGAGCCCGCGTACAGGTCGGCGACGCGCGCCCCCTCGATGCCGTGGAACGACTCCCAGGTGGAGAAGAGGCCTTCCCGCGCCCGGTCGGAGGTGGGGCGGGTGCCGTTGCCCGGGGGCACGGCGAGTCGGCGTCCGCCGGCGCTGCCGGCGATCACGCGGGTCATCTGCGGTCCTCGTCATCCATAAGCCGATGCTGTACGCACCAGCTTATGGCCGCCGCGGGACGCGCGGGCCTGCCCGTAGGCCGCTCAGCCCTTCTCCAGGTACTCCTCCCGGTCCTTGTCGAGGAGGGCGTCGAGGGCGGTGCGGAGCTCGGGGTGGGCGGTGAGGCCGGGGTCGGCGAGGACGAGGGCGGTGGCCTCCTCGCGGGCGGCGGCGATGACCTCCTCGTCGTCGATGACGGTGAGCATCCGCAGGGAGGAGCGGACCCCGGACTGGGCCTGGCCGAGGACGTCGCCCTCGCGGCGCTGTTCGAGGTCGATGCGGGAGAGCTCGAAGCCGTCGAGGGTGGCGGCGACCGCGCCGAGGCGCTGGCGGGCGGGGCTGGCCTCGGGCATCTCGGTGACCAGCAGGCACAGGCCGGCGGCGGAGCCGCGGCCGACCCGGCCGCGGAGCTGGTGGAGCTGGGAGACGCCGAAGCGGTCGGCGTCCATGATCACCATGGCGGTGGCGTTCGGCACGTTCACCCCGACCTCGATGACGGTGGTGGCGACCAGGACGTCCACCTCGGCGGCGGCGAAGCGGCGCATGACGTCGTCCTTGTCGTCGGGGTGCATCCTGCCGTGCAGCACCTCGACGCGGAGCCCGGCGAGCGGTCCGGCGCGCAGCTGCTCGGCGACCTCCAGGACGGCGAGCGGCGGGCGCTTCTCGGCCTCGTCCTCGGGGCTCGCCTTCCCCTTGCCCTTGCCCTTCCCCTTCTGGTCCTCCTCGTCGCCGATCCGGGGGCACACCACGTATGCCTGGTGGCCGCCCTCGACCTCCTCGCGGACCCGCTCCCAGGCGCGGGCGAGGAAGTGCGGCTTGTCGGCGGCGGGCACCACATGGCTGGCGATCGGCGAGCGCCCGGCGGGCAGCTGGTCGAGGACGGAGGTCTCCAGGTCGCCGAAGACCGTCATGGCCACCGTCCGGGGGATCGGCGTGGCCGTCATCACCAGCAGGTGCGGGGGCTGCTTGCCCTTGCCGCGCAGGGCGTCGCGCTGCTCGACGCCGAAGCGGTGCTGCTCGTCGACGACGACGAGGCCCAGGTCGTCGAAGCGGACCTTGTCCTCGATGAGGGCGTGGGTGCCGATGACGATCCCGGCCTCGCCGGTGACCAGGTCGAGCAGCGCCTGCCGGCGCCCGGCGGTGCCCATCGAACCCGTGAGCAGCACGACCTTGGTGGCGTGCTCGGCCCCGCCGAGCATCCCGCCCTCGGCGAGCTCGCCCATCATCTCGGTGACCGACCGGTGGTGCTGCTGGGCGAGCACCTCGGTGGGCGCGAGCATGGCGGCCTGCCCCCCGGCGTCGACGACGGCGAGCATGGCGCGGAGGGCGACCATGGTCTTGCCCGATCCGACCTCTCCCTGGAGGAGCCGGTGCATGGGGTGGTCGGTGGCGAGGTCGTCGAAGATCTCCCGGGAGACCTTCCGCTGACCCTCGGTGAGGGTGAAGGGGAGCTTGGCGTCGAAGGCGTCGAGCAGGCCGCCGGCGGCGGGGCGGCGGGGGACGGCCGGGAGCTGGGTGTCGGCGTGGCGGCGGCGGGCGAGGGCGACCTGGAGGACGAAGGCCTCGTCCCACTTGAGGCGGTCGCGGGCGTCGGCGATGTCGGCCTTGGTGCGCGGGCGGTGGACCTTGACGAGGGCGTCGGCGAGGTCGGTCAGGCCCCGGCCCTCGCGCAGGGCGGGTGGCAGCGGGTCGGCGAGGCCGGACCAGCCGGTGGCGGCCATGGAGTCCAGGGCGATGGCCACGGACTGCTCGATGGTCCAGGACTCCAGCTGCTTGCAGGCCGGGTAGAGGGGCAGCAGCTCGCTCGCGAAGGCCTTGACGGTCTCGGTGCCGCTCTCGGCGTCGAGCAGCTTGTACTCGGGGTGGGCGAGCTGGAGCCTGCGGTTGAAGAGGCCGACCTTGCCGGCGAACATGGCGCGCCGGCCGGGCAGCAGCTCCTTCTGGTGGAAGTGCACCGTGCGGCCGAAGAAGACCAGCTGCATCCGGCCGCTGCCGTCGGTGATGGTGACCTCCAGCCGCTGGCCGGTGCCGCGCCCGCCCTTGTTGAAGGTGTGCACGCGGGCGTCGGCGACCTGGGCGACCACGGTGACGTGCTCGTCGAGCGGCAGGTCGGAGAGCGCGGTGAGCTCGCCGCGCTCGGCGTACTTCCGGGGGTAGTGGTGGAGCAGGTCGCCCACCGTGCGCAGGTCCATGTGCTCGGCCATCACCTTGGCGGTGGCGGCGCCGAGCAGGGTCTTCAGCGGGTCGTCGAGCCGCACGGCTCCTCCTTCTGCGGACGGGCGGCGGCTCCGGACGGCTGCTGCGGTGGTTCGTCGGACACGGGCACGCGGTCCATTGCACACCACGGCACTGACAGACGTCGCACAGGCCGCGCGAACCGGTTGGTCACGTCGGCTCAGGGCCGCCTAGGATGGCCGCTCTTCCGCTCCTCCCCCGCGATCACCGGACGCCGGGATCGCCCGACCCGCGCCGTCGCCCGTCCCCCCACCGGCGCAGCGACGATGACTGCTGACCAGACACCGCACACGTTCCAGGTCGATCTGCGTGGCCTGGTGGACCTGCTCTCCCACCACCTGTACTCCAGCCCCCGGGTCTACCTGCGCGAACTCCTCCAGAA
>NZ_JBVJDK010000018.1:0-140372 GCF_055582325.1 Streptomyces sp. NPDC042100
CGCCTCGGAGCGGCTGGACGAGGGCGGGGACCGGGAGCTCGCCGAGCGCCGCCACCTGACCTACTACCGCGAGCTGGCCCGCCTCGCCGACCCCGAACTCCGCACCGCCCGCCAGGCGTCCGCGCTGGCCCGCCTGGAGACGGAGCACGACAACATCCGGGGCGCGCTGCGGACCGCCGTACGGGCGGGCGAGGAGCAGGAGGCGCTGTGCCTGGTGCACGCCATGAGCTGGTTCTGGCAGCTGCGCAACCACCAGCTCGACGCCCGGACCTGGGCCAGGGCGGCGGCGGGCCTGGGCCCCGACCCGTTCGCGGAGGTGCCCGTGCGCCCCGCCGGGCCCTTCTCCGGACGGTGCGTCGACGTGCCGCCGCCGTGGTCGGGGGAGCGCCTGTGGGAGGCGCGGCGGGGCGGCCGGCTGTTCGTCCTGGCGACGGAGGGCGGCGAGGGCAGCGGCGGCGCGTCCGTGCTGGAGCATCCCGAGACCCGTGCCCGGCTGGCGGCCGTCGTCGCCGCGTACCGCCCCGGGCTGCCGCAGACCTGCCGCCAGCCGGGGGCGATGTGGTACTTCGCCCGCCTGATGACCGGCGGGTTCACGGGGCTGGACGAGACCCTCGCCGCGCTCGTCGCCGCCGCCCGCGCACACGGCGACGACTGGGATGTGGCCTTCGACCTGCTGCTGCGGGCCAAGCTGCTCGGCGCGCAGCCGGGGGACGCGGAGGAGGCCCTGGGGCTCTTCGAGGCGGAGGGGGACTCCTGGGGCATCGCCGAGTCGCTGGCCGCGCGCGGCGAGACGTACGAGCGGTCGGGCCGCTCGGCCGAGGCCGCCGCCGACTTCGCCCGTGCCATGGACGAGGCGGCCCGGATCGGGGCGCACTCCCAGGTCCCGGTGTTCAAGGCGCTCCTCGCCGCCGTGCGGCTGCGGACCCGCGAGGTCGCCGAGGACCCGGAGGCGTGGGCGGAGGCGGAGCGGCTGCTGGCCGAGGCGGCCGAGGAGGCGGGCGACGGGGGCACGGAGGCGGTGAGCACCGCGCGCCTGCTGCTGGCTCAGCACTACGGGAACACCGGCCGTACGGGCCTGTCACGCACACAACTCGACCTTATGGAGGCCGAGTTCGACGAGGACACGCCCGGTCTGTTCCGGGGCATGACCGGCGGCCTGCGTGGCTGGCTGGCGTGCGTGGACGGCGCGTACGAAGAGGGTGCCGCCCATCTCAGGCTGGCGGTGGCGGAGATGGAGGTCCTGGCCCACCTCGTCGCCCCCTACCTGATCGTCGCCCAGTTCGCCCCCGCCGCGTGGGCCCACGCGGGCACCGGCACGCCCGAGCGGGGTGCCCGCCTCCTCGGCGCGTACGACGCCCACCGCACCGGCTCGGAGGGCGCGGGCTTCCGCCCGTACACGGCCCAGACGGAGACCGCGACCCGCGCCCACGCGGAGGCCGCCCTGCGCGAGGCCCTGGCTGAGGGGGAGTTCCGTGCGCTGTACGAGGAGGGGGCGGGACTGTCGGTGCGGGAGGCGGCGGAGCTGCTGTAGGAGGCGGGGCCGAGGCCCGTGAGCGCGCCTACCCCCGCTGCCACAGGGCGAGGCGCTCGGGGGCCTCCGCCAGATCCTCCTCCGTGGGGGCGTCGTCCTGGGTGAGCGCGCGGCGCCAGTAGCCGGCGAAGTCGACGGCGCGGCGGTCGAAGCCGCGCTCCTCGACGAGGTGGCGGCGGAGGGCCCGTACCGTGCCCGCCTCCCCGGCCAGCCAGGCGTACGGCCGGCCGGCGGGGAAGGTGGTGGCCCGCACGGCCTCCTCCGGCGAGGCGTCGCCGTGCAGCCAGCGCACCGTGAGCCGCCCGGCCGTCGGCAGCGGCTGCTCCTCCGCCGCGTCGGCGACCTGGACGTACGCGAGGGCCCGGTGCCCGGGCGGCAGGGCCGCGACGAGCGTGGCCAGGGCGGGCAGCGCGCACGCGTCGGCGACCAGGAGGGCCCAGTCGCCCGCGCCCGGGTCCACGGGCGGCGCGAAGTCGCCGGAGGGCCCGAACATGCCGAGGACGTCCCCCGCGCGGGCGCTCCGGGCCCACCGGGTGGCGGGACCGTCCCCGTCGCCCGCGCCGTCCCCGCCGTGCAGGAGGAAGTCGACGTCCACGGTGGCGGCGGCCGGGTCGTGGGCGCGCAGCGTGTAGCCGCGCATCCACGGGCGCTCGGCGTCGGGGACGGCGCCGTAGGCGGCGTACCAGCGCGCGAAGTCGCCGTCGGGGCCGGGCGCGGGCAGCACGGGCTCGGCCTGCCCGTCGCGAGGGAAGTACAGCTTGACCTGCCGGTCGGGCCCGCCGAGCGGAGCACCGGCCAGGGAGGGGGCGTGGAGGGTGACCCGGACCATGCGGGGGGTAAGGGCGCGGACGGAGACGACGGTGAGGCGATGGAAGGGAAGGGGAGCCGCCTGGTGGGACGGGTCGGTCGGGTAGGACGGGTCAGACGGGTCAGACGGGTGGGATCCGGAAGGGGAGACGATCATGGGGGACTCCTGATCTCGGGCAATGGCCAAAGGCCAAAGGCTGGGGCTGGGGCTGGGCCAAAGGCTGGGGCCGGGGCCGGGGCTTGGGCTTGGGCCTGGGGGCCGGGCCGCAGGCCGTCCCCCCACCCTCCCCGCCCCCGTCGACACCGCGCCGACACGCCGTCGACGCGGGTGCCGCGTCGGCCCGCGCGGCCCCTGTCGCCCCGAGGGCCGGGTGGGTGCTCCGCCCGGATGCGGGAGCGGGAACCGGCCACGAGAATGGCGAGTGCCCGCAGAACACGAGGAGGCGGCATGAACGGTGACACCGACAAGACGTCCCCGGGGGACATCCCGACGCCCGACAGCCTGCTGCACGCCGGCTCGGAGGGGGAGTTCTCGGCCGAGGACCTGGTCCTCGCCTCCGGCCGGGACGTGACACCGCAGAACCTCGCCTGGGCCGAGCGGCGCATGGCCGAGAAGGGGCGCGCCTCACTCGACGAACTGCTCCCCTGAGCGAAGCGCGGTGAGCCGGGGCGCCGCGCCGGCGCCCCGGAGGTGCCGCCGCGCCCCTTCCCCATTTGTGGAACACGTTCTACCGTGGCGCCGCACGCGCGCCGAGCCTCGGCCGGGGCGCCCGCGGAGACCGATCCAGGGGAGCCAGGGGAGACCACGCCATGCACCTCGAGTACACGCCCGCCCAGCACCGCCTGCGCGCCGAGCTGCGCGCGTACTTCGCCGAGCTCGTCCCCGAGGACGTCCACGCCCGCTACGCCGATCCCGCCGCGCAGAAGCGTTTCTACCGCGAGACCGTCCGCCGCCTCGGCGCGGACGGCTGGCTGGGCGTCGGCTGGCCGAAGGAGTACGGCGGGCGCGGCCTGACCCCGATGGAACAGTTCATCTTCTTCGACGAGGCCGCCCAGGCGGGCGTACCGCTGCCGCTGATGGCGCTGAACACGGTCGGCCCGACGATCATGCAGTTCGGTACGGAGGAGCAGAAGGCGTACTTCCTGCCGGGGATCCTCTCCGGGGAGCTCGATTTCGCGATCGGCTACAGCGAGCCGGACGCGGGCACCGACCTCGCCGCGCTCAAGACGCGCGCGGTGCGGGAGGGCGACGAGGCCACGGGCACGTACACGGTGAACGGCCAGAAGATCTGGACGACCAACGGCGACACCGCCGACTGGGTCTGGCTCGCGGTCCGCACGGACCCGGCCGCGCCGCCGCACAAGGGCATCACCATGCTGCTGGTGCCGACGAGCGACCCCGGCTACTCCTGCACCCTGATCAACACGCTGGCCTCGCACGACACCACGGCCAGCTACTACGAGAACGTCCGCGTCCCCTGCTCGCGCCGGGTCGGCGAGGAGAACAGGGGCTGGCGCCTGATCACCAACCAGCTCAACCACGAGCGGGTGACCCTCGCCGCGCACGGCACCATGGCGATCCGCGCGCTGCACGACGTCCAACGCTGGGCCGCCGACACGAAGCTCGCCGACGGCCGCCGCGTCCTGGACCTGGCCTGGGTCCGCCGCACCCTGGCCCGCACCCACACCCGCCTCGACGCGATGAAGCTGCTCAACTGGCAGATGGTGAACGCCGTCCAGAACGGCACCCTCACCCCCCAGGACGCCTCCGCCGTCAAGGTCTACGGCTCCGAGGCCCGCCGCGACGCCTACGCGGCCCTGATGGAGGTGACGGGCGCGGCCGGCGCCCTCAAGGAGGGCTCGTCGGGCGCGGTCCTGCACGGCGAGCTCGAACGCGGCTACCGCTCCGCCGTCATCTTCACCTTCGGCGGCGGCAACAACGAGATCCAGCGCGAGATCATCTCGTGGATCGGCCTGGGCATGCCCCGGGTCCGCCGCTGAGCGACGGCAGGGGTTCGCGGGCCGCGTGCCAGGCGGGCGGGAGGCCCGAGACGCCGGTGCGGGCGGCGATGACGCCGCCCGCGATCGCGCAGGTCGTGTCGATGTCGCCGCGCCCCGCGACCGTACGCCACAGGCCCTCCGCCAGGTCGTCCAGGTGGCCCGCCGCGCACCACAGGGCGTACGGCACGGTGTCGGGTCCGGACATGCGGTAGCCGGAGCCGAGGACCTCGGCGGCGTGCCGGACCGAGGTGTGCGCGGGCATCCGGGCCGCGATCCGGAGGCCCGAGCGGACGTCGCTGTCGGGAAGGAGCCCGGCGAGCGCGTCGAGGAACTCGGGCCGCGACGGCGCCGCCGCGCCCCGGCTGCGCGTGGCCAGCGCCGCGGCGAGGGCGACCGCCACCGCACCGGCGACGGCCTCCGGATGGTGGTGCGAGACCACGCCCTGGAGCACGGCCTGCTCGGCGACGAGGCCGAGGTCGGCGGCGTGCCACGCACCGAGCGGGGCGACGCGCATGGCGGCGCCGTTGCCCCAGGACCCCTGCCCCTCGAACTGCCCGGCGACGACCTCCCGCCACGGCTCGCCCGCCCCGATCCGGCGCAGCACCTCGTGCATGGAGGCCCCGTAACCGCGGTGCGTGTCCTCGGCGTACGCCTCGGCGAGCCGCCGCGCGAACCGGTCCTGGTCCACGAGCCCACCGCCCTCCACGAGTTCGCGCACGAGGACGAGGGCCTGCGCGGTGTCGTCGGTCCACTCCCACACGACCTCCGCCGGCACCACCCGCGCCTCCAGGGCCCCCTCCCCGTCCCGCCGCAGAACCCCGAACCACCGGTCACCGAAGGCATCACCGAACGCGAGCCCGGAGAGGGAGTCGAGGACGGGGCCGGGAACGGGGCCGGGGCCGGGGACGGAGTCAGGGACCGGGGCGGTGGCGGGAACGCGGCTCATCGGGCGAGTATCACAGCCCTCCGACCCCTCCGGCACGCCGATTCTCGTCCTCCTCCGGCCAGTCGCCGTCGGATTCCTCCGGCCACTCCTCGTCCGCCGGAGGCTCGCCGACAGGTTCTCCGCCGTCCTCCCCCTCGAATCCCTCGGCGGAGAAGGCGCGCCGGATCTCTGCGGCGGCCTCGAAGGCCCCGTCCAGTCCGGTGGCCTCCAGGTTCCGCACGACACGGTGGACGAGGACCTTGTACGCGTCCATGTCCGGCTTCAGCCCCACGGCCGTGAGCAGCGTCCGCAACCGGTCCGCCACCCCCACCTCCTCCTCGCGCTCGCCGTAGGAGGACGCCCACGTGTCGACGGGCGGGACGATCAGGTGCCGGAACAGCTCGGGGACCTCCTCGTCGTTGGCCGCCGCGGTGATCTGCGCGAGTGGGCCGATCATCTCGACCGCCTTCTCGATCTCGTCCTCGTGTCGCGCCAGCCACCACACCATCGCGCTGCCCGTGCTCTTGAGCACGTCGTCACCGAGGTAGTGTCGCTTGTTGCGCTCGTGCCGACGCTCGTGCTCCCAGACCTCCTCGTCCTTGCGGAGGTCGTTCATACGCCGCAGACGCTCGCGGTCGGCGGGCGCCAAGGCCAGCGTCACGTCGGCGGCGAAGGCTCTCACCCGGCCGCTCCGGTCCGGCAGCGGGATGCCCAGCTCCCCGTCCAGGAGGTAGCGCGCGAAGTCGGCCCGTCCGGGCTCCTCGGGACCGACGACGGCCAAGGCCCGGCTGACGATCGCCGATTCGGCGAGGGCCGCGGAAGCGCCGTCGGAGAGCCCCGTGGGGTCGGGGACCGGCCGCCACCAGACGGTGGCGGAGAAGAGGAAGTCGTAGCCGGCCGCCGCACTCGGCAGCGCCGCCTCGATCACCCGGGTCTCCTCGTACGGCCGGTCCGAGGGGGCCGGCGGCGTCTCGGGCGCGTCGGACCCGTACGGGTCGGCGCCGCTGGCTCGGGTGCCGCTGAGGACCGTCATCACGAACAGGAGCGAGCCCGACGCGGTGACCATGCACAGGAACCCCCACAGCCAGGGCGACCAGTGGAGGAGGCCGCCGAGCGCGGCGGGCGCCAGGCCGCACAGGGCGACGAGCAGCAGGCGGGGGAAACGGTGACTCATCGGGCCTCTTCCGCGGTCGGTGGTCCGGTAGGGGTACGGCGGTTCACGCGGGTGTGCTGGGCCTCGTCGATGTGCTGCCAGAACCGGGAGGCGACCGACGAACGGGACGGCGAGCGGCTCGCCCCCGCCCAGTCGCAGGCGATGGTGTAGAGGCGGTGGAGCGCTGGTGGCTGCTCGTACGCGGCCCTGACCATCAGGCTCAGGGCGAGCTCCCGCGACGCGTCGGCGACCACGGCGTCCAGCCAGCCGCGTACGAGAGGCTTCCAGGACTCGGCGGGAGGCTGCGCGAACAAGAACGCCCAGCCTCGGAACAGGTCGGGCCAGGGCGGCGGATCGATCACCTGGTCGGCGGCCAGCAGCGCCGCGAGCAGCCGCAGATGGGACTCCGGTCCGCGAGCCTCGCGGTCCGTCCGCTCCCGTATCCGCTCGATCAGCAGCCGGTGGAGCCGGCGGTCGGCTCGGACCAGGTCGAGGAGGGCCGCCCGTGCCTCGCTCGCGGCGGTGCCGTCCCGTACGGCGAGATGGTGGAGCCGCACCATGGCCTGCTCCGGATGGGTCGCGCGGAGGCTCTCGGCGCACACGACGGTGAGGACGCGCACCAGCCCGTCGGGCACGGAGCCGGACCGCGCGCTCTCGATGATCCGCCGTCGGAAGCGGCCCGCCCACACCTCGTGGCTGAGCCCGAGTTCGAGGGCGGCGACCGCTCGCGGATCGCAGGAGCCGGGCGTGCCCTCGGCCCACCCGGCCGCGAGGTCGTAGAGGTCGTCGGGCCGCCCGACGGCCAGGCACTGCTCGCCGAACCGGACGACGACGTTGAGACGGTCGTCGTCCGCCAGACCGCGCAGCCCGGCGGAGGTCTTGACCCAGTCCCGGAAGGCGTCGCGGGTCCCGGGGAAGTGTGTCCAGAAGTACGTCCGCACCGCGTCGGCGTAGGCCAACTTCGCGAAACCGACCCGTCCGGCGGCGTCCCGTTCGACACCGAGCGACATCAGCCGTTCCCTGAAGTCGGCCTGCGCGAGCTCGGTGGCGGAGTCCTTCTCCAGCCCTACGGTCTCCATGAGCCCGTGCCACACCTCGTAGACGGTGTCGGCATGAGCCCTTTCGAACACCGCCGCGGCGAGGAGAAGGGTTCGCTCGGGCGCGGTGCGGACGCCCGTCATCAACGTACCGACGTCTTCGGCCCGGTCGGTGACCGCGCCGAGGGCCTGGTCGAGCCATTCCGGGAAATCACCCCCGAACCGGCCGCCCTCCCGAGCGTCCCGCACCAGCCCGGCGAGCCGGGCGAGCTCCCGCATGGGGGAGCGATCGCAGAGGTCCCGGAGCCGAGGCTCCTCCAACTCCCGATGCCCGAAGGGGACATGGTCCATGCGCAGATGCCGGGCGACGACGGCGATGCCCCGGGGACGGCCCAGCGGGACGGTGTCCGCCGCGAAGTCGGACAGATGGTCCGAGGCGAAGCCCGCCGGGACGCCCGACGCCCCACTCGGCGGCAGGACGACGACCATGTGCGCTTGAGCGTCCTGGACCTGCCCCCGGCGCACGGCGAGATGGCGGGCGACGGCGACGGACAGCTTCCCGTCGGAGTCGGCGGAGGCACCGGAGCCGCCGGAGAGATCGAGGAGGAACCGGTCGCCGGGGGCGGGGGTGAACCGGGATCCGTCCTCGTCCCGCTCGTGCACCGTGGAGGGGAGCTCCTCGAACCGCCCGTCGCCCCCCTCGGTTCCCCCCTTCCCGGCGAGTTCGTGCAGCAGCATGATCGCCGCCGCCCTTCGGCCACTGCCAGGATCCGCGTCGACCAGGACCACTGATCCGGGCTTCTCCAACCGGTCGGCCGCGAGGCGGTAGCCCGGAGGGCGGACGAACCTGTCGGCCAGGCGGAGCCGGTCCTCACGGGCGATCCGCAGCGGTTCGACGCCTCTGCGGACCATCCAGTCCGGTCCGAGGCCGAGGAAGACGTTCTGAGGACCCGATCCGTTGTTCACTGGACCGCGCGCGTCGTTGACCGTGACGCGCACTTGCTCGGTCATCGTTCGTCGTCCGAGCGTCGGCGCTCGCGCTCGAAGCGCTGGTGGACCGTGCCGCTGTTGTCGCCCGCGGTGAACTGGACCCCGGTGTTGTCGCCCTCGAAGTGCGGTGCGTTGTACTGACGGCCCGGACCGGTGTTCACCGGCCCCTGCGGCTCGTTGATGAACGTGCCGTTCAGATCTCCGTTGAGATTGCCGATGCCGCCGCGTACGTCGCCCTGCGTGAGGTCGCGTGTCCGCATCCTGGCGTGTTCTGTGTCCCGGCCGGACTCAGCTTGTGGCTTCTCGTTGCTCCGCTCATGCGCGGCACGGGACTCCTGGTCCGCCGCGCCCAGCGCGGGAAGCAACCGCGCGAGGGCGTCACCGAGCTGAGTCAGGCCGGCCCCGGCGTTGCGGTGGTCGAACCGCGTGTACTGGCACTCCGCCAACTCCGCCACATCATGGGGAAGGAGAGAGCGGTCGATACGGGTGGTCTTCCCGACGAGGACGGGAATCACGAGGACACCGCGTTCGAGTGCGGTCCTGATCTCGCGGCGCGTCCAGTCTTTTTCGGCTTCGAGGGCGGGGCGCCCGTCGGCGCCGCGCACGTCCGCCCAGCGGGGGCCGATCACGGCGACCAGCGCCTCGCATTCGTCGAGCGCCCTGAGCAGTTCCGCCGGAAAGCGCCGTCCGGGATCGATCGAATCGCTGGCACGGAAGATCGACCGGTCGCCGAACCGCTGGGCAAGCTCCCTGGCGATCAGAGTCGCCGCGGACTCCTCGTCGCCCGTGCGGTAGTTGATGAAGACCTTGTACATGAGAGTCCCTTCGGGATCGGATGATTCGGGTGATCAGTTGTGGGCGCGCGAGGGGCACGGCCGCGGCTGCGCTGCCGTCATGGGCGGGGCTGTGAGTGGTCTGCCGTGCGGCCCAAGGAATCGGGGCGCTACGTGGCGCTGAGGGCAGCGCCTGGACAAGGTCCTGTGGCAGAAAAAGGGAGCCAAGGGAGAACGAGGGCCGGAGCAACGAGTCCAAGGCGTCGGGCGAGCCCGAAGGCTCCAGCCGGTGTCAGCCCTGGACGGGCGCGAGCACGCGTGCGAGGGCGGGCTGCAGGTCGCGAACGGCGCGGCTGCTCCGGAACCGGGAGAGCTCCCGCGCCAAGCGACGGATATCGCTGTTCACCGTCGCGGAGGGCACCGCCGGCATCATGCCCAGAAGTTCTCCGGCGATAGCGCAGGCGTGTTCGACCTGACCGGACGCAGCGTGCGCCAGGGACCTGCGGAAGCCGTAGCGCGTATGTGTGCGGAGCGCGTGCGGAGCGAGCCGGCGGCACTCCCGGTCCAGGATCTCGGCAGCAGCTTTGGGACGACCCAGGTCGTAAAGGCACCAGCCGTGGGTCATGGCCGCGGGATCGCTCACATGGGTGGTGCCGATCACGGGCGCGCCAGGGCTGTGGGCACCGTCGCTGTCGAGGAGCACCCGCGCCTTGTCGAGGCTCCGGAGGCAGTCGCTCTCAGCGCCGACGAGTGCGTGTCCCTGGGCCTCCCGCTGAGCCGCGAGCCCGCGAATGCGCGGCGGAAGCCCGCCGTCCTGCGCCCGCCGGGCCAGAGCCACCGTACTCGCGGCGTCCCCGGCGTACATGGTGACGAGGGCGCGCCGCACGAGCGCGTAGGAGCCGAGGTGTGGATCGCCGCCGGCGCTGGCCAACGCGGAGGCCTCCCCCGTCCAGCCGATCGCGGCGGAGCTGTCGCCGGCCTCCTGCGCCATCCAGCCGGTGAACTCGGCGAACCGCGACGCGAGCACGAGTGCGGGAGCGCGGGTGGTGCGCGAGGAGCCGGCGGCGAACGCGGCCACCGTACGGGTCTGTGTCTCGAGGAGCGGGAGGAGAGCCCGCGGCGCGGTCGACTGCCCGAGCATGCGCAACTGGTCGAACTGGGCGCGGTAGGAGAGCAGGAGAGGGTCCTTGCCGGAGAGCGCCTGTCCCCCGAGCTTCAGCCCGAGGTCGATGAGAGCTCCCGAACCGGCGGCGAGGAGCTCGCGCCGCCCGATGGCCCAGGGGCTCTCGCTGACCGGGCCGTCGAAGGCGGGCGTGGTCGGGGACACCAGCGAGGCCGAAGGCGACACGGCATCGGCGGTGATGACGAGCCGCTGAAGCTCACCGTTCGCACCGAGGAACGCATCGCACCGACGCGCCAGATCGGGAGACGCGGTTCGCTCGCCGCGCTCGACCTTGCTGAGGTGCCCCTTGTCGTAGTTGAGCGCCACTGAGAACTCGGTGAGCGTCAGCCCCGCCTCCAGCCGTAATCGGCGGAGCTCCGGGCCGAAAGGCGCATCCGTATTCATCGAGGTCGTCCCTTTCGATGGCCGTATCCAGTACGCGCCACAAAGACAGAGAACGCGCACCAAAAGTGATGGCGTCGTCTCGCTTCGTGTTCGTCAGTGAGTTTGGCACGGGATGCGAGCGGAGCATCGGGGTTCGGCGGTGTTGCCCGTTGCCTCTTCCGGTGGCCTTCGGAGCTGCGGGGCTCAGCAGGTCCGGGACTGCTCCGCAGCCCGTTCCTGGGCCTCCATCACCTCGTCGCCGTGGGTGAAGGCCCAGGCGCCGAAGGCTTCGATCGGGGGGAGCAAGGTCCGGCCCAGGTCGGTGAGTTCGTATTCGACGCGGGGTGGTGATCCGGCGTACGCGGTGCGGGTCGCCAGGCCGTTGAACTCCAGGCGCCGCAGCGTCTCGGTCAGGACCTTGGGGCTGATGCCGCCGATGAGCTCGCGGAGCTCGCCGGGGCGGCGCGGGCCGTGCCGCAGGACCCAGATCAGCACCGGGTTCCAGGTGTTCGACATGAGGTCGAAGGCGAGCCGGGCGCGGCAGTCGGCGAGATAGGCGTCTGTCGTCACTTACCAGATGGTGCCCGACGGGTTTCCTACTGTCGTTCTGTAAGCCGTTGTTCGAGGAGTTCGATGAGTTCGAGGAATTCGATGACTTCGAAGAGTTCGTTGAGAGGGCGGGGTCGGGCCATGAGGATCGGTGTGCTGGGTACGGGGAACATGGCCGAGGCGCTGGCCACGCACTGGGCGCGGGCCGGGCATCGGGTCCGCGTCGGCGGCCGGGACGAGGGCCGGGCCCGGCGGCTCGCCGCGCGTCTCGGGTACGGCGCCGAGCACGGGAGTCCGCGTGAGGCGGCCCGGTTCGGTGAGGCGGTGCTGGTCGCCCTGCCGTACGGTCCGGCGGCGGAGGTCGTCGGCGCGCTCCGCGACGAGCTGGACGGAAAGGCCCTGCTCGACTGCGTCAATCCCGTAGGCCCCGGCTTCCGGCTGCTCACCGCCGACGGGCCTTCGGCCGCGCGCCGCCTCGCCGCCGCCGCACCCGACGCGCACGTCGTCAAGGCGTTCAACCTCTGCCACGAGGACGTCTGGCGGATGGACCCGCCCGCTTTCGACGGGCAGCCCCTCGCCGTACCGCTCTGCGGCGACGATCCGGCCGCGCTCGCCGTCGCGCGCCGACTCGTGCGCGACACCGGCTGCGCGCCCGTCGCCGCCGGCGGCCTGGACCGCGCCGGGCTTCTGGAGGCGACCGCCGCGCTCTACATCGGGCTGTGGGTGGGGGAGGGGGCCGACGTACGGGCGATCGCGCCGCCCCTCGCCTTCGCCTCGGGCCCGGGACGCCGGGACGCGTGACGCCGGATCATGTGATGTCGGAACGCGTGAATCCGGCCCACCCGGCCGGTTCAGCGGAACTCGTGGACCACTTCGATCGCGCCCACGATGTGCCCGTTGAACTCGTCCAGCTCCTCCGCCGGCACCCACAGTTCGAGGATCGTCCGTCCGCCCGCCTGTCGCACGGGGTAGCGGCGCAGGAACTCCGACTCGACCTCGAAGCGCGTCACGTAGCCGACGCCGCTGTGCTTCACGTTCCAGTCGCGCGCGATCCGGATCGCGTAGTCCTCGTCGAGGACCGGGTAGAAGATCGGCTGCTCCGGCAGTCGCGGGGGCCACGCGCGCCACTCCAGCTCGCGCACCAGGGCCAGCTCCTCGGGGCCCGTCGGGCGCCAGAGGGTCGTCGTCGCCTGCTGTCGGCCGTTCATGTGTCGCGTCGCTTTCCTGAGGGCTCCGGCGGTGGTTCCACGGGGGCTCGGAACGCGGACGCTATCGAGGGTGCGGGTGGGGTGGCCAGGCATTTTCCGTGCCCCCGCCCTGCCCGGCCCTGTCCCCCGCTCCCGCCCCGTACCGCTCAGTCCAGGCAGAACTCGTTGCCCTCCGGGTCCAGCATCACGATGCAGGACTCGTTCTCCTCGTCGGCGATCATCACCCGCTGCTGCACCGCTCCCAGCGCCACCAGCCGGGTGCTCTCGGCCTGGAGGGTGGACAGCCGCTCGTCACCGACGAGTCCCGTGCCGGCCCGTACGCAGAGGTGCACCCTGTTCTTCACGACCTTGCCCTCGGGCACGCGCTGGAACAGCAGCCGGGGGCCCTCCCCGGTGGGGTCGGAGCACGCGAACCACGGCTGCGTCGCCTCCGTGCCGGGCGAGCGGTGGTACGCCTCCCACGAGTCGAAGCCCTTCGGCGGCGCCTGGGCGACGTAACCCATCACCTCGCACCAGAAGCGGGCGAGTCGCTCCGGGTCCGCACAGTCGAAGGTGACCTGGAACTTCTTGATCGTTGACATCCGATCACCGTAGCAGGGCACCTCACTCCTAACTCCCGCTTGGGAAGCGGGAGTTGATCCGCAGATACCCGCTTTGTCGGCCTCGCGGGCCCCCCATCGACCTCCTCCGGACGCTCCGTGATCACTTGACCACGGGGCGGGTGCGGCGCTCACGAATCCCCCGCGCGGGCCGTACGTGGAAGAGTGGAGGGGAGGAGTGAGGAGTCCCGCCGTCCGGACTGCCGCCACTCGGAGGTGCGCCATGCCCCATCACGAGCCCTTCTCCGGCCGACGTGCCGCCCTGCTGTCCGTCCTGCTCCTCGCGGTGATCGTCGGCGCGGTCGCCGCCGGGATGCTGTGGACGGCCGGGGCCAGGGCCGACCGCGCGCTCGCGGTCCACCGCCACGAGGTCACGGCGACCACGACCGGTCCCGCGAAGGAGCCGCACATCGCCACGCGGTACGGCGGCGAGGCGCAGGCCGTCGCGCCGGCGGTCTGGGACTATCCGGCGCACGTCCAGCGGAGCGGCAGTGTCGCCGTGCCGCCCGGCTCCGTGCGCGGCTACACCCTCGGCATCTGGGTCGACGACACCGGTACGCAGGCCATTCCGCCCGGCGACGCGGCGAACCGCGCCCTCGTCGCCTTCTCCGGCGGCACCGCCACGGGCGTGGCCGTCGGCGCGATGGGCGTGGGCCTGCTGGTCTTCGTGCGCCGCACGGTCGACGCACACGGCCTCGCGGCCTGGGAGCGGGAGTGGGAGCAGGTCGAACCGGTGTGGTCCGGGCGCCTGCGGCGGGGCAGCGGCAGCGGCAGCGGGGGTGGGGGCGGGGGCGGTCAGGGGCCCGAGGGCGACGGCTGAAGGGGCCGCGCCTCGGGCACGGCCCCTTCAGGTCGAGCCCCGGATCAGAAGGGCTTGGTCGGCAGGTACTTGCCGTCCAGGGTGATGACGGCGCGCTCGCCGCCCTCGGGGTCGGCGACCTTCTTCACGTCCAGCTTGAAGTTGATCGCGGAGATGATGCCGTCGCCGAACTGCTCGTGGACCAGGGCCTTGAGGGTGGTGCCGTAGACCTGGAGCATCTCGTAGAAGCGGTAGATGGTCGGGTCGGTCGGGATGCCGCCGGGGATCGAGCCGCGGGTCGGGATGGTCTGCAGCAGCAGGACCGCGTCCTCGTCCAGGCCGAGGAGCTCCGCGACCGCCTTCGCCGAGTTCTCCGGCAGGGCGTGCTGGCCGAGCACGGCAGCGGTGACGAAGGCGACGGACAGGCCGGCGGCGTCGGCGATCTGCTGCCAGGACAGGTCCTTGCGCGTCTTGGCCTCGACGGCGGCGATGGCCAGGGACTGGCGGGCGGTGGGGTCGAACTGGGCCTGCGGCATGGTGGGACTTCCTCTTCTTGTGTGTGGGCTGTGGGCTGTGGGTACGGGGTGCGGTGAACGTCAGGCGGCCGACGTGGCCGTCGTCATCGCCGTGATCGCGGTCGTCGTCGGGTCCGCGGCGGTCAGGTCCTCCACGCGGCCGGTGCCGATGTCGTAGACCCAGCCGTGCAGGGCGATCCGCCGCTCGGCGAGCGCGCGAGCCACCGACGGGTGGGTGGCCAGGTTGGACAGCTGGGCGAGCACGTTCTGGCGCACCAGCGCGGGTACGTCACCGGCGGCGGCGCGGGCCCGGGAGGCGTCCGCGTGCCGCAGCCAGGCGGCCACCGCCGGGGCGCCGCTCAGGTCGTGGCCCTGGGCCAGTGCGGTCATCGCGCCGCACGCGGAGTGCCCGCAGACGACGACGTCCCGCACCCCGAGCGCGGAGACGGCGTACTCGATGCTCGCGGCGACGCCGTCGGCGCCGGGAGTGTGCGCGGGGACCAGGTTCCCGGCCGTGCGGACGACGAACAGGTCGCCCGGCTCGGTGCCGGTGATCAGCTCGGGGACGACACGGGCGTCGGAGCAGCTGATGAACAGGGTGTGCGGGGTGTGCTCGGTGGCCAGGCGGGCGAAGAGCTCCGCCTTGGCCGGGAAGACGTCTTGCTGGAAGCGGGCGACGCCGACGGCGAGGTCCTGCATGGGGCACTCCCTTCTGGGGATGGAACGGGGGTCGGGGAACGGGCTCACCCGAGGTGCGCGAGTGGCCTCGGCGGCTGTCGGGCGGGTGCTCCGGCCCCGACGTGATCCACCCTGCACGACCTGCCCCTATAGAGTCCAAGACTTGCTGTCGATGACTCCTAGTGGTGCGGTCTATGGCCCCGGTTCCTCGACCGCGGCGGGCGGTCCGTGCGGCTCACCGGCGCCGGTGCCGTGTACGCGCAGCACGCCCGGCGCGCGCTCCGGGACCTGGCCGCCGCCGAACGCGCCGTACGGGACGCCCAGACCCTCGCCGACTGCCGACTGCCGACTGCCGACTGCCGACTCGCCTTGCTCGGCGCCGCCTTCGCGACCCGGGCGCACATCGACGCCCACTTCGCCGCCACGACGCGCACCGCAGCGCCGCCGACCACGCCTGCCGTACGGGCCCACCCCCGACGTCGTCCGCGCTCGCGGCTACGCGGGCGCGACGGCGGCAGGACACCGACCGGCCCCCGGCGCACCCGGACCCCCGGAGCCGAGGCGCCCCGGAGCCGAGGCCCCCGGCCCCCCCGGGAGCCCGGAGTACCGCCCCCGGCACGCCCCGCCGCTCCCCTCAGCCGCACCGGCCCGCCGGGCACCCGGGCACCCGGACGCCCAGACGCCCGGCACCCGGCACCCGGCTCCCGCCCCCGGCTGCGCTCAGCGGCGCCTGATGGCCGTCTCGGCCTGCGGGGCCAGGGTCGGCTCCGTCAGCGGCGCGTCGCCGAGGGCCCGGTCCACGGCGGCCAGCAGGTCCGGGGCGAGGTCGATCCCGGAAGCCGCCGCGTTGGCGTGGACCTGTTCGGGGCGGGAGGCGCCGGTGATGGCGGAGGAGACCTCCGGGCGGCGCAGGACCCAGGCCAGGGCGAGGGCGGGGAGGGCGAGCCCGGCCTCCTCGGCGATCGGCACGAGCCGCTGGACGGCTTCGAGGTTCGC
This sequence comes from Streptomyces sp. NPDC042100, assembly GCF_055582325.1. Classification (NCBI taxonomy): domain Bacteria; kingdom Bacillati; phylum Actinomycetota; class Actinomycetes; order Kitasatosporales; family Streptomycetaceae; genus Streptomyces; species Streptomyces sp. NPDC042100. The sequence goes on from NZ_JBVJDK010000018.1 coordinate 16,108, forward strand.
CTCGTTGTAGACGAGCTCCCGGGCGCCCGCCATCGTGTCGCTGGCGAAACGGCTGCCCTCCGGGACCGGGCGCCCCGGCAGGTACTTGCCGGTCAGGACGCCCTGCGCGAGCGGCGACCAGACGATGTTGCCGATGCCGTGTGCCTCGGTCAGGCCGAACAGCTCCGCCTCGGGGGCCTGCCACAGCATCGAGTACTGCGGCTGCGAGGAGACGAACAGCTCTGGTCCCGCCAGCTCGATCGCCGTCCGGACCTGCTCGTTCGTCCACTCGCTGAAGCCGAGGTAGCGGGCCTTGCCCTGCTCGACGACCTTCTGGAGGGCCTCGATCGTCTCCTCGATCGGCACCGACGGGTCGAAGCGGTGCGCCTGGTAGAGGTCGACGTGGTCGGTGCGCAGCCGGGTCAGGGAGGCGTCGATCTGACGGGCGATCTGCCCGGCCGAGAGCCCGGCGTCCGCCGGGTCGTCGGACATCCGGCCCCAGACCTTGGTCGCCAGGATGTACGAGTCGCGCGGACGCGAGGACAGGATCTCGCCCCACGCGCTCTCGGCCGCCCCTCGGCCGTACACGTTCGCCGTGTCGAAGAAGTTGATCCCGGCGTCGAACGCCGCCTCCGTACAGGCGCGGGTCGCGTCCGCCTCGATGCCGCCGGAGTAGGTGAGCCAGGAGCCGAGCGAGATCTCCGAGACCTCAAGGTCCGAGTCGCCCAGCTTGCGATACCGCATGGGGATTCCTTTCTCAGCGGAAAGAACGCGCGTGTCCTCCACGGCGTCGCCCTCAACCTAGGGCGCCGGCCCTGCCCTCACCCCCGTCCCGCGCCCACGGCGCGCGGGACGGGGGGCGAGGGACAGGGGGCGAGGGACAGGGGTGCGGGCAGGGGCGTAAGACGGGGGTGAGGGCGTTTGACAGACTGACGCCGCCCCGGGTCCCCGGGGCACTCCGAACCACCCCGAGGAGCGGCGTCGTTGAGCGTCACCATCGAAGGACAGATAGACCTCGCCGGCCCGGTCGGCACCCTGCTCCACCGGCGCCGGCTGCGGAACGCCACGGTCATGCAGTCGTTCGGCATCGACCCGGTCTCCGGCGACGTCTTCGTGCTCCAGGTCATCGAGGCCGGCGTCCAGCTCCCCGGCGAGCCGGCCCCGGTCCCGTACGACACCCGCAAGGCCAACGGAGACCTGTGCCTGACCCGGCTCACCGAGGCGGGCGCGATCGCCGGGTCCATGTTCCTGCGCGGCTTCGGCCACGGCGTCAGCCTGGGCGTGGAGAACCGCGACGGGACGGTCCGGCTCTGGACCGAGACCGCGTCCAAGCCCAACTCGGCGGGCGAGGGCTACGGTTCCGCCGTCACCAGCTTCGCCTACGCCGACGGCGCCGTCCTCACCTACGGCTCCACCGGGCACACCGCGCCGTACACGCCCCACCCCTCCGCCCGCTTCCTCACGGCCACCATCGACCGCGCCAGGAACGAACTCGTCGTTCGTTTCTCTCTCAACGGAATGAACTGGGAGCGGTACGACCTCGCCAAGGCGGCGGCCGGCGTCTGGGAGCCGATCCAGCGGATCACCCCCACCCTGTCGCCGGGCGTGTTCCAGGGCTACGCCTCCCACGCCGGCGTCCTGTACACCCTGCACGGCGAGGCGTACTCCGCCGCCAACCCGGCCCCCGGCAACACGTATCTGACCGCCGTCGACTGGGCCACCGGCGCCGTCCTCGACCGACGGCTGTGCACTGCGGCGCCCGGCCTCGCCTACCGCGAGCCCGAGGGCCTGGCCGTCTCCGTCCGCGACGGCGTCCCGCACCTGCACATCGGCTTCGCGGGCGAGGACCCCGGCCCGCGCACCTGCACCATCGTGTCCCTCTCCGGCGCGCCCGAGACCGACGGCGTCAAGGTCCTCACCGACTGGCGGCCGATCGCCCTCGCCGCCGGTGTCGAGGCCGACGGCAACGCCCCGCGCGGGCGGCTGATCAGCCTCGCCGGGACCACCGTGCTCCAGCTCGGCGGCGGCGTGAAGGGCGCCTTCGACGCCGACGCGGTCATCGGCCGCCTGCCCGACTCGCTCACCCCGAGCGTCACCGCCCGCGCCAACGTGCCGCGCAACAGCAGCGGCGGACACACCGTCGCCCGCGTCGAGGCCGGGACCGACCGCGAGCTGCGCCTGTTCGGCGGGCGCGCCGCCAACGTCATCACCTGGGCCCAGCTCGACAGCTTCAGCGCCGTCTGGCGCTGACCCCGCAACGGCGCCGTCCGCCCCGCCCCGCCCCGCCCGACCCGCCTCCCGGAGGAGCCACCCCGCATGTCCCAGCCCGTCCAGCCCGTCCAGCCCGCCCGGCCCACACCCCCCGCCCACAACCGCCGCAGCCTCCTCGGCGCCGCGCTCGCGCTGCCCGCCGCCCTGACCGTCGGCGGACTCGCCGCGGCGGCCCCCGCCACGGCGGCCCCGGAGGCCACCACGGACCCGGTGACCCCCGTGCCCCCGGAGGCCCCCGCCGCGTCCGCCGGCGTCGAGGCGGGCGAGTGGACCGACCTCGCCCTCGAACCCGGCATCACCGCCACCGCCGGCGCGACCCCGCAGGTGCGCCTGCTCACCCTCGCGGGCACCGTCTTCCTCCAGGCGCGCGGCCAGGTCACCGGCTCGTACACCGCCGACATGAAGATCGCCACGCTCCCGCCCGGCTTCGCCCGCCCGACCTGGTACGTGCGCGGCGTCGCCGCCCGCAACAACAGCCAGGGCGTCAACGCCTGCCGCTTCGAGATCAACCCCGCGGGCGCCGTCACCGTCTACGGCGGGAACGCCGGCAACCCGGTCACCTGGGTCCAGTTCGACTCGGTCCAGACGATCTGGCGCTGACCCGTCGACCCCCGCCGCCCGGCCGCCTAGCCTGAAGCCATGGCAGTCACCGGCACGAACCCGGGCGCCGACCCGGGGCTCTTCGGCCCCCGGTCCGTCACCTGGCAGCTGCACGGCGACCCCGTGATGTGGATCGGCGGGGTGCGCGCCCTGTACCTCCAGGCGCTGCACCCCGCCGCCATCCGGGGCGTCATGGCCAACAGCGACTTCCGCTCGGACGCCTGGGGCCGGCTGCTGCGCACCGCGAGCTTCGTCGGCACGCTCAGCTACGGCACCACGGAGGCGGCTGAGGCCGCGGGCGCGCGGGTACGGAAGATCCACCGGCTGCTCGGCGTCGACGACCCCGCGCTGCTGCTCTGGGTGCACTGCGCCGAGATCGACTCGTACCTCCATGTCGTACGGCGTTCCGGCATCCCGCTGACCGACGCCCAGGCCGACCGGTACGTGGACGAGCAGCGGACCGCCGCCCGGCTCGTCGGCCTCGACCCGGACGGGGTCCCCGGCGGTGTCGGCGCGCTCCGGCGCTACTTCGGGGACGTCCGCCCCGAGCTGGCCGCCGGCGCGGACGCGCGGGCCGTCGACGACTTCCTGCGCGCCCCGCCCGTACCGCCCGCGCTCGTGCCCGCGCGCGAGGCGATCTGGCGGCGCGTGGCAGCACTCGCGTACGACACTCTGCCCCCGTACGCCCATGAGCTCTACGGGCGTCCCGCGCCGTCCCCGGAGACCGTCACGCGCCGGCTCACGGCCACGGCCAATCTGCTGCGCTGCCTGCCGGACCGGCTCCGCTGGCGGCTGCCCCCGCGGCACATCCCGCGCGCGATGGAGCGGCTCGGCCAGGACACCCGGCCCGCGCCGTACAGTCTGCGCGCGAAGGCAGCCATACTGGACCGGCCGGGCCGGGAGGGGCGCGGCCACGGGGCAAACGGGGGCGACGGCACGCGATGGCGGACACGGACACCAGGCTGATCCAGGGCCGGTACCGGCTGCACGAGGTGATCGGTCGCGGCGGCATGGGCGAGGTGTGGCGGGCGACGGACGAGGCGCTCGGCCGGCGCGTCGCCGTCAAGTGCCTCCGGCCGCTCGGCCCGCAGCGGGACCCGGCCGCCCTCACCGTGCTGCGCGAACGCTTCCGCCGCGAAGCCCGGGTGGCCGCCGCGCTCCAGCACCGCGGGATCACCGTCGTGCACGACTTCGGCGAGTCCGACGGCGTGCTGTTCCTCGTGATGGAGCTGCTCGACGGGCGCAACCTCAGCCAGTTGCTCGGGGACAACGGCAAGGACCCGCTCCCGGTCGGCCAGGTCGTCGACATCGCCGGGCAGGTCGCCGACGCCCTCGCCTACACCCACCGCCAAGGCGTCGTGCACCGCGACCTGAAGCCCGCCAACATCGTGCGGCTCGCCGACGGGGCGGTGAAGATCTGCGACTTCGGGATAGCGCGGTTCGCCGCCGACAACGGCATCACCTCCCGCCTCACCGGCACCGGCATCGCCATGGGGACCCCGCACTACATGTCGCCCGAACAGATCGGCGGCGGAGGGGAGATCGACCACCGAAGCGACCTCTACTCGCTGGGCTGCGTGCTCTACGAGATCGCCACCGGCGTCCCGCCCTTCGACCTCGACGACACCTGGGCGGTCCTCGTCGGGCACCGCGACACCGTGCCCGCACCGCTGCGCAGCCACCGCCCCGAGCTGCCCGCCGCCCTGGACCTGCTCGTCCTCGACCTGCTGGCCAAGGCCCCGGAGGCCCGGCCCCGGGACGCCGCGGAGGTCCGCGCCCGGCTCACCGGCGCGCCCGCCGCCGCACCGCCCCGGGCCCTGCCCGGCTGGGCCGGCGGGATCACCGTCGGCCGCCCGGCGACCAGCACGTTCATGGGCCTGCCCACGGCCCCGTACGACCCGGCGACGGCGCTGACGGGGGAGTGGACGCGGGCGTCGGCGGCCCGCCCGGGCGGGCCGACCGGCACCGTCGCGTACGCGTACGGGACGGAGGGCGCCGCCCCGGCGGCCCCCGCCTCCGCGCAGACCTCCGCGCCCGGCCACGACCACAGCACCCTGCCGGGCACCGGCCCGGTCCCGCTGACCGCCCAGGACTCCGCCACGGGCCCCGGCGAGCCCCCGGAGTCCGCCGCCTCCGCCTCGGCGGCCTCCTCGGCCTCCGCCTCGGAGCTGATCGCCGTGCTCGCCGGCCGGCACCGCGCCGGCCTCGGCCTCGGCCGGCTCGGCCGCTGGGCGGAGGCGGCCCAGGTGCACGGGACCGTCGTACGCGACCGGGGCCGGGTCCTCGGCGCCGACCACCCGGACACCCTGGCCAGCCGCTACGAGCTGGCCTTCGCCCTCGCCCGCTCGGCCCGGCCGGAGGACGCGCTGCGCGAGTTCGGCGGCGTCTCGGAGGGGCGCGCCCGCGCCCTCGGCGCCGACCACGCCGACACCCTCGCGGCGCGCCAGGAGACCGCGTACGTCCTCGGCGGGCTCGGCCGGCACGCCGAGGCGCACTCGGTGTACGCGGCCGTGCTCGCCGCGCGCGAACGGACCATGGGCGAGCGGCACCCGGACACCCTGCGCTGCCGGCACAACCTGGCCTTCACCCTCGGCCGCCTCGGGCGCCTGCCGGAGGCGTACGCGACGGCCCGCGAGGTCGCCGACGCGCGCGCCCGCGCCCTCGGCGCCGACCACCCCGACACCCTCGCCACCCGGCACGAGGTGGCGCACCTGCTGGGACGGCTCGGGCGCTGGCGGGACGCGCTGGACGAGTACGGCGAGGTGGCCGACGCGCGGACGGCCGCCCTCGGCACCGACCACCCCGACACGCTGGCCGCCCGCTACGAGGCGGGCATCTGCCTCGGCCGCCTCGGGCGGTCTGCCGAGGCCGTCGAGCTGTACCGGGAGCTCGCCGAGGACCGGGCCAGGACCACCGGGCCCGAGCACCCGGAGACGCTGCGCGCCCGGCACGGCCTCGGCGTGAGCCTGGGGCGGCTCGGCCGGTGGGAGGAGGCGCTGGCCGAGGCCCGCGCGGTGGGCGGGCTGCGCACCCGCGTGCTCGGCCCGGACCATCCCGACACGCTGGTCAGCCACCGCGAGATCGCCATAGGGCTCGGCTGGCTGGGGCGCCACGACGAGGCCCTGGCGGAGTACCGCCGGGTCGCCGACACCCGCACCCGCACCCTCGGCGCCACGCACCCGGACACGATCGCCGCCCGCGCGGACGAGGCCCACTGCCGCGAACGCCGGGCGGGCCACCGCCCCTGAGGCCGCCCGGCCCGGGGCCGGCCCCGCCCATCCGCCCTCCGCCCGCCCTCCCACCGCCCGCCGGTCCCGCCCTCTGTCCCTCCAGCCCTCCCAGGTGCTAGCAAGGGGCATGACCGCACACGCACAGCGCTCCTACGACGCCGTCATCGTGGGCGGTGGGCACAACGGCCTCGTCGCCGCCGCCTACCTCGCTCGCGCGGGACACCGCGTCCTCGTCCTCGAACGGCTCGGCGCCACCGGCGGGGCCGCCGTGTCCACCCGGCCGTTCCCCGGTGTGGACGTCCGGCTGTCCCGGTACTCGTACCTCGTCTCGCTGCTCCCGGCGAAGATCGTCCGCGAGCTCGGGCTGCGCTTCGCCGTCCGCAAGCGGACCGTCTCCTCGTACACCCCGTACGGCGACTCCGGACTGCTCGTCGGCGGCGACGGCGAGCGCACCCGGGCCTCGTTCGCGGCGCTCACCGGCTCGGACCGGGAGTACGAGGCGTGGCGCGCCTTCTACCGGCGGACCGAGCGGGCCGCGCGACGGATCTTCCCGACGCTCACCGAGCCGCTTCCGGAGCGGCACGTCCTGCGCGCGCGGGTCGCCGACGACGCGGCCTGGAGAACGCTGTTCGAGGAGCCCATCGGGGTCGCGGTGGAGCGGGAGTTCGCCAGCGACCTGGTGCGCGGGGTGGTCCTGACCGACGCCCTGATCGGCACGTTCGCCGACGCCCACGACCCCTCGCTGGTCCAGAACCGCTGCTTCCTCTACCACGTGATCGGCAACGGCACCGGCGACTGGGACGTTCCCGTCGGAGGCATGGGCGCCCTCACCGACGCGCTCGCCGACGCCACCCGCGCGGCCGGCGCGACGATCCTCACCGGCCACGAGGCCGTCCGGATCGACACCGACGGCGCCCGTGCCGAGGTCACGTACCGCACCGCCGACGGCGAGGGCACCGTCGGCGCCCGGCACGTGCTGGTGAACGCCTCCCCGCAGGCGCTCGCCGCCCTGGTCGGCGATCCGGCCCCGGCGCCCGCCGAGGGCTCCCAGCTCAAGGTGAACATGGTGCTCACCCGCCTCCCCAGGCTCCGCGACCGGGCCGTGGACCCGCGCGAGGCGTTCTCCGGCACCTTCCACATCGCCGAGGGCTACGGGCAGTTGGCACGCGCGTACGCCGAGGCCGCGAGCGGGCGGCTGCCCTCGGCGCCGCCGTCCGAGATCTACTGCCACACCCTGACCGACCCGAGCATCCTCGGGCCCGAGGCGGCCGCACGCGGCTACCAGACCCTCACCCTGTTCGGGCTGCACGCGCCCGCGCGGCTCTTCGCCGCCGACCCGGAAGGCGCGCGGGAGGCGCTCCTCAAGGCCACGCTCGACCAGCTCGACGCCTGTCTCGACGAGCCGATCGCGGACTGCCTGGCCCGCGACGCCGACGGGCGGCCCTGCGTCGAGGCGAAGAGCCCGCTCGACCTCGAACGCGAACTGCGGCTGCCCGGCGGGCACATCTTCCACCGCGACCTCTCCTTCCCGTACCTGGCGCCGGACGCCGGCCGCTGGGGCGTGGCGACGCGGCACGCCAACGTGCTGCTGTGCGGCGCGGGCGCGGTGCGCGGCGGCGGGGTGAGCGGGGTGCCCGGCCACAACGCGGCGATGGCGGTGCTGGAGGCGGGCCGGAGGAGGGCCTGGCGAGGGGCCGCCGGTTGACGCGCCGACTGCTCCCACCGGCGGCGTGAAGCTGATCTGCGAGTGCGCTTAAGAAATCCTCGATGGACCATGGGCTCCAGGTACGGAAGATTCTCTTCCAGGGATCTTGGGTGCTTCGTCGCGCCCGGGACCTGCACATCACAGGACGCGCACGTCGGGAGCCGTTACATTGAAGGCGCTGGTCAAGCAGAAGGCGGAGCCGGGACTCTGGCTCATGGACGTTCCCATGCCCGAGACCGGTCCGGGTGACGTACTGATCAAGGTGAAGCGGACCGGCATCTGCGGGACGGACCTGCACATCCGCTCCTGGGACGGCTGGGCGCAGAAGACGATCGCGACCCCGCTGACCCTCGGCCACGAGTTCGTCGGCGAGGTCGTCGAGGCCGGCCGCGACGTCGTGGACATCGCGGTCGGCGACCTGGTCAGCGGCGAGGGCCACCTGGTCTGCGGCAAGTGCCGCAACTGCCTGGCCGGCCGCCGCCACCTCTGCCGCGCCACCGTGGGCCTCGGCGTCGGCCGGGACGGTGCCTTCGCCGAGTACGTGGCGCTGCCCGCGTCCAACGTGTGGGTGCACCGCGTCGAGGTGGACCTCGACGTCGCGGCGATCTTCGACCCCTTCGGCAACGCGGTGCACACCGCGCTGTCCTTCCCGCTGGTCGGCGAGGACGTCCTGGTCACCGGCGCGGGCCCGATCGGCATCATGGCCGCCGCCGTCGCCAAGCACGCCGGCGCCCGCCACGTCATGATCACCGACGTGAGCGAGGAGCGCCTGGCGCTGGCCCGCAAGGCGGGCGTCTCGCTCGCCCTGAACGTCGCCGAGCAGACCATCGCGGACGGCCAGCGCACGCTGGGCCTGAAGGAGGGCTTCGACGTCGGTCTGGAGATGTCCGGCAACCCGCGCGCGATGCGCGACATGGTCGCCAACATGACCAACGGCGGCAAGATCGCCATGCTGGGCCTGCCGAGCGAGGACTTCGCCGTCGACTGGGCGAAGATCGTCACGTCCATGATCACCATCAAGGGGATCTACGGCCGCGAGATGTTCGAGACCTGGTACGCCATGTCCGTGCTCCTGGAGGGCGGTCTCGACCTCGCCCCCGTGATCACCGGCCGCTACGCCTTCACCGACTTCGAGGCGGCCTTCGACGACGCCGCCTCCGGCAAGGGCGGCAAGATCATCCTCGACTGGACCGTCTGAACCGCCTGACCCCGTACGAAGACCTTCAGGAGCTGCACCCCTCATGTTCGATTCCGTACGCGACGACCTCCGCACCACCCTCGAAGAGATCAGGCAGGCCGGCCTCCACAAGCCCGAGCGGGTCATCGGCACCCCGCAGAACGCCACCGTCGAGGTCACCTCGGGCGGCCGCCCCGGCGAGGTGCTGAACTTCTGCGCCAACAACTACCTCGGCCTCGCCGACCACCCCGAGGTCGTCGCCGCCGCCCACGAGGCGCTCGACCGCTGGGGCTACGGCATGGCCTCGGTCCGCTTCATCTGCGGCACCCAGGAGGTCCACAAGGAGCTGGAGGCGCGCCTGTCCTCCTTCCTCGGCCAGGAGGACACGATCCTCTACTCCTCCTGCTTCGACGCCAACGGCGGCGTCTTCGAGACGATCCTCGGCCCCGAGGACGCCGTCATCTCCGACGCCCTCAACCACGCCTCCATCATCGACGGCATCCGCCTCTCCAAGGCCCGCCGCTTCCGCTACGCCAACCGCGACATGGCCGACCTGGAGCAGCAGCTCAAGGCGGCCGACGAGGGCGGCGCCCGGCGCAAGCTCATCGTCACCGACGGCGTCTTCTCCATGGACGGCTACGTCGCGCCGCTCGACGCGATCTGCGACCTGGCCGAGCGCTACGACGCCATGGTCATGGTCGACGACTCGCACGCCGTCGGCTTCGTCGGCCCCGGCGGGCGCGGCACCCCCGAGCTGCACGGCGTGATGGACCGCGTCGACATCATCACCGGCACCCTCGGCAAGGCGCTCGGCGGCGCCTCCGGCGGCTACGTCGCGGCCCGCGCCGAGATCGTCGCCCTGCTGCGCCAGCGCTCGCGCCCGTACCTGTTCTCCAACACCCTCGCCCCGGTGATCGCCGCCGCCTCCCTCAAGGTCCTCGACCTGCTGGAGTCCGCGGGCGACCTGCGCGAGCGCCTCAACGCCAACACGGCGCTGTTCCGCTCCCGCATGACCGAGGCGGGCTTCGACATCCTCTCCGGCGACCACGCCATCGCGCCCGTCATGATCGGCGACGCCGCCGAGGCGGGGAAGATGGCCGAGCTGCTGCTGGAGCGCGGGGTGTACGTGATCGGCTTCTCGTACCCGGTCGTCCCGCAGGGCGCCGCCCGCATCCGCGTGCAGCTCTCGGCCGCCCATTCCACGGACGACGTGCACCGCGCGGTGGACGCGTTCGTCGAGGCCCGGGACGCCCTGCGAAACTAGGGGCATGATCGAAGCGCGGCGGCTGCACATCCTCCGGGCGGTGGCCGACCACCGTACCGTCACGGCGGCTGCCGCCGCGCTCTACCTCACCCCCTCCGCGGTCTCCCAGCAGCTCGCCGCCCTGGAGCAGGAGACCGGCCACCGGCTGGTCGAGCGCAACGCCCGAGGCGCCCGGCTCACCCCCGCCGGCGAGATCCTGCTGAGCCACGCCAACGCCGTCCTGGCCCAGCTGGAGCGGGCCGAGGCGGAGCTGGCGGCATACGGCTCCGGCGAGGCCGGTACGGTCACGGTGGCCGCGTTCGCCACCGGCATCGGCCTCGCGGTCGCCCCGGCGATCGGCTCGCTGGCCCGGACCTCGCCCGGCATCCGGGTCCGGGTCCAGGACGCGGAGGGCGACGAGAGCCTGCTGATGGTCCTGGACCGGCAGGTGGAGGTGGCGGTCGCGGTCGAGTACCGGGGCGCGCCCCGCGAGGACGACCCCCGGCTCACCCGGGTACCGCTGTACGCGGAGCCGTTCGACGTGGTCCTGCCGCCGGACCACGCGCTCGCCGGCCGCGAGCGGATCTCGCTGGCCGAGCTGGCCAAGGACCCCTGGATCGGCCAGTCCGCCGGCAACCCCTGCCATGACGTCACCGTCCTGGCCTGCGAGTACGCGGGCTTCGAGCCGGGCTTCGCGCATGTCTCCGACGACTTCCGCGCCGTGGTGGCGCTGGCCGGGGCGGGTGCGGGGGTGGCCCTGGTGCCGCGCTCGGCGCTGCGCGGCACCGACCTCACGGGTGTGGTCGTCCGGCCCGTCGACGGGGTGGCCCCCACCCGCCGCGTCTTCGCCGCCGTCCGGCGCGGCGCCGAGGAGCACCCGCTGATCAGCCCGGTCCTCGACGCCCTGCGCGAAGCGGCCGGGCGGGACTGACGGGGCCGGGGTCAGCCGGCGAAGCCCGCCGCCCGGTCCGCCGCCGCGATCTGTCCGTGGAACCGGCGGTGCACCCAGTGCGGCTCGCCGAGCAGGTCCAGCCGCCCCCAGCGGCCGGACACCGGGCCGAGCCGGGTGGCCCGGGGCAGCGTGGCCGCCAGCCGCCGGGGCCGGGCGCCGCCGGAGAGGGCGGTGCCGTCCAGCACGTACACGGCGTCGGAGGTGACCGCCACGCACCGGTAGGTGTTCCGGAACATCGTGAGACCGGTGAGATAGGTGAGGACGAAGAAGCCGAAGTTCGGGGCGCTCTGACAGACGAACGCCTGCTGGATCTCGCTGCCCTCGGGCAGGAACACCGCGGAGCGCCGCACCAGGTCGGGCCGGGGGTCGGGGTCCGGCGGCACCGGGCCGGGCCCGGCGGTCGCGTCGTGCGTCATGCCGCCTGTCTGCCCGTGCACGCGGGGCGGTACGCCCGGGTCCGGTCCGCCGCCGGGACGCCGGTCCTATCATCGGCCGATGATCGATACCGTCGTGCTGCGCACCGAGCCGGCCCCAGCCCCGGCCCCGCCCGCCCTCGTCCTCCGGCCCTGGGCCCCGGAGGACGCCGCCGCCGTGGCCGAGGCCCACCGGGACCCGGTGCTGCGCCGCTGGGTGCGCGCGGTCCCCGAGAGCGAGGCGGACGCGCTGCGCTGGATCGGCGAGCAGCGGCGGGCCTGGGCCGAGGGGAACCGGTACGCCTTCGCGGTCCTGGCCGCCGACGGGACCGGCCAGCCGGTCGGCGTGGCCCTCGCCAACGTCGTCCTCAAGCGCCCGGCGGGCGGCGGCCCGGTGGCGGAGGTGGGGTACTGGACCGCGGCGCCCGCCCGGGGCCGGGGCGTGGCGCCGAGGGCCCTGGAGGCGGTCACCCGCTGGGCCTTCGAGACCTTCGGGCCGGCCGGTCTGGAGCGGCTGGAGCTGCTGCACCAGGTGGACAACCCGGCCTCGTGCCGGGTGGCCGCGAAGAGCGGCTACGCCTTCGAGCGGACCCTGCCCGCGGCGCCGCCGGACTACCCGGTCGACGGGCACCTGCACCTGCGCCGCCGGGGCGCCTGAGCCCCAGAGCCCCGCCCGCGCCCGAGCCCCTGCGGAGCCCGAGCCCCTGCGGAGCCCGAGCCCCTGCGGAGCCTGAGCCCCGGCGGAGCCCGAGCCCCGGCGGAGCCTGAGCCGCCGTGCCTCAGCCCCGCCCGCGCCCGAGCCGCCGCGCCTGGCTCAGTCCGCCGAACGCACCCACCCCGCCGCCTCGATCCGCGCGCCGTCCGCCGGGCGGGCCTCGTCGAAGAGCGGGCGGCCCGCCGCGTCGAGGAGCCGCAGCGCGTCCACGTACACGCCCCGGCCGACGTAGCGCCGGTCCGTGGCGCAGCGCCAGCGGAGGCGGGCGGGCGGGTCGCCCGGCGGCAGCTCGGCGGTGACCGGGTGCCAGGTGCGGCCGGACCAGCCGGTCGCCGCCCCGCCGGGGTGGGCGGCCGGGGTCCCGTCGGTGGTGGTGAAGGGGACCGGCCGCCAGGTGGCGCCGCCGTCCCGCGAGGACTCCAGGAAGACGCCGTCGGCGCCCGGCTCGGTGTCCCACCACAGCGCGCAGCCGAGCCGCGCGGCACCGGGGACGGCGGGCAGGGTGAGGGTCGCGACGGCGTCGTTCGCCATGCCGGCGAACCAGGCGGTCCGCCCGCGCGCCGGGCGTACGGGCACGGCGCGGGCGAGGCGGTCGGCGGCGGAGACCCGGGGCGCGGAGCCGGAGCGCCAGGTGCGGACGGGGTGGACGGAGTTGCCGAGGACGATGAGGAAGGAGTCGGTGGTGGGATCCAGGACGAGACTGGTGCCGGTGAAGCCGGTGTGACCCGCGGTGCGCGGGGTGGCCAGGGCGCCCATGTACCAGTGCTGGTAGAGCTCGAAGCCCAGACCGTGCTCGTCGCCGGGGAAGGCGGTGTTGAAGTCGGTGAACATCAGCTCCACGGAGGCGGGGGAGAGGATCCGCGCCGGGCCGTACGCCCCGCCGTTGAGCAGGGTGCGGGCGAGGACGGCGAGGTCCCAGGCGGTGGAGAAGATCCCGGCGTGACCGGCGACCCCGCCCATCCCGTACGCGTTCTCGTCGTGCACCTCGCCCCACACCAGACCCCGGTCGAGCCCCGACCAGGGCGCGCGGGCGTCCTCGGTGGCGGCGATCGAGGGGCGCCACGAGAGCGGGGGATTGAAACGCGTGCGGTGCATCCCGAGCGGAGCGGTGATCTCGGTCCGGAGCAGGTGATCCAGGGGGTGACCGGTGATTCGTTCCAGGATCAGCTGGAGCGTGATCAGGTTGAGGTCGGAGTAGAGGTAGACGGTGCCCGGCGGGTTCGCGGGCACCTCGTTCCACAGCAGCCGCAGGCGCCCCTCGCGGGTCGGCTCCTTGTAGAGGGGGATCCAGGAGCGGAAGCCCGAGGTGTGGGTGAGCAGCTGGCGGACCGTGACGTCCCTCTTGCCGCCGCCACCGAACTCCGGCAGATACGCCGTGACCCGCTCCTCCAGGACCAGCGCGCCCCGCTCGATCTGCTGGACCGCCAGGATCGAGGTGAAGAGCTTGGAGACCGAGGCCAGGTCGAAGACCGTGTCCTCGCGCATCGGGATCCGCCGCCCGGGCGGCAGCTCGACGCCGGTGTCGGTCTTCTCGTCGTACGCCGCGTAGCGCACGGCCATGCCGATCGGCCGGTGCAGCGCGACCGTCCCGCCGCGCCCCGCGAGCAGCACCGCGCCCGCGTACCACGGGTGGGCGGCGCCCGCGGCGGGGCGGAGGAAGCTCTCGGCGTCGGCGACGAGCCGGTCCAGGTGCTCGGGGAGCAGCCCCGCGCGCTCGGCCGAGCCGGGGCGCAGCACGGTCCGCCGCGCCTCCCCGCCACCCGCGCCCGAAGGACCCGGGCCGCCCGGCCGCCCGGCTCCTGTCCCGTCGCCTCCTCCGGGCTCGGCGGCTCCGGCCGTCCCCGGCACCGTACCGATCATCAGCGCACCTCCCAGCGCGAGCACTCCACCGCCGAACCTCCGACGGCTCGGTCCCGAACCCCCGTACCCCGATGTCCTCGTGGTTTCCGTCATGCCCAGCCTCTCCCACGGTGCCCGCCGCCCCGAAACAATCTGACACTGCATCAGAAAATCTCTTCCCTCGGCACACCGGCTGCGGCACCATGCCGCCCATGCAGACGGAGCTGAGTCGCACCCTGGGCATCGAGCACGCCATCTTCGGCTTCACGCCCTTCCCCGCGGTGGCCGCCGCGATCACCCGAGCAGGCGGATTCGGCGTCCTGGGCGCCGTCCGTTACACCGCCCCCGACGACCTCGCCCGCGACCTCGACTGGATGCAGGAGCACACCGACGGGCTGCCCTACGGCCTCGACGTCGTCATGCCCGCCAAGAAGGTCGACGGGGTCAGCGAGGCGGACGTGGAGGCGATGATCCCCGAGGGGCACCGCGCCTTCGTCCGCGACACCCTCGCCAAGCACGGCGTCCCCGAGCTCGCCGAGGGCGAGGCCTCCGGCTGGCGCATCACCGGCTGGATGGAGCAGGTCGCCCGCAGCCAGCTCGACGTCGCCTTCGACTACCCGATCAAGCTGCTGGCCAACGCCCTCGGCTCGCCCCCCGCCGACGTCGTCGAGCGGGCCCACGCCCACGGCGTCCTCGTCGCCGCCCTCGCCGGCAGCGCCCGGCACGCCCGCCACCACGCCGAGGCCGGCATCGACGTCGTCGTCGCCCAGGGCTACGAGGCGGGCGGCCACACCGGCGAGATCGCCTCCATGGTGCTCACCCCCGAGGTCGTCGAGGCCGTCGGACCGCTGCCCGTGCTCGCCGCCGGGGGCATCGGCAGCGGCGAGCAGATCGCCGCCGGCCTCGCCCTCGGCGCCCAGGGCGTCTGGCTCGGCTCCCTCTGGCTCACCACCACCGAGGCCGAGCTCCACTCCCGCGCCCTCACCGCCAAGCTGCTCGCCGCGGGCTCCGGCGACACCGTCCGCTCCCGCGCCCTCACCGGCAAGCCCGCCCGCCAGCTCCGCACCGAGTGGACCGACGCCTGGGACGACCCGGCCGGACCCGGCACGCTGCCCATGCCGCTCCAGGGCCTCCTCGTCGCCGAGGCCGTCTCCCGTATCCAGAAGCACGAGGTGGCGCCGCTGCTCGGCACGCCGGTCGGCCAGATCGTCGGCCGGATGAACGCCGAGCGCAGCGTCCAGCAGGTCTTCGACGAGCTGACCAGCGGCTTCGAGAAGGCCATCGACCGGATCAACCGCATCGCCGGAAGGAGTACGTCGTGACGGACGCCCCATCGAACGGTTTCTGGTCCCAGGCCGCCGCCGACCCCGCCCGTGCCGTCCTCATCGCCCCCGACGGCGAGACCTGGACCGCCGGCCGGCTGCTCGCCGACGCCAACCGGCTCGTGCACGGGCTGCGCGCGGCCGGGATGGAGCGCGGCGACGCCTTCGCCGTCGTGCTGCCCAACGGAGTGCCCTTCCTCACCGCCTACCTCGCCGCCGCACAGGCCGGCTTCTACCTGGTGCCGGTCAACCACCACCTGGTCGGCCCCGAGATCGCCTGGATCGTCGCCGACTCCGGCGCCAAGGTCCTGCTCGCCCACGAGCGCTTCGCCGAGGCGGCCGCCCAGGCCGCCGACGAGGCGGGGCTCCCGGCGGCGCGGCGGTACGGGGTCGGGGCGCTGCCCGGCTTCCGCCCGTACGCCGAACTCCTCGACGGGCAGCCCGAGTCGGCGCCCGACGACCGCACCCTCGGCTGGGTGATGAACTACACCTCGGGCACCACCGGCCGCCCCCGAGGCATCCGCCGCCCGCTGCCCGGCAAGCTGCCCGAGGAGACCTACCTCGGCGGCTTCCTCGGCATCTTCGGCATCCGGCCCTTCGACGGCAACGTCCACCTGGTCTGCTCGCCGCTCTACCACACGGCCGTGCTCCAGTTCGCCGCCGCCGCCCTGCACATCGGGCACCCGCTCGTCCTCATGGACAAGTGGACCCCCGAGGAGATGCTGCGGCTCATCGACGTCCACCGCTGCACCCACACCCACATGGTGCCGACCCAGTTCCACCGGCTGCTCGCGCTGCCCGCCGAGACCAGGGACCGCTACGACGCCTCGTCCATGAGGCACGCCATCCACGGCGCCGCGCCCTGTCCCGACCACGTAAAGCGGGCGATGATCGAGTGGTGGGGCCACTGCGTCGAGGAGTACTACGCGGCGAGCGAGGGCGGCGGCGCCTTCGCCACCGCCGAGGACTGGCTGAAGAAGCCCGGCACCGTCGGCCGCGCCTGGCCCATCAGCGAGCTCGCCGTCTTCGACGACGACGGCGAGCGGCTGCCGCCCGGACAGCTCGGGACGGTGTACATGAAGATGAGCACCGGCGGCTTCCGCTACCACGGCGACGAGGCCAAGACGCGCTCCAGCCGCATCGGCGACTTCTTCACCGTCGGCGACCTCGGCGTGCTCGACGAGGACGGCTACCTCTTCCTCCGCGACCGCAAGATCGACATGATCATCTCGGGCGGGGTCAACATCTACCCCGCCGAGATCGAGTCCGCGCTGCTCGCCCACCCGGCCGTCGCCGACGCCGCCGCCTTCGGCATCCCGCACGCCGACTGGGGCGAGGAGGTCAAGGCGGTCGTCGAGGCGGCCGAGGGCCACGAGCCCGGACCGGAGCTCGCCGCCGCGATCCTGGCCCACTGCGAAACCCGCCTCGCCGGGTACAAACGTCCGAAGTCCGTGGACTTCATCACGGTCATGCCCCGGGATCCGAACGGCAAGCTGTACAAGCGCAGGCTCCGTGATCCGTACTGGGAGGGCCACGACCGGGCGCTGTGAAGGACTCTGACCTTCCGTCAGCTCCGAGCCCACGCGGCGGGACGGAATGCGATCCTCCCTTTGTGGCAGGATTCAAGGCATGAGTTCGAGCACGGCAGCACTGACACGACAATGGACCACCTGGGGGCCGATCGTCGCCGCGGTGGGCCTCGCCCTCGGCTGGGGGCGAGACCTGCCCGGCTTCGCGGTGGCCCTCATCGCGGCCTGTCTCTTCGCCGCGGTGCTCGCCGCCGTGCACCACGCGGAGGTGATCGCCCACCGGATCGGCGAACCCTACGGCTCGCTCGTCCTGGCGGTCGCCGTCACCGTCATCGAGGTCGGCCTCATCGTCACCCTGATGGCCGGCGGCGGAGGCGGGACGTCCACGTACGCCCGTGACACGGTCTTCGCCGCCGTCATGATCACCTGCAACGGCATCGTCGGCCTGTCGCTGCTCGTCGGCGCCCTGCGCAACCGCGTCGCCGTCTTCAACGCCGAGGGCTCCGGCGGCGCCCTCGCCACCGTCTGCACCCTCGCGGTGATGACCCTGGTGCTGCCGACCTTCACCACCAGCCACCCCGGCGCCGAGTTCTCCAGCGCCCAGCTCGCCTTCGCCGCCGTCGCCTCGCTCTGTCTGTACGGGGTGTTCGTCGCGGTGCAGACGGTCCGGCACCGCGACTACTTCCTCCCGGTGCCGAGGCCCGGCCAGGGCGGCAAGGAGTCCGAGGACGACCACGCCGAGCCGCCCACCTCCCGCGAGATGTGGATCAGCCTCGGGCTGCTCCTCCTCGCCCTGCTCGCCGTGGTCGGCAACGCCAAGCTCGTCTCGCCCACCATCGAGGAGGGCGTCGAGTCCGCCGGACTGCCCAAGGCGGTCGTCGGTGTCGTGATCGCCCTCATGGTGCTGCTCCCCGAGACCCTCGCCGCCGTGCGCGCGGCCCGCCGGGACCGGATGCAGACCAGCATGAACCTGGCCTACGGCTCCGCCATCGCCAGCATCGGTCTGACCATCCCGGCGATCGCGCTGGCCTCCGTCTGGCTCTCCGGCCCCCTTGTCCTCGGCCTGGGCCCCCTCCACATGGTGCTGCTCGGCCTCACCGCCGTGGTGAGCGCCCTGACCGTGGTGCCCGGACGGGCCACGCTGCTCCAGGGCGGCGTCCACCTGTCGATCTTCGCCGCCTTCGTGTTCCTGTCGTTCAGCCCCTGACGACCACGATCCTCAGCTCCGGCGAGCGCAGGATGTCCTTCTCGCAGAAGCGGGAGGTCACCCAGCGCTCGCCGGAGTACAGCGCCGTCTGGTCGTCGTAGTGCGGCGAGCGCGGGTTCGACGACTGGGAGTAGGTCAGCAGCGTGCGGGCCACCGGGCACCGCCCGCCGTCCCAGCCCACCGCCTGCACATGGCTGGTGCCGTGCACGACCTCCGTGTAGCCGCCGCCCGCCGGATTCCAGACCTGCTCCGTCTTGTTCCAGACGCCCAGCGCCTCGGTGCCGCCGCCCACCGGGATCCGCACCCCGTTCCGCACCACGAACTGGTGCCGCCCGAGCGGCGCGTCCAGCGGGATGCCCGCCGCCCGCAGCTCGGCCACCGCCGTCGTCAGCGCCTTGGCGAAGCCGGGCGCCGCCGTGTTCAGGGTGTGCGGCGTACCCACCGGGTCGGCCGCCGAGAACGGCACCTTCCACTGCTCCGACCGAGGCGTCTCCGCGCCGAACGCGCGCCAGAACCGGTCGAAGAGCAGCGCGCCCCGGCTCCCGGTGTCCATCGTGCGGTCCCAGGCGCCGATCACCCGGCACGCCTCCGGATCGGCGGCGAGCACCGTCGCACAGGCCCGCGCCGTGTCCGCCGCCGCCAGGTCACCGGCCGGGGCGCGGTCCGCGAACTGCTGCCGCTGGAGATCCGCGACCGTCAGCCGGCCGCGCTCCGCCATCGCCGCCACGTCCTCGACCGCGCCCCGGGTGCGCAGCGAGCGCACGGTGCCGATCGTGCCGAAGATCCGCTCGTAGCCGGTGACCGGCCGCTCGGCGTTGGCCAGCCAGGCGCTGTCGTTGGAGTTCTCCACGTACGGGGCGTCCCGCAGCACCGGCATCCGCGCGGGCCCGAAGACCCCCGGCTGCACCGCGTCCGGGTCCGAGCCCAGCGCGCACTCCCCGCGCGAGCCGTCCAGCACCGCGACGCCCGAGGCCGGGTAGGTGGCCCGGCCGAGCGGGGTCGAGCAGCGCGCGGCCAGCTCGTCGGTGATCCTCGGCAGCACCTGGGACTGGGTGAAGAGGGTGTGGCCCGAGGAGTCGGCGGCGATCGTGTTCACCCACGGCAGGCCCTGGGTCCGCCGCAGCGCCTCGGCCAGCCCCCGCGTGGAGCGGGACCGGGCGAAGCCCAGCGCCGTGTCGGAGGCCCGCAGGTTCGCCGCGTTCGGGTCGTTCAGCGCGTACGCCGTCGTCGCGGTCCACGGCAGCGGGAGCTGCGCGCCGAGCCCGGAGACGACCGGCCCGTACCGGGTCCACCACTGGGTGCGGGTGACGGGGGCGCCGTCCTTGACCGCGACCGTGACCGTCCGCCGGGTCATCCGCTCCGGCACGCCGTCCACCAGGTACGCGGTGGGGTCCGCCGGGTCGAGGGTGAGCTGGTGCAGGCTGAGCGGCACGCCGGTGGCGACGGTGTGGCTCCAGGCCACCTTCTCGTTGAAGCCGATGCTGACCGAGACGGTGCCGAGGAGCGAGGCGCCGGAGACGTTCAGCTCGCCGGGGATCGTCTGCTGGGACTGCCAGAAGCGCCGGCCGCCCTGCCAGGGGTAGTGCGGGTTGCCGAGCAGCAGCCCACGCCCGTTCGCCGTGGTGGCGCCCTGGAACGCGACGGCGTTCGAGCCCATCGTGGCGTTCTCGGCCGCGAACAGCGCCCGCGCCGCCTCGGCGGTGCGCTCCGGGTCCGGGACGGCGGGGGAGCCGCCGGCCCCGGCGGCGCGCCCGGCGGCTCCCCCGGCGGCGGACGGCCCGGCCGCCCCGGCTCCGGCGGCGGCCGGGGGCGCGGCGGAGGTGATGCCGTCGGCGCCGCGGCCCTGCCCGCCGAGGACCGAGACCGCCCAGCCGCGCCGGGCCACGTCGAGCTCGGTGACCGGGCGGACCCAGGCCGCGCCCGCGCACGCCGGGTCGGTGACCCGGTTCTTCCGCAGCCAGGCGTTGTATCCGGCCGCCCAGCCCCGCATCAGCTCCCGGGACTGACGGCTCGGGCCGGCGGGCGCCGGCGTGGCCAGCAGGGCCTCCACGGTGCCGGCGTCCTTCGCGCCTCGGAAGAAGAGGTCGCTGGAGAGGTTCTTCGCCGCCGAGGACAGCGAGCCGTCGGGCGCGCCGTCGGCGCCGAAGTACCGCGAGCGTTCGCCGTCCACGGTCACGAAGCCGTCGGCGAGTACGCAGACCTGGTCGGCGGCCTGCGCCCAGCCGGTGCCGAAGCCCAGGTTCGTGTAGTCCTTCGCCACGATGTGCGGGATGCCGTACTCGGTGTACCGGATGACGGCCGACAGGCCGCGGTCCGAGGGGTGGTGCCCCCGGTCGCCTGTGTCGGCGACGGCCGCCGCGGGCAGCGAGGCGGTGACGGTCGCGAGGGCCGCGCCGACCAGGGCCAGGCGTCGGAACCGGGCGGGGAGCGTACTGCGCGGGTGCAAGGTTTCCTCCCAACGGGCTTACGGAGCATGCGGGT
The DNA here is from genome assembly GCF_055582325.1 of Streptomyces sp. NPDC042100. Lineage (NCBI taxonomy): Bacteria > Bacillati > Actinomycetota > Actinomycetes > Kitasatosporales > Streptomycetaceae > Streptomyces > Streptomyces sp. NPDC042100. The sequence continues at coordinate 36,771 of NZ_JBVJDK010000018.1, forward strand.
TGGGCCATGCATTCAGCTGAGCGCTCGCTTTGTCAACATCCCGTTCGGTATCCGGGGTACTTGACCCGCCGCCCCCGCCCGCCCAAGATCGGCCTCCATGGACCGAGGACTGGAACGAGGCCCGGAGCGCGGCCTGCTCACCCGTACCGTCGACGGCGTGCTGCGCCACAGCGCCCGGCGCGTCCCCGGCCGGACCGCCGTCCGCTACGCCGACCGGACCTGGAGCTACGCCGAGCTGGACGCCGCCGTCTCGACCGCCGCCGCCGTGCTGCGCGACCCCGACGGCGCCGGGCTCGTGGCCGGGGACCGGGTCGCCACCTACGCGCACAACTCGGACGCGTACCTGATCGCCTTCCTGGCCTGCGCCCGCGCGGGTCTCGTCCATGTCCCGGTCAACCACCACCTCACCGGCGAGGACCTCGACTACGTGCTGCACCAGTCCGGCAGCGCCCTGGTGCTCGCCGACCCGGCGCTCGCCGGCCGGGTGCCGGAGGACGTGCCCGTGCGGGCCCTGCGGGACGCCGACGACTCGCTGCTCGCGGAGCTCGCCGTGCCCCGGCCGTACGACGCCGACCGCGACCCGGGCGACCTCGTCCAGCTGCTCTACACCTCGGGCACGACCGCCCTGCCCAAGGGCGCGATGATGACCCACCGGGCCCTGGTCCACGAGTACGCGAGCGCCATCGAGGCGCTCGACCTCGGCGAGGACGACCGGCCCGCGCACGCGCTGCCGCTCTACCACTCGGCCCAGCTGCACGTCTTCCTGGTGCCGTACCTCGCCGTGGGCGCGGAGAACACCATCGTCGACGGCCCCGACCCGGAGACCCTCTTCGGCCTCGTCGAATCGGGCCGCTGCGACAGCCTGTTCGCGCCGCCGACCGTCTGGATCGGGCTGGCCAACCACCCCGGCTTCGCCACCCGTGACCTCACGCCCCTCGGCAAGGCGTACTACGGCGCCTCGATCATGCCCGTGCCGGTCCTGGAGCGGCTGCGCGCGCGGCTGCCCGGACTGCGCTTCTACAACTGCTTCGGCCAGTCCGAGATCGGCCCGCTCGCCACCGTCCTCGGCCCGGCGGAGCACGAGGGGCGGCTGGACTCCTGCGGGCGCCCGGTCCGCCACGTCGAGGCCCGGGTCGTGGACGAGGACGGCGCCGACGTGCCCGACGGCACCCCCGGCGAAGTCGTCTACCGCTCACCGCAGTTGTGCGCGGGCTACTGGGAGAAGCCGGAGGAGACCGAGGCGGCCTTCCGGGACGGCTGGTTCCACTCCGGCGACCTGGTGGTGCGCCACGCCGAGGGCTATCTGACCGTCGTGGACCGGGTCAAGGACGTCATCAACTCCGGGGGCGTCCTCGTCGCCTCCCGGCAGGTCGAAGACGCCCTCTACACCCATCCCTCCGTCGCCGAGACCGCCGTCGTCGGCCTCCCGGACGCGCGCTGGATCGAGGCGGTCACCGCCTTCGTCGTGCGGCGCGGCCCGGTCACGGAGGACGAACTCCTCGCCCACGCGCGGGGGAGGCTCGCCCACTTCAAGGCGCCCAAGAGGGTGCTGTTCGTGGACGAGCTGCCCCGCAACGCGAGCGGGAAGATCCTCAAGCGCGAGCTGCGCGACCGCTTCGGGGCCGCCTGACGGCCGACGCGGGACTCAGCCCTCGCGCGTCTCCATCACGCACAGCACGTTGCCCTCGCTGTCCTTGAACCAGGCACCCCGCATGTCGTCCGACTCGACCACGCCGTCGACCGTCTTCAGGCCGGGCAGGTCGTAGTCCTCGAAGGTCACGCCCTTGGCGCGCAGCTCCTTCATCTCGCCGTCGAGGTCGGCGACCTTCCAGCTCGCGAGCGTGTGCTGGGCCTGGCCGCCGTAGGGGGTCTCGTACAGACCGATCATGGACCCCCCGGTCTCGAACATCACGTCCTGGGGCGATTCCTTGACGAGCGTCAGGCCGAGGGTGTCGGTGTAGAAGCGCTTCGCGCGGGCCATGTCGTTCACCGGAATGATCGCGGCGATGGGGGACTCCGACAGCATCGCAACCACCTCCTGACTCCAGGCTACGCGCCGTCCCGGAGGTCGACGATCCGCTTGATCTTCCCCACCGAGCGCTCCAGTGTCTCCGGGTCCACCACCTCCACACCGATCGAGACGCCGATGCCGTCCTTGACCGCCGCGGCGATCGCGCGGGCGGCCTCCCGGCGCTCCTCGGAGGTGGCCCCGGCGCGCGCCTCGGCCCGTACGGTCAGGGCGTCCAGGCGTCCCTCCCGGGTGAGCCGGAGCTGGAAGTGCGGGGCGACGGCGGGGGTGCGCAGGACGATCTCCTCGATCTGGGTGGGGAAGAGGTTCACCCCGCGCAGGATGACCATGTCGTCGCTGCGCCCGGTGACCTTCTCCATCCGCCGGAAGACCCGCGCGGTGCCGGGCAGCAGCCGGGTCAGGTCCCGGGTGCGGTAGCGGATCACCGGCATCGCCTCCTTGGTGAGGGAGGTGAAGACCAGCTCGCCCTCCTCGCCGTCGGGCAGCACCTCGCCGGTGACCGGATCGACGACCTCCGGAAAGAAGTGGTCCTCCCAGATGTGCAGACCGTCCTTGGTCTCCACGCACTCCTGCGCCACCCCGGGCCCCATCACCTCGGAGAGCCCGTAGATGTCCACGGCGTCCAGCGCGAAGCGCTCCTCGATCTCCCGGCGCATCTCCTCGGTCCAGGGCTCGGCCCCGAAGACGCCGACCTTCAGGGAGGTGGTGCGCGGGTCGACGCCCTGCCGCTCGAACTCGTCGAGCAGGGTGAGCATGTACGAGGGGGTGACCATGATGACCTCCGGCCGGAAGTCCTGGATCAGCTGGACCTGGCGGGCGGTCATGCCGCCGGAGGCGGGGATCACCGTGCAGCCGAGCCGCTCGGCCCCGTAGTGCGCGCCGAGGCCGCCGGTGAACAGCCCGTACCCGTAGGCCACATGGACCTTGTGGCCGGGCCGGGCGCCGGCCGCGCGCAGCGAGCGGGCGACCACGTCCGCCCAGGTGTCCAGGTCCCGCTCGGTGTAGCCGACCACGGTGGGCCGCCCGGTGGTGCCGCTGGAGGCGTGGATCCGGCGGATCTCCGACTGGTCGACGGCGAACATCCCGAAGGGGTAGTGGGCGCGCAGATCGGCCTTGGCGGTGAAGGGGAAGCGGGCCAGGTCGGCCAGGCTCCGGCAGTCCTCGGGCCGCACCCCGGCCGCGTCGAACGCCTGCCGGTAGAAGTCCACGTGCGCGTACGCGTGCCGCAGGGTCGCGCGCAGCCGTTCCAGCTGGAGGGTCTCCAGCTCCTCGCGTCCGAGTCGCTCGCCCGCGTCCAGCAGCTCGCCCATGTGCGCCACTCCCTCGCCTCGCGTACCACCCGGCCACCCGTCGTAAAACGGACGACCGATCATTCGGTCGATCTTCCCGGGATCAGTAAATCCGGCCGCCCCCAGGGCTTGGCAAGGGGTCGGGAGGGGTTTTCTTCGCTCAGGTGTCCGGCCGCCCGCCGCACCCCGGCGAGCCGCCGCCCGGACCACCGCCGTCCCGGCTCCGCAAGGGCTTTCCCGCAGGTCACAGACGTCTGCCGCAGATCACACATTCGGGTGTGATTGTCCCCGGGAGCGCAGGAACGGTGCTGCGCCGGGGAAGGGGAACGGAAGATGATCCCGTCCGGCTCCCCTCCCCACCCCCCGGACGAAATGGACCCCCATGCCTGCCCTGTGCCGTCCCGCCGTCGCCGTGCCCGAGCACGTGATCACCCGGGAAGAGCCCCTCGGTCTGGCCCGCGCCCCGCACGCGGGCCACGAGCGGCTCCCGCTCGTGCTGCGCCTGATCGAGAGCACCGGCGTCGCCGAGAGGCACCTCGTACAGCCCGTCGAGCGCACCCTCGCCCACCCTCGGCACCCCCCTCGGCACCTCCCTTGGCACCCCCTCGCCCCCCACCCACCACGACAGCGGCGGTGACCCCATGACCACGACCACCACCTCCCAGGACAGCGACGCCCCCCACGTGCACTTCTGGGCCGTCCCCGACCTCACCGGCCTCGCCTTCGACCCCCTCCTCGCCAAGCTCCTCCACGAGGACCCCGTCTCACGGGTCCGCCTCCCGCACGGCGAGGGCCACGCCTGGCTCGTCACCCGCTACGAGGACGTCAAATTCGTCTCCGTGGACCCCCGGTTCAGCCGCCAGGCCGTCTACGGCCGCTCCATCACCCGGCTCGCCCCCCACTTCATCCCCATGGAAGGCGCCGTCGGCTTCGCCGATCCGCCGGACCACACCCGGATGCGCCGGGTCGTCGCCCGCGCCTTCAGCGCCCGCGCCCTGCGCTCCCTGCGCGAGCACGCCCAGTCCGTCATGGACGGCCTGCTCGACCGGCTGGAACGGCACGGCCCGCCCGCCGACCTGATGGAGCTCGTCAACCGCCCCTTCCCGCTCGCCATGGTCAGCGAGCTCATGGGCGTCCCCGACGGCGACCAGCCCCTCATGGCGAACTGGTCCGACGCCATCATCTCGGCCGGCGCCGGCCGCGAGGCCAGCGAACGCGCCAAGAGCGAGATGGCCCGCTACTTCACCGAGCTCATCGGCCGCAACCACGGCACCGGCAAGGAGACCCTCGCCGCCGTCCTCGCCGACGCGATCGACGACGGCACCCTGGACGAGCACGAGGCCGTCGGCCTCGCCGTCCTCATCCAGATCGGCGGCGCCCACGCCGTCCGCAACAACAGCGCCAACATGGTCTACGCCCTGCTCACCCACCCCGAGCACCTGGCCCGGCTGCGCGCCGAACCCGCACTCCTCCCGCAGGCCGTCGACGAGCTGCTGCGCTACATCCCGCACCGCAACGCCGTCGGCCTCTCCCGGATCGCCCTGGAGGACGTCGAGGTCGGCGGCGTCCGCATCGCCGAGGGCGACCCCGTCTACGTCTCGTACCTCACCGCCAACCGCGACCCCGCCGTCTTCCCCGAGCCGGAGAAGCTCGACTTCGACCGCGGCTACAACCCGCACGTCGCCTTCGGTCACGGCCCGCACTACTGCCCCGGCTCCGCGCTCGCCCGCATCGAGTCCGAGATCCTCCTCGACTCCCTGTGGACCCGCTTCCCCGACCTGCGGCTCGCCGTCCCCGAGGAGGAGATCCGCTGGCAGCGCGGCGCCCTCATCCGCGGCCCCGAGACCCTGCCCGTCACCTGGTGAGAGGACCCGCCGCCCCATGACCGCGACCGCCATCGGACCGGGCGGCGGCCTCATCGTGCCGCCCGGCCACGGCAAGACCCTCACCACCGCCGCCCAGCGCGTCACCTTCAAGGTGACCGGCGAACACACCCCCACCTCCTCCACCTTCGAGGTCCTCGTCCCGCCCGGCTTCGACGTCGGCGCGCACGCCCACGGACACAGCGAGGAGCTCTTCTACGTCCTGGAGGGCGAGCTCGACGTCCTCGCCTTCGAACCCCTCGTCCGCACCCGCGACAGCTGGCGCGACTGGGAGTCCGCCTCCGGACAGCGCGCCGTCCGGGCCACCGCCGGCACCCTGATGCTGGTCCCGCCCGGCTGCCCGCACGCCTTCGCCAACCCCACCGGCGAACCCGTACGGATGCTGTTCCAGGCCTCGCCCCCGCCCGACCACGAACGCTACTTCGAGGAGCTCATGGACATCCTCGGCTCCGGCGGCCCCGGCGGCCCCGTCGACCACGCCGCCATCGAACAGCTCCGGATCCGCTACGACATCGACCAGATCACCCCGCTCCGGCACGACGCCGGAGCGCCGCGCGGAACGGTCCCCACGCCATGACGCCGCCCCCCGACAGAACCGGGCGGGTCGTCCACGACTGGGCCCCCACCCCCCTGCCCGGCACCGTCTTCGACCCGCTGCCGCACCGGCTCCTCCACGAGGAGCCGGTGGCCCGGGTGCGCCTCCCGCACGGCGAGGGCCACGCCTGGCTCGTCACCCGCTACGAGGACGTCAAGCTGGTCTCCGCCGACCCCCGGCTCAGCCGCGCCGCCACCGTCGGCCGGCCCATCACCAGCATGACCCCGCACACCCTCGCCCCCGCGGGCGGCGTCGGCCGCGCCGACCCGCCCGACCACACCCGGCTGCGCCGCCTCATCGCCCCCACCTTCGGCCGCCGCCGGATGGCCGCCCTGCGCGCCCACACCGAGCGGACCGCCGAGACCCACGCCCTCCACACCCTGGAGACCGGCCCGCCCGCCGACCTCGCCGAGACCTTCGTCGGCCCGCTCTCCGCCACCGTCGTCGCCGAACTGCTCGGCGTCCCCGCCGCCGACCTCGACCGCGTCCAGACCTGGCGCGCCGGACTGCTGTCGAACGCCACCACCGCCGCCGCCGGCGAGGCCGTCAAGAAGGAGATCGCCGGCTACTTCGCCGACCTCGCCCGGCACCGGGCCGCCCACCCCGGCGACGACCTCGTCAGCGAACTCGCCGCCGCCCGCGAGACCGGCGGCATCAGCACCCCCGAACTGGTCTCCATGGCCGTCATGCTCACCCTCAACGGGCTCGACGCCGTCCGCAACATCGTCTCCACGATGGTGTACGTGCTCCTCACCCACCCCGCGCAGACCGCGAAGCTCCGCGAGGACCCCGCGCGGCTGCCCCGGGCCGTCGACGAACTCCTCCGCTACATCCCCCAGCGCGACGGCGTCGGGATGCCCCGGGTCGCCACCGCCGACGTCGAGGTCGGCGGGGTCACCATCCGCGAGGGCGAGGCCGTCTACGTCTTCTACCCGGCGGCCAACCGCGACCCCTCCGTCTACACCGAGCCCGACCGGCTCGACCTCGCCCGTGACGAGTCCCCGCACCTCGCCTTCGGCCACGGCGCCCACTACTGCGCGGGCGCCCAACTGGCCCGCATGGAGGCCGAGGTGATGCTCGCCACCCTGCTCGCCCGCTTCCCCGCCCTCCGCCTCGCCGTCCCGCCCGAGGAGGTCGCCTGGCGGGCGGGCACGGTCAACCGAGGCCCCGAGTCCCTGCCCGTGACCTGGTAAACCCAGTGGCGTCCCGGCCGCCCGCGGGGTTGAGTGGGCGGCCATGGACATCACCGCACTCCGCATCCGCTTCGACCGCCAGCGCCGGATCGACGCCCGCCCCGACGGCCCAGGCTGCCACGTCGAGCGCGACGGCTCCGTCGTCCGCCACACCGGACCCGCCTACGCCTGGAACGGCATCCTGTGGTCCGGCCTCGGCGAGGCGGACGCCGACGCCGCCATCGACGCCCAGATCCGCTACTTCCGCGCCGCCGGCCGCTCCTTCGAATGGACCGTGTACGGCCATGACGGCCCCGCCGACCTCGCCGACCGGCTCCTCACCGCCGGCTTCGCCGCCGAGGAGCCCGAGACCCTCATGGTCGCCGAGGCCGACTCGCTGCCCGCCGCCGTCGACCTGCCGCCCGGCGTGGAGCTGCACGCGGTCACCGACGAGGCCGGGGTGCGGATGATGGCCGAGGTGCACGAGAAGGCCTTCGGCACCGACAGTTCGCACTACGTCAGCCGGATGCTCGACCAGCTCGCCGCCGCGCCCGACTCCGTCGCCGCGGTCGTCGCCCTCGCCGACGGCGTCCCCGTCAGCTCCGGCCGTCTCGACCTGCCCGAGGGCTGCGACTTCGCCGGTCTGTACGGCGGCGGGACCGTCGCCGAATGGCGCGGCAAGGGCCTCTACCGCGCCCTCGTCTCGCACCGCGCCCGCACCGCGATCGCCCGAGGCTACCGCTACGTCCAGGTGGACGCCGCGCCCACCAGCCGCCCCATCCTCCGGCGCCTCGGCTTCGCGGAGCTGACCACCATGACCCCGTACGCGTACGAGGTCTGAGCCCTCGCGCGACGGCTCAGCGGGACCAGTGGGCCGGGCGCTCGAACCCCTCCGGCAGCCGGGTCGCGGCGTCGCCGCGCGCCGCGTTCAGCTGCGGCTGGGTGAGGAAGAGCGCCCCGGTCAGGTCCGCCCCCGACAGATCGGCGTCCCGCAGGTCCGCGCCGATCAGGTCCGCCAGCGACAGGTCCGCGCCCGACAGGTCGGCGGCGATCAGCAGCGCCCCGCGCAGGTCGGCGCCGCGCAGCCCCGCCCCGCGCAGCCGGGCCCCGATCAGATCGGCGCCGCGCCGGCTCTTCGGCTTCCCGCCGGCGGCGGCCCGGACCAGCGCGCTGCTCTTCAGGAGCAGCGGGTTCACCTCCGCGCGCACCGGGGCCACGTCCAGCCGCTCCAGCTCGGCCGGGCCGCCCTCGGCCAGCGCGGTCACCCGGGCCAGCGCCCGGTCGAGCCCGGCGTGGAGCGTCCGGGTCGCCGCCAGCGCGCGGGCCTCGGTGAGATAGCGCAGCAGCTCGTGGAGCTGGCGCACCACCGGGAACACCTCGTACATCTGCCGCGCGGTGTCCGGGGCCTCGCGCCAGGAGACGCCGCCGAAGGTCACCTGGGAGACCCGCTGCCCGGCACCGAAGCAGTCGTACACGGTGCAGCCGCGGAAGCCGCTGTCCCGCAGCCGGGTGTGGATGCCGCAGCGGAAGTCCTCCTGGAGGTTCCGGCAGGGCTCCCCCGAGGCCTTGTTCACGGCGAAGTCCGCGGACTTCGCGAAGGGGAGGGCCGCACAGCACAGGCCGAAGCAGTTCGCGCAGTCGCCGCGGAGTTCGGTCTGAGGGGTATCGGACACGGCGGAACGGCTTCCTTCGCTGGTGGGGGCGGGCATCCCACCGTATCGCGCTGTGGGCGAACCCGGTTGCGTCGCCGGGACGCGGCTGGTCATGATCGGCGGCATGGCTCAGCACACGCCCACCGGCACGGGCACGTTCACCACGTACGACGGCACCGAACTCGCCTACCGGACACACGGCGAGGGCGACCCCCTCCTCGTGCTGCCCGGCGGCCCGATGCGCGACGCGGTCTACCTCGGCGACCTCGGCGGACTGTCCGCCCACCGCACCCTGGTCCTGTTCGACCCGCGCGGCACCGGGGCGAGCGCGGTGCCCGCCGATCCGGCGAGCTACCGCTGCGACCGGCAGGTCGCCGACGTCGAGGCGCTCCGCGCCCACCTGGGACTCGACCGGATCGACCTGCTGGGCCACTCCGGGGGCGGTGCCCTGGCGACCCTCTACGCGGCGGCCCATCCCGGGCGGGTGCGCTCGCTGGTCCTGGTGACCGCCGGGGGCCGGGCGCTCGGCATCGAGACCTCCGACGAGGAATGGGACGAGGCGGTCGAGGTGTTCGCCGGCCGGCCCTGGTACCCGGAGCTCAGGGCCGCCCTGGACGCGCTCGATCCGGCCACCCCGGCCCGCGAGGAGATCGCCCTCCTCATGCCCTTCGCCTACGGGCGCTGGGACGAGGCCGCCCGGGCCCACGCGGCGGGGCTCGACGAGCAGACGAACTGGGAGGCGTGGGAGCGCTTCTACGCGCCGGGAGCGCTCGACCCCGAGGCCACCCGCACCGCGCTGGCCGCCCTGACGGCCCCCGTGCTGGTCCTCGCGGGCGCGCACGACGCCTCCCCGACCCCGGCGAAGGCGGCCCGGCTGGCCGCCTGCTTCCCGCGCGCGGAGCTGGTCGTCCAGGCCGACGCCGGACACTTCCCCTGGGTCGACGACCCGGGAGCCTTCGTCCGCCCGGTCGCGGCCTTCCTCGACCCCGAGGTGCGCACGGTCACCGTCGGCGGGGTCCGGCTCGCGTACCGGGTGAGCGGCCCCGAGGACGCCCCGCCGGTGGTCCTGGTGCACGGCCGGGGCGCCGACTCCACCGACTGGGCCGGGATCGCGGCCCCGCTCGCCGCCGACCGGCGGGTCTACGCCCTCGACCTGCGCGGCCACGGGCTGAGCGACCGTCCGGGGGAGTACGGCTTCGCGGCGCTGCGCGACGAGATCGGCGGCTTCCTCACGGCGCTCGGGCTGGCCGGGGCCACCGTCGTCGGGCACTCGATGGGCGGGGCGGCGGCCTGTCTGCTGGCCCAGCGGGAGCCGGCGCTGATCGGGCGGCTGGTCCTGGAGGACGCCCCGGTGTTCTTCCCGGTCCTGCCGCCGCGCGGCCCCTCGGGCCCGCCCGAGGAGGGCGCCGGCTTCGACTGGGCGGTCCTCGACGCGACCAACGCGGACCTGAACGCGCCGGACCCGGCCTGGCGCGAGGAGCTGACCGCCGTCACCGCGCCGACCCTGATCGTCGGCGGCGGCCCGGACAGCCACCTGCCCCAGAGCCACCTGGTCTGGATGGCGGAGCGGGTGCCGGACGCGCGGCTGGTCACCATCGAGGCCGGGCACCTGGTGCACGATGCCCGGCCGCGTGAATTCCTGTCCGCCCTGCGGGAGTTCGGCGTCTGACTGCAGGTCCTAGACGGCAGGTCCTAGTCGGCGTCCGCCGCCACGGCCACCGAGCGTGCCCAGCGGTAGTCCGCCTTGCCGCTGGGCGAGCGCTGGATCCGGTCGGCGAGCACGAGCTGGCGCGGCACCTTGTAGCCGGCCAGCCGCGTGCGGCAGTGGTCCTGCACCGCCGCCAGGTCCAGGGGCGCGGACCCCGCGCGCAGCTCGACGACGGCGGCGACGTGGTTGCCCCAGCGGGCGTCGGGCACCCCGGCGACCAGGGCGTCGTAGATGTCCGGGTGGGACTTGAGCGCCTGCTCGACCTCCTCCGGATACACCTTCTCGCCGCCGGTGTTGATGCACTGCGAGCCCCGGCCGAGGACGGTGACGATGCCCTCCTCGTCGACGGTGGCCATGTCGCCGAGCAGCACCCAGCGCACGCCGTCCTTCTGGAAGAAGGTCTCGGCCGTCTTGGCCGGGTCGTTGTAGTAGCCGAGCGGCACGTGCCCGCGCTGCGCGAGCCGGCCGATCTCGCCGACGGCGACGAGCTCGTGGGTGGCCGGGTCGACCACCTGGGTGCGCTCGTTGACGTGCAGCCGGAAGCCCTTCTCGGGGCCAGAGTCGTCGGTGGCCCGGCCGTTGGAGCCGGACTCCGAGGAGCCGAAGTTGTTGAGCAGCAGCACGTTGGGCGCGAGCGCCTGGAACTGGGCGCGGACGGTGTCGGACATGATGGCGCCCGAGGAGGAGAGGCTGAACAGCGCCGACAGGTCGGTGCCCTTGAGCGGCCCGTGCAGGGCGTCGATCAGCGGGCGCAGCATCGCGTCGCCGACCAGCGAGACGCTGGAGACCCGCTCCTTCTCGATGGTCCGCAGCACCTCCTCGGGCACGTACTTGCGGTGCACCACCACCCGCTGCCCGTAGTTGAAGGCGACGAACGAGGTGAGCGTCGAGGTGCCGTGCATCAGCGGGGGAGTCGGGAAGAAGGTGATCCCGGCGCCGCCCGCCGCGACCCGCTCGGCCAGCTCCTCGGGGCGCTTGACCGGCTCGCCGGAGGGGTCGCCGCCGAAGAGCCCGGCGAAGAACAGGTCCTCCTGCCGCCACATGACGCCCTTGGGCATCCCGGTGGTGCCGCCGGTGTAGATGATGAAGAGGTCGTCGGCCGAGCGCGGGCCGAAGCCGCGCTCCGGCGAGCCGGCCGCCTCCGCCGCCGTGAACTCCACGCAGTCGAGCTCCGGCGCGCCCTCGGGCGGGGTCCCCACCCGCACGAGGTGCCGCAGCTTCTCCGTCTGCGGACGCGCCGCCGCCACCCGCGCGGTGAACTCCGCGTCGAAGACGAGCGCGGCCAGGTCGGCGTCGCGGTAGAGGTAGACCAGCTCCTCCTCCACGTACCGGTAGTTGACGTTGACCGGCACGATCCTGGCCTTGAGGCAGGCGAGCACGGTCTGGAGGTATTCGACGCCGTTGTACAGGTGGATGCCGAGCTGTTCGCCGGGGCGCAGCCCGGTGTCGACGAGGTGGTGGGCCAGGCGGTTGGCCGCGGCGTCGAGCTCCGCGTAGGTCAGCCGGCGCTCGGCGCCGGTGCCGGGGTGGTCGACGTAGACCAGCGCCTCGCGGTCGGGGACCGCGTCGACGACCGATTCGAACAGGTCGGCAAGGTTGTACTCCACCGTTCCTCCTGATCCTGGTCCAGGGCTGCCCCGTCGGTCACTGGTCGGTCATCAGAGCACCGAAGCCCGGAGGGCGGAAGGGGTCGCGCAGAAGAATCTGACTGGGTGTCAGAAAACTATTGAACTGGACCCGGCACTCCTGCAACCTGTTCCAGAACTGGAGACGGGAGACGCCCATGGGCGGCAGCACCGAGCACCTCACCGTGCGGCGCGAAGGCGCCACGCTCGTACTCACCCTCAATCGGCCCGAGGCGAGGAACGCCCTCTCGCTGCCGATGCTCGTCGGCCTCTACGACGGCTGGCTGGAAGCCGACGCCGACGACACCGTCCGCTCCGTCGTCCTCACCGGCGCGGGCGGCAGCTTCTGCGCGGGCATGGACCTCAAGGCCCTGGCCGGCAAGGGCATGGCGGGCGAGGCCTACCGCGACCGCATGACCGCCGACCCCGACCTGCACTGGAAGGCGATGCTGCGGCACCACCGCCCCCGCAAACCGGTGATCGCCGCCGTCGAGGGCCCCTGTGTGGCGGGCGGCACCGAGATCCTCCAGGGCACCGACATCCGCGTCGCCGGCGCCTCCGCGACCTTCGGCCTCTTCGAGGTCCGCCGCGGCCTGTTCCCGATCGGCGGCTCCACCGTCCGGCTGCCCCGCCAGATCCCGCGCACCCACGCCCTGGAGATGCTTCTCACCGGCCGCCCGTACACGGCCGACGAGGCCCAGCGGATCGGCCTGATCGGCAGCGTCGTCCCGGACGGCACCGCCCTCGACGCGGCCCTGGAGACCGCCGAGCGGATCAACGCCTGCGGCCCGCTCGCCGTCGAGGCCGTCAAGGCCTCCGTCTACGAGACCGCCGACCTGACCGAGGAGGAGGGCCTGGCCGCCGAACTCAAGCGCGGCTGGCCGGTCTTCGCCACCGCCGACGCCAAGGAAGGCGCCAAGGCCTTCGCGGAGAAGCGCCCGCCGGTCTACCGGCGCGAGTGAGCGCGCACCGCCCGCCACCGCCACCCGCGCCCACCCACCAAGGAGCCGCCCCATGACAGCCGCCCCCGAGACGCTCTCGGCCCCCCTCGTCGTCGAGTTCCCCTTCACCCGCTCCCTCGGCCCCGTGCAGTCCGCCTTCCTCACCGGACTGCGCGAACGCACCCTCCTCGGCGTGCGCACCGAGACCGGGAAGGTCCTCGTGCCGCCCGTCGAATACGACCCCGAGACCGCCGCCGAGCTCACCGAACTCGTCGAACTCCCCACCACCGGCACCGTCACCACCTGGGCCTGGAACCCCGAGCCCCGCCGCGGCCAGCCGCTCGCCACCCCCTTCGCCTGGGTCCTGGTCCGCCCCGACGGCGCCGACACCGCCCTCCTGCACGCCCTCGACGCACCCGGCCCCGAAGCCGTCCGCACCGGCATGCGCGTCCGGATCCGCTGGGCCGCCGAACGCCGCGGCGAGATCACCGACATCGCCTGCTTCGAACCGTACGAGGGGCCCGCGCCGGCCGCCGACGGCCCGCCCCCCGGCCACGACGGGCGCTTCCCCGAACCCGTCACCGGCATCGTCGCCCCCGCCCGCCTCGACTACACCTACAGCCCCGGCCGCGCCCAGACCGGCTACCTCCACGCCCTCGCCGGCCACCGCACCGTCGGCGAACGCTGCCCCTCCTGCGCCAAGGTCTACGTGCCGCCCCGCGGCGCCTGCCCCACCTGCGGCGTCGCCACCACCGACAAGGTCGAGGTCGGCCCGCGCGGCACCGTCACCACGTACTGCATCGTCAACATCAAGGCGAAGAACCTCGACATCGAGGTCCCCTACGTCTACGCCCACATCGCCCTCGACGGCGCCGGGCTCGCCCTGCACGGCCGGATCGGCGGCATCCCCTACGACCAGGTCCGCATGGGCCTGCGCGTCGAACCCGTGTGGAGCGAGGACGGCCGCTACCCCGACCACTACCGCCCCACCGGGGAGCCGGACGCCGACTACGACACGTACAAGGAGATGCTGTGAGCCGAGACGTGGCGATCGTCGCCTTCGCCCAGACCGACCACACCCGGCGCACCGACGAACTCTCCGAAGTCGAGATGGTGATGCCGGTCCTCCACGACGTGCTGCGCCAGACCGGCCTGAAGACCTCCGACATCGGCTTCACCTGCTCCGGCTCCTCCGACTACCTCGCCGGCCGCGCCTTCTCCTTCACCATGGCCCTCGACGGGGTCGGCGCCTGGCCGCCGATCTCCGAGTCCCACGTCGAGATGGACGGCGCCTGGGCCCTGTACGAGGCCTGGGTCAAGCTGCTCACCGGCGAGGCCGACACCGCCCTCGTCTACTCCTACGGCAAGTCCTCGCCCGGCTCCGTCCGCGACGTGCTGACCCGCCAGCTCGACCCCTACTACGTGGCCCCCCTCTGGCCCGACTCCGTCGCCCTCGCCGCCCTCCAGGCCCAGGCCCTCATCGACGCGGGCGACACCGACGAACCCGCCCTCGCCAGGATCGCCGCCCGCAGCCGCGAGGACGCCGCCGCCAACCCGCACGCCCAGCTCCCCGGCGCCCGCCCGCAGGGCGAGCACCTCGTCGCCCCGCTGCGCACCGGAGACTGCCCGCCCATCGGCGACGGCGCCGCCGCCGTGATCCTCGCCGCCGGCGACAAGGCCCGCGAACTGTGCGCCAGGCCCGCCTGGATCACCGGCATGGACCACCGCATCGAGGCCCACTCCCTCGGCGTCCGCGACCTCACCGACTCGCCCTCCACCCGGCTCGCCGCCGAACGGGCGGGCGCCTTCGACCCCGGCCGCCCGGCCCTCGACACCGCCGAGCTCCACGCGCCCTTCACCTCCCAGGAGGTCGTCCTGCGCAAGGCCCTCGGCCTCGGCGACGAGGTCCGCGTCAACCCCTCCGGCGGCGCCCTCGCCGCCAACCCGGTGATGGCCGCCGGCCTCGTCCGCATCGGCGAGGCCGCCGCCCGCATCCACCGCGGCGCCTCCCGCCGCGCCCTCGCCCACGCCACCTCCGGGCCCTGCCTCCAGCAGAACCTGGTCGCCGTCCTGGAAGGGGACTCGCATGAGTAAGGAGCCCGTCGCGATCGTCGGGATCGGCCAGACCAAGCACGTGGCCGCCCGGCACGACGTCTCCCTGGCCGGCCTGGTCCGCGAGGCCGCCCGGCGCGCCCTGGCGGACGCCGAACTGACCTGGGCGGACATCGACGCCGTCGTCATCGGCAAGGCCCCCGACTTCTTCGAGGGCGTGATGATGCCGGAGCTCTACCTGGCCGACGCCCTCGGCGCGGTCGGCAAGCCGATGCTCCGCGTCCACACCGCGGGCTCCGTCGGCGGCTCCACCGCCCTCGTCGCCGCCAACCTCGTCGCCGCCCGCGTCCACGGCACCGTCCTCACCCTGGCCTTCGAGAAGCAGTCCGAGTCGAACGCCATGTGGGGCCTGTCCCTCCCCGTCCCCTTCCAGCAGCCCCTACTCGCCGGCGCCGGTGGCTTCTTCGCCCCGCACGTGCGCGCCTATATGCGCCGCACCGGCGCCCCCGACACCATCGGCTCCCTCGTCGCGTACAAGGACCGCCGCAACGCGCTCAAGAACCCGTACGCGCACCTCCACGAGCACGACCTCACCCTGGAGAAGGTCCAGGCCTCCCCGATGCTCTGGGACCCGATCCGCTACTCCGAGACCTGCCCCTCCTCCGACGGCGCCTGCGCCATGATCCTCACCGACCGGGCGGGCGCGGCCCGTTCGCCCCGCCCGCCCGCCTGGCTGCACGGCGGCGCCATGCGCAGCGAACCGACCCTCTTCGCGGGCAAGGACTTCGTCTCCCCGCGCGCGGGCAGCGACTGCGCCGCCGACGTCTACCGACAGGCCGGAGTCACCGACCCGCGCCGCGAGATCGACGCCGTCGAGATGTACGTCCCCTTCTCCTGGTACGAGCCGATGTGGCTGGAGAACCTGGGCTTCGCCGAGGAGGGCGAGGGCTGGAAGCTCACCGAGGCCGGTGTCACCGAACTCGACGGCGACCTCCCGGTCAACCCGTCCGGCGGAGTCCTCTCCACCAACCCCATCGGCGCCTCCGGCATGATCCGCTTCGCGGAGGCCGCCCTCCAGGTCCGCGGCCAGGCCGGCGAACACCAGATCCCCGGGGCACGGCGAGCCCTGGGACACGCCTACGGCGGCGGCGCCCAGTTCTTCTCGATGTGGCTGGTCGGCGCGGAGCCCCCGGCCACCTGACCACGCGGCACCCGCCGGGGCCCCCTACCCTGGCGATCATGAGCGCAGAGCGAGACCTGACCCGGCTGCTGTCCGGGATGCGACCGGAGCTCCACCCCGGCCGCTACGTCTTCACCACCGTGGACGGCCCCGTGCCCGCGGGCGTCGCCCCGGTGGCCACCGTCGCCGAACGCGAGGGGCTGACGATGGTCGTACGCCAGGAGGACGCCGACGCGCGGCACCTGGCGTACGACTACGTGGCGGGCTGGATCACCCTGCGCGTCCACTCCGCCCTCGACGCCGTCGGCCTCACCGCGGCGGTGGCCCGCGCGCTCGCCGAGGACGGCCTGAGCTGCAACGTGGTGGCGGGCTTCCACCACGATCACCTGTTCGTGGAACACACCCGGGCGGAAGAGGCGTTGACGAGCCTGAACGCCCTGTCTGCCCGCTCCGCGACCCCGTTCACATGATCCCCACAAAGCCCCTCCCCGAGGGCGCGTCCCGGCGTACGCTGGGGCTTTCGCGGGGCCAGCACCCGGGCCGCACCAGCCGTGCGCCGGGCATGCGCCCCCACCGTGGGGGTGGACGATGGCAGGAAACACCGGCAGGACCGGAGCCCGCGGCTTCGGCCTGTTCGAGCGCGAGGCCGAACTCGCGGCGGCCGAGGAGGCCCTCGACCTCCTGACCGGCCAGGAGCCGCGCTCCCCGCGGCTCCGACTCGTACGCGAACCCGAGGAACCCCGGATCCCCCGGGACCCCGACGGCCCCGCCGCCCCGGGCGCCCACCCGCCCCGCGGCGGCGTCCTCGCCTACGCGGCCCCCGCGGGACTGGGCAAGACCACCCTGCTCGCCGAGATCCGACGCCGCGCCGCCGCCAAGGGCTGCACCGTCCTGTCCGCCCGAGGCGGCGACCAGGAACAGCGCGTCGCCTTCCACGTGGCCCGCCAGCTCCTCCAGCCCCAGCTCGCCACCGCCTCCCGCACCGAGCTCACCGAGCGCCTCGGCGGCTGGTACGACATCGTCGGCCCCGCCCTCGGCCTGTGCACCGCCGCCGAAGGCTCCCCGCCCGACCCGCAGGGCCTGCGCGACGGCCTCGACTGGGTCCTCACCCACCTCGCCGTCCGCCGCGCCCCGCTCGTCGTCGTCCTCGACGACGCCCACTGGGCCGACCCGGAGTCCCTCGGCTGGCTCTCCGCCTTCGCGCCCCGCGCCGAGGACCTGCACATGCTGCTCGTCGTGGCCTACCGCCCCGACGAACTCCCCGAATCCGGATCCGAGTTCACCGGACGCCGGTCCGGCCAGCGCCCGCTCGGTCTGGAGCCGCTGACCCCCGAGGCCACGGCGGGCCTGGTCCGCGACCGGGTCGGCGCCCACGCCGACGACGTCTTCTGCCGCGAGATCTGGACCGTCACCGCCGGCAACCCCTTCGAAGCCGTCGAACTCGCCGCCCGCGTCCGCGACCGAGGCATCGAACCCACCGCCGACCGCGCCCACGCCCTGCGCGACCTCGCCGCCGCCGTCAAGGGCAGCGGGCTGATCGCCCAGATCGAGGGCTTCGGCACCTCCACCGTCCGCCTCGCCTGGGCCTGCGCCGTCCTCGGCACCGAGATCTCCCCGCAGCTCGCCGGAGCCGTCGCCGGACTCGGCGGCGAGGAGGTCGCCCGCTGCGCCGAACGCCTGCGCCGCGCCCGCGTGCTCGCCCCGGCCGACCCCGACGCCGAACCCGGCCGCGACAGCCTGGAGTTCGTCCACCCCCTCATCGCCACCGCCGTCTACGACGCCATCCCCGCCGCCACCCGCGTCGCCCTGCACGGCCAGGCCGCCTGGTGCGTCGTCGACGCCGGACTCGGCTCCACCGCCGCCGCCCGCCACCTCGTCGAGACCCACCCCGAGGGCGACCCCTGGGTCGTGCAGCACCTGCGCGCCGCCGCCCAGGAGACCCTGCGGGCCGGCGCCCCCGACACCGCCCGCCGCTACCTCGCCCGCGCCCTGCGCGAACCCCCGGACCAGGACGAGCGCGCGGCCGTCCTCTTCGAACTCGGCTGCGCCTCGCTGCTCACCGAACCCGCCACCACCGTCAACCACCTCCGCGCCGCCCTGGAGGAGCCCATCGCCGACGCCGCCCTGCGGCACGGCATCGTCTACCGCCTCTCCCAGGTCCTCGCCCACAGCGACCGGCTCGTCGAGGCGTCCGAGCTCCTCGGCCGGGAGTCCCGGCTCACCACCGACGCCCGCAGCAGGCTGCGGATGCAGTCCGAGAAGTTCATGTGGGACGCCTTCCGCGCCGACGAACCCGACTCGCCGGCCCGCTCCCGCCGCCTCGCCCGGCTCGCCGACCGGCTCACCGGCCGCGACCTCACCGAGCGCTACATCATCGGCCTGCGCGCCTGGGACGCCACCCTGCGCGGCGAACCCTCCACCGTCGCCGTCGGCCACGCCGACCGGGCCCTCACCGGCGGCCTCAGCTGGGCCGACGAGAGCCGAGGCTTCGAGGTCCCCGTCCTCTCCGCCCTCACCTTCCTCTACGCCGACCGGCCCGGCCGCGCCGAGGAACTGTTCGCCGCCGGCACCGCCGAGTTCGAACGCCAGGGCTGGCGCGGCGCCCACCTCTCCTTCGCGTACACCCTGCTCGGCTACATCCGCTACCGCCGAGGCCGGCTCGTCGAGGCCGAGGACTTCGTCCGAGCCGGACTCCGGCTCGCCGAGCGGGTCGGCCCCCGCACCCCCTGCGAGTGGTACGCCGTCGGCGTGATGGTCGAGGTCCTGCTGGCCCGGGGCCGCACCGACGAGGCCGAGCAGGTCGCCCGCGCCCACGACTTCGGCGAGCCGTTCCCCGCCGCCGTCACCTTCCCCGACTCCCAGACCGTCTACGGCGAACTGCTCCTCGCCACCGGCCGCACCGAGGCCGCCGCCGCAGAGCTCGCCTCCGTCGGCCGCCGCCTCGAACCGCGCGGGATGCGCAACCCCGCCTGGTGCCCCTGGCTGCTCCACCTGGCCCTCGCCGAGGCCCGCGACACCCCCGAGCGGGCCCGCGACACGGCCCTGGAGGCCGTCGCCCGGGCCCGCCAGTACGGCGCGCCCTCCGCGATCGGCCAGGCGCTCCGCGTCACCGCCGAGGTCTCCGCCGAGGGCGAGCGGGTCAAGCTCCTGGAGGAGTCCGTGGACTGGCTGGAGCGCTCGCCCGCCGCCTACGAGCTGGCCCGCTCCCTGGTCGCCCTCGGCGGAGCGCTGCGCCGTACCGGCCGCACCACCGAGGCCGCCGAGCACCTCTACCGGGGCCTGGAGACCGCCCAGGACTGCGGCGCGGACGCCCTCGTCGACGAGGCCAGGGCCGAGCTCGCCGCCGCCGGGCTGCGCCCCCGCACGCTGCACCCGACGGGCACCGACACGCTGACCGTCCGTGAGCGCGCCGCCGCCGAGCTGACCCTGCGCGGCGAGGACCCGGCGGCCGTCCTGGGCCTCGACCACACCGCCGTCACCCGGCTGCTCTCGGGCGTCTACCGCAAGCTCGGCACGGATCCGGCGGGCCTCGCCGAGGCCCTGACCGGCGGCAGATCCTGACACCGCCCCGGCGCGCCGCACCGCGCGCCGGGACACGTACCATGGCGGTATGTCCTTCCTCCGCCGCCGCAGCGCCGCCACACCCGCTGGCCCGGACTTCGACGTCCTCGCCATGGATCCGGGGGACTGGCCCGGCAATCTCGGCGCCGGGCTGCTCCCGGCCCCCGACGGCACCTGCCAGGGGGTGTTCCTGCGCTACGACCTCTTCGGCGGCCGGGGACCCGCGATGATCATCGGCAACCTCCCGGAGGGCTCCCCGGCGCGCGAGCTCGCCGAGGGGCAGATCCCCTTCGAGGTGGCCCAGCTCCTCGCGGCCCTGGAGAACGACGAGCCGGTCGACGTCCTCGACGCCGAGGACGTCCCCGTGATGCAGGGCGACAACCTGCTGATCGTGCGCCGGCTCAAGCTCTCGGAGAGCCGGATCTCCTGCGTCCAGTTCGACCGCAGCGACAACGTCCTGGTGACCATCGCCAGTTGGGACCGGCCCATCACCGACGACCTGTACGCGCTGCTCAAGCCGCTGCCCGCCGAGCTGTTCCAGCAGGGCTGACGGGGAGGGCCGGGGGCCGATGAGCGCACGCGTCGACAGCTGGATCTGGGCGGTCCGGCTCACCAAGACCCGCAGCCAGGCCGCCGCGGCCTGCCGGGCCGGTCACGTCAAGGTCAACGGGGAGCGGGCCAAGCCCGCCCAGCCGGTGAAGCCGGGCGACGAGGTGCGGCTGACGCACGGTGGCCGGCAGCGGATCGTCGAGGTCAGGGAGCTGCTCACCAAGCGGGTCGGCCCGCCCGCCGCCGCCGAGGCGTACGTGGACAACAGCCCGCCCCCGCCGCCGCGCGAGCACGTCGCCGTGGCGGCCGTCCGCGACCGGGGCGCCGGCCGCCCCACCAAGCGCGACCGCCGCGAGCTCGACCAGCTCCGGGGCCCGCGCCCCTGACGCCGGAGACCGCCCGGAGGGGCGGTCTCCGCGCCCGGTCTCAGCCGACCGGCGCGCCGAGCAGTCCCGCCGCCCGCGCCGTCGCCGTCCCGAGCCCGCGCGGGCCCGCCGGGAGCAGTCGGCTGCCGCTGCCGGAGCGCACGTCCTCCGGCCCGTACCGCCGTACGGAGCGATGCCAGTGGAGCACCCCGGCCAGCCAGTCCTCCAGCTCCCGCAGATACTGGGCGAAGGCCGCCCGGCCCGCCGCGTCCAGCTCGAAGTCCGCGTAGAGCAGGGGCACTTCGCGCCGCTTCAGCTGCTCGTACTGGCGCAGCCGCCCGCGCATCAGGCCGTCGACCAGCCGGACGCTCGTCGGATAGTCGCAGTCGAAGAACGTCTGCACCACCAGGGCCAGGTTGTGCGTCTCGCCCTCGACCTCGATCTCCTTCTGGTAGGAGAACAGGTCGTTGACGAAGGCCCCGTAGTCCGCGACCGCGTTCTCCAGGGCGCGCACCGTGCCTGTCCGGAAGAGCTCGGGCGGCAGCGTCCGCCGGTGCCGCAGCCGGCCCAGCAGCATCGTCAGCTCGGAGCCGAAGGTCGACCGGCGCATCTCGATGTAGTCGACCGGGTCGGGCACCCGGTGCTGCGCCGTGTTGAAGAGCTCCCACATCCAGCTGTCCAGCATCGCGTCGAGGGCACCGCGGAGCTCGGCCCGCGCGGCGGGCTCCAGCGGGATCGCGGTGCGCGCCCACAGGTCGGCGAGCGCGCGTTCCAGCGGGTTGAGCAAGGGCGCGGGCGGGGCGTCCGGGGTCTCCAGCGGCATCAGCGCCTTGAGCCGCCGGGTCTGCCCGGCGGCGCCGACGAGGTCGCGGGAGCGGCCGAAGGCGAAGGGGTAGTAGTCGTCGGCGTAGGTGCCCCAGGTCAGCCACAGGGCGCTGGTCTCCAGCTCCTCCAGGGTGGCGTCCGGGTCGAGCCCGGCGGCGCAGAGCGCGAAGTCGAAGCCCTCCATCATCGGCCGGTCCCAGAGCCCGTCCAGGAGCCCCATCCGCTCGGCCCAGTCCTCCGAGCGCCGCTTGGCCTCCTGGTGGTGCAGGCTGACGCTGACGGGGTACGGGAGGTCGAAGTCCGGCAGCAGCGAGGGGCCCACCGGCTGGTGCGGCGGATGGGTGAGGGCGCGCGTCCGGCTCGCCGCCTGACGGCCGAACAGGGTGCGGATGTTCCGCGCGGACGCGCCGAACGTGCCGCTGCCGGGCGCGTCGGCGCCCACCAGGCCCTCGTTCATGTAGCGGCTGGAGCGCAGGTGCCACTCGTGCCCGCCGGACTGCCAGTCCTGGAGCCCCTTGACGTACGCGGCGATGGCGGCGGCCTCCGCCGGGCCCAGCCCCTGTTCCAGGCAGAGCGCGGGCACCTCGGTGAGCGCGGTGTTCTCGAACTGGTGGAGCCGGGAGGTCAGCAGGTCGTTGACCGCGTCCGCCGCCTCCTGGGTGGTGCAGCCGAGGAAGGTCTCCAGGACGAGCACGCCGTTGCTGTTCTCGCCCTCCTCCTCCACCTCGCGCTGGTACGAGAAGAGGTCGTTGCGCAGGTGGACGGCGTCGGAGAAGGTGTCCCGCAGCACGCGCAGCGGGCGGGAGTACGCCACCCGCTCGGGGACCTCGGCGCCCGCCGCGTATTCGACGAGCCCGGCCGACCAGGGGGCGCCGCCGACCTTGCGGCGCATCTCGATGTACTCCAGGGGGTTGGCGATCCGCCCGTCGTTGATGTTGTCGAGCTCCCAGAGGGACTCGTTCAGCAGGTGCTCGGTCGCCTCGGCGAACCGCGTCCGCCAGGCCTCCGACATCGCGGGCACGGTCCGCCGCCACAGGTCGGCCAGCCCGGCTTCGACCGGGTTGACCGGCTCGGGCATCCCCGCGGCCGGGTCGGCCGGCATGAACAGCGGCAGCCGGTCGAGGTAGGCCTTGCCGCCCACCCGGTCCTGGGAGCGCTTGAAGATCTCCAGGAAGTGGTCGTCGAAGAAGAAGACCCAGGTGTACCAGTCGGTGACGAGGGAGAGGGCGTCCGCGTCGCAGTCCGGGTGGGTGTAGGAGCAGAGCAGCGCGTAGTCGTGGGCCTGGAGGTCGGCCTCCTCCCAGACGCCGGAGCCCTCCAGCATCCCCATCTCCCGGGCCCAGTCCCGGGTGTGGACGCGGGCGGCCTCCACATGGGGGTTGAGCCGTGCCGGATACGGCACGTAGAAGTCGGGCAGAACGAAGGGCTGAGCCATGCCAGGGAGGCCTTTCGGAGAACGGGGGGCTGTCGTCCGGCCGAGCATTACCCCTCGACCCCCGCGTTCACACGAACACCGGAATAGTCATATGAACGCCACGGGGTGCCGGCCGGGTCGCGCCCCGCCCGGCACCCCGTGGGCGCCGTGCCCGCCGAGCCCTCAGGCGCGGGAAACCCGCACGTCAGAAGCCTTCACAAAGGCCACCCGGTGCCCGAACTGGATCTCGTAGTACAGCTCCTGGCCACGCACGACCGTGTGCCCCGCGGGATCGAACGTCGGAGCGAAGAAGTACTCGCCCGGGGTGCTGCCGCCCACCACGTACCGTTGCCCGGCGAGCAGCCTGTACGGCAGCGGGGACACCGCCTGCACCGGCACGCCCGCCGGATAGGCCGAGGCCTCCGGATACGCCCTCCCGTACACCGGAACCGACTCCAGGCCCTCCTTAGGCGTCAGCACCGTCCCACGCGCGTTCACCGCCGTCCGCGCCTCCCTCGGGTTGTGGAACCACGCCTTCTGCCCCAGGTACCAGATCGCCGTCCAGGCGCCCCGGCGCTCCGCGACGGCGAAGCTCTGCCCCGTCGACGCCCGCGCCCCCGTGTCGTTGACGTCGACCGTCGAATCCTGCCCGCCCGGCCGCAGACCGATGTCCTTCACCAGCGGCGCGTCGGCGCTCGGCGCGGTGTACAGGCGCACGGCCCCGCTCCCGTGGGGCGCACACGCCACACCGGCCGTCGCACAGCCCGTGTACACCGGCCGGTTCCCCTCGTACTCCGGATGGATCGTCACCACCCCCGCGTCCGGCCCCGCGCTCGGCGTGATCGGCCGGCCCAGCAGCCGGAAGTAGTGCGCCCAGTCCCAGTACGGCCCCGGATCGGTGTGCATCCCGCGGATCGACGAGGTCACCGTGCCCGGCACGTTGTCGTGGCCCAGGATGTGCTGCCGGTCCAGCGGGATGCCGTACCGCCCCGCCAGATACCGCACCAGCCGCGCCGAACTACGGTACATCGCCTCCGTGTACCAGGAGTCCGGCGAGGTCAGGAAGCCCTCGTGCTCCAGCCCCACCGACTTGGCGTTCACGAACCAGTTGCCCGCGTGCCAGCCCACGTCCTTCAGCGCCAGGTGCTGCGCCACGTGCCCGTCCGTGGACCGCAGCGAGTACTGCCACGACACGTACGTCGGGTCCTGCACCAGCTTCAGCGTGGTGTCCCAGCTCGCCTCGGTGTCGTGGATCACGATGTAGTCGATCGACTGCGAGGACGGCCGGTCGGCCAGGTCGTGATTGCCGTAGTCGCCGTCCCCGAACTCCGCGTACGGCGCCGGGATCCACTCGCAGGCCACCCCGCGCGGGCACTCCACCGGACCCTTCGCGGGGGCGCGCAGCCCCAGCGCCCGGATCTGGGCGGTCACCGGGGCGACGGACGGCTCGGCCGCCAGGCTCACCGACTGCCCGCTGTCCGTCGTCCGTGACGCCCCCGTACGGATCACGTCGAAGACGTCGTCCGCGTAGGCGGCCGCCGTCGCCGTGTCGTCGGCGCCCGAGTAGCGCGCCACCGCCCCGTACCAGTCGGCCGGGTCCGCGCTCGCCGGGAGGCCCGCCTCCCGCTGCGCCGCCGCGAGCAGCGCGGCGCCGCCCTCGATGTTCGCCGCCGTGCCGGTCCGCAGCTCCTCCGGCGACCGCCCGGACAGCGCAGCCGCCCGCTCCAGCGTCCGCAGCCGGGGCGGCGGCTCCGCCGCCGACGGCAGGCGTGCCGGGCCGCCCGCGCGGGGCGCCCGCGCCTCGTCGCCCCGGGCGTCCTCACCGCCCTCGGAGTGGTGCGGCGCCTCGGCCAGCGCGGTCACCGCGTCCGTCAGGTGCATCGGACCGTACCCCCCGGTCACGCTCGGCGCGCCGGCGTGTCCGTCCCAGCGGGACTGGAGGTACGACACGCCGAGCAGCACGCCCGGCGGCACGCCGTACCGCTCGGCCGCCGCCGCGAACTGGCGCTGCAACGCGCCCGCCACCGGCTCGTCGGCGGTCGCCGACGGCGCGGCGGACAGCAGGGGAAGGAGCAGGACGGCCGGAGCGGCGCGTCTGAGGAGAGCGGAACGGAGCAAGGCAGCCTCCAGCGACGGATGGGCGAACGGGGGCCGTGCGGTACCGAACCCGTACAGGGGTAGCGGCTTCCGGAGCATCCGTCAATCACCCGCAGGCAGAGGCGATTTCCCACGTCAGAGCGGCTGGAGCGGCGGCCGTGCGGAGTTTCGCGCGGGCGGTGCGCCCGCCTGCGGTGCGTCAGTGGAGTAGACCAATGGGCGTCGCCTGGGCGCCGTCGCGCGCCCTTCGGGACGGCGGTGCGCCGCACCCCCGGTGTGTCGGCACCGGGCGCACGGCGCGCCGCCCCCGTTCCGTGCCGGAGCCCCTCAGCGGGTCCCGACCGCCGCGCGCACGGCCCGCCGGGCCATCGCGCAGTCGTCGTGCAGTCGGCGCAGCAGCCGGCGCTGCTCCTCGCCCGGCGAGACCGCCCCGGCGGGCACCGGGACCGAACCGGCCGGCGGCGCGTCCCGGATCGTGCGCTGCACCGCCGTCTCGTACGTACGGATCTCACGGGTCAGCACGATCATCAGGTTCACCAGGAACGCGTCCCGCGAGGCCGTGCCCGCCTGCTGGGCCAGCTGGCTGATCTGGCGCCGCGCCAGCGGGGCGTCCGCGAGGACCGCCCACAGCGTCGCCAGGTCGTACCCGGGCAGGTACCAGCCCGCGTGCTCCCAGTCGACGAAGACCGGGCCGGCCGGGGAGAGCAGGATGTTGGAGAGCAGGGCGTCACCGTGACAGAACTGCCCCATGCCCTGCCGGCCGCCCGCCTGCGCCAGCCCGTGCAGCAGCTTCTGCAGGTCGTCGCGGTCACGGTCGGTGAACAGACCGAGTTCATGGAAGCGGGCGATCCGCGCCCCGTAGTCGAGCGGGGCGTCGAAGGTCCCGGCCGGCGGACGCCAGGCGTTGAGCCGGGCGACCGCTCCGAGCGCGGCCCGTACGTCCGCGCGGGGCGGAGCCTCGGCGGGGTGGCGCGTCAGCGCCGCCGCCCGCCCGGGCATCCGCTCGATCACCAGCGTGCAGTTCTCCGGGTCCGCGGCGATCAGCCGCGGCGCGCGCACCGGGGGACGGTGCCGGACGAAGGAACGGTAGGCCGCTATCTCGTGCCGGAACCGCTCGACCCACGCGGGGGAATGGTCCAGTAAACACTTCGCGACCGCCGTGGTCCGCCCGGTCGTCCCGACGATCAGCACGGAACGGCCGCTGCGGCGCAGCACCTGGACGGGATGGAACTCCGGGCAGATCCGGTGGACGGACGCGATCGCCATGCGCAGCTGCGCGCCCTGGGGGCCGGACAGGTCGATTCTCCCGCTGGGCGGCTGGACGGTGCTCCCCGCCCAGCGCCTCGGCCGCGCCGCTCCCTGCGGAACGGGGGCGAGGTACGGTCCGGAGCCGGCCGGGACGGTGCGGTGGAGCGGCCGGGGCGGGGCGGTCACGGAGGACGATGCTGTGTACATGGAGGAGACAGATCCCTTCGTGCGCCGACGAGTTGCGTGCGTCGCCCCGCCCGCCCAACGGTCCGCACCCTGGGGAAAATGAGGGCCGGTCGACGGGACGGGGTGGCGCGTTCCTACCTGACACCCGCGCCCGGGTGGCGGAACATCGGGCGCACCCTGGCGAACCCTGGCGAATAGTCGCCAGCCCTCTGACAGGGGGTTACTGTCAACTCAGCCGAGAACCTGGGGGCTTAGACGTGACCGGACAGACCAACACCCGCCTGGCGGACCTCTTCGGCCTCGCCGGGTGGTCCAAGGGCGAACTCGCGAGGCTCGTGAACCGGCAGGCGGCGGCCATGGGCCATCCGCAGCTGTCGACCGACACCTCGCGGGTGCGGCGCTGGATCGACATGGGGGAGACCCCGCGCGATCCCGTGCCCCGGGTGCTGGCAGCGCTGTTCACCGAGCGACTCGGCCGTGTCGTGACCATCGAGGACCTCGGGTTCGTACGACACGGGCGCGCCGGGAAGAGGCGGGACGTCAGGAACGACGACAACCCTGACGGGCTGCCCTGGGCGCCCGAGCGTACGGCAGCGGTCCTCACCGAATTCACCGGAATGGACCTCATGCTCAACCGACGCGGCCTGGTGGGCGCGGGTGCCGCGCTCGCCGCCGGCTCCGTACTGACCAACGCCATGCAGGACTGGCTGCACACCGACCCCGCACGACCCGGCGCCACCCCCCGCGCCGTCGATCCGATCCACGCCGATCCGGCGGGCTTCGACCGTTACGAGGCCGCCCCGATCGGCTCGGAGGAGATCGACGCGCTGGAGCGTTCCGTGGAGGTCTTCCGGGCCTGGGACGCCTCCCGGGGCGGCGGACTCCAGCGCAAGGCGGTGGTCGGCCAGCTCAACGAGGTGGGCGGGATGCTCGCCTACCGTCACCCCGACCACCTCCACCGGCGGCTGTGGGGCGTCGCCGCCAACCTGGCCGTGCTGGCCGGCTGGATGTCCCACGACGTGGGGCTTGAGCCGACCGCCCAGAAGTACTTCGTGATCGCCGCGCACGCGGCCCGCGAGGGCGGCGACCGGCCGAGGGCCGGCGAGGCGCTCTCCCGCGCGGCGCGCCAGATGGTGCACCTGGGCCGTCCCGACGACGCGCTGGACCTGATGAAGCTGGCGAAGTCGGGATCGGGGGAGCGGGTGCTGCCCCGCACCCAGGCCATGTTCCACACCATCGAGGCCTGGGCCCAGGCCTCGATGGGCCGTGGCCAGGCCATGCGGCGCACCCTCGGCGAGGCGGAGGAGCTGTTCGTCTCCGACCCGGGGAAGGAGAAGCCGAGCTGGATGCAGACCTTCGACGAGGCCGATCTGCACGGGATGCAGGCGCTCGCCTACCGCACGCTCGCCGAGCACGACCCGACCGCCGCGGTCCCCGCGCAGCGCCACGCCAAGCTGGCGCTGGAACTGCGGCGCAACGGCCACGACCGCTCGAAGCTCTTCGACCACATCTCGCTGGCCTCGGCCTGCTTCATCGCCGACGACCCCGAGCAGGCGGACCGCTACGCCCGCCTGGCGCTGGTGTCGATGGGGGACACCTCGTCGCACCGCACCTGGGACCGGCTGCGCGAGATGTACCGGCTGACCGGGCAGTACGCGGGCTACACGAAGATCGAGGACCTGCGCGAGGAGATCGCGACCGCGCTCCCGAAGGCGCCGGTCAACCGGCCCAGGACCGGGGAGGCGTGAGGCGCGTGGACGGGGAGGGAGAGCGCGGGGCCGCTCCGGCCCGTTCGCGGGGCTCGGGCGTGTCCTTCCGTGCGTGGCGTCGCGCTCCGGCGTGTCGTCCGTCGGCGGGGTCCGGCCAGGCCGGCTAGCCGCCGACCCGGACGACCATCACGCAGGCGTCGTCCTCGCGCGGTCCCTCGCCGAACTGCTCGACCACCGACCGTACGCACTCCTGCGCGTCGCGCGCCGCGGCCAGCCGGGGGGCGAGGGCCATCAGGCGTCCGGTGGCGTCGTCGTCGTGGTGGGCGCCGGCCGTGCGGGTCAGCCCGTCGGTGTGGAGGATCAGCAGGTCGCCGGGGAGCAGCGGGGTCTCGGCCTCCTCGTACGACCCGCCGGGTGTCGCGCCGAGGAGCACGCCCTCCGGCCGGGCCAGGGCGCGCACCGCCCCGCCGCGGAACAGCAGCGGGGCGGGGTGCCCGGCCTGGGACCAGGTGAGGATCTGGGAGGCGGGGTCGTAGCGGCAGCACATCGCGCTGCCGAGGGCCGGCTGGACGGAGGTCTCCAGGAGCTGGTTGAGGTGCCCCATCAGGGCGCCCGGCCGGATCCCGGCCACGGCCATGCCGCGGAGCGCGCCGAGCAGCATGGCCATCGAGGAGGTCGCGGCCACGCCGTGCCCGGTGAGGTCGCCGACGGTGAGCAGCGCGTCCCCGCCGGGGAGCGCGAGGGCGTCGTACCAGTCGCCGCCGATGAGTCCCGTGGAGGCGGCGGGGAGGTAGTGCCCGGCCACGTCCAGCGGGGCGGGGCCGCCGTGGGCGAAGCGCAGCGAACCGCGCCAGGGCGGCAGCACGGCCTCCTGGAGCTCGACGGCGACCCGGCGCTCGGTGTGCTCGATCTGCTGGTGGCGCTGGAGGCTGTCACGGCTCTCGCGGACCGCGCGCTCGCTGCGGCGCAGCTCGCTGACGTCGCGCAGCACGGCCCACATCGAGGCCGTGCAGCCGTCGGTGTCGAGCACCGGTTCGCCGGTCATGTGGACCGTGCGGACCCGGCCGTCGCTGCGGACGATCCGGAACTCGCCGTCGATCGGCTTCCCGTCGATCAGGCAGTCCGTCACCATCGCCTGGAGCACCGGCTGGTCCTCGGCGAAGACCAGCGAGGGCAGCTCGTCCAGCGACATCGGGCCGCTCTCCCGGGGCCGCCCGAAGATCTGGAACAGCTCGTCCGACCAGTGCACCTCGTCGGTCAGCAGGTCCCACTCGGCGCTGCCGACCCGGGACAGCAGGGAACCGGTGGCACGCGGGGCCGGCACGGCGTACGCGGCGGGCGAGTCGGGCGCCTGCTCGGCCGGGAGACCGGCCTTGAGCTGCCCTAAGTGCGCGCCGAGGTCGTCCAGTTGGCTCACGGCCAGATCGCACAGGGCGCGCTGCCAGCGGTTGCGCGGGTCGTCCTCGTCCGCGGCCGAGTCCCGGCGCACCGCGTCCACGTCCCCCCGCAGACGCCGTGTCTGCGAGATCAGCGCGTCCACCGTGCCCGGCTCGGGGGGCTGGGCGGGACGGTCCGCGAACAGATGGGACGGCATGTCGTACTCCGATACAGGCGACTGGGACCACACGGCACGGCCAGGGTCATGAAGTTGAAGCCCGGACACGACTTTCGCACAGGCCGGGACACCTCGTAAGGGATTTGGCAACACTCGATACGGTGGTGCTTCTGACATATGCCAAAGGCCCACCGGGTGACCGTCCGGTAGCCATCGGCATTTCGGCCACACCGACTCGGGTTACGGTGCTGGTGTGGTGAGCGACGAGGTGAACACAGTGGGTACGGCCCTCCTGCTGGCGGCTGCGCCGGCCGGAAGGGGACGGGCGATCGACGCGGCCTCCGTGCTGCCCGCGCTGGCGGCGGTTCCGGCCAGGGCTCTCACCGGTACGGACACGGCGACGGTGGTCGAACTGGCGGACCCGCTCGATCCGCAGACCGTGCTGACCCGGCTGCGCGCCGCCGCCGCCTCGCCGGGACCGCTCGTGCTCTGCCTGGCGGGCCAGCTCCAGCTCGACCGGCGCCAGCGGCTGCCGCACCTGGCGCTCGCCCGCAGCACCCCGACGACCCTGCGCTACACGGGACTTCCCTGGCACTGGCTGGCCACCGAACTGGCGCCGCGCCGACCCGGCACGACCACCGTCGTCGCCGACCTGGCGGCCGAACCCGAGCTCCTCCAGCGCCTCGCCGCCGAGCCCGGCACGCTCGGACTCGGGCCGTCCGTCGCGCTGTTCGCCCAGGTGGCCCCCTTCCCCAAGCGGGGCACCCCCTCGGCCCCGGAGTACCTGCGTCACTACGCCACGGTGTGGCGCGCGGGCGCCCGCCCCCCGCTCCCGGAGCTCCACGCGCAGGCGGCCCTGGCGGCGGGCGTCCCGGACGCGGTCCTGCTCGCCACCGCGCCGCCCCCGCACGAACCGCCCGCGCCCGCTGGTCCTGGGGCGGGTGTGCCTGTGGCGGGCGCGCCGGGTGTGCGGGGTGTGCCTGCTCTGCCTGTGCCGGGTGTGCCTGCCGCATCCGTGCCCGGTGTGTCCGTGCTGGGCGTGCCCGCTGTGTCCGTGCCGGGCGCGCCTGCCGCATCCGTGCCCGCCGTACCCACTGTCTCCGGGCCCGGCGTGCCCGTGCCCGGCGTGCCCGTGCCCGCCGGGCACGGATCCGGTGTGACCGGACCCGCGTCCGTGCCCCACGTGACGGTGCCCGACTCGCCGCCGACGCGCCGTCTCGGGGGCTCGCCCGGCCGTTCCCTGACGGCGCGGCGCGCGGGCGCGGGGGAGTTGGACCCTGCGCCGATCCCGGTCCCGGCCCCCCCTGCGGCCCCCGCCCCGGTCCGGGCGCCCGGTCCCGCACCGGAGCCGGTCGCGGCCCCCGTACCCGTGCCTGCCTCCCTAGGGGTCTCGGCGCCGCCCGTGCCCCCGGCACCGTCCGTCGCGCCCTCGGCGTCCGTGGCGTCCGTCGCGTCCGTCGCGCCCCCGGCACCGTCGGCGCCGCCCCGGGTGCCGGGCGTCGGCGTGGCGCGGCCGGCCGCGCCGGTGCGGTCCGGGGGCGGCGGGGATCCGCATCCGGCGATCCTGGCCGCCGCCATGGCGGGCCGGCACGGCGAGGCCGCCGCGATGGCCGCCGCCTGGGAGAGCGACGCCCTGCGCCGCCACGGCCCTCGGTCGGGCGAGGCGGTGCACTGGATCGAGGTGCGGGCCGACCTGGCGCGGCTCGCCGGGGAGCCCGCGCGCAGCTGCGAGCTGTGGATCGCCGCCGCCCAGGCCCGGCTGGGCCTGCGCCAGGGCCCCGACGAGCCGGACGTCGAGGGGGCCGTGGACCGGGCCCACCACCAGTGGGAGCAGATCCGGGACCAGGCCAGGGCCCGCGCGCTCGGCCCCGCGCTGGTCGAGCTGCGGCGGCAGGTGCCGGGGCGGCGCGCCGGAGCGCTCGCCGCGCTACAGCGCCGGCTGGGCTGAGGACCGTACCCCTGCCCGGACCACGCCCCGCCCCCCGGGGGGGGCTGGCATCATCGATACATGGCCCCTGCATCAGTCCAGCTCCGCACCGAGCGGCTCGTCCTGCGCCCCGTCCGGTCGCGGGACCTGTCGGCCGTGACGCGGCTGTGGACGGACCCCGAGGTGCGGCGCCACCTGGGCGGACCCGTGATCGAGTCCGTGGTGCGCATCCGGCAGCGGCGGATCGTCGGGGCGCCCGGCTTCCACGCCGTCGAGCGGACGTCCGACGGCGTGGTCCTCGGCCTGGTCACGGTGGAGCGGTACGGCCGGGACGGCGAGACGGAGGTCTCGTACCAGTTCCTGCCCGAGCACTGGGGGTGGGGCTACGCCCGGGAGGCCGTCGCCGCCGCCGTCGAGCGGGCCCTGGCCGACGCGCCGAGCGTCGTCGCCGTCACCCAGGAGGCCAACACGCCGTCGCGGCGGCTCCTGGAGGCCGTCGGGATGACCCACGCCGACTCCTATGTGGAGTGGGAGGCGCACCAGGTGCTGTACCGGGTGCGCCGGGGTGCGTTCAGAACCGGGCGTGGGTCGTGATGTCGGACTCGAACTGGGCGGTCATCTCCGGCGTGACCGTCGGCCGGCACTGGGCGATCGCGTCCAGGTAGTCCCCGGTGGTCGCGCCCGGCGCGGGTCCGTCCCCGGCGCGGGCGCCGATCGCGACCAGGTCCCGCTCGAAGGAGCTCTGCGCGGCGATCCGGGCCGCGTGCTCGATGTCGGCGGGGGTGAACAGTTCGCTGGCGAGGACGAGCGCGTCGATGTCGACGTCCGGCCGGGCGTCCGTGTAGCGGGACCAGATCGCCGCCCTGGCCGCCTTGTCCGGGGTGCCGATCGGGATCAGGTAGTCGAAGCGTCCGGGGCGCAGGAACGCGGGGTCGAGCGAGCGGATCGAGTTGGTCGCGCAGACCAGCAGCCGCTCGTCCCGCTCGCGGAAGCCCGGGATCAGTTTGAGGAGCTCGTTGGTCACCCCGTGCGTGCCGCCGGGGGCGGCGGGTTCGGTGCGTACGGGCGCGATCTCCTCGACCTCGTCGATGAAGACCAGCACCCGCTCCAGCTCGGCGATGCGGGCGAAGGCGGCACGCAGCGCCGCCGCCAGGTTGCCCTCGTCGGCGAGCCGGGACGGCAGGATCTCCACGAACGGCCAGCCGAGCCGGGAGGCGATGGCGCGGGCGAAGGTGGTCTTGCCCGTGCCGGGCGGGCCGAAGAGGCCGAGCGCGCGCGGGGGCCTGACCCCGTGCCGGGCGGCCCGTTCGGGCTCGGCGAGCGGCAGGACGACACGCCGTTCGATCAGGTCCTTCTCCCTTTCCATGCCGGCCACCCCGGCCCACAGGTCGGCGGGGAGCAGCCGGCCGCCGAGGTCGTCCAGGAGGCCCGCCGCGGGTCCGTGCAGCGGCTCGACCTTCTCGAAGTACGCCACGGCGGGCTGCCGGGTGTACCCGGCGTTCAGCAGGCCTTCGCCGACCAGCTCCTCCTCGGGCAGCACATAGGCGATCCGGCCCACCCGGGCGGCGACCAGGCGCCGTTCGAGCTCGACGAGCAGGGCGCTGGCCAGGCCCCGGCCGCGCCAGGCGGAGGAGATCGCGATCCGCATGACCCAGGCGCGCTCCCCGGCGACGCAGGCGAGCGCGGCGCCGATGGGGGTGCCCTGGTGCACGGCGACGACGGCCGGCTGCCGGGAGGTCAGCGCGCCGATGCACTCGGCGAGCGAGAAGACCGACTCCTGGCCGAGCTCGGCCGTGGTGTCGATCAGATGGACGACGGCGGCGAGATCGCTCTCGCGGTAGTCGTGGATGAGCCAGTTCACGGGTGGTACCGCCCCTCGTTGCCGCTGTCGCGCTCCGTGACGGCGAGGTTAGGTGGGCGGGCCGGGGCGGGGCCTGCGCCATCCTGCACAAGGAGGCGCGGCCTAACGCGCCGTACCGGCTCTATGCGGGCGGCGGGCCGCCGGGGACACGCGTCGGCCCCCGCGGCGGTGCTCGCGAGGGCCGACGCCTGACCGGCCGGTCCGTCAGGCGGCCCGTACGGCCTTCGGGTCGGGGCCGTAGGCGTTGTCGTGGGCGTCGCCTTCCAGGGCGAGGAAGACGATCAGGATGATGCCGCCGACGAGCGGGATCAGCTCGATCAGGATCCACCAGCCGGAGCGGCCGGTGTCGTGCAGCCGGCGGACCGCCACGCCGAGGCTGGGCAGCAGCACCCCGAGGGCGAAGAGGACGTAGAGCAGCGGGCTGGTGCCCAGGAGCGCGTCCAGGATCGCGACGATGATCGCCGCGATGATGTTGAACAGAACGTACATCCAGAATTCCTGGCGCCGTGCCCGCCCGGTGAACACCGCGTACTGCTTGAGAACGTCGAGGTACCAGTTCACTTCGTCCCCCCGAGGACTGGGTTGAGAGATGCCTGTTCCTGTGGGATTAGCTTTACGCAGAACTTATGTGGCTGAAACCAGGAGGGTCAATCCGTTACCGGGCGGCGGCCGTTCACAGGTACGGGCGGGGCGAAAGTGAATGGCGTCGCCTCCTCGTGCGAGGGGCGACGCCATTGCGGGTGGGGAATCCTGATCACGTCCTTCTCTTGCTCATGAGGAGTCCGCCCGCGGTGAGGGCGAAGAGGCAGACGCACGCGCCCGTGATCACATTGCTGAGGATCGCGCCGGTGCCGGCGTTCCGGGTGACCACCCACGGCGAGACGATCAGCCACGCGCCGAGCAGCAGGACCACGAAGTTGAGGTCCTGGGAGCGTTCCGGGGCCATCGACATGCAGAGCCCGAGTCCGGCGAGGGCGACGCCGACGATCAGGTTGCTGATGGCCAGTTCCGGGCTCGCCGCGGCGAAGTGGACGGTCCACGCGGACACCGCCGCGTAGAGACCGGCGATGATCACCAGTTCCTCCACCGCCGCCACGCCCCGGGTCTGCATCATGCGGGCATAGCGGTCCCGCATTTCACCCGCGTCGGGGTGTGCGCTGATATCACCTGGACGGTGAGAGACGTCGGCCATACGACTCGCCTCCTTCTGGCGTCCTGCACGTCTGACCGAGATCGCGGCACGGATGCCGCTGTTTCATTGTGCCCTTATCCTGCCTTTATGTGTAGATCTGTCCGGTAAGGGATCCATACAGAATTGAGCGCTTCCGTATGCGCGGAACGGCCAAAGGTGGGGGATGTTCAACAAAATTAGAGAAAGGATCAAGGAATTCCCGGAAGAGGATCAAGGGATTCCCGGAAGGAGATCAAGAGACTCCCGGGAAGAGGATCAAGAGATTCTCGGCATCGGCACCCGCGCCCCCCTTGAGTTGTCACGTCCCGTCCCCCATCCTCCGGCCAGGCCGCCCGCTCGCCCCGCCCGGACCGCCGACCCTGGAGAGGCCCCGATGAAGCGCGCTCCCGTCCTGGCCGAGGACGTCTTCACACCCGCCGCACTCGACGACCCGCACGCCCTCTACGCCCGGCTCCGCGCCGAGGGCCCCGTCCACCACCTGCCGGGGGCCGGACTCCACCTGGTCACCCGGCACGCCCAGGTCCTCCAGGTCCTCGACGACCCGGTCACCTACTCCAGCAACCTGACCGCCCTGTTCTTCGCCGGCGACGACGGACGCCCGGCCCTGCTCGACGCGGGCGGTACCGGAGCCACCGGGCCCGACGTCCTCGCCACCGCCGACCCGCCCGCCCACACCGGACAACGCGCCATCGTCCGGCACGCCTTCGGCCGGGGCTCCGTCGAGTCCTGGCGCGCCGCCGTCGAGGAGATCGCCGCGCCGCGCGTCGCCGCCCTCGTCGCACGGGGCGGCGGCGACTGGATGGCCGAGGTCGCCGCACCCCTCCCCGTACGCGTCATCGCCCGAGTCCTCGGACTCCCCGACACCGACGCCGACCGGCTCACCGCCTGGTCCGACGCGGGTGTCGAGCTCTTCTCCGGCCATGCCGGCGCCGACCGGATGATCCGCCTCGGCACCGCCATGAACGACTTCCGCGGCTACCTCCGGGACCGGCTCGACACGGCCGCCCACGCGCCCTCCGGCGGACTCGTCGACACCCTCGTGACCGCCCGCGCGCGTGGCGAGGTCACCGCCGACGAGGCCACCGCCATGCTGCTCCAACTGGTCATCGCCGGCAGCGAGTCCACCACCAGCCTGCTGGGCAGCGCCGTACGGATGCTCGCCGAGCGCCCCGGCCTCCAGGACAGGCTGCGCGGGGAGCCGGCGGCCGTGGAGCGCCTCGTGGAGGAGGCGCTCCGGCTGGAGAGCCCGTTCCGGGGGCACTTCAGGATCACCACCCGCCCCGCCGTGCTCGGCGGGGTGCGGCTGCCCGCCGGGGCCCGCCTGATGCTGCTCTGGGGTGCGGCCAACCGGGACCCGGCGGCCCACCCCGAGCCCGACGCCCTCGACCTGGACCGGCCCGCCCCGAAGGGGCACACCGCCTTCGGCCGGGGCATCCACTACTGCCTCGGCGCCCACCTCGCCCGCCTGGAGGCGGTGGTCGCGCTGCGTCTCCTGCTCTCCGCGACGCGGGCGATCGCCCTGCCGGCGGGCGAGACGCCCGGCTATCTGCCGAGCCTCTTCGTCCGCCGGCCGGCCGCGCTGCCGATCCAGGTCAGGGGCGGGCGTACGGTCGGGTGATGATCTCCATGTTGTGGCCGTCGGGGTCGGAGAAGTAGGCGCCCCGGCCGCCGAAGAGCCGGTTGATCCGTCCCGGCTCGGTGTGCTGCGGATCGGCGAAGTACGTCACCCGCATCCGCTCCAGCCGGTCGATCATGGTGTCGAACTCCTCGTCCGGCACGAGGAAGGCGTAGTGGTTGGGCGTGAACGGCCGGTCGGCCTGCTGGTAGTAGTCCAGGGTCACGCCGTTGCCGGTGTCCACGGGCAGGAACGGTCCCATCGGGGTACCGACGGAGAGGCCGAGCACCTCGGCCAGGAAGGTCGCGGACACCTGACGGTCACGGGCGTACACGACGGTGTGGTTGAGCTCGACGGACATGGAAGGGGGGCCTTTCGCAGGGTAAGCGCTTCGACTGTCACCTCGCCCCGTACCAGCGGTACGGGAGGGACGGCCGCGGCGGACCCCGCGCCCACCACCCGGCGGCGCTCACACCACGGCCGGGCGCCTGTCTCGATCACGGCCCATGGCCGACCCGGCAGTCATGGCCCCACAGTAGGCCGCGCGGAGCACGACCCACAACGGGGTTTACGGACACGGCGGCAGCCCCCCCCACAAGCCCCGCACCGCCCCCCTCACAGCCCCGCCACGGCTTCCCCGGCGTAGCCTGGAAGTGGACTCGGGGGTCTCATGTCCCACCGCCGGGAGGCGGACGACGATGACCGGAATCGTTTCCAGGAGCTTCGACTCCGCAGACGAGACCCGCCCCTTCGACGGGGCCAAGGGGCGGCTGGACCTGCTCAACACGGACAAGGGACAGATCGGCAGGGCCGTGTTCGAACCCGGCTGGCGGTGGACCGAGCACGTCAAGCCGCTCGCGGGCACCGACAGCTGCCAGGCGCACCACGTCGGCTATGTCGTGAGCGGCCGGATGAAGGTGGTCATGGACGGCGGCGACAGCGCCGAGCTCGCCCCCGGAGACTTCTACGAGATCCAGCCGGGGCACGACGCCTGGGTACTCGGCGACGACGCCTGCGTGGCCCTGGACTGGGTCGGCTTCGGCGACTACGCCGTACCGTCCGGTTCCTGACGGCGGACGGGACGGGCCCCCGGCCGGATTCCGGCCGGGCCGTCGGCGGGGCCCTCGGTAGGCCCTGGACGGGTAGGCCGGGGAGGGGCCGGGCGCGTACGGGTCGGCCGGGGACGTTCGCTTGCGTCAGGCGTGGCCGAAGCGCACCCCCTCCCACGGCACGCTCCCGTGCGGGAAGGAGTCGGGAGAGCGCTGGTCGAGGGTGCGCGGCGGGGCCGCCTCGATGACCGGCTCGGCCCCCTCCACCTCGCGCAGCCAGCCGGCCAGCGCGTCGCGCAGGCCGTCCGCCACCCGCCGGTGCGAGGTGAGCCCGGCCAGGTTCTCCAACTCGTAGGGATCGGCCGCCAGGTCGTACAGCTCGGTCTCGCGGTAGCGGTCAGCGTCCGGCTGCCGCCAGGGCTCCGGGCCGGGCGGCGCCGTCACCACGTACTTCCACCGGTCGGTGCGCACCGCCCGCCCGATGACGTCCTCGCTGATCTGCACGAACACCGAGTACGGGCGTTCCGGGTCGGTACCGCCGCCCACCAGCGGCAGCAGCGAGCGCCCTTGGACGCCCTCGGGCACCTTCAGCCCCGCCGCGTCGAGCAGCGTCGGCATCAGGTCCACCGTGGAGACCGGCTGCCGGACCAGCCCGCCGCCGCGGAAGCCGGGGCCGGTGAGGGCGAACGGGACGCGGACCGAGGCCTCGTGGGCGGACCGCTTGTACTCGGCGTTGCGCGTGCGGAAGTGCGAACCGTGGTCGGCCGTCCAGGCGAAGACGGTGTCGTCCTCGATGCCCAGGCTGCGGAGCGCGTCGCGCAGCCGCCCCACCCCCTCGTCGACCCGCTTGATCTGCCCCAGGTAGCCGCCGAGGTGCCGGTGCGCGCCGCCCTGGTCGGAGCCGGGACTGAGCGCCGCGAGGTCGGGAGGCAGCCAGCGGCCCTGATAGCGCTCCCGGTAGCCGGCGGGGGCGGGGTAGTCGTCGGTGGGGTTCTGATGGTGCGGCTCCAGGAGGGAGAGGAAGAGGAGGAACGGGCGCTCGTGGTGATCGGCGACGAAGCGGATCGCCGCATCGACCAGGGCGTCCGAGCGGTAGCCCGGCAGCCGGACCGGCTCGCCCTCCTCGTCGTACACCACCGTCCGGTACGCGTCGGAGGTGAACTCCAGGCGGTCCGAGGCGAGCCAGCGCCCGTAGCCGCCGCGCCGGCCGGGCGGGACCGGGCCGTCGGGGCTGTCCTCGCCCGCCAGGTGCCACTTGCCGATGTAGCCGGTGACGTACCCGGCCTCGGCGAAGGAGCCGGCGAGCGTGGGGAGTTCCGCTCCGAGCGGAAGTCCGTTGCGGAACACCCCGGTGGCCGTCGGATAGCGGCCCGTCTGGAGGGCGGCACGGGCGGGCGCGCACACCGGATTGGGCGTGACGGCCTGCTCGGCCAGCGTGCCCTCAC
This sequence comes from Streptomyces sp. NPDC042100, assembly GCF_055582325.1. Classification (NCBI taxonomy): domain Bacteria; kingdom Bacillati; phylum Actinomycetota; class Actinomycetes; order Kitasatosporales; family Streptomycetaceae; genus Streptomyces; species Streptomyces sp. NPDC042100. The sequence continues at coordinate 75,495 of NZ_JBVJDK010000018.1, forward strand.
GGGCCAGCCGGTCGAACTCGGGGGTCACCCCGGCGGGGTTGCCGTGCGCGCCCGTGGTGTCCCACCGCTGCTGGTCGGTGAGGACGACGACGACGCTCGGCCGGGCGGCGGCGGGCGGCATCAGGCGGAGGGGGCGGAGGGGACGGCGGTGGCGGCGGGAGTCTCGGGTATCCCGGAGGCGGCGGCGGGCGCCGCCGTCGAGGCGCCGGAGGCGATGCCGAAGGCCGGGTCCGGCACGCCCTCGGGCGCGAGCAGGACGGAGGCGCGCCCGTCGACGCCGACCGGGACATCGCCGTCGATGGTCACCCGGCGCAGCTTGCGGTCGTGGGCGTCGGAGTCGTCCACGCCGTAGTGCTGGGTGGCCCGGTTGTCCCAGATGGCCACGTCGCCCACCTGCCACTGCCAGCGGACGGTGTTCTCGGGCCGCTCGACGTGGGACTGGAAGAGGTCGACCAGGGCGCGCGAGTCGGCGCCGGTCAGCCCGCTGATCCGCTGGACGAAGTTGCCGAGCAGCAGGGTGCGCTCGCCGGTCTCCGGGTGGACCCGCACCACGGGGTGCTCGGTGAGGAACTTCGTCGAGGCGAAGACCTCCCGGAAGCGTACGAGCTGCTCGGGCAGGGTGTCGGGACGCAGCGCCGCGTAGTCGTAGTCGTTGGAGTGCACGGCCCGCAGCCCCTCGGCGAGGACGCGCAGCGGCTGGGGCAGGCGCTCGTACGCGGTGGCGGTGTTGGCCCACAGGGTGTTGCCGCCGTACGGCGGGATGACGACGGCGCGCAGGATCGAGAAGGCGGGGTAGGCGGGGACGAAGGTGACATCGGTGTGCCACTGGTTGGCCCGGCCGCCGTAGTCGGAGTCGATGGGGAAGGAGTAGCGGCCGTCCGCTGAGGGGACGGTGGGGTGGGCCACCGGCGTGCCCAGCAGGCGCCCGAAGGCCTCGTGGGCCTCCTCGTCCAGGTGGTCCTGGCCACGGAAGAAGACGACCTTGTGTGCCAGGAGGGCGGCGCGGATCGCGGCGACGGTCCCGGGGGCGAGGTCGCCGCCGAGCCGGACACCGGAGATGACGGCGCCGATCCGGCCGCCGACCTTCCGGACGGTGAGCCCGGAGTCCGTGGCGGCGGGGGAATCGAGGGAGCCGGGGGACTCGGGGGACTCGGGGGACTCGGGGGACTCGGGGGAGGCGAGGGGGCCGGGGGACTCGGGGGAGGTCGTGGGGGCGGTCGAGGTCGTCATGGCGGATCCCTTCGAGGCGGGGTGCGGAGTTAATTTCGCAGGGGAAGTAATGAGGACGCCAGAGGGCGGACACCGGGAGGACCGGCCGGCGGCCACGGATGGGCACCGGAGAGCCGGACGGTGCGGCGGGGCGATGCCCAGGACCATCGCAGCGCCCCCGGTGGACCGTCAACGATCCACAGGCCCGGCGGAGATCGCGCCGGAGTGGTTGAATCGGCCTCCCCGCCGACGCCGGTCGAGCAACTGCCGGACCCGGTCGCACCACGGGTGACCTGTGCCTTCTCCACCACGCACAGCTCTTGGGGAAGGGCCGGCGCCACGGCCCGGGGGCGCCCTCCGGGACGCCCGGGGATTTCACGCCGTCGCAATACTCAGCAGCATTCCCGAGACGAGGCCGTCATGACCTTCACCTCACACAGCCCGCGCATGGCCGGGGACGGCCGGCGCGAGGCCAACGCCGCCACCGTGCTGCGCACCGTCCTCGACCACGGGCCGGTCGCCCGCAGCGCCATCGCCCGGCTCTCCGGGCTCAGTCCGGCGGCCGTCTCCCGCCAGGCCACCGACCTGCTCGGACTCGGCCTGCTCCGCGAGCTGCCGGAGCACGCCGAGGGCGGGGGAGTGGGCCGCCCGCAGATCCCCGTCGACCTGCACCTCGGCGCCACCGGCGGCCCGGTGGCCGGCGGCGTCCATCTCGGCGTGCCCGCTTCCTCGTTCGGCCTGGTGGACCTGCGCGGACGGCTGCTGGCCCGGCGCACCTTCGGCCACGAGGGGGCGGACGTGCGTGTGCTGCCCGGGCTGGTCGCCCGGGAGCTGCGCGCCTTCCTCGCCGAGCACCTCGACGGGCGCCCGCTGCTCGGCGTCGGGGCGGCCGTCGGCGGCTGGGTGGACCCCGACCGCGGTCACGTCATGCGGCACGACGCCTTCGCCTGGTACCACCGGCCGCTGGGTGCCGAGCTCACCGGCGGGCTCGGCGGGCGCACGGTGCGGATCGACAACCACGCCCGCGCGATCGCCCAGTCGGAGATCCTCTTCGGGCGGCCCGAGGCCCGTCGCAGCCTGGTCCACCTCTTCATCGGCAACGTCGTGGACGCCGCGCTCGGGATCGCCGGGGTCGTGCACCAGGGCCCGGGCTCGGCCGCCGGGGACGTGGCCCACCTGCCCGTACCCGACTCCACCACGCCCTGCCCGTGCGGACGTTCGGGCTGTCTGGAGGCGACCGCGTCGAACACCTGGGTCGCCGAGACCGCGTACCGTCGGGGCCTGGTCCCCGAGCCGGACGTGTTCCTGGTGGTGGACGCGGCGGCGGCGGGCGACCGGCGCGCCGACCGGCTGCTGCGCGAACGGGCCCGCGCGGTGGGGCGGGCCGTCGCGCTCCTCCTGGACGTGCTCAACCCCGACCTGGTGGTGGTCACCGAGCAGGCCAGCGTCCTCAACCCGGACTACCTGGAGGAGATCCGGGGCGCCGCGGTGGACCTCTCGCACGTCTGCGACGACCCCGAACGGATCGTCAGTCCACATGCCGGACCGGCCACACTGCCCGTCGCGGCGGGTACGGTTCTGCTGAATCCCCTGTTCAGGAACCCTATTCAGGGCCTCAAAGGGCTGTCAGGGTGGGAGGTTGCGCACTGACGGGGTCTCGATATTCGGACATGCCCAGTTGACCGGGCCGCGAAGCCGCTGCCATATTGCTCCCGTGAATCCGGACATGCGCCTCATCTGCCGCAGGCACGTCGACCTCTGTCGACAGGCCAGCGCGGTCTGTGCCGTCCGCCTCTGAGCGGCCCGTCCCGCCTTCTCCCCACGCGTCCCGCACGCCGGACGTGGGCCCCGCGCGTGCCGTGCGCTCGCCGCGCTCAAGGTGACCTTCGGACCGCACGAGAACTCTGCGATCGCGTCAGCGGCGGAGTTTCCGCCCCGCTGAGCTGCTGACCCGCTGATTTTCTGAGTCTCCGGTCCCCTGGGCTTCCGATCCTCCGATCCTCTTCGCTGTCCGCTGTCCGCTGTCCGCTGTCCGCTGTTCGCTGTCCGCTGTCCGGGCTTTGTTTGTTTCTTTCGCAGCGGAAGTAATTCGGCGGCAGCTGCGACACGCCCCGCCCCCCGTCCCGCGGGGACCCTTCTCCTTCCCACCCACAGGCAGGCAATCCGATGACCGAGCTCCACCCCTCCCCGCCCAGCGCCCCCTCCCGCCGCACCACCCTGCGCGCCGCGGGCGGTGGTGCCCTGCTCCTGGGGCTGGGTCTGGCCGGCTGCCGCTCGGCCGTCTCCGAGTCCGGCGCCGCCGACCCGAAGGCCGCCGCCGGGCCGCGCCGCGGCGGCACCGCCACCATCGCCGTCAACAGCGACTTCACCCCCAGCCTGCTCTTCTCCCAGAGCGGTCAGTCCCTCCAGCAGCGCCTCCTCTTCAACACCCTCACCCGCTACGACGACCGGCTCCGCCCCCAGCCCGAGCTCGCCACCTCGTGGGACTACGCCCCCGACGGCCGCTCCCTCACCCTCAAGCTCCGCACCGGCGTGACCTTCCACGACGGGCGACCCTTCACCGCCGACGATGTCGTCTTCGCCGTGAAGAACCTCCAGAATCCGCTGCGGGCAGCCCAGTTGAGGGCCACCGCCGCCGCCGTCACCGGGTTCGACAAGCGCGGCGACCACGAGCTCACGCTCCGCCTCGCGCATCCGGTCAACAACCTCTTCGACCTCTTCGAGTTCATGATCATCACCGATCGGAACAGCGTCGAGGACGCCGTCACCGGCAAGCGGCTCAACGGCACCGGCCCCTTCAAGCTCGCCAAGTGGAGCCCCGGCACCGGCCTCAGCCTCACCCGCAACGCCGCCTACTGGCAGCCCGGCCGGCCCTACCTCGACGGCGTCGAACTCCGCGTCATACCCCAGGCCGACGCGCTCATCTCCTCCCTGCGCACCGGCCAGTCCCAGCTCTCCTTCAACGTCCCCGGCAAGAGCCTCGCCGTCGTCAAGAACAACCCCGACCTCACCGTCACCAGCTACGACACCGGCGCCGGCGCCTACTACCTCGGCGTCAACACCACCGTCGCCCCGCTCGACGACAAGCGGGTCCGCCAGGCCCTCGCCTGGGCCGTCGACCGCGAACGCCTCCTCAAGCAGGCCCTCGGCGGCTACGGCCTCGACTCCGCCGCGCCCTGGCCGAAGTCGTCGCCCGCGTTCACCGAGACCGGCCGCACCCACTACACGTACGACCCGGGCAAGGCCCGCGAGCTTCTCAAGGCCGCCGGACACCCGAGGCTGCGGCTGCCCCTGCTCCACGTCAGCCTGCCCGGCGACACCGCGATCGCCGAGTCGATCCAGTACGACCTCAAGCAGGCCGGCGTCGAGGTCACCCTCCAGCCCACCGACCCCGCCACCGCCCAGAAGAACCTGATCTCGCAGAACATGCCCGCCCTGTGGACCATGGGCCACGGCTTCGCGCAGGTGCAACCCTCCACCCTCGCCGTCAGCGCGTACCCCTTCAACGAGGCCAAGAACACCTCGAAGTACCGTTCCGCCGCCTACACCGAGGCCGTCCGCGAGGCATGGACCAGCCGCGCCACCGGCGCCTCCGCCAACGCTCTGCGGAACCGGGTCTCCGACATCCTGCTCGACGAGGCCTTCATCATCGACCTCGTCATCCGAGGCAACGTCCAGGTCGCCTCCGCCAAGCTGCACGGCGTCACCCTCAACAAGTTCTCCTACCTCAACCTCGACGACGCCTACCTGGCGGGCTGAGGCGATGGGCCGCCACCTGCTGCGGAAGCTCCCCTCCGCCCTCCTCGTCCTGCTCCTCGCCTCCTTCCTCGTCTTCGCCCTCATCCGGCTCGTGCCCGGCGACCCCGCCAGCTCGCTCGCCGGACCCGACGCGAGCGCCGAGACCGTCGCCGCGATCCGCGCCCGCCTCGGCCTCGACGCCCCCCTGCTCGGCCAGTACGCGCACTGGCTCGGCGGCCTCGTCACCGGCGACCTCGGACCCTCGTACGCCATCGGCGGCCAGACCGCCGACCTCATCGCCGACGGCCTCGGCGCCACCGTCGAACTCACCCTCGGCGCCCTGCTGTTCGTCGTCCTCCTCGGCGGCGCCTTCGGCATCCTCGGCGCCACCGCCCACGCACCCTGGCTGCGCGGCGCGGTACGGGTCGTCACCACCGCGGCCCTCGCCGTACCGCCGTTCGTCTCCGGCGTGCTGCTGGTCCTGCTGTTCGCCGTTCTCCTCGGCGTCCTCCCGCCCGGCGGCCGGGTCCCGATCCTGACCGCGCCCGACCTGGGGGTCCAGTACCTGCTGCTGCCCGCCCTCTGCCTCGCCCTGCCCAGCGCCGCCGTCCTCGGCCGCTACCTCAAGGACGGCATCGAACGCGCCCTCACCGAGGACCACGTCCGCACCGCCACCGCCGCCGGCATCGCACCCCGCCGCATCCTCTGGCGGCACGCCCTGCCCGGCGCCCTGCCGCCCGTCGTCACCCTCCTCGGGATGCAGACCGGCCACCTGCTCGGCGGGGCCGTCCTCGTCGAGGCGATCTTCGCCTGGCCCGGGCTCGGCCAGCTCGCCGAACAGGCCCTCGTCCGCCGCGACTACCCCGTCGTCCAGGACCTGCTGCTCCTCCTCGTCACCGTCTTCGTCCTCGTCCAGCTGCTCACCGACCTCGTCCACGCCTGGCTCGACCCCCGGATCAGGTGGGAGTGACCGCCATGACCACCAGCCCCGTCACCACGGAACCGGCCGCCACGGATCCGGCCGCCCCCGGCGCCCGCACCACCACCGCCCCGCGCCGCCCCCGCCACCCCTACCGGGCCGCCCTCGCCACCGCACGCGGCCGGACCGGGCTCGTCCTCGTCGGGCTCGTCGTCGCCGCCGGGCTGCTCGCCCCGCTCCTCGCCGGGCACGGGCCGACCGACCAGAGCGCCCTCTCCCTCGCCGGACCCGGCACCCCCGGGCATCCGCTCGGCACCGACGACCTCGGCCGCGACCTGCTCGCCCGGCTCCTCTACGGCATCCGCGCCGACCTCGGCATCATCGCGGTCGCCGTCCCGCTCGGCGCCGCCCTCGGCTGCCTCGCCGCCCTCCTCGCCGCCGTCCACCCGGCCGCCGACACCGCGGTCCAGCGCGCCTTCGACCTGATCCTCGCCTTCCCCGGACTGATCCTCGCCCTGGCCGTCACCGCCGTCCTCGGCCCCGGACCGCTCCCCGTCGTTCTCGTCATCGCCCTCGCCGAGATCCCCGCCTTCGGACGCCTGCTGCGCACCGGGATCCTCGTCCAGCGCTCCCGCGAGTACGTCACCGCCGCCCGCGTCGGCGGCAGCTCACCCGGCCGGATCCTCACCCGCCACATCCTTCCCAACGCCGCGGACCCGCTCGTCGTCCAGCTCGCCGTCTCGCTGACCGTCGCCGTCTTCATCGAGGGCGCCATGAGCTTCCTCGGCGTCGGCGTCCGTCCCCCGCAGCCCACCCTCGGCGCCGTCCTCAGCCAGTCCATGCCCTATCTCGCCCAGGCCCCGCACTTCGCCGCGGGACCCCTGATCACCGTGACCGTCCTCGTCCTCGGCCTCTCCCTGATCGCCGAGGCGCTGAACCGGGAGACCCGCCGATGACCCGACCGGCCCCCGACGGGAAGGCCCCCGCCCTGCTCGAAGTCAGCGGCCTCGACGTCGAGTTCACCACCCCCGACGGCTCCGCCCTGCGCGCCGTCCGAGACGTCTCCTTCACCCTGCGCCGCGGCGAGACCCTCGCCGTCGTCGGCGAGTCCGGCTCCGGCAAGTCCACCACCGCCCTCGCCCTGCTCCGGATGCTCCCCGGCACCGGACGGATCGCCGCCGGCTCCGTACGCCTCGACGGACAGGAGCTCACCACCGCCGACGAACGCGCACTGCGGGCCGTACGCGGGGCCAGGATCGGCATGGTCTTCCAGGACCCGATGACCGCCCTCAACCCGGTCCTGACCGTCGGAACCCACCTCGACGAGGTGCTCCGGGCCCACCGGTACGGGGACCGGGCCGCCCGCCGCGCCCGCGCCGCCGAACTGCTCGACCTCGTCGGCATCCCCGACCCCGCCCGCCGCCTCGACGACCACCCCCACCAGTTCTCCGGCGGCCAGCGCCAGCGCATCCTCATCGCCATGGCCCTGGCCGGCGAGCCCGACATCCTCCTCGCCGACGAACCCACCACCGCCCTCGACGCAACCGTCCAGGACCAGATCCTCACCCTCCTCGCCGACCTCGGCCGCAAGACCGGCACCGCCCTCGTCCTCATCACCCACAACATGGGCGTCGTCGCCCGCGCCTGCTCCCGCGTCCTCGTCATGTACGGCGGCACCGTCGTCGAGGACGGCCCCACCGCCGAGGTTCTCACCCGCCCCCGCCACCCCTACACCGCCGGTCTCCTCGCCGCCGTACCCCGCCTCTCCGCACCCTCCGGCACCCGCCTCACCGGCATCCCCGGCAACCCCCCGGACCCCACCCTCCTCGGCGCGGGCTGCGCCTTCGCCGACCGCTGCGCCCACGTCACCGACCCGTGCCGCGCCGCCGCCCCCGTGCCCGTCGCCGTCGACGGCGACGTCCGGGTCGCCTGCCTGCTCGCCGCCGAGCGCGCCGAACCCCTGCCGCCGCCCCCGCCGCCCGCCCGCATCGAGCGGCCCGCGCCGGGCGCCGTCGTCCTCGCCGCCGCATCGCTCCGCGCGACCTACCGCTCGCGCGGCCGGCGCACCTTCACCGCCCTCGACGACGTGTCCCTCACCCTCGCCGCCGGGGAGACCCTCGGCATCGTCGGCGAGTCAGGCTCCGGCAAGTCCACCCTCGCCCGGGTCCTCGCCCACGCCCACCCCGCCGACTCCGGGCGGCTGCTGCTCGACGGCCGGGACGTCAGCCGGCCCTCCCGCCGCGAACTCCACGCGATACGGCGCCGGGTCCAGCTCGTCTTCCAGGACCCGTACGCGTCCCTCGACCCCCGGATGACCGTCGGCGAGACCGTCGCCGAACCGCTGCGCGCCTTCGGCCTCGGCGACCGGGCCGCCCGCGCCCGCAGGGTCGCCGAACTCCTGCGTCTGGTCGGCCTCGACCCCGCCGTCGCCGACCGGCTGCCCCGGTCCTTCTCCGGCGGCCAGCGCCAGCGCATCGGCATCGCGCGCGCCCTCGCCCCCGAACCCGCCGTCCTCATCTGCGACGAACCCGTCTCCGCCCTCGACGTCTCCGTCCAGGCCCAGATCGTCGGCCTGCTCACCGACCTCCAGCGCGACCTCGGCCTCGCCCTGGTCTTCATCGCCCACGACCTCGCCGTCGTCCGCCAGATCAGCCACCGCATCGCCGTCATGCACCGGGGCCGGATCGTGGAGACCGGCGGCGCCGACGAGGTCTGCGAGCACCCCCGCGACCCCTACACCCGCGCCCTGCTGGCCGCCGCCCCCGAACCCGTACCGGCACCCCCGCTCCTGACCGCCGCCGGGGTGGGCGCATGAGCGCCTGCTGCGCGCCGGGCCGCGCCTGCGCGGGGGAGGCGGGGGCACCCGGGGCGGCCCGGGCCCCCGGGCCGCGCACTGCGGAATTCCTTCCGCTCCCGACGATACGAACGACCGGACGGCACACCCCCGTGCTGCCCATGGCCGAACTGCCCGGCGGCACCTTCGCCATGGGCGACCACTTCGACGAAGGCCATCCCGCCGACCGGGAGGGCCCGGTGCGCGAGGTGACCGTCGCGCCCTTCGCCATCGACACCACGGCCGTCACCAACGCCCAGTACGCGCGCTTCGTGGCCGCGACCGGCCACCGCACCGACGCCGAGCACCACGGCTCCTCGTTCGTCTTCCACCTGCTGCTCCACCCGGCCGCCGGGGCCCACGTCCTCGGCCGGGTCGCGAACGCCCCCTGGTGGCTCGGTGTCGAGGGCGCCGCCTGGCACAGCCCCGAAGGCCCCGGCTCCGGCGTCGAGGGCCGCGCGGACCACCCCGTCGTCCACATCAGCCACACCGACGCCACCGCCTACTGCGACTGGGCCGGGCTGCGGCTGCCCACCGAGGCCGAATGGGAGTACGCGGCCCGCGGCGGCCTCCACGGCGCCCGCTACCCGTGGGGCGACGACCTCGCCCCCGACGGGGAGGAGCGCTGCACCATCTGGCGGGGCTCCTTCCCGTACCGCTCCGACCGCCCCGGCGGTCACACCGGAACCGTCCCCGTCACCGCCCACCGCCCCAACGGCCGCGGCCTCCACAACACCTCCGGCAACGTCTGGGAGTGGTGCTCCGACGCCTTCGCGCCCCCCGCCCACCCCGGCGCACCGGCCGAACGGGTCATCCGAGGCGGCTCCTACCTCTGTCACGACTCCTACTGCAACCGCTACCGCGTCGCCGCCCGCTCCCACAACACCCCCGACTCCTCCACCGGCCACGGCGGCTTCCGCTGCGCCCGCTCCCTCGCCCCCGGCCCCACTCCCGCCCCCGCGCCTTCCCGCACCCTCACCGGAGACCACCCCGCATGACCACAAGCACCCGCCGGGACCCGTACGAGGGCTTCCCCGGCCGCGTCGGCCGCACCTTCGCCGAATCCGAGCCCTCCTGGCCGGACCGCCCGGCCCCGCCCGCCAAGGCGCCCAACATCGTCGTCGTGCTCGTCGACGACATGGGCTACAGCGACATCGGCCCCTTCGGCTCCGAGATCCCCACGCCCGTCCTCGACGGCCTCGCCGAGGACGGCGTGCGGCTCACCAACTACCACACCATGCCGCTGTGCTCCCCGGCCCGCGCCGCCCTGCTCACCGGCCTCAACCCGCACCGCGTCGGCTACGCGATGGTCGCCAACTCCGACCCCGGCTTCCCCGGTTACGCCATGCGGATCGCCGAGGACGTGCCGACGCTCGCCGAACTCCTCCACGACGCCGGTTACGCGACGTACGCCGTCGGCAAGTGGCACCTGGTCCGCGACTCGGCCTCCAACGCCGCCGACGACCGCCGCGACTGGCCCCTGAGCAAGGGCTTCGACCGCTACTACGGCGTCCTCGAAGGCCTCACCAGCCTCTTCCACCCGCACCAGCTGGTCCGCGACAACAGCCCGCTGGACATCGACGAGTTCCCCGACGGCTACTACTACACCGACGACATCACCGACGAGGCCATCGCCATGGTGAAGTCGCTGCGCGCCCACGACCCCGACAAGCCCTTCTTCCTCTACCTCGCCCACAACGCCGTCCACGGACCCCTCCAGGCCAAGCCCGAGGACATCGCCCGCCACCGGGGACGCTACGACGAGGGCTGGGACACGCTGCGCGACCGGCGCTTCGCCGCCCAGATCGCCGCCGGATTGTTTCCGCTCGGAACGGAACTCCCCGAGCGCAACGGTGAAGCCGGACTCGACGTCCCCGCCTGGGACTCCCTCACCGAGGAGCGGCGGCGCCTCTACGCCCGCTACATGGAGGTCTACGCCGCCCTGGTCGACAACATCGACCAGAACCTCGGCCGGCTCACCGACACCCTCGCCGCCCTCGGCGAACTCGACAACACCGTCATCGTCTTCACCTCCGACAACGGCGGCACCGGCGAGGGCGGCGCCGAAGGCACCCGCTCCTACTTCAGCCGCTTCGTCCACCACCCGCGGCTGCCCGGCGACTGGGACCCCGACGTCGACCGCGACCCCGAGCTCATCGGCGGCCCGCGCAGCCTCGTCCACTACCCGCGAGGCTGGGGCATGGCCTCCAACACCCCCTTCCGGCTCTACAAGGGCCACACCTACGCCGGCGGCGTCCGCGTCCCCTTCGTCCTGTCCTGGCCCGAGGGCGCCCGCGACGGGCGGCTCGCGCGCGGGCAGCGCGCCCAGTACCAGTACGTCACCGACATCACCCCCACGCTCCTCGAACTCGCCGGCGTCGCCCGGCCCGAGGCCCGGCGGGGCAGCCCCGTCCAGGAAGCCGACGGCACCAGTTTCGCGCCGGTCCTCGCCGACCCCGCGCACGACTCGACCCACCCCGAGCAGTACTGCGAGATGACCGGCAACCGCAGCCACTACCGCGACGGCCACAAGCTCGTCACTCTGCACCGCCCCGGCACCCCCTACGACGACTCCGAATGGGCCCTCTACGACATCCGCGCCGACCCCACCGAGATCCACGACCTCGCCGCGAGCCGCCCGGACCTGGTGGCCGAGCTCTCCAAGGCGTGGGAGGAGGCCGCCTGGCGCAACGGCGTCTTCCCGCTGCCCGACCACAGCGGCGCCCTCGCCCGCCGCAACCCCGCCGAACAGCGCCTCGCCCGCCCCCTCACCCTGCTGCCCGGCACCCCCGAGCTGGAGCGCTACCGCTCCTCGCGGCTGATCTCGCTGCGCTCGTTCGAGATCGCCGTGGACGTCGAGGAGACCGGCGACGGCGTGTTGGTCTCGCACGGGGACCAGGGCGGCGGCTACAGCCTCCACGTCGAGCACGGCAGGCTCGTCCTCGCCTACAACGAGTACGGCACCCTCCATGAGACCGACGCCGGGGCCCTGGCGCCCGGCGCCCACGCGATCGTGCTGACCGCGACAGCCGAGGAGGGCCTGCGCTGGCGCCTCGCCGTCCACGTCGACGGCGAGCTCCGCGCCGCCCCCGCGAGCGTCCACCAGCTCATCGGGATGGCCCCCTTCCAGGGCATCAGCGTCGGCATCGACCGCAAGTCGCCGGTCTCCTGGCCGCTGTACGAGCGCCGGCGTTCGTTCCGCTTCGAGGGGAAGCTACGCGCGGTCACCTACCGGCCAGGCCCGCCGGGACCGGACGCGCCCGAGGCCGTCGCCGAGGCCCTGAAGGCGGCGGCGGCCGCCTTCGAGTGACGACCGCCTTCGAGTGACGACCGCCATCGAGTGACGACCGGGAGGAGGGCGCTACGGGCGGGGGACGCCAGGAGGAAATCCGGGCGCCCCCCGCCCGCCCCCGCTGGCAGGATGCGGACATGACACCCACCGACCGCCGTATCCAGCCGCCCGTCACCGCCGACGAACGCACCACCCTCACCGCCATGCTGGACTTCCAGCGCGACACCCTGGCCCTGAAGTGCGAGGGCCTGAGCACGGAACAGCTCAAGGACCGTGCGGTCGGCCCCTCCGGGCTCTCCCTCCTCGGCCTCGTCCGGCACGCCGCCGAGGTCGAACGCGGCTGGTTCCGCGACGTCGTCAACGGCGAGACCAGCCGCAGCCCCTGGACCCCCGCCGGCTCCACCGACTGGGCCGACTTCGACGTGGACGACGCCGGCGACGCCGAGGTCGAGGAGGCCTTCGCCGTCTGGCGCGAGGAGTGCCGGCTCGCCCGCGCGATCGTCGACGCCGCCCCCACGCTCGACGTCACCGGCCGCCTCGGCGACGAGGTCTACTCGCTGCGCTACGTTCTCGCCCACATGATCGAGGAGTACGCCCGCCACAACGGCCACGCCGACCTCCTGCGCGAGCGCATCGACGGGACCACCGGCGAGTGAGCCTTCCGCTCGGAGCGGAAGAAACCCCTGGCTGTGCCCCCGACCACCGCTGCTATCGTCACCGCATGCCGCAGCTGATCACTCCCACCGAGCGTCTCCACGACTCCTGGCTCGCCGCCCACGCCGAGTGGAGCCCCGGTGCGAACCAGGACGGCTCCGGGATGCGGCTCGCGGGCGACGACGCCTTCGCCGTCCCCGAGGTCTTCGCCTCCTGGGTGGGCCGGCTCCGCGAACAGGCCGACCGCACCCGGCCACTGCCCGAGGGCCGGGTGCACGCGACCCACTGGTGGATCGTCGAGGACGACACCTACCTCGGCGCCGTCGACCTGCGCCACGAGCTCAACGACTTCCTGCTCCGGGCGGGCGGCCACATCGGCTACAGCGTCCGCCCCTCCGCCCGCCGCCGCGGCCTCGCCACCTGGGCGCTCGGCGCCGTCCTCCCCGAGGCGCGCGCCCTCGGTCTCGGCCGCGTCCTGCTGACCTGCGACGACGACAACATCGCCTCGGCCCGCACCATCGAGCTCAACGGCGGCGTGCTGGAGGACGTCCGCCCCACCGAACTCGGCCTCAAGCGGCGTTACTGGATCGAGCTGTAGGCGTCCGTCACGCAGTCCTCCGCGCATCTGCCCCGCTCGTACGCGTGGCGCAGCGCGGCGGCCGCGTGCGCCCGGCTGACCTCCTCGTAACCGAAGCGCTCGTGGGCCGTCCGTACGACCGACTCGACGGTGACGATGGCCGGTTCGCCCCGCCCCGCCGCGCCCCGCGCGGAGGCGATGGCCAGTTCGGCCGAGCGGGTCAGCGCCCGCACGTAACTCTCCCAGGCGGCCCGGCGGGCCCGGCGCGGCGCGGGCGGGCGCACCGCCCGCCCCTTCCAGCGGGTACCTGCCGCGACGAGGACCACGCCGGCCGCCACCACCAGGGCTCCGAGCAGGGCATCGGGACTCACGTTCACCCCGCGAGCCTTCCCTGTCCGGCGAGCGGGCAACCCGGGAGGGCGCGCGGACGTCCCGCGCGCGCCGGGGCTCGCAGGCCGCCCGTCACCCCGAGCCCGGGGCGGGCGCCGCCGGCACCACCACCGGCACCGACGCCGGGTCGTCCAGGACGGCGTCCCGCGCGTAGGTGAGGGCGCCCGCCAGGGCCGCGTCCGCGCCCAGCACGCCCGGCACCGGCTCGGGGACCAGCCGGTCCGACAGGGCGCGGCGCCCGGACAGGCGGGCGGTCAGGGCGCGTTCGAGCCAGGGGTGCCAGTCGGCGAGGTAGCCGCCGAGGACCACCTCGTCCGCGTCGAGCAGGCTCGTCACCGCCAGCACGGCCGCGCCCAGCACCTCGCCCGCGGCGTCCAGGGCGTCCACCGCCCGGGGCTCCCCGGCCGCCAGGGCCGCGCCCAGCGCGGCGAGCGCCGCGTCCGGCCCCTCCGCCGCGCGCAGCCCCGCGAACCCCGCCGCGTCGGCCAGCGCCTCCGGGCCCACGTACAGCGCGAGGCAGCCCCGCGCGCCGCACGGGCACGGCGGGCCGTCGAAGGCGACGGGCATGTGCCCCGGTTCGCCCGCGACCCCGTGCCCGCCGGTGTGGATCCGGCCATCGAGGACGAGCCCGCCGCCGACGCCGATGTCCGCCTTGAGATACGCCAGGGAGCGCGGCGGCGCGGCGCGGTGCGGGAGGAGCGCGCGGTACTCGGCGAGCGCGGCCAGGTTGGCGTCGTTGACCAGGGCCAACGGGAGCCCGTCGAGGGCGGGTTCACCGCGCCGCAGCTCCTCGCGGACGAGGGCGGTCAGCGGTACGGGGCCGGGCCAGCCGAAGTCGGTGCTGAACGCCAGGGCGCCGTCCGTGGTGTGCGCGTCGACCGGACCGGGCATCGCCATCACCGCGCCCCACAGATGTGCCCCCGGCACGGCCAGCGCCGCCGCCCCGGCCTCCCGCAGCGCTTCCGCGACGGCGCGCGCGAGGGGCCGCGGATCGCCCTGCGGGGTGCGGTGGGGGAGCGCGGTGCGGTGGTGCGCCCGGCCCGCGAGGTCGGCCACCGTCACCTGGAGGCGGCGCCGGGTGATCCGTACCGCGAGGGTGAGGACGCGTCCGGGTGCCAGCTCCAGCCGCCGCCGGGGCCGCCCGCGCCCGCCCGCCGGTGCCAGCCCGGCCTCGCGGACGAGCCCGCGGTCGATCAGGTCGGCGGTCAGCGCGGTGAGCGAGCCGTGGGCCAGCCCGGTGGCGGCCGAGAGCTCGCTGCGCGACCGGGGGCCGTGGTCGGCGAGGTGGCGCAGGGCGCGGGACAGGTTGAGGCGGCGTACGGCGGCGGAGTCGGCGGGCGGTGCGGGCACCCGGTCATTCTCCCCGACGCGCTCCCGGCGCCGGTGGGCACCCCGCGTCATCGGGCGACCACCGTCGGCAGGTGGGTGACGGGCGCAGATGGCACGAGTAAGTGACACGCGTCACCTTTTTATTTCGAGCATTGACGTAAATGTTTTCCGGCCAGACGCTGGGGACGTGCCCGACGAAGGAGTCGAGGGCCGACGCGGCCCTCGGAACCGCACCGGACGCCCGTCGCGAACCGGCCGGCAAGGCAGCGTCGAGCGAACCCGCCCCACCCCGACAGGAGCCCCCCCATGACCGCCCCCGGAAACTCCGCCCCCGTCGTCGACACCACCCGCGGCCCCGTCCGAGGCGAGCGCCGGGCCGACGGCAGCAGCCGCTTCCTCGGCATCCCGTACGCCCAGCCGCCCGTCGGCCCGCTCCGCTTCGCCGCGCCCGTCCCGCCCGAGCCGTGGACCGAACCGCTGGACGCGACCGCGTACGGACCGACCGCGCAGCGCCGCCCGTTCGCGGACGTCACCACCATCCCGGAGCCCTCGATCCCCGGCGACGGCGTCCTGAACCTGAACGTCTTCACCCCCGCGCCCGACCCGGACGCGGCCCTGCCCGTGCTCGTCTGGATCCACGGCGGCGGCTACGTCGCGGGCTCCGCCGCCAGCCCCTGGTACGACGGCGCCGCCTTCAACCGCGACGGGGTCGTCTTCGTCTCCCTCGGCTACCGCCTCGGCATCGAGGGCTTCCTGCACCTGGAGGGCGCCCCCGACAACCGGGGCGTACGGGACTGGGTCGCCGCCCTCGAATGGGTCCGCGACAACATCGCCCGCTTCGGCGGCGACCCCGCCAAGGTCACCATCGCCGGCCAGTCGGCGGGCGGCGGCGCCGTGCAGACGCTGCTCGCCGTCCCCTCCGCCCGCGAGCTCTTCCGAGGCGTCATCTCCGTGTCCGGTGCCGTCATGCGCCCCGACGGACCCGAGGTCGCCCGCGCCGTCGCACGCCTCTTCACCTCCCGTACGGGCCTCCCGGCCACCGCCGCCGCCCTCCAGGACCTCGGCGACGACGAGATCCTCGCCCTCCAGGACCGCCTCGGCGAGCCCGGACCGGACCGCGAGGGCCTGCCGCCCATGCTCTCCCTCGTGCCCTTCGCGGACGGCGAGCTCATCCCCGAGCCCGTGCTGGACGCGCTCACCACGGGAGGCGCGGGCGCCGGGGTGCCGCTGATGCTGGGCTTCACCGCCCACGAGTTCAACATGTTCCCCACGCCCGCGGCGGGCCCCGGCGGGGAGCCGCTGCCGCTGCCCCTGCTGCTCGGAGGTCTGGGCCTGGACGAGGCCGGGGCGGGCGCGTTCGCGGAGGCGTACGCGGAGGCCGACCCGGCCCGGCTGTTCGGCCAGGCGCTGACCGACGTGACCTTCCGCGCGCCGTCGCTGGAGGTCGCCGACGCCCGCGCGGAGCGCGGCGAGCCCACCTGGCTCTACCAGTTCGACTGGACCTCACCGGTCAACGGGCAGTCCTTCCACTGCCTCGACCTGCCCTTCGCCTTCGACCTGCTCGACGCGGAGGGCGTCACGGCCGCCGCGGGCGACCACCCGCCGCAGGCACTGGCCGACGCCATGCACCGCGCCTGGGTTTCGTTCGTCTCCGAGCGGAATCCGGGCGGGCAGTGGCCCGCCTACACCGCCGAGCGCCGGGCCACCCTGAGCTGGGACACCACGCCCGAGGTGACGGAGGACCCGCTCAAGGGCGTCCGCGCCATCTGGCGGCGCTGAGCGGGGCGGCGCTGAGCCGGGCGGCGGGGACGGGGGTCCCGCCGCCCGGACCCCGCCGCTACGCTCCCGGACCGCCGCCGTCCGGGGCGCCCTCGCGCGGGACGCTCCGGTAATGGGTCGTCAGCCGGCCGCCGTCGAGCACGTGGAAGGCGAGCGACGGCGCCATCTCGTCCCGGTACACGTAGTCGCGCCCCGCGCCGTCCCGCTCCCACGGCAGCCTGGACGTGGAGACCACGCCCGGCGCCACCAGCAGCGGCCGGCCGGCGAACATCGTGGCCGCGGCCGTGTGCGCGTGCCCGCACAGCAGCGCGACGACGTCCGGGTGCCGCCGCACCAGCGCCGCGAGCCGCTCCTCCCCGAACTGGCGCAGCCCGTCCACGAACGGGATGCCCAGCGGCACCGGCGGGTGGTGGAAGCCGACGAACACCGGCGTCCCCGCGGGCGTCCGCGCCAGCTCGGCCTCCAGCCACTGCAGGGTCTCCTCCTCCAGGAAGCCGTCGTCCTTCCCCGGCACCGACGAGTCGCACAGCGCCAGCGCGAACCCCTCGGCGCGCAGCACCTGGTTGACCGGCGCCCCCGGCAGCTCCGGCTCGGCGCCGAGCAGGACGCGCCGGAACGCGTCCCTGCGGTCGTGGTTGCCCGGACAGCACAGCACCGGGTGCCGGGAGGCCGCCAGCCGCGCGCGGATCCACGCGTACTCCGCCTCCTCGCCGTGATCGGCCAGATCCCCGGTGACGACCACCGCGTCGAGGGCGTACGGCAGCGCTTCCAGGTACGCCAGTACGGCCGCTGTCCGCTCCCGGCTGCGTGTCGACGCGTCGACGTGGATGTCGCTCAGGTGCGCGATGACGATCACGGTGAAGTCCTCCGGTCCCGGGCCTCCGGCCCCGTTCTGCGCGGGGGCGCCCGCGCGCCCCCGGGGCGACCGTACCCCCGCCGCCGACTGAGGCCCCTGCCCGCTGCCCCGGCCCGTGGCGCCCGCCGCCCCGGCCCGCCGCTTCGGCGAGGCCCGCCCCCGCCCCGGTCCGTCGGCTCCGGGCCCACCGCTCCGCTAGCATCCGGACCGCCGACCCCGTCGAAGGGAGCCTTCCCGTGAACGACCTCGCCGCCCTGCGGAAGCGGTTCGCCGAGCTCGCCACCCCGCTCGTCGCCGACGCCTGCGTGCGCCTGGGAGAACCGCTGAGGGCCGCGCCCGTCGGCGTCTCGCCGGTGCTCCCCGGCCGGAAGCTGGCCGGCCGCGTGCTGCCTGTTCGGCACTACGGCAGCGTCGACGTCTTCCTGGAGGCATACACCCGCGCGACCCCGGGCGACGTGCTCGTCATCGACAACGAGGGGCGGCGGGACGAGGCGTGTATCGGCGACCTCGCCGTCCTGGAGGCGGGGACGGCCGGCATCACCGGCGTCGTCGTGTGGGGGCTGCACCGGGACACCCCCGACCTGGTCGAGATCGGCCTCCCGGTGTACTCGTACGGGGCGTACGCGCCCGGCCCCGTGCGCCTCGACCCGCGCGGGCCCGAGGCGCTGAGCAGCGCCCGTGTCGGCGCGCACACGGTCGGCGCGGACGACGTGGTCTTCGCCGACGACGACGGCGTGCTCTTCGTGGCGGCGGACCGCGCCGAGGCGGTCCTGGACACCGCCGAGGGAATCTTCCGCACCGAGCGGAATCAAGCCCGGCTGATCAGGGACGGGCAGACCTTGCGCGAGCAGACCCGGTTCGACACCTACCTGGCGCGGCGGGCCGAGGACCCCGACTACTCCTTCCGCAGCCACCTGCGGAAGATCGGCGGGGCGATCGAGGAATGAGGGAGAAGTGGGGGAGGGGTCGAGGGGCAGAGGGGTAGGGAGGAGCAGAGGAGTAAGGGGGAGTGAGCGAGGGGCGGCGGGGGCGCCGCCCGTTCCGTGCCTCAGCCCGCCCGGAAGCCCACCGTGCCGTCCGGAAGGATCGCCTCGACCTCCGCGCCGTGCTCGACCGTACGGCTCACCGTGCAGAACTTCTCGTGTGTCAGGCGCACCCCCCGGGCGAACACCTCCGCCGCCTTCGGGTTGCTGTCGGGCAGTTCGAACTCGTAGCTCACCCGGATCCGCCCGATCCGGCCGTCGTCCTCGGGCCCGGAGACGCTCTCGACCACGATCCGCAGGTCGTCGTGGTCGACGGCCCGCGCCGTGCGGTCGATCACCATGCCGCCGCAGCCGCCCATCGCCGCGAGCAGCAGCTCGACGGGGGTGAACGAGGGCTGGGCGTCCGCGTCGTCGGCGGCGCCGATGCTGACCTCGGCACCGCGGTCGTTGCGGGCGGTCCAGGTGCGGTATCCGGTGCGGACGGTCTCGATCCGGTAGTCGGCCATGGGCGGCACTGCTCCTTGCTGCGGTCCGTGCGCACACGGACGCGTGCGCACGGCCATCCCATCATTCCCGTGCCCCCGGGACCGCCCTCACCCGCGCCCGCGCGCGGCGCCCGGGGCGGCGGCCCCCTCCGCCGTCTCCCGTATGACCGCCGCCCACGCCCCGGTCATCGCGCCCCAGACCGCGCGCAGCTCGGGCTCCGCCTCCCGTACGGAGGCGATCGCGCGGTCCGGGTCGCCGCCCGCCGCGCGGACCGCCGGCCCGTCCGCGCCCGCCCACTCCGCGATCGCGTCCGCCAGCACCTCGGGATGGAACTGCACGCCCCAGGCCCGCGGTCCGACCCGGAAGGCCTGGTACGGGCAGTCGTCCCCGGCCAGCAGCGGCACCGCGCCCGGTGGCAGGGACACGGCCTCGTCCCAGTGCCACTGCGCCGCCAGCGCGCCCTCGGGCACCGCGCCCAGCACCGGGTCCGTGTCCGCCCCGGGCAGCCGCCGCAGCGGTACGGCGCCGACCTCGGGCCCCCGCGCGCGGCGCGCGACCCGGCCGCCGAGGGCGTGCACCATGAGCTGGCCGCCGAGGCACACGCCGAGCACCGGGAGCCCGGCGGCGACGGCCTCGCGTATCAGCGCGCGCACCCTCGGCAGCCACGGGGCGGCCGTGTCGTCCTCGCAGTTGGGCGCGCCGCCGAGGACCAGCAGGCCCGCCCAGCCGGCCAGGTCGGCGGGCAGTGCCTCGCCGCGCCAGGGGTGGTAAACCCGGGGGTCGAGCCCGGCGTCTCGGAGCCGCTCGCCGACGAGGCCGGGTCCCGCGTCGTCCTCGTGCTGGACCACCAGGACGGGATGTGCGGTCAGGTGTGCGGTGTTCACGGGCGTTCCGCCTCCAGGATGGGCCGGAGGAGCGCGCCGGTGCGGTCCTCCCGGGGTGAGTATCCGGTGCCGGGGCGCCTGAGTACCGCGCACGGTGTGCCGCTCCCGGGGCCGCTGGTGAACTGGCGTCATGGACACGGACAGCTCCCGCCCCGCCGCCCGGCGCCCCCGGCCTGCGCGGGGCGTCACCGCCACGGCGACCGCCACCGGTTCGGCCCTCGCGGTCGCGCTGCTGCCGCTCGTGGTCGGCGCACTCGTGGCGCGGACCGCCGGGGGCGACCCGATGGTGTCGGTGAACGCCCTGATCGCGGGCGG
This sequence comes from Streptomyces sp. NPDC042100, assembly GCF_055582325.1. Taxonomy (NCBI): domain Bacteria; kingdom Bacillati; phylum Actinomycetota; class Actinomycetes; order Kitasatosporales; family Streptomycetaceae; genus Streptomyces; species Streptomyces sp. NPDC042100. The sequence goes on from NZ_JBVJDK010000018.1 coordinate 95,739, forward strand.
TGGCCAGCGGGCCCGGCTGTCCCGCACCCAGCTGCGGGGCTGCGGGGGCAGGGCCCTCACGACGGCGCGGTCGACGGCGCGGGGCGCCTGGGTCCGGTCCGCCCGGTGGGCGGGCGGGAGGCCCCGCGCGGCCGCCTCGGCCGGGAGGGGGACGGCGGGGCCGACCGGGCGGCGGTAGCGGGGGGAGCGGCGGCAGGGCGTGAGGGTAGGGGGATGGTCGGGGGGGCCGCTCCGTCGGTCGACGGCGGGCCGCTCCGTCGGTCGGCGGCGGGCCGTCCCGTCGTGGTCCTATCAGTCGTCCCTCGTGCATCATGGGTAGGACGACTGATTATCCGCGATCGAATTGACTCTCTTTCAGAATCCCTTCTGAGCAAGGAGGTTCGCGATGGCTTCGACGCGCGTCCACCTCGTGCTGGTGCACGGGCTGTTCTCCTCCGCCAAGGTGTGGCAGGCGTTCGAGAAGCTCATCGCGGACGACCCGGAGCTGGCGGGCTGGGTCAGCGTCCACCCCTTCCAGTACGACTCGCCGTTCGTGCGGCTGCGCCCCGACCGCCGGATCGCCGAGACCGACGACGTCGCCGACCAGCTCGGGACGTTCCTGGAGACCGAACTGGCCGACGCCGAGCGGATCGTCCTGGTCACCCACAGCCAGGGCGGCCTGGTCGTGCAGCGCTTCCTCGCCCGCAAGCTCTGGAACGGCGAGGGCCGCGAGCTGGCCCGGATCAAGCACTTCACGATGTTCGCCTGCCCCAACACCGGGTCGGGTTTCTTCCTCACGGTGCGCAAAGCCCTGCCCCTGTGGCGCAACCCCCAGGAACAGCAGTTGCGCCCCTTCGACCGGGCCGTCACCGAGGCCCAGCGGACGGTGCTGAGCTCCGTGGTCCACGCCCGGGAGTTCTCCGAGCAGGAGTGCCCCATCCCCGTGCTGGCCTACGGCGGCACCGCCGACGACATCGTGCCCCCGATCGTGGCCCGCGGCGTCTTCCCCAAGGGCGGGGTGGTCACCGCCGACCACTTCAGCATCGTCCAGCCCGCGGACCGCAAGGCCTCCTCCTACCAGGCCGTGCAGCGCGCCCTGCTGAGGGTCGCCCAGGAGGCGCAGGACGCCAGGGAGGCCCGAGAAGCCGAGGAAGCCGGGCGGACCGGGGCGGTCGGGGCGCCCGGGGCGGTCGGCGAGGCCCGAGGCGCCGACGGGACGCGCGGCGCCGGGGCCGGGGACGGGAGTGCCGGCCTCCACGGCCCCGCCGCCGGACCGGAACCACGCCCCGCCCCCGACACAGGGCAGCCCGCCACCCCCGCCCCGCACCCCGTCTTCGCCCCCGCCCAGGCGTCCGTCCCCGCCGTCCCCCCGACGCCCCCGTCCCCCGACCTGGCGGGCTTTCCGCCCCCGCCGTACGGGCAGCTCGCGGACGGGCAGCTCAAGGGGAAGGACCGGCTCGGTCTCGTCGCCCGGCTGCTGTCCGAGGAGGCCCGGCAGCAGGTGCACGTCGTCGCCGGGCTCGGCGGGTCCGGGAAGAGCCGGATCGCGCTGGAGGCAGCCGACCGGGCGCGCCGGGCCGGGTACCGGGTCTGGTGGGTGTCCACGCCCGAACTCAGCCAGCGGATGCCGATGATCGCCCGCGACCTGGGCGCCCCCTCGATCACGGTGGAACGCGCCTGGCTCGTCGGCACGGCCATGGACCTGGTCTGGCAGCTCCTCGACGCCTGCCCCGAGCCCTGGCTGCTGGTCTTCGACAACGCCGACGACCCGGAGCGGCTCGGCCCCGCCGACGCCCCCGTCGCGCGGGGGACCGGCTGGCTGCGCACCCCGAAGAACGCCAAGGGCACCGTCCTCGTCACCAGCCGCGTGCGCAGCCGGAGCGCCTGGGGCGACGCCACCGTCATCCACCAGGTGCTCCCGCTGGACGAGAACGACGGCGCCTCCATGCTGCTCGAACGCACCGGCGATCTCGGCGGCACCAACGAGGACGCGCGCCGCCTGTCGCGGCAGCTCGGCGGGCTGCCGCTGGCCCTGCGCCAGGCCGCCGACGTGATCAAGGCCGTCCACGAGAGCCGGATCCGGCTGGACAGCGACATCGTGGACTTCGAGAGCTTCCGCCGCGTCCTGGAACCCCGGGAGGACACCGTCGCCGGCCAGGAGGCGCCCCAGCTCGGCGAGCTCCTCGGCCGCGAGATCGTGCAGAAGGTCTGCGGGATCGGCATGGACCTGCTCACCGAGCACGAGCTGCCGCAGGCGCCGACCCTCCTCAAGGTGTTCGCCTGCCTCAGCATCGCCCCCGTCCCGTACCGCCTCCTGCTGACCGGTCCCGCGCTCGCCGAGTCCGCCCTCTTCCCCGGCGCGACCGCCGGGTCGCTGAGCCACGCCCTCAAGGGGCTGGAGGAACTGGGCCTCGTCGACGCCTTCGAACGCGAGGGGCCCGGCGAGCACGACCTGGCGGGCCTGCTCACCCTGCACCCCGTCGTCCACGGCGTGCTGCGCGAGGACGCGGAGGTCCGGGAGCGCCCCGCCGAGTACCACGGCCTCGCCCTGCGGATGCTGCTCGCGGCCGCCTTCCCGCGCAACCCCGACCACCCCGCCAACTGGCCGCTGTGGGCCGCGCTCTCGCCGCACGCCCTGGAGGTCTCCCGGACCTGCCTGCTCGGCGACCTCAGGCTCAACGACCGCACCGTGCGCACCGAGGCCCTCGAACTCGCGCGCCTGACCGCCCGCTACCTCATCGCCACCGGGCTGCTCGGCCCCGCGTACGTCCTGGTGGCCGCGCTGATCGAGCGCTGCGCCTCGTACGGCTTCCACCCCGACGACCGGGAGATCCTCGGGCTGCGCCACGAGCAGGGCAGGATCTTCCTCGACCGCGAGGAGCTCGGCCGCGCCGAGGAGGCCCTGGGGCTCGTCGTCGCGGCGCGGACCGCCATCCTCGGCGAGGACCACGCCGACACCCTCGCCAGCCGGCACAAGCTCGCCCGCGCGATCAACGAGCAGGCCGGGCGGGAGAGCGAGGCAGAGGTCCTGCTGCGCTCGATCGTCGAGGCCGAGAACAAGGTGCGGGGACCCGAGCACTACGACACCCTCGTGGTCCGGCACACCCTGGCCCGGACGATGCTCGCCCTCGGCACCCACCGCGAGGCCGAGGCGGAGGCGCGGCAGATCCTCGCCATCAGCCGCCGCAACCACTGGCCGCCCGCCACCCCCGAGACGCTCCGGGTCCGCGAGACGCTCACCCACGCGCTGCTCGCGCAGGGGCGCGCGGAGGAGGCCGAGGAGGTCATCGGCGGGGCGCTCGGCGACGCCTCCCAGGCCCAGGACTCCCACCTCGTGATGCGGCTGCGCTACACATACGTCCTGGTCCTGCTGGGAATTCGGGGACGTACCCCCGAAGCGGTGAACGCGCTCCGCGGCCTGGTGCGCGACCTCGACCGGGTGGTCACCTCGGACCACCCGCTGTCGCTGCAGGCCAAGGGGCTGCTGGAGGCGCTGCGGGACATGCCCACCTGAGCGCGGGGTGCCGGGACCGAGCTGGGCAAAGCCCGCCGGGCCCGGCGGGCTTGCGCGTAGCCTGACGGTGCCTCACCCTGTGTGACGCGTCCCTTCCCGAAACGTTCGGAGGTCCGCCGATGTCTTCTCGCCCCACCGACCCCTACGACGACCAGTCCCTGACGTGGGGCGCACCGGGGAGCGAGTTGGAGGAGATGCAGGCCGACTTCGGCAGACAGGTGGCCATGGAGGCCCTGGAGGCCGGACGTCAGGCGCTCGAACTCGACGCGAAGACCGCGTTCCGCACCACCAGCGGGACGCATCCCGGATAGGCGCCGTTGTTTTCCGTTGTCTTTCAGGAAGTCGGGGGGCCGATGAGATGACCACAGGGAACCGCACGCAGGACCTGCCGCCGAAAGCGCCGCACGATCCGTTCTTCCGCGCCGCGACCGCGCCCGCGTTCACCCACGAGCTGCTCACCGGTCTCGCCGCCGGCCGGTACGCGGCGGTCCGGGTGCCCGGGTTCCTGCCGGCCGAGCGGTGCGCCGAGGTGCTGACGGCGCTGGAGGAGCGGGCCTTCGACGCGTACGGCAGCGCCCGCGTCCAGCCGAGGGTGATGCGCTTCGGCGTGGGCATCAGCGACCACATGGCCGACGGCGGCGTCGCCGACAGCTACTGGCCCGCGCTGGAACGGCACCACGAGGCATGGCGGGGCCTCGGCCTCTCCTTCGACCCCTTCGCCCTCTGCCGCGAGCGGCTCGGCGCCCACTGGCCCGGCGGCGTCGCGGTCGGCCGACGGGGCGGGCGCGAGCTCGGGGAAGGCGTGGCCCGCGAGCCGAACCAGGGCTTCCGGGTGCACTTCGACGACTCGCTGCGCGAGTACGAGCGGGATCTGCTCGACACCCCGCTGATCGGACAGTTCGCCTTCAACCTCTACCTCAGCGTGCCCCCTTCGGGCGGCGAGACGGTCCTGTGGCGGCACCGCTGGCAGCCCGAGGACGAGGCGCACCGGCTGCCCGCCTCGTACGGCTACGACGAGGCTGTCGTCCGCGACGCCGAGTCGCTGACGATCGCGCCGAGCGTCGGTGAGGCGCTGCTCATCGACCCCCGCTTCTTCCACGCGGTACGCCCCAGCGTGGGCGCCCGGCGCATCGCCCTGGGATTCGCGGTCGGCCTCTCCTCGGCCGGACAACTGCTCACCTGGGCCTGAACACCCGCTGAGCGGCCTCTTCCGGCGGGCCGGGCCGTCATCTCGCCCGCACCCGGGGTGCTTTGACGGTCTCGTGAGGCAGCGGCTAGGTTCTGGCGATGGACATCTTGCGTTACGTGGCCTTCAGCACCGACCCGCACGGCGGAAACCCGGCGGGAGTGGTGCTGGACGCCGCGGGCATCGACGAGGCCACGATGGCCGCCACAGCGGCCGAGGTCGGCTACTCGGAGACGGCGTTCGCCGTCCCGCGCGCCGACGGGACCCTCGACATCCGCTACTTCAGCCCGCAGATCGAGGTGCCGTTCTGCGGCCACGCGACCATCGCGACCGCCGTCGCCCACGCCCACCGGCACGGCGTCGGCGACCTGCTGCTGCGCACCAAGGCGGGGCCGGTCCCGGTCACCACCTCGACCCGGCCGGACGGCACCGTCGTCGCCACGCTCGTGAGCGTCGAGCCGCGCGACGAGGAGATCGCCGAGGACGACCTGGCCGAACTCCTCGCCGCCCTCCGCTGGTCCGCCGACGACCTCGACCCGGCCCTGCCGCCGCGCGCCGCCTACGGGGGCGCCTGGCACCCGGTGATCGCCGCGGCGACCCGGGAGCGGCTGGCGGAACTGGACTACGACATGGCGGCGTTGGGCGACCTGATGGCCCGCCGCGACTGGGCCACCGTCGCCCTCGTGCACCGCGAGTCGGAGACCGTCTTCCACGCCCGCAACCCCTTCCCGCCCGGCGGGGTCTTCGAGGACCCCGCGACCGGTGCGGCGGCAGCCGCGTTCGGCGGCTACCTCCGCTCGCACGGACTCGTCGAGCTGCCCGCCACCCTGACCATCCATCAGGGCGTCGACATGGGCCGTCCGAGCCTCCTCACGGTCGGTGTCCCGGCCCAGCGGACCAGCGGCATCCAGGTGACGGGCACCGCCGTTCCCATCGGCTGAGGCCGGGCGGAGCCCGCGACGGCGGGGGAGGCCGGGGCGGGGCGGTCAAGGAGTGCCGTCCGCCTCGACCTCCAGCACGATCTCGATCTCCACCGGCGCGTCCAGCGGCAGCACGGCCATGCCGACCACGCTGCGGGCGTGCCGGCCCGCGTCGCCCAGCACGTCGATCAGCAGCTCGCTCGCCCCGTCGACCACCGCCGCCTGCCCGAGGAATCCGGGGGCGGAGGACACGTAGCCGATCACCTTCACCGCCCGTACCACCCGCTCCAGCGGCACCACCGAGTCGACGGCCGCGAGCGCCGCCAGCGCGCACTGCCGGCTCAGCTCCTTCGCCCGCTCCGGCGGGACCTCGGCGCCGACCCGGCCGGTGGCCGTCAACTCGCCCCCGCTGAGGGGGATCTGGCCGGCGATGAAGACCATCGTGCCGCTGCGCACGGCCGGCACGTACGCCCCCTTGGGGGCGCTCGTCTCCGGCAGTCTCAGACCGAGCTCGGCGAGCCGCTCACGGATGTCGGTGCTCATGGCCCCTCCTCGTGGGTGGTGACGGTCCATCGTCCCACCCGCCCGCGCCCGGGGGACCGGCTCCGCGGTTGTCCCGACGGGGGCGGGCCGCTTCTGCTACGGGAGCGGTGCCGGGCCCCGGACGGGACCCGGCGGGAACCGTCGCATGTGCCGCCGTCAGCCGCGGAAGGACGCGGGCCGCTCCGGCGAGGCGGCCGCCAGGGCGCGCTCGACGGCCTCGACACCGCCGCGCAGCCCGTACACGGGGGTGTCGGGCTGCTGGCGCCAGGAGTCGTCGATGCCGCCCGCGTCGACGGTGTCGAAGCCGAGCTCGTCGATGAGCGCGCGGACCGCCTTCTTGGCCCCCTCGTCGTCGCCCGCCACCGGCAGCGCGAGCCGCTCGGGGTCGCCCGCCGGGCGGTGCCGGTCCAGGATGTCCTGGGCGTACGTGCCGTTGAACGCCTTGACCACCGGGTGGCCCAGGTGCCGCTCGGTCCAGCGGCTCTCGGTCAGGCCCTCGTCCTCGATGCCCGCGATCCGGCCGTCGCGCTCACGCGGGTAGTAGTTGCCGGTGTCGATCACGGCGAAGCCCTCGGCCGACCCGTCGAACAGGCCCTCCGCCGGGAGGTCGGGGATCGCCTTCAGCGGGATCGTGACGACGACGATCCGCGCCCCGCGCGCCGCCTCCGCGACCGTCACCGGCGTCGCCCCGGTCTCCTCGGCGAGGGCCGTGAGCGTCCGCGGGCCGCGCGAGTTGGCGACGGAGACCTCGTGGCCGAGCGCGGTGAGGCGGCGGGTGAGGTTGCCGCCGATGTTGCCTGCTCCGATGATGCCGATCTTCATGGGTCTGCCTTTCGAGCGGTGACGCGGTGGGCGTTCTGGCACTCCGCAACGGGCCGGCCCCGCGCGCTATTCCCCGGCCCCGGCGTGAGAACGTGACGTTCCCCAGGGGGAAGCGGGGCCGTTCCGGCCCCGGTGCGGGGCCGGACGGGTGATGATCCACGGGGCGCCGGACCGAGCGGCGCCCCGCCCCTCACCCCTCGCAGAAAAGGCAGCGCCGATGACAGCGCAGGACCGCGCCGTACCGCAGGACCGGAAGGACGCGCCGCCGCGCGGCATCGGACGGCGCCGATTCCTCGGCTACGTACTGGCGGCGCCGACCCTCGCTGTCGCCGCCCGGGTAGGCGCCGACGCCCTCGCGCCCGCGCCGGCCGAAGCCTCGGTCCCGGCCGTCGTGCCCTCCCTCCCCGGGCCCGCCGACCTCTACGACCTGAACGACATGCTCACCCACGCCACCCTCCCGACGGCGAACCTCATCACCCTCCGGATCGACCCGGACGGCACCGCCCACTTCGCGCTGCCCCGCGCCGAGGTCGGCCAGGGCATCACCACCTCCACCGCGATGATCATCGCCGAGGAGCTGGACCTGCCCGTCGAAAAGGTCCGGGTCGGCCTCGCCGACGCCCGCCCCGAGCTGCTCTTCAACCAGCTCACCGGCGGCTCCAACACCACCATCGCCACCTTCACCCCGATCCGGATCGCCGCCGCCGTCGCGCGCGGGCGCCTGCTGCGCGCCGCCGCGCTCGAACTCGGCGAGGCCGTCGGCACCCTCACCGCCAAGGCGGGTGTCATCACCTCGGCCGCCGGTGTCCGCCTCACGTACGGGGAACTCGCGGTGAAGGCCGCCGCCCTCACCGACACCCAGGTCTCCGTCACCCTCAAGGACCGGGCGGACTTCCGGGTCATCGGCACCGCCCGGGGCCGGGTGGACGCCCTCGAAGCCGTCACCGGGCGGAAGAAGTTCGCCATGGACGTCCAGGTGCCCGGCGCCCTGCCCACGATGGTCTGCCGCCCGCCCACCATCAACGGCACCGTCCGCGCGGTCGCCAACCTCGCCGAGGTCCGGGCCATGCCCGGCGTCACGGACGTCGTCACCGTGTCCACCGGCGTCGCCGTCCGCGCCCGCACCTTCGGCCAGTGCATCGACGCCGTCCGCGCGCTCACGGTCGACTGGGGCCCCGGCACCGCCGAGGGCGCCTCCGACGCCACCGTGCTCCAGAAGCTCCGCGCGGCCGAACTCCCCCTCGTCGTCCCGCCGCTGGACCTGCTCACCAAGGCCGTCGACGTCCGCTTCACCTTCGCCTTCGCCAGCAACGGCGCCCTGGAGACCAACTGCGCCGTCGCCGACGTCCGCCCCGGCTCGGCGGAGATCTGGGCGAGCCTCAAGGCGCCGATCGTCGCCCAGGAGAAGATCGCGCTCCAGCTCGGCCTGCCGGTCGGCGCCGTCACCGTCCATGTCACCGAGGGCGGCGGCTCGTTCGGCCGCAAACTGTTCCACGACGCGGCCGGCGAGGCCGCCGAGATCTCGAAGGCGCTCGGCAAGCCGGTCCGCCTGATGTGGCACCGCACCGACGACTTCCGCCAGGGGCGTACGCACCCGATGGCCACCTCCCGGGTCCGTGCCACCTACGCGCTCGGCGAGGTCCTCACCTACGAACAGAGGCACACCTCCGTCGCCACCGACTTCGGACACGGCATCGGCGAGATCATCACCTCCGAGGCGGCCCGGCTCCCGGTGGCGAACCTGGCGTTCTCCGAGACGATGTTCCAGCTCACCCAGGCCAGCCCGTACCACCTCGGGGTGACCACCCAGCTCCTCAACGAGGTCGACACCGGCTTCAACACCGGCTCCATGCGCAACATCTACTCGCCCAACGTGCGCTGCGCCCAGGAACTCGTCCTCGACGAGATCGCCCGGCGGACGGGGCAGGACGCCCTCGCGTTCCGCCGCCGGATGCTGAAGGACGAGCGGGCGCGGGCCGTCCTCGACAAGGTCGCCGACGTGGGCGGCTGGGGACGGAAGATGATCCCCGGCACCGCCCAGGGCATCGCCGTCCACCCCGAGTACCACGCCTTCGTCGCCGTCCTGGCCGAGATCGACTGCCGCCCCGAGACCACCGGCCGCACGGTCCGCGACGCCCGCACGGGCCCCCGCGTCACCAAGGTCGTGTGCGCCGTCGACGTCGGCCTCGCCGTCAACCCGCGCGGACTCGAAGCCCAGATGATGGGCGGCGTCATCGACGGCATCGCCCTCACGCTCACCGCCGGACTGCACCTGAAGGACGGGCACTTCCAGGAGAGCAGCTGGGACAACTACTACTACACCCGGCAGTGGAACACCCCGCCCGAGCTGGAGATCATCGTCATGCCGCCGACCGGCGACAAGCCCGGCGGCGCCGGTGAGCTCGCCGTCGGAGCCGCCGCCGCGGCCGTCGCCTGCGCCTACGGCCGGGCCACCGGGACCCTGCCGACCGCCTTCCCCGTCAACCACGCCGAGCCGCTCGCCTTCACCCCCCTGCCGACCGTCCCCCCGATCCCCGCCGCGCCCGTCGACGGCCGCGCCCGCGCCCTCTGAGACCCAGGAGCCACCGTGCCCCAGCACACCTTCATCCTCAACGGCAAGGCCGTCACCGCGGACGTCGAGGACGACGTCCGGCTGCTCTGGGTGCTCCGGGACGTCCTCGGCGTCACCGGACCCAAATACGGCTGCGGGGTCGGCGTCTGCCAGGCCTGTACGAGCCACCTCAACGGACGCGCCTTCACCCCCTGCTCGGTCCCGGTCCGCGATCTCGGACCCGCCGACGAGGTCACCACCATCGAGGGGCTGCCCGCGACGGCCGGCGCGGAACTGCACCCGATGCAGGAGGCCTGGCTCGACATCGACGTGGCCCAGTGCGGCTACTGCCAGCCCGGCCAGATCATGACCGCCGTGGCGGCGGTGCGCCGCGCCCACGAGGCCGGGCGCGAGGTCGACGAGGCCGACCTGGACCAGATCCGCAACATCTGCCGCTGCGGAACCTATAACCGTATCCGTGAGGCCATCAAGGAGGGCGCCCGCCGCATGGTCTGACCCGGCGGCCGGGGCCCTCCCCGACGAGAGGGCGTACCACCGATGCCGGGAAAGATCGTGCTGTTCGCCGGAGTGTCCCTGGACGGCTACACCGAAGGTCCCGGCCAGGACATCGGCTGGCACCGCGTCGACGAGGAGCTCCACTTCCACTTCAACGCGGAGCTGGCCGGCATGGGCCGCTTCCTCAGCGGCCGCCGCACCCACCAGCTGATGGCCGACTACTGGCCCACCGCCGACGCCGACCCGGCGAGCTCGCCCGCCACGCGCGAGTTCGCCGGGATCTGGCGCACGATGCCCAAGACGGTCTACTCGACCACCCTGACCGAGGCCGACTGGGACACCACCGTCGTCCCCCGCGTCGACCCGGACGAGGTCCGCGCCCTCGCGGCGGCCACCGAAGGGGACCTCACGGTGAGCGGGGCCAACCTCGTCGCCTCCTTCCGCGCACACGACCTCATCGACGTCTACCAGGTGTACGTCCACCCCGTCGTGATCGGCCGAGGCACCCCGCTCCTCGCCCCCACCGACACCTTCACCGACCTGCGCCTCGACACCACCCGGGCCTTCCCCAACGGGGTCGTGCTGCTGCGCTACGAGCGGGTGTGAGCGCCGCCGCCCGACCGCCTCGCGGGGGACGGCGTCCGCCTTCCGGACCCGTCGTCCGCCGAACCTCGCGGACTACCCGTCATACCTGAGAGCTACGGCCGGGATTGGCTCCCCGGCGGGACGCCGACCACAGGGCCCGCTTCCTAGTTTCTTCCGTACCGGATCGAACCCCGGTACGGAAGGAACTCCCATGGCGCCCCAGCCGCACGGCCCCCGCCGCGCACCCTCTCCCGGACGGCTCCGCCGCACGCTGCTCGCCGCGCTCGTCACCGCCGCGCTCGCGGTGCCGGTCGCCGGGGCGGCCCGGCCCGCGGACGTGCCCGCGCCCGCCCCGGCACCGGTCGCCCCGCTGGCCTCGGCGACGTCCGGGGAGCTCGCCGCGCGCTACGCCGCCGGCCGGGACGCGGTGCGCGCGGCCGAGCGGAGCGCCGAGGAGTACGGGGCGCGCAAGCGGGCCGCCGCCCTGCACGCCATGGCCGGGCCCGGCCGCCGGTTCCTCACCTTCGACGGGCGGGACGGCGGACGCGCCGCCGAGGTCGTCGGCGACCTCGCCGACGCCGACCGGATCGCGGTCCTCGTCCCCGGCGCCGACACCGACCTCGACCGCTACGGGCGCTTCCGCGCGGGCGCCGTCGCCCTGCGCGACGAACTCCGCGACAGGCGCGGCGCCCGCGCCGCCGTCGTGGCCTGGCTCGGCTACCGCACCCCCGCCACCGGCAGCACCGCCTCCCTCACCCCCGGCCGCGCCGACCAGTCCGCGCCCGCGCTCCGCGCCTTCGTCGGCGAACTGCGCGCGGCCAGACCCGAGGCCCGGATCACCCTGGTCTGCCACTCCTACGGCTCCGTGGTCTGCGCCCGCGCCGCCGAGGGGACCCCCGCCGACGCCCTCGTCCTCTACGGCAGCCCCGGCACCGGCTCCGACACCGTCGCCGACCTGCGCACCCGGGCCGCCGTCTGGGCCGGGCGCGGCGCCGCCGACTGGATAGCCGACGTGCCGCACCTGCGCCTCCCGCTGCCGGCCGGCTCCGAACTCGGCTTCGGCGCCGACCCCCTGGACCCCGCCTTCGGCGCCCGGACCTTCGACGCGGGCCCCGGCGGCCACAGCGACTACCTGGTCCCCGGGTCCACGGCCCTGGCGAACATCGCGCGCATCGCCGACGGACAGGAGCCCCGCCATGCGTGAGCAGCGCACCGCGACCGGCTCCACCCGCCTCTCCGGTCCCGCCTCCGTGCGCGCGCTCGCCGCCCGGATCGAGGCCGCGACCCCGCCCGGGCGGGACCGCGCCCTGGACGCGCTGCGCGGCCTCGCCATCCTCGGCGTGGTCCTCGGGCACTGGCTCGTCACCGCCCTCGTCACCGACAGCGGCACGCTCCGCGCCGAGAGCCCGCTCGGGCACCTGCCCGAACTCACCCCCGTCTCCTGGGCGTTCCAGACCCTCGCGGTCTTCTTCCTCGTCGGCGGCCACGTCGCCGCGCGCGGCCACGCGGCGGCCCGCGCCCGAGGCGAGGGCCACGGGCGCTGGATCGCCGCCCGGCTGCGCAGGCTCTTCCGCCCGGTGGTGCCGCTCCTCGCGGTCTGGGTCGTGGCGACGGGCGTCATGCTCGCCTGCGGCGTGCCGTGGGTGACCCTGTACACCCTCGGCAAGCTCGTCCTGTCCCCGCTGTGGTTCCTGCTCGTCCTCGCCGCGCTGACCGCCGCCACGCCGCTCGTCGCCCGGATCCACCCGCTGTGGCCGCTCGCCGTCGTCCTCCACGTCGACCTGATCCGCTTCGGCTTCGGCGGCCCCGAGGCGCTCGGCTGGCTCAACCTGCCCGCCGGCTGGCTCGTCCCGTACTGCCTCGGCACCCTGCTGGCCCGCCGCGGCCCGCTGAGGCTCCGCTCGTCCTGGGCGCTGCTGCTCGGCGGCACCGCCGCCACCGGGCTGCTCGTGGCCTTCGCCGGCTACCCCGGCTCCATGGTCGGCGTGCCCGGCGCCCCCGTCTCCAACCTCAACCCGCCCACCCTCGCCGCCGTCACCTTCGGCCTCGCCCAGGCGGGCGGCGCCCTGCTCCTGCTCGGCCCGCTCCGGCGCCTCCTGCGCCGCCCCGCCGCCTGGGCGGCCGTCGCCCTGCTCAACCTCTGCGCCATGACCGTCTTCCTCTGGCACCAGACCGCGATGATCGCCGTCACCGCCGGCGGGCTGTTCACCGCCGGACTCCTCGGCCACGCGCCGCTCACCGGACTGCACACCGTGCCCGACGGCTACGCCTGGGTCCTGGCCCGGCTCGGCTGGCTGCCGCTCTTCGCGGCCGCCCTGCTGCTCTGCGGGGCCGCGTTCCACGCCTACGAGCGGGGCACGGCCCGCCGCCGCCCGGCGGACCGCGCGACCCCGGGGCCCGCGGCGCGGGCGAACACTCGACGGGCCCGCGTCAAGGCGGCACGATGATCATCATGCGAACGGCCGAGGCCATGCGACACGCATTCCGGGGGAACAGGATGAAGGCAGTGACACGGACAGGGGCAGGACCGGCCACGGACACGGCCACAGGTGCGGCCACGGATACGGCCGGGCGGTGGGAGCTCGCGCTGCGCGCCGTGCCCGGCATCCTGCGCGCGGACCTCGGCACCGCCCGCCGCGACCCGCTCCCGCGCAGCCGCTGGCTCAACTGGCTGCCGCACGCCCACCTCGTCCTGCTCACCGTGCTCCTGAGCGTGTGGAGCCTCAACCTCTACGCACGCCACCTGGACCCCCTCCCCGGCAGCGTCACACTCCTCGTCGTCGCCCAGTGCGCCGCCCCCGTCCTCGCCCTCTCCCGGCCCGCCGCCGGCTGGTGGCTCTCCACCGGGGCGCTCCTGGTCTCCGCGACCGTCACCGCCTCCGTCTTCGGCGCCGAGCGGCCGTGGAACGCCGGGGCCATCGCCCTCCACACGCTCGTCCTGCTGCTCCTGGCCCTGCGCGTCCGGCCGGTCGCCGCGGCCGCCGCCCTCGGCGTCTCGCTCCTCACCGGCGTCGGGGCGCTCGGCCCCGGCGGCGTCCCGCACCTGCCCACGCTCTGGTCCGGCGCCACCGCCTTCGCCACCGCGACCGTGGTCGGCGCCTCCCTGCGGGCCAGCCGGGTCTCCCGCACCCGGCTCGTCGCCCAGGAGGAGCTGACCGCCGAGGAGCGCGCCCGGCGCGCGCTGCTCGAAGAGCGCGGCCGGATCGCCCGCGAACTCCACGACGTCGTCGCCCACCACATGTCCGTCATCTCCATCCAGGCCCAGGTCGCCCCCCACCTGGTCGAGAACCCGTCCCCGGAACTGCGCGAGAACCTGGCCGGCATCCGGCAGAACGCCGTCGACGCCCTCACCGAACTCCGCCGCGTGCTCGGCGTGCTGCGCGGCGACGGGGCGGCGGGCGACGCCGCCGCGGGCGTACGGCACGCCCCGCAGCCCACCCTGGAACGGCTCGGCGAACTCCTCGCCAACGTCCGCGCGGCCGGCCTCGACGTCACCGCCGAGACCGTCGGGGAGGCCCGTCCGCTCTCGCCGGGCACCGAACTCTCCGCGTACCGGATCGTCCAGGAGGCGCTGAGCAACGCGATGCGGCACGCGCCCGGCGCCCGCGCCACCGTGGCCACGCGCTACCACGCCGCCGGACTGACCGTGCGGATCACCAACACCCCCGCCACCCGCCCACCCGAGGGCCCCGTACCCTCGGGTGGGTCCCGGGAGCCCGGTCACGGGCTGCTCGGGATGCGCGAGCGCACCGCCATGCTGGGCGGCGAACTCGCCGCCGGGCCCACCCCCGACGGCGGCTGGGACGTCACGGCCGTCCTGCCCGCACCCCTGCACGCGCGGCCCACGCGGCCCACGACGAAGGACGGTTCATGACGGACGGCCCCGAGATCAGGGTCCTGATCGCCGACGACCAGGTGATGGTCAGACAGGGCTTCACCGTCCTGCTGAACGCCGAGCCCGGCATCCGGGTCGTCGGCCAGGCCGTCGACGGCGCGGACGCCGTCGCCAGGACCGCCGAACTCGCCCCGGACGTCGTCCTGATGGACATCCGGATGCCCGGCACCGGCGGCCTCGAAGCCACCCGGATCCTCACCGCGCCCGCCGACGCCACGGTCAAGGTCCTCATCCTGACCACCTTCGACCTGGACGAGTACGTGTACGAGGCGCTGCGCGCGGGCGCCTCCGGCTTCCTCCTGAAGGACGCGTCGGCCGAGGAACTCGCCCAGGCGGTACGGGTCGTGGCGCGCGGCGACGCGCTGCTCGCCCCGAACGTGACCAAGCGGCTCATCGCCGAGTTCTCCCGGATCAGCCCCGCGCCGCGCGCGCCGCTCATGGACCGGGTCGGGGCGCTGACCGAGCGGGAGACCGAGGTGCTGACCCTGATCGCGCAGGGCCTGTCGAACGCGGAGATCGCCGCGAGCCTGGTGGTCGCTGAGCAGACGGTGAAGACGTACGTGAGCCGGATCCTCGCCAAGCTCTCGCTGCGCGACCGCACCCAGGCCGCCGTCCACGCCTACGAGACGGGGCTGGTGCGGCCCGGCGCGCTCTGACGGGCCCGGGAACGCGTCCGGCCCCGGCCGCCCGTCGTGGGACGGGCGGCCGGGGCGGGTGGCGCGGGAGGCGTCAGGCCGTCGGCGGGACGTGTGCCGGGCGGCCCGAGCCGCGGGTCAGCACATAGCCGCCGATCCCGGCGAGCGCGGCCAGCACACCGCCCGCGGCCGTCCAGATCCAGCGGTCCGACCACCAGCCCGAGGACCAGCCGTCCTCGGGCGCGCGGGCCTCGGCCGTGCCCGGGGTGCTCGCGCCCGGCACCAGCGGCACGGCGAGGGAGCCGTCCGTCGCGTAGGCGCCGCCCTTGTCGAGCGAGGTCGCCGTCAGCTTCGCCGAGAACGGCTGGCCCAGGTCCTCCTCGGGCAGCCCCGTCACGGTCAGCCGGACGAAGTAGCTGCCGGGCAGCGGGTCGTTCGACCAGGTGTCGGCGGCGGCCCGGACGGGGCGCAGCACGCACTCCAGACGCACGGTCGCCGCGTCCTTGGCGGCGACCCGGTTCTGCATCCCGTACATGCACGACTGGTGCCTGCGCAGCCCGTCGTACACGTCGATCCGCCACGCGGCGGAGCCGTGCCGCAGGGCGGCGTCGGGCAGGGTGACCGTCGCCGCGACGGTCGGCCGCTGGCCGGTGTCGGCCGGGAAGGTCCAGTACAGGTAGTCACCCGTGGACGCCTGCGCCGTGGCCTCCTGGCCCTGCCGGAAGAAGGCGGCGGTACGGAAGGAGGTGCCGGCCTCGGTGGGTGCGGCCTGCGCGGCCGAGGCGGTGGGCGCCGGCGTGGGCGTCGCCGAGTCGGCCGAGCCGGTGGCGGCGGCCGGGCCCAGCAGGGCGGCGGCGGCGAGCGCGAGGCCCGCCGTCACGCGGCCGAGGGAGCGCGAGGTGATCGGCATCAGTGGGTCCTCCAGACCGCGAGGCGCCAGCGGGACAGCCAGCCCCAGAGCAGACCGCCGAGGAAACCGGCGAGCGCGAGCGCGCCGAGCAGCCACCAGCCCCGGCCGAGGCCGAAGGAGGCCACGTCGGACGCCGAGCCGGGGCCGTCGACGACGTCGATGGCGAGCTCGACCGGCATGCCCGGGGTGGTCTTCACCGACGGGGGAGCGGAGAAGGAGTTGCTGACCTGGAGGCAGACGGCCTCGGCGGCCGGCTTCGCGTCGCCGTCGCCGAGGCCGTCGTCCAGGTCGGCCTTCGGATAGCGCAGGCCGGTCGAGATGACGTCGGTGCGCCCGTCGCCGGCCTCGGCGCCGCGGACGATCTCGCGCCCGTGCGCGGTGACGGCCCGCAGGAGCACCCCGTAGTCGTTGTTCACGGCCCGGTCGGCGGAGACGCTCACCGAGGCGCGCAGCTCCTGGCCCGGGAGGACGTCCACGCGGTACCAGCGGTGGCGGCCGATGACCTGGCGGTCGGTGTAGAGGCCCGGCTTGAGCGTCGGGGCGTCGGCGCAGCGCTCGGCGCCCGCCGTGGCGACCGGGGTGACGACCGGGTCGGCGGCGCGGTCGACGAGCTGGCGGACGCGGCCGGACAGTTCCTCGGTGCGGTGCACGGAGGTGTAGGTGCCGCCGGTGGCCTCGGCGATGCACATCAGCTGGCGGCGCGTCTTGGCGTCGGGGACCAGGCCCAGGGTGTCGATGACGAGGTGGATGCCCTTGGCCGCGATGTCCCGGGCGACGACGCACGGGTCGAGCGGGGCGCAGGTGTCCTCGCCGTCGGTGATGAGCACGATCCGCTTGGTGGCCTCGCCGCCCTTGAGGTCCTCGGCGGCGCCCAGCAGCGCCGGGCCGATGGGCGTCCAGCCGGTGGGGGCGAGGGTGGCGACCGCGGTCTTGGCCTCGGTGCGGTCCAGCGGGCCGACCGGGTAGAGCTGCCGGGTGTCCTTGCAGCCGCGCTGGCGGTCGTTGCCCGGGTAGTCGGCGCCGAGGGTGCGGATGCCGAGCCGGACCTCCTCGGGGACGGCGTCCAGGACCTCGTTGAACGCCTGCTTCGCGGCGGCCATGCGGGACTGTCCGTCGATGTCGCGGGCCCGCATCGAGCCGCTGACGTCGAGCACCAGCTCGACCTTGGGGGATTCCTTGGGGGTGTCCGCCGCGGGGCCGTCGTCGGCGGCGGCGCTCGTCGGGAGGAGCCCGACGGCCAGAGCGGCGAGCAGTGCGCCGCAGGCCCCGGTCGCCAGCCGTTTTCTCGTGATCATCGCAGGATCGTATGGATGATCGTCCGTCAATCCAAAACCGGTGGGGAACGGGGCAGGTGAAACGGGGTCAGGATCGGTCGAAGGGGAGGTGGGGGGAGGAAGCGGCCTCAGCGGTGCTCGGGATTGGCGAAGTCGGGCCGGCAGCCGGCGTCCCAGGCGGTGCGCTGGTTGCCGTGGGCGGGGATGCCGCCGCCGCGCTTGAGGAGGGCGGCCAGGTGCATGAGGTTCCAGGCCATGAAGGAGGTGTTGCGGTTGGTGAAGTCGTTGTCCGGCCCGCCCGAGCCCGGATCCAGATACGAGGGCCCCGGCCCGGCCTCCCCGATCCAGCCCGCGTCGGCCTGCGGTGGGATCACGTATCCGAGGTGCTGGAGGCTGTAGAGCACGTTCATGGCGCAGTGCTTGACGCCGTCCTCGTTGCCGGTGATCAGACACCCGCCGACGCGCCCGTAGTAGGCGTACTGGCCCGCGCTGTTGAGCAGCCCGGAGCAGCCGTAGAGGCGCTCGACGACCCGTTTCATCACGGAGCTGTTGTCCCCGAGCCAGATCGGCCCGCACAGCACCAGGATGTCGGCCGCCATGACCTGCTCGTACAGCCCCGGCCAGGCGTCGGACGCCCAGCCGTGCTCGGTCATGTCCGGCCACACGCCGGGGGCGATGTCGAGATCGACCGCCCGCACCAGCGAGGTCGTCACCCCCTGCCCGGTCATCACCTCGCGGCTGCGCTCGATGAGGCCCTCGGTGTTGCTGACCTCGGGGGAGCGCTTGAGGGTGCAGTTGATGTAGAGCGCGCTGAGGTCGTCGTATCGGTACGCGGTCGAGGCCATCGGCCGCCTCCTCGCAGAGGGAACGGGACCCCCTCATCCTGCGAGCCGCCCGCTCCGCCCGCCACCACGGGCCGCCGAACGCGTGAGGGGGCGGGACGGAGGAGGCGGTGCGCCCTACGGGGTGCCGTTCCGGGGGCGAGGGGCCGGGCCCGTGACGACCAGGGCGCCGGTCGGGGTGCGGTGGGCCAGGTAGGGGGTGCGGAGGTAGCCGTCGGGGGTGAAGGAGTCCTCGGCGGTGGCGCGGTAGTGGCCTCGGGGGGTGTACGGGCCCCGGGCCAGGAGGCGGCCCGTGGTGCCGTCGGGGACGTCCGCGCCGGCGGCGTCCACGAGGCGGATCCGGTCGTCGGGGGAGAGCGGGCGGCCGTGGGTGGCCAGGGCCGCCCCGGCCGGGTCCTCGGGGCGGGTGAGCAGGAGGACGCCCTCTGGCAGGGCGAAGAGCTGCTGGACGCGGCAGCCAAGGGCCTTCCCCGCGCGCTCGGCCGTCGCGGGGCTCGGCGGGGTGTCCGTCAGCTGGAGCAGGCGCAGGGTGGCGGTGGCCGGCTCCCCGGGGGCCGCCAGCCAGGACTCCGCCACCGGCGCCGTCACCGTCGTGACGGTGACCCGCTCGCGCGCGATGAGCGGCAGGCACGTGGCCGGGTCAGGGTCCTCCGCCATGACCACGGTGCCGCCCGCCGTGAGGGTGCCCAGGATGCCCGGGCAGCCGAGGACGGTGTTCGAGCCGGCGGGCAGGGCGGCCAGGTAGACGTCGTCCCGCGTCAGGGACGCCGCCTCGGCAGCCGCCCGCGCCTGGTACGCGTAGTCGTCGTGGGTGCGCGGGACCAGCGGACCGCCGGACGGCCCGGCGGGCAGCAGCAGGGCCACCTGCCCGGCACTTCGCGCGAGGGCCGGCTCGGGCGGGGCGTCCAGGGAGGCCAGCGGGCTGTAGTGGCAGCCCGCCGGGTCGGTGGTCAGCCCGCCGCCGAACTCGGACGCGGTCCCCGGCGGCTCGTAGGTGAACACGCGCCGCAGGAAGGGCCCCTGGGCGGCGATCTCCGCGACCATCGCCGTGTGGTCGAAGCCCGCGTGCGTCGCCGGGCCCACGTACCCCGCCGCCTGGGTCCGGCGGACCAGCTCGGACACCTCCGGCCCCCGGTGCTCCGGCGGGCAGAGCACCGGGACCAGCCCCGCGCGCAGCAGCGCGAAGACGGTGACGACGAGCTCGGGGACGTTCGGGAGCTGCACGATCACCCGCTGCCCGCTTCGCAGCCCCCGCAGCCGCAGTCCGGCGGCCATCCGGTCCGCGCGCCGGTTCAGCGCCGCGTACGTGACGCGGGTGTCGCCGTGGACGAGCGCGGTGCGCGGGCCGTGGTCCAGCGCCCAGCCGCGCAGCAGACTGTCGAGGGTGGTGCCCCGCCAGTGCCCCGCGGCCCAGTAGTGGTCGACGTATTCCTCGGGCCAGGGCGTACACCCGTCGAGCAGGGAGGTCATGTGCTTCCTTCGGTGCCGGTTACCCAGGCATTCCAGGCCGGCCTTCCCCGATGGGGCAATGCGCTGTTCCGATCACGGATGTGCCGCCGCCTCGGCGGAACGTCCAACGGGCGGTCGCGCGGGCGTGCTCACGGACCGTGCCGGAACGGGCCGGGCCGCGCGTGGGGCCCGGCGCCGCGCCGTCCGCTACCAGATCGCCTCGACCCACTCCGGGTGGTCGATGAACGGGTTCCGGTTGCCCTGGTAGCTGGTGTAGATGACGTCGTTGCGCCGCTCCTCGAACGCGCTCGGCGGGTCCTGCTCGTTCCACTGCTTGAGGACCGAGAGCCGGCCCATGAAGGGCACGCTGCCGTTCGTCGTCGAGTCGTTGGGCTCCAGGTCCGGCCAGGAGTCGCCGCCCTCGTACCGTACGGCCATGTAGAGGATCATGCGGGCCACGTCGCCCTTGTCGGCGTCGCGCGGCTCGAAGGAGTTGCTGTCCGTGTAGCTGCCGGGCGCTCCGCTGACCGCGCTGCCGCCGTTGTCGAAGTCCTTGTTGCCGCGGATGCTGTTGACCTGGACGTCCGCCGCGCGCAGGTGGTGCAGGTCGGTGCCCGGACCGGCCGAGGTGCCGAAGTCGCCGTGCGACTGCGCCCACACGTGCTCGCGGTTCCAGTTGCCGACGTTGCCGCCGTTGAGGGTCTTGCTGCGCGAGGTGCCGCTGTAGAGCAGGAGCACGTTGGCGCTGTTGTTCGGGTCCTGGTCCGCGACCTTCAGCGCGTTCCAGACCGCGTCGTACGAGATCTTCGACTGGCTGCTGATGATGGTGTGCAGCGAGGACTTGAGGCTGGTGCCGGTCTTGCCGACCGCGTTCTTGTAGTAGGTGCTGTCGTACGCCGTGGTGGTCGCGCTCGCCGGTGTCGCGGTGAGGGCGGGGAGGGTGAGACCGACGAGGGCGGTGGACAGCGCGGCCCACACCTTCCATCTGCCTATCTGCGCAACGGACATGGGGGTCCTCTCTCGGGGCGGGTGGCGTGCCGTGGTGCGGCGGGTGCTCGGTGCGGGCGGCCGGCGGTCAGCCGCTCGGCAGCGTCCTGAGGGCGTAGCGGCCGGGGGGTGGAGCGCCACGCCCCCAGGCCGGCAGGGCTCCCGTCCCGTCGACCTCGTGAGTCCGAGCATCCGTCAGACCTCCGTGGGGGGAAGGGGCGAGGGGGCGGAAAGGCGGTGCGGGTGCCCACTCTGCGCGCGTAGAAAGTCGGGAACCGGACCTCCACGCCACGAGCGGTTGAACCGTACATGACCAGATCCCGCCTATGGAACGCCTTCCTCCGTGAAGAAGTCGGGGCGATCGGCGGCGTGTTCAGCGCTCCACCGGAAGACCCTTGGGCTCCTTGACCCGCTTCATGATGATCTGCGAGTTCACCTCGGTGACCCCCGCCAGCGTCGTCAGCCGCTCGATCCACAGGCGCTCGTACGCGGCCAGATCCGCGACCGCGATCCGCAGCAGGCAGCCGGGGCTGCCGAAGAGGCGGTACGCCTCGATCACGTCCGGGATGTCCTGCAGGGCCTCCTCGAAGGCCTCGACCGTCTCCCGGTCCCGCTTCACCTCCACCGAGACCAGCACCTCGAAGCTCCGGCCCACCGCCGCCGGGTCGATGATCGCCCGGTAGCCCTGGATCACGCCGTCCTGTTCCAGTTGCCGCACCCGGCGCATGCAGGGGGAGGGGCTCAGGCCGATCCGCTGGGCGAGCTCCTGGTTGCTCAACCGGCCGTCTTCCTGGAGTTCGCGCAAGATCTGGAGATCGATTCGGTCCATGGAGCAATTATTCACTACGGAGTTCATGATTCCGGGGAGAAATCGCAATCGCCTTGCGTGTCGATTGGCCTATCGTTGCGGCGTACTCTCAGGGAAAGGGGCGTAAGGGCATGAAGTGGACGCGCGACGCCAGGCCTCGCCGCATCGTGGTGATCAGCACCGGCGGCACCATCGCCAGCCGCTGGACCGGCGCCGGCTATGCCGCCGACGCCTCCGGTGACGACGTCGTCGCCACCGCGGCCGTCCCCGACGCGGTCGACGTCGAGGTCCTCGACCTGTTCAACGTCAACAGCTCCCGGATGACCACCGAGCGTCAGCTCGTCCTGCTGCGCGCGGTCCACGAGACGCTCGCCGACCCCGGCGTCGACGGCATCGTCGTCACCCACGGCACCGACACCCTGGAAGAGTCGGCCTTCTTCCTGGACCTGCACCACTCCGACCCGCGCCCCGTCGTCCTCACCGGCGCCCAGCGGCCGTTCGGCACGGGGGACGGGGACGGCCCCGGGAACCTCTACGACGCCCTCCAGGTCGCCGCCACCGTGCGCGGGCTCGGCGTCCTCGTCGTCTTCGACGGGCTCGTCCACGCGGCGCGCGGCACGGTCAAGACCAAGACCCTCGCCTCCGACCCCTTCGCCGACCCCTCCGGCGAGCGGGTGGGCCGCCTCGGCTTCGGCCAGGTGGACATCGAGCGCGAGCCCGTGCGGCCGGCGCCGCTGCCGGTGCCCGGCGCCCTCGACGCGCCGCCCCGCGTCGACATCGTCATGCACCACTCGGACGGCGACCCCTTGCTCCTGAACGCGGCCGTCGCCGCCGGGGCGCGCGGGATCGTGCTCGTCGGCACCGGCGCCGGGAACGCCACCCCCGAGATAGCGGCGGCGGTCGGTGACGCCGTGTCCCAGGGGGTGCTCGTCGTGTTGTCCACGCGCGTCGCCTCCGGACCCGTCGCCGAGGTCTACACGGGCGGCGGCGCCGTCGACCTGGCCGCCGCCGGCGCCGTGCTCGCCGGGACGCTGCGGCCGGGGCAGGCCCGGATCGCGCTCCTCGCCGCGCTGCTCGCGGACGTCGCCCCTGGCGAGCGGCGGGCCGCGCTGCTGCGGTCCCTGCTCGAAGGACCCGTACGCGCCGAGCCCTCGCTGGCCGCCGCGCACTGACGCTCCGCGCCCCGGGGCGGCCGGGCCGGAGGGCGGGCGGTCCGGCCCGGCCCCTCCGTCGGCGCCTGCCGGGAGGTCCGGGGCGGCGCCCCGCGCGACCGGTTCGCCGGCTCGCCGCCGAGCGCCTGACGGGCGGCTCGGGCGGGATCCCGCGGGCCTGAGCGGTCAGGCCCGCAGGATCCCGAAGTTGAAGTCCCCGGTGCCCAGGGTGCCCATCAGGCGCAGCCAGAGCGGCAGGAGGAGCTCGGTGCCCCGGGCGCCCGACAGGTCGCCGAGGTCCACGATCCGGGGCTCCGGCCAGCCGAAGGAGGCCAGCAGGGCGGTGACCGTCGCCTTGGCCTCCTCGTCGTCGCCGCACACGAAGACGACGTGGTCGCCGGGGACCCGGGAGGGCTCCACCATCACCGTGTTCGTCATGGTGTTGAGGGTCTTCACCACGCGGGCCGAGGGGAAGGCGCGCTGGATCTGCTCGGCCAGGCTGCCGCCGTCCGGGGTGACCACCGAGGGCGGGAAGCCCGCCGAGAAGTCCAGCGGGTTCGACACGTCGACGAGGACCTTGCCCGCCAGGTTCTCCGCGCCCGCCGCCTCCAGCGCCGCCAGCGAGACCAGGCCACCGGTGGCGTTCACGATCAGCTCGGCCCCGGCCGCCGCCGCGGCGAACGTGCCGTGCGCCGCGTCGTGTTCGGCGGCCCAGGCCGTGGCGCCCGGGTGGTCCGCCGACCTGGAGCCCAGCGTCACCTGGTGACCGAGGGTGACCAGTCTGCCCGCGAGCTGCCTGCCCACGTCTCCGGTGCCGAGTACGGCGATCTTCATGCGCGTGCGCTCCTTCATGCCATGGTTTTCGGCCATGACCGTACGTCCTGGCGGGGGTGGCGCGGGCGGGTTTCCGGTACTCGCTCAAGTTCTTGGCGGACAAAGCCGACATTCATATGAGTATCCGTATGAATGGAGCTTGTCCGTGCAGGGTGCCGTCGATGAAGTGGACCGGGAAGCCGCCGCCGTCCTGGAGACCGCCGCCTGGCGGGAGATCGTGGCCCGCTGGTCCGAGGCCCCGCCGGTACGCGAGGAGGACGCCGACTGGCGGCGGCTGCTCTCCGTGCCCGTGGACCGGCTCGTCGCGCAGGCCCTCGACGCCCTGCCGCCCGCCCCGCCCGCCGAACGCCCGCTCCCCGGCCGGCTCGGCGCGGTGCTGCCCGACCGGCTGCACGTCTGGCGCCGGATCGGCAGCCCCGACGTACGGCCCTCCGTCCATCTCGCCCACGCCCGCCGGGTCCTGACGGAGTGGGGCTGGCAGAACACCCCGTACCGGCTGCGCGACCTCCGGGGCGCGCGGTGCGTGTGCGGTGCCATGCTCGCCGCGCACCGGCTCGGCCACGGCAGCGCCCCCACCATGAACGAGGCGGGGGCGTGGATGCTCGAAGAGCTGCGCTCGCGCGGCTGGACCGAGCTCATCGGGCCCTGGAACCGGGCCCCGGGCCGCACCGCGGCGGACGCGCTCGCCCTGGTGGACGCCACGATCCGCCGCGCGGCCCGGGCCGGGCGTTAGGGGGTGTCTGACAATTCGCGCCGGATCAGGCCGGCCCGGTCAGCGCACCGGCAGGCTGCCCACGAGCGGCGGCAGCGCGGCCGGAGCGGCGCTCCGCGGCCCGGCCGGGGCCGGGGCGCCGCTCAGGGCGCCGTCGACGTACGCGTACATGGCGGGCGTGATCGGGTCCGGGAGCTCCTGCCCCTGGTCGTCGAAACGCTGCCACTTCATGTAGTTGTACGCGAGGGAGACCTGGCGGCGGCCGTCCTCGGTGGACAGCGACCAGGTGCCCGCGCCGAACACGCCGCCGTCGTGGCCCCAGTACCAGCCGCCGCTCGGCATCATCAGCGTGTAGATCCCGAGGCCGTAGCGCATCAGGGGCTCCTCGCCCGGCGGCGTCTCGTAGCCCGGGACCGTCGTCTTCATCTCCCGCAGCGAGGCCGGGCGCAGCAGTTCGCCGCCGAGCAGCTTCCGGTAGAAGGTGTTGAGGTCGTCGGTGGTGGACACCATGGCGCCCGCCGTGCTCGCCCACGACATGTCGTACCGGCTGTAGTCGCGCGGCGGGTCGATGTAGCCGTAGAACGACTCGTACATGCGCGGGTGCGGGCCCTTGAGGGACGGCGACGTCGGGTAGTACGTGTGGCGCAGGCCCGCCGGGCGGATCACGTGGCGGGTGATGTACGCCTCGGCGTCCTGTCCGGTGGCCTTCTCCAGGACCAGGCCGGCCAGGATGTAGTTGGTGTTGGAGTAGCTGAACCTCCCGCGCTCCCGCACCGGCGGGGCGGCGAGGCCGAGCCGGGCCAGCTCCTCCGGCTCGATGTGGCGCAGCCGGTTGCGGTCGAGCGCCGCGCCGGGGTCCTCCAGGATGCCGGGGAAGGCGGGCAGTACGTAGTCGGCGATGCCGCTGGTGTGGTTCAGCAGCATCCGTACGGTCACCTTCTCGGCGCGCTCGCCGGTGACGAGCCCCGGGAGGTAGCGCCCGACGGGCGCGTCCAGGTCGATCCGGCCGCGCTCCACCTGCTGGAGCACCGCCACGGCCGTGAAGGTCTTGCTGATGCTGCCGATCCGCTGCTCGAAGCCCGGGCCCATCGGGCGCCCGGTGGCCGTGTCGGCGACGCCCGTGGCGCCCCGCCACTTCTCGTGGCCGACCCGGACCGAGGTGAACGCCCCGTACATCCCGGCGTCGCGGAAGGCGTCGAGCGAGGCGCGCAGGGCCTCCCGGTCCAGGGCGGGGGTGTGGTGGCCGGCCGCCACGCCCGGGGCCGTTCCGGCGTCGGCCGCCTGGGCGGGCAGCACCCCCAGGGACAGGGTCAGCAGGGCGGTCGCGGCCACGGCGGCGGTCCGGGCCGGGTGCGTCACGCGTAAGCGCATGGAATCCCCTCCGTCGTTCGTCCCGCGCCGCGGTCCCGGGGCGCGGGACGTCCATCCTCTCCGCACGGAGCCGGCGCCGCGTCCGCCCCCGGGACGGTCACGATCGTCGGCACGCAGGAGGTGCGGCGGGCTAGCCTGGTGTATGGGCGGGCTCTGACCAGGCTGTTCCTCCACGGCGCCGAGCGCCGGGAAGGCGGGCAGGACATGTACTTCACCGACCGCGCGGACGCCGGCAGACAGCTCGCCGCCCGCCTGACCGGCCTCCGGGGCCAGGACCTCCTCGTCCTGGGACTGCCGCGCGGGGGCGTCCCCGTCGCCGCCGAGGTCGCCGACGAGCTCGGCGCCCCCTTGGACGTCTGCCTCGTCCGCAAACTCGGCGTGCCCGACCAGCCGGAGCTCGCCATGGGCGCGATCGGCGAACACGGCGTACGGGTGCTCAACGACCGGATCCTCGCCGACACGGGGGTCTCCCCGGCGGCCCTCGCCGCGGTCGAGGCGCGCGAGCGGGCCGTCCTGGAGGAGCGGGCGGAGCGCTACGCGGCGGCCCGGGGCGGTGTCGGGCCGAGCGGCCGGACCGTCGTGGTGGTGGACGACGGCCTCGCCACCGGGGCGACCGCGCGCGCCGCGTGCCGGGTGGTACGGGCCGCGGGCGCCGCCCGGATCGTGCTCGCCGTGCCGGTCGCGCCGCGCGACTGGGGAAGCCGGATCGGGGACGCGGCGGACGCCACGTACTGCGTGCGCGACCCGGCGGTCTTCTCCGCGATCGGGCCGTTCTACACGGACTTCTCGCAGACCTCGGACGAGGAGGTGCTGGCCTGTCTGCGGGCCCGCCGCGCGGCGCCCGCCGGGCGGGCCGAGGACACCGAGGTGCTGATCCCGCTCGGCGGGGCGACGGTCGGCGGGAGGCTGACCGTGCCCGAAGGGGCCACCGGGGTCGTGCTGTTCGCCCATGGCAGCGGGAGCGGCCGGCACAGCCCGCGCAACCGCGCGGTGGCCGCCGCCCTCAACGGGGCCGGGCTCGGCACCCTCCTCTTCGACCTGCTCACGGAGGCGGAGGCGGCGGACCGCGCCCTGGTCTTCGACACCCCGCTGCTGGCGCACCGGCTGCGGCGGGCGGAGGAGTGGCTGACCGGGCGGTTCGGCGCCGGGGCGGTCAGCACCGGCTACTTCGGCGCCAGTACGGGCGCGGCCGCCGCGCTGTGGGCCGCCGCCGAGCGGGACGCCGGGGTGGCCGCGGTCGTGTCCCGGGGCGGGCGCCCCGACCTCGCGGAGGAGCGGCTGTCCGAGGTGGCAGCGCCGACCCTGCTGATCGTCGGCGGTGCGGACCCGCTGGTCCTCGACCTCAACGAGCGGGCCGCGCGGCGGCTGCGGTGCGAGCACCGGCTGGCCATGGTGCCCGGCGCGGGGCACCTGTTCGAGGGGCCGGGGGAGCTGGCACGGGTGGCCGAGCTGGCCGCCGGGTGGTTCGCCGGGCGGCTGTGAACGGGGGGTGGCTGGCGCGGGCGGCGGGCACCTGCCGCGCCCACGGACGACGCGCCCCCGCGCGGGCCGTCACGTCCTCCCGCGCGGGCCGTCACCTCTCCCCGCGCGGGTCAGCGTTCCGCGCCGCCGACCACGCGGTCCACGGTCGCCGCGATCAGGGCGTCGCGCTCCTCCTCGGAGAAGACGCCGGGGAGCGTGAGCTGCTCGACGATCAGCCAGTTGAAGGCCAGCATCAGGAGCTTGACGCCCGTGCCGTCGCCGGGGAGACCCGAAGCCTCGTGGTAGGCGACGTTGGCGTCGACGTCGGCGCGGACCCGTTCGGTGAGTACCTGCCGCAGTTCCGGCCGCCGGGTCGCCTCCAGGCGCAGCTCCAAAAGGGCCAGGTAGCCGGTGCGGAAGCCGCTGACCCGGCCGACGAGCTCCTTCATCAGCTCGGTGTACGTGGCGAGGTCGGCCGGCGCCGTGCGCTGCCGCTCGATCGTCGCCTCGTCGGGCTGGAGGCGCTCGTAGACGCGCGCGCCCGCCTGGGTGAGCAGGTCGTCGCGGTTGGCGAAGTAGTTCGAGGCGGTGCCGGGCGGCACGGTGGCCTCGGTGTCCACCGCGCGGAAGGTGAGGCCCCGGGCCCCGTCCCGGGCGAGCACCTCGATGGCGGCGTCGACGAGCGCCGCGCGGCGCTCGGGGTTGCTGCGGGCCACCGGTGGTCCTCCTGTCCTCGGCCGGGTCCCCGGCCACGGCTCCGGCCGCGTCCCGGCCGTTCACTCCAGGGAGAGTACTACGGCTGGAGTGGAAGGAGTTCCAGGTACCGGCCCAGGCGCGCGGCGGCGTCCAGCATGGCGAGCCGCCGCCGGGTGAGCCGCTCCTCCCAGCCCTCCAGGGCGGCGCCCAGCGCCTCCGTGCCGCCCGCCGCGCGGATCTGCCGGACCACCTCCGCGATCCGCTCCAGGGGATAGCCGCCGCGCCGCAGCAGGTGGGCCAGTTCGGCGTCCCGGGCGTCGTCCGCGCGGTACGTCCGGTGGCCGGTGGCGGGGTCCCGCGCGGGGGCCAGGATCCCCGCCGCCTCCCAGGCCCGCAGGGTCGCCCGGGTGACCCCGAGCCGGTGCGCGAGCTCCCCGACCGTGCGGCTGCCCGGCCCCGCCGCCGCGGGCTCCGGCGGGTGCTCCAGGAGGTGCCCGACCGCGCCCCGCACCGCGTCCAGGGTCTCCCGGTCCCGCAGCGACTGGGCGTGGCCCCGGTCGACGGCGGTCAGCGCCTCGTCCAGCGCGCCCGCGTGCAGCGCGGTCATGATCCGGCCGCCGGTGGCGTGCCCGTACGCCCGCACCAGCGCGAGGTAGGCGTCGAGCGCCGCCGCGTGCGCCTCCGTGTAGACCCGGTAGCCGCTGCGCGTGCGCGCGGCGGGCGGGAGGCGGCCGTCCGCCTCGTAATTGCGCACGGCCTGGGTCGAGAGGCCGTGCCGGCGGGCCAGGTCGGTCGGTCGCACGCTGCTCCCCGGTTTGAGACTTCACGGTGATGGATCGCTGTCTCTGCGGGACTTTGGCGGTCAAAGTCTCCACCGTTCTTTCAAGGATACGGTTGAGGTTCATGAGCCAGGACCTCCATGACCTCGTGACCCCCTCCTGCACCCTGCTGGGGCTCGGTGAGCCCAGCCACCAGGAGCCCGCCTTCGGGCGGCTCCGCAACACTCTCCTCGCCGGACTGGCCGAGCGGGGTTTCCGCTCCGTCGCCCTGGAGACCGACCGCGTGGCCGCCCTGCGCGTCGACACCTACGTCCAGGGCGGGGACGGCGACCTCGACGCCGTCATGGCCGAGGGCTTCTCGCACGGCTTCGGCGCCCTCGACGCCAACCGGGAGCTCGTCGCCTGGATGCGCGCCCACAACGCCGGGCGCCCGCCGGCCGAACGGCTCGCCTTCCACGGCTTCGACCTCCCGACCGAGAACTACAGCGCGCCCAGCCCCCGCGCCTACCTGGAGCACGTCCGCCGCTATCTGGGCCTCGGCCCCGAGGATCCGTTCGCCGGGGCGCTCGGCGCCGACGAGGACTGGAGCCGCCAGGAGGCCGTGCTGGACCCGGCGCGCTCGCCCGGCGCCGGTCCCGGGGCCGAACGGGCCCGCGCCCTCGCCGACGACCTGGTCACCGCCCTCCACGCCCGCGCGCCCGAGCTGGTCGCGGCGGGCTCGCTCGACGACTGGCGGCGGGCGCGGACCCATCTCACCGCCGCCGTCGGCCTGCTGCGCTACCACCGGCAGTGCGCCGAGCCCGGCGATCAGGGCACCCGCGTCACCCGGCTGCTCGCCACCCGCGACGCGCTGATGGCCGAGAACCTCCTCGCCGTCCGGGAGGCCGAGGAACTCCGGGGCCCCACCCTCGTCTTCGCCCACAACCTGCACCTCCAGCGCACCCCGAGCACCTGGAGCGCCGGGGAGCTGAGCGCCACCTGGTCCGGCGCCGGGGGCATCGCCGGGGCGCTGCTCGGCGAGCGGTACGTGTGCGTGGCCGGGAGCGTCGGCCGCAGCGAGGCCCTGGGGCTCGCGGAGCCCGCGCCGGACACGTACGAAGGGGCCCTCCAAGGGCTGGTCCCCGGCTGGGGGACGGTCCGCGCCGGGCGGGTGCCGGACGGGCGGGTGCGGGCCGGCGCCGAGCCCGCCAAGGGCTACTTCCCGCTCGGCCGGGCGCTGCTCGACGGCGTCGACGCGGTGCTGCACCTCGCCGACGCCGGGACGGTCACCGCGCCCTGACCGCGGGGGCGGGCGCGGCACCCGGCCGCCCCCGCGAGGAGGCGGCCGGGCCGTGCGTACACGGTCCTGCGTGGAACGGCGGTGCCGAGCGGGAGGCGGGACCGGCCCACACCGGCCCGTCCCCGACCCGCCCACCACGGTGGAGTAGACCACTGGGCGGCGTCAAGCGTCCCGCGACGCGTTGACGCAATGGTCCGTACCAACTACGGTGCCGTTGGCTCCCGTTCGGCGGTCCCACAGCCGCAAGGCCGTACCCGAGCCCCCACACGGTCCCGCGACGCGCTCCCGTACCCCTCACACGCGTCCAGGGAGACCCGATGGACACAGCCCGGAGAAGCCGCAGACGCCCGCGCCACGGCAGAGGACTCCTCGTCCTGCTCGCCGTGCTCCTCCTCCCGATCGCCGCCCTCGCCGGACCGGCCGCCGCCCCCGCGCACGCCGCCGGCGCCGTCACCGCCACCTTCACCTCCGAGAACAACGGCAGCTGGTGGCGCGGCGTCCTCGTCATCCGCAACGGCACCACCACCCCCGTGAACGGCTGGACCCTGGAGTTCGACCTGCCCACGGGCGTCACCATCAGCTCGCACTACAACGGCGACGCCACCGTCACCGGCCGCCACGTCACCGTCCGCAACGCCCACTACAACGGCACCGTCGCCGCCGGCGGCTCCACCGAGCCGTACAGCTACTGGTTCGTCGCCACCGGCCCGCAGACCGCCCCCACCGGCTGCACCGTCAACGGCGGCAAGTGCGACGGCAGCCCCGACGTGCCGCCCGGTGCCCCCGGCACCCCGCGCGCCACGGCCGTCACCGTACGGACCGTCAGCCTCGACTGGACACAGGCCGCCCCCGGCGACCACCCCGTCACCGGCTACGAGGTCCTTTCCCAGGGCGCCGTCGTCGCCACCTCGACCTCCACCTCGGCCACCGTCACCGGGCTCGCCCCGGCCACCGCGTACGGCTTCACCGTCCGCGCCAAGGACACCCGCGGCAACCTCGGCCCCGAGAGCCCGCCGCTCGCCGTCACCACCGTCGACCCGGCGAGCGACCCCAACCCGCCCACCGCGCCCGGCGCGCTGCGCGCCACCGCCACCACCTCCTCCAGCGTGAGCCTCGCCTGGACGGCGGCCACCGACGACAAGGGCGTCGTCGGCTACGACGTCTACCGAGGCGGCGCCCTCGTCCGCACCGTCCCCGGCACCGCCACCTCGGTCACCGTCAGCGGACTCGGCCCGGCCAACCCGTACACCTTCACCGTCCGCGCCCGCGACGCCGCCGACAACGCCTCGCCGCCGTCGAACGCGCTCACCGTCACCACCGCCGACCTCGCCCAGGGCCGCTACCTCAAGGTCGGCTACTTCGCCCAGTGGGGCATCTACGGGCGCCAGTACTTCGTCAAGAACCTCGACACCTCCGGCGCCGCCGCCTCCCTCGACGTCGTCAACTACGCCTTCGAGAACATCGACCCCGTCAACCTCACCTGCCAGGCCGGCGTCACCAAGGGCGTCGGCTCCAACCCGCAGGACCCCGACCAGGGCACCGGCGCCGGCGACGCCGACGCCGACTACGCCCGGCCCTTCAGCGCCGCCCAGTCCGTCGACGGGGTCGCCGACGACGGCTGGGGCAAGCTGCGCGGCAACTTCAACCAGCTCAAGAAGCTCAAGGCCAAGTACCCGAACCTGAAGGTCGTCGTCTCCCTCGGCGGCTGGACCTACTCGAAGTACTTCTCCGACGTGGCCGCCACCGAGGCCTCCCGGCAGAAGTTCGTCCGCTCCTGCGTCGACGTGTGGATCAAGGGCAATCTGCCCGTCTACAACGGCGCCGGCGGCGAGGGCACCGGCGCGGGCGTCTTCGACGGCATCGACCTCGACTGGGAGTGGCCCGGCTCGCCCGACGGACACCCCGGCAACCACTACGGGCCGCAGGACAAGGCCAACAACGCCGCCCTCGTCGCCGAGTTCCGCAAGCAGCTCGACGAACTCGGCGGCGAGCACCGGCTGCTGACCGCCTTCACCCCCGCCGACCCGGTCAAGATCGGCCAGGGCTGGGACCTCACCCGGGCCGCCACCGACCTCGACTACGCCATGGTCCAGGGCTACGACTTCCACGGCGCCGGCAGCGACAACTCCTGGGAGCCCCACCGCACCGGCCACCAGGCGAACCTCTACACCGACGCCCAGGACCCCTACGGCTTCCACTTCAGCGTCGACGAGGCCCTCAAGCCCTACCTCGCCGCCGGCTTCAACCCCCGCAAGCTCACCATCGGCATCCCCTTCTACGGACGCGGCTGGCAGGGCGTCGCCGACGGCGGCGCGGCGGGGGAGTGGCAGAGCGCGACCGGGGCCGCCCCCGGCCAGTTCGCCGAGGAGGCCGGGGTACGCGGCTACGCCAACCTGATCGCCTCGGTCCCCGGCCTCACCGTCCGCCACGACGAGCAGTCCGGCGCCACCTACGGCTACACCGGCGCCGGCGGGCAGTGGTGGAGCTTCGACGACACCTGGTCCATCGGACGCAAGACCGCCTACCTGAAATCCAAGGGCCTGCTCGGCGTCTTCATCTGGGAGATGTCGGGCGACACCGCCCAGGGCACCCTGATGACCGCCCTGCGCACCGGCCTCGGCTGACCCCGGCGGACGGCGAGGTGCCCGCTCAGGGCTCCGTGACGACGAGCTCCACCTCGAAGCCGTCCGCGTTCTCCAGATAGGCCGCACAGGTCTGTTCCCCGCCGGCATGCGGATGCCGGTCGGGGAACAGCAGCCGCCAGCCGACCCGTACCGCCTCCTCGACCAGGCCGTCGAACTCCGCCCGCGTCGCCACGTGGAACGCCAGGTGGTTCAGCCCCGGCCGCAGCCGGTCGTGCGCGTCGGCGCTGAGCGCGGGCGACTCCTCCACGACCAGGTACGTGGCCCCGAGCCGCCAGCTCCGGCCCCCCTCCCAGCTCTGGAACGGCACATGGCCGAGCGAGCCGAGCAGCGGGCCGAACGAGGCGACGGCCCGGCCGATGTCGGGCACCCACAGCTCGACGTGGTGCAGGGTGCCGGTGGCGACGGGCGCGGTCACGTGTTCCTCCAGGAAAGAGAGCGGTGCGCCCGACCGTATCCCGCCCTCACCAGGCGAGATCCTCCAGGGCGTCCGGATCGACCGGCCCCGCCGCCGCGATGCCGCCCGCCCCGTCCGGCGTGATCGGCAGCTCGGCCCAGATGGTCTTGCCGCGTCGCGCGTACCGGGTGCCCCAGCGCTGCGCGAACTGCGCCACCAGGAACAGCCCCCGGCCGCCCTCGTCCGTGTCCGTCGCGTGCCGCAGGTGCGGCGAGGTGCTGCTGCCGTCCGACACCTCGCAGATCAGCGCCCGGTCGTACACCAGCCGCACCCGCACCGGCGGCTTGCCGTACCGGATCGCGTTGGTGACCAGCTCGGACAGCACCAGCTCCGCCGTGAACCCGGCCTCCTCCAGATCCCAGGCCGCCAGCCGCGCCGCCGCCTGGTTGCGGACCGGGGAGACCGCCGACGGATCGGCCGCCACCTCCCACTCCGCGATCCGGTCCGCCGGGATCCGCCGGGCCCGCGCCACCAGCAGCGCGATGTCGTCCGACGGCACCGGGAACAGCATCGCCGCGAGCACGTCCGCGCAGGTCTGCTCCGGCGACCGGTCCGGCCGCGACAGCGTCTTCCGCAGCAGCGCGAGACCCGTGTCGAAATCCCGCGCCCGGTCCTCCATCAGCCCGTCCGTGAACATCACCAGCTTGCTCCCCGGCTCCAGCCGCAGCCGCGCCGACTCGAACGGGTGCTCGCCGAGCCCCAGGCCCAGCGGCAGCCCGGCCGGCAGCGCCGGGAACTCCACGCTGCCGTCGGGACGCACCAGCGCCGGCCCCGGGTGCCCCGCGCTCGACATCGTGCAGTCGCCCGTCGTCGGGTCGTAGATCACATACAGGCACGTCGCCCCCGTGCTGCCCTCCGCCGGGCCCTCGCCGTCCTGCGGCGCCCCGTCCTCCGGACCCGACTCGGTCTCCTCGCCGAGCCGGTCGATCAGCTCGTCCAGATGCCCCAGCAGCTCCTCCGGCGGCAGGTCCAGGGTCGAGAAGTTCGCCACCGCCGTCCGCAGCCGCCCCATCGTCGCCGCCGCGTGCACCCCGTGCCCCACCACGTCCCCCACCACCAGCGCCACTCGCGCCCCCGGCAGCGGGATCACGTCGAACCAGTCGCCGCCCACACCCGCCTTCGCCGGCAGATAGCGGTGCGCCACCGACACCGCGCTCTGGTCCGGCAGCACCCTCGGCAGCAGGCTGCGCTGCAGCGCCACCGCCATCGTGTGCTCCCGGGTGAACCGGCGCGCGTTGTCGATCGCCAGCGCCGCCCGCGCCGCCAGTTCCTCCGCGAACGACAGGTCCTCCTCCCCGAACGGCTCCGGCGTGTCCGCCGCGCGCCAGAAGTTCGCCATCCCCAGCACCACCCCGCGCGCCAGCAGCGGCACCGTGAGCAGCGAGTGCAGCCCGTACGCCAGCGCCCGCGCCGCCCCCTCCGGGTCCTGCGCCCGCCAGCCCTGCGCCGAGGCCAGGTCCGCCTGGAGCACCGCCCGCCCCTCGTCCAGCGCCGAGGCCATCGGCGTGGTCGGCACCACGAACCGGATCAGATCCCCCACCGGCTGCAACGGCGACTCCGCGCGCACCCCGCTCAGCGCCGTCCGGCGCATCTCGGTGAACGCCCCCGAGGGCTCCTCGCCCCGCACCACCGGATCCAGCAGCTCCACCGTCACGAAGTCGGCGAACCGGGGCACCGCCACCTCCGACAGCTCCTCCGCCGTCCGCACCACGTCCAGCGTCGTCCCGATCCGCGTCCCCGCCTCGTACAGCAGCCGCAGCCGCCCCCGCGCCACCTCCGCCCGGCCGGTCAGCGCGGCCAGCTCGGTCGTGTCCCGCATGGTCATCACACAGCCGCCGTCCGGCGCCCCGTCCGCCGTCGGCCGCACGTTCACCGCCAGCAGCCGGTCCCCGGCGGCGTGCACCTCGTCCGTCACCGCCCGCCCGGACACCAGCAGCTCCGCCGTACCGGGCTCCAGGCCGAGCTCGGTGACATGGCGCCGCTCCGCGTCCACGGGCAGCCGCAGCAGCCGCCGGGCCTCGTCGTTGGCGAGCAGCAGCCGCCCATCGGCCCCGACGATGACCACGCCCTCCTTCACCGAGTGCAGCACCGCCTCGTGGTGCTCCTTCAGGCGGGTCATCTCCGCCGGGCCCAGGCCGTGCGTCTGCCGCCGCAGCCGGGCGCTCACCAGACCGGCCCCGCCCACCGCGATCACCAGACCGCCCGCCGCCGCGCCCAGCAGCACCGGCAGCCTGCCCTCCACCGCCTGGCCGACCGTCTCCACCTCGACCCCGCTGGTCACCATGCCGACCACGGTGCCGTCGGCCGCGCGCACAGGCACCACCGCCCGCACCGCGTCGTGCGGCGCCCCCCGGTAGACCTCCGTGAACGACTGCCCGGCCCGCGCCCGCGCGATGTCCCCCTGCGCCCGCTGCCCGATCAGACTGGGGTCCGAGTCCGTGTACCGCGCCCCGTCCGGGGCCAGCACGGTCACGAAGTCGACGCCCGAGCCGATCCGCGCGGCCTCCGCCCGCGCCTGCAGCGCCGCCGTGGGATCCGGCGAGCGCAGCGCCTCCGCCAGCCCCGGCGCGTGCGCGAAGCCCTCCGCGACGGCCAGCGAACGGTTGCGGGCCTCGCGCTCGCTGTCGTACCGCCCCTGCAGGACGAGCGCCAGCGCCGCCGCCGCGATGATCAGCAGCGCGATGAGCGCCTGCAGGGCGAAGACCTGGCCCGCTACGCTCCGCAGTCCGGTGGGCCGCTCCTGGGGGCCACCGGCGGACCGGTCCGCGCCTCCCGTCACGGTGCGCTCCTTCCCGCCCTGTCCACGGGCGCCTCCCTCCATGCTGCCCCCGGGGCGACCGGCAGGGGAAACGGGACGGGCCGAGAGGCCCTGTCCGCGGGCCGGCCGGCCCGTTACGGTGGGTGGAAGATCGTTTCGTCCGGCGGCGCGCCGGCCACCCGGCGGGACCGATCGCCGACCGCCCGTCACCGGCAGGAAGCAGCGACACATGTCCCACGGCACCGCCGCCCCCCGTGAGCCCGACGTCCTCGTGCGCACCGAGGGCCGGGCAGGCTTCCTCACCCTCAACCGGCCCCGCGCGATCAACGCCCTCACCCACGCCATGGTCCGCACCCTCGACGAGGCCCTGACCGCCTGGGAGCACGACCCCGCCGTCGAGACCGTCGTCATCCTCGGCGCGGGGGAGCGCGGACTGTGCGCCGGCGGCGACATCCGGGCCATCCACGACGACGCCCGCGCCGGAGGCCACGCCACCCCCGGCTTCTGGCGCGACGAATACCGGCTCAACGCCCGGATCGCCCGCTACCCCAAGCCGTACGTGGCCCTCATGGACGGCATCGTCATGGGCGGCGGCGTCGGCGTCTCCGCCCACGGCTCGCTCCGCGTCGTCACCGAACGCTCCCGGGTCGCCATGCCCGAGACCGGCATCGGCTTCGTCCCCGACGTCGGCGGCACCCGCCTCCTCGGCCGCGCCCCCGGCGAACTCGGCACCCACCTCGCCCTCACCGGCACCCCCGTCGGCGCCGCCGACGCGATCCTGACCGGTCTCGCCGACCGGTACGTGCCCTCCGCCGGCCTCCCGGCGCTCGCCGACGCCCTCACCCGGCAGCCCGCCGCCGAAGCGGTCGCGCGCCACGCGCGCCCCGCACCCGCCGGAGCGCTCGCCGCGCAGCGCGGCTGGATCGACGCCTGCTACACCGCCGACACCGTCGAGGACATCGTGGCCCGCCTCGGCGACTCCGGCGTCCCCGAGGCCAAGGAGACCGCCGGGGTACTCCTCGGGCGCTCCCCGACGGCCCTCAAGGCCACCCTCGCGGCCGTCCGCCGCGCCCGGCGGCTGGACTCCCTGGAAGCCGCCCTCGACATGGAGTACCGGCTCTCCTGCGCGGCGCTCTCCTCGCCCGACCTGGTCGAGGGCATCCGCGCCCAGGTCGTCGACAAGGACCGCGACCCGCACTGGACCCCGGCCACCCTCGCCGAGGTC
This sequence comes from Streptomyces sp. NPDC042100, assembly GCF_055582325.1. Lineage (NCBI taxonomy): Bacteria > Bacillati > Actinomycetota > Actinomycetes > Kitasatosporales > Streptomycetaceae > Streptomyces > Streptomyces sp. NPDC042100. Next base: position 132,520 of record NZ_JBVJDK010000018.1, read on the forward strand.
ACCGAGGCGGACGTCGAGCGCTGGTTCGCCCCGCGCGCGGCCGGCGAACTGGGCCTGGCGGCAGGCTGACCGGGGACGGCCCGCCACCGGCCGGCCGAGGGCCGCCGGGCACCGGCCGACCAGGGGCAAAAAGAAAGGCAAGGAGGTCGATGCTCTCCTTGCCACTCTCAACTTATAGCGCACAGGGGGGCTTGCGGCAAGGCCCCCCGTCTCCCGCACAATCGCCCATCGAGGCCAGGACCTGCGGAAATGGGAGATCCACTCAGTGCGTGTGCCGTCTACCGTCCATGAACACCCCCACGACCAGCCCGTGAGCGGCGGCGCCTTCGCGCTGCCCGGAAACCTGTCGGCCAAGGCCGACCCCGCGCTCGTCGCCGCCGACGAGCGCCACTTCGCCGCCGTCGCGCGGAGCCTGGAACAGTCCATCGCCGAACTCTCCGGCACCCTCGACGAGCTCCGCCGCACCCCCGGCGGCGCGGGCCGCGCGGCGCTCGACCGCGACACCGAGATCCACCGGCTGACCGGCCGGCTGCGCGCCCTGCGCCGCTTCGGCCTCGACCTGTGCCTCGGCCGGATCGTCCCCGGCGGCGGCGACGGCGCCGCCGAACCCGTCTACGTCGGACGGCTCGGCCTCACCGACGCCGAAGGCCGCCGACTGCTCATCGACTGGCGCTCGCCCGCCGCCGAGCCCTTCTTCGCCGCCACCCACGCCGCCCCCATGGGCCTCGCCAGCCGCCGCCGCTACCGCTGGACCGGCGGCCGGATCACCGACTACTGGGACGAGGTCTTCACCCCCGACGGCTTCGAGGGCCACGCCGCCCTCGACGACCAGTCCGCCTTCATCGCCAGCCTGGGCGGCGAGCGCTCCGAGCGGATGCGCGACGTCCTCGGCACCATCCAGTCCGACCAGGACGCGATCATCCGGGCCGGCTCCCGAGGCACCCTCGTCGTCGACGGCGGACCCGGCACCGGCAAGACCGTCGTCGCCCTGCACCGCTCCGCCTACCTCCTCTACTCCGACCCCCGCCTGGGCCACCGCCGCGGCGGCGTGCTGTTCGTCGGCCCCCACCAGCCCTACCTGAACTACGTCTCCGACGTCCTGCCCAGCCTCGGCGAGGACGGCGTGCGCACCTGCACCCTGCGCGACCTGGTCGCCGAGGGGGCCGCCGCACCGCCCGAGACCGACCCCGAGGCCGCCCGCCTCAAGGCCTCGGCCCGGCTCGTCAAGGCCGTCGAGAAGGCCGTCCGCTTCTACGAGGAGCCGCCCACCGAGGGCATGCGCGTCTCCACCGACTGGTCCGACGTCTGGCTGAGCGCGGGCGACTGGGCCGAGGCCTTCGAGGCAGCCGGGCGCGGCACCCCGCACAACGAGGCCCGCGAGCAGATCTGGGACGAACTGGTCGCCATCCTGCTGGAGAAGCTCGACGACGACGTCCCCGAGGAGCTGTTCCGCAAGGCGCTCCGGCACGACCAGGAGCTCGTCGACGCCCTCGACCGCGCCTGGCCGATGCTGGAGGCCACCGACCTCGTCGGCGACCTCTGGTCCGTCCCCGCCTATCTGCGCCTGTGCGCACCCTGGCTCACCCCCGACGAGGCGCGCACCCTGCGCCGCGCCGACCCGTGCGCCTGGACCGTCTCCGACCTGCCGTACCTGGACGCGGCGCGGCAGCGGCTCGGCGACCCCAGGTCCTCGCTGCGCAAGCGGCGCCGCGACGCGGCCGTCGCCGCCGAACGGGAGCGGATGGCCGGGGTCATCGACAACATCCTCGCCGCCGACGACGACGGCGAGGGCGCCGTGACCATGCTCAACGGGCGGGACCTGCGCGACAGCCTGATCGACGACGGCGCCCTGCCCGGCACCGACGTGGACGAGCTGGCCGGCCCCTTCGCGCACATCGTCGTCGACGAGGCCCAGGAACTCACCGACGCCGAATGGCAGATGCTGCTCCTGCGCTGCCCCTCGGGGAGCTTCACCCTCGTCGGCGACCGGGCCCAGGCGCGCCACGGCTTCACCGAGAGCTGGCGGGAGCGCCTGGAGCGGGTCGGCCTGGACCGGATCACGATGGCGTCCCTGAGCATCAACTACCGCACGCCCGAGGAGGTCATGGCGGAGGCGGAGCCGGTGATCAGGGCCGCGCTGCCCGACGCCAACGTGCCGACCTCGGTCCGCGCCTCCGGCGTCCCCGTGACGCACGGCTCCGCCGACGAGCTGGACGAGGTCCTCGACACCTGGCTCGCCGCGCACACCGAGGGGACCGCCGTGGTCATCGGCGCCCCGGCGTTCGAGGAGCGGCCCCGGGTCCGGTCCCTCACCCCGACGCTGGCCAAGGGCCTCGAATTCGACCTGGTGGTCCTCGTCGACCCGGACGCCCTCGGCGACGGCGTCGCGGGAGCCGTCGACCGCTATGTGGCGATGACCAGGGCGACCCGGCGGCTGGTGGTGCTGACGGGGGCGTGATCCCCGCGCCCCGGAGCGGGCCGCCCGGGAGCGGGCGGGACCTGGTCAGGCCCCCGGGCCGGGCCCGTCCCGCCCGTCGCTCTCGTCCAGGGTGAACAGCCCGCCCTCCGGGTCCCGCACGGTCGTGCGCCGCCCGGCCGGGGCGCGCCACCCGTCGTCGGCCTCGGGGACGAGCGCGCCGCCGTGGTCGAGGACCGCGGCGATCGCCCGCTCCAGGTCCGGCACCCGGAAGTGCACCAGCCAGCGGGGGCGCCGCTGCGGCTGCTCCGAGGACGCCTCGGCCGGTCCGCTGTTCAGGCGCGCGACGGCGTCGCCCCGGCGGCGCAGGACCACCTGGTCGTCCTCGTAGGAGACCTCGAAGCGGTCCGCGCCGCCGCCGTCGACCCAGTCGAGCACCCCGCCGTAGAAGACGGCGGCGTCGAAGGCGTTGCCCGTGTGCAGCTCCAGCCAGGCCGGGGCGGCCACCTCGCCGACCCGCCAGCGCGAGGACACCCGGCCCTCCCAGACGCCGAAGGCGGCGCCCTCCAGGTCCGTGGCGAGCGCGGCCCGCCCGCGCGGCGGGAAGGCGAGCGGCCCGACGCCGACGGTGCCGCCGCGCTCGCGGATCCGGGCCACCGCCGTGTCGGCGTCGGCGACCGCGAAGAACGGCGTCCAGGCCACCGGCACCGCCATCCGGTCGACGACCTCGCCGATCCCGGCCACCGGGGTGCCGTCCCGCTCACCGACGGAGAAGCCCCGGCCGAGCGGGCCGCGCCGGAAGGTCCAGCCGAGGACCGCCCCGTAGAACCGCTCGGCGGCCCCGAGGTCCCGGGCCGCCAGGCTCAGCCAGCACGGCGCTCCCGGCGCGTCCGCGGACAGCGGCACCCGGCTCACCTCACTCTCGGTACTCTCGGTCCCCCGCTCGGGGCCCCTGGCCCCACGGGCCACCCTCGCCCGGACCCGGCGCCCCCGCCACTCGGTGGCCGCCCCGCCCCGGAGGCCGCCGCCGCTAGCGGACGGTGACCGTACCGACGAGTATCCGGTGGTCGGAGCAGGCCGGGACGCCGGTGCAGCTCGTGGAGATCGCGAGCGAGTCGGCGTCGTACGGCCCGGCCAGCGCGCTCTCCCGCACGAAGATCAGGTCGATCTTCGCCTTCGTTCCGCACGGTGGGGCCGTGCCCGGCGTGCCGTCCGCCGTCCACTCCCCGTAGCCGGGGCAGTTCCCCGGGTCGGCGTCGTCGAGCTCCCGGTACTGCCCGGTGTTGCCGCCGTTGTGCGGCGTGTCCAGGCTCGGCGCGTAGTACGCGTTCAGCCGTCCGTAGTTCGGCTGCGCGTTGAAGTCGCCCGCGGTCAGGACCGTCTCCCCGGCCGCGTGGTAGTCCTCAAGCTTCTGCCGCACGAAGTCCAGCTGCGCCACGTTGAACGACTGGTTCGTCGTGATGTGCGTCGTGCAGAAACGGGTCGCCGTGCCGTCGGCCAGCGGCGCGCACAGCAGGTTCCGCTTCTCCGCCGAGCCGTCGTCCGGCAGCGCGAACCGGGCCGCGCCGCCCAGCGGACGCTTGCTGAACAGCGCGTTCCCGAACGGCTCGCCCTTGCACACCGACGCGTTCCCCGCCGGACGGCTGGGCTCGAAGCGCGCGAAGTTCTGCGGGTCCTGCGGCCAGCCCCGGGCCCGCAGCGCCTCCGCCAGGGCGGCGTACTGCCCCTGGCACAGCTCGTTGAAGGCGGCGAAGTCCGCCGAGCGGCTCACCACCGACGCCGCCGCCTGGGTGACCATGCCGTCCGTCGTCGAGCCGTCGTGGATCGTGTCCCCCGCCACATTCCACTGCCAGACCGTGTACGTACGCGGGGCGGGCGCCTCGGCCCCCGCCACCGTCGCCGTAGCGGGCAGCAGCACGGCGACCAGCGCCCCCACCAGTACCGACCGGACCCCTCGTCGGCGCACGCCGAGACCACGCGTCATGAGACTCCCCTCCCCGACCGGGCGCGCGAGCGCCCGGGAGCCGCGACCAGCGGCATCGACACGATCATAGGGAGGCGCACCGACAGCGCCCCCGGATCGCGCCAGGCGCATGATGGGGGCATGCTGCTGACGTTCGCCCCCGTCCTGGACCGCATCGCCGAGGAGATCACCGGCCTCACCGAGCGCGGCCGGCCCGCCGACTACATACCGGCGCTCGCCTCCGCCGACCCGAACAGCTTCGGGATGGCCGTCGCCGAACTCGACGGCACCGTGTACGGGGTGGGGGACTGGCAGCGCCCCTTCTCCACCCAGTCGGTCACGAAGGTCTTCACCCTCGCCCTCACCCTGGCCCGCAAGGGCGACCCGCTCTGGGACCACGTCGGACGCGAACCCTCCGGCAACCCCTTCAACTCCCTCGTCCAGCTGGAGTACGAGAACGGCATCCCGCGCAACCCCTTCATCAACGCGGGCGCCCTCGTCGTCACCGACCAGCTGCACCGGATGACCGGCGACGCCTCCGGAGTCCTGCTCGACTTCCTCCGCGCCGAGAGCGGCAACCCCGACCTCGACTTCGACCGGGACGTCGCCGCCTCCGAGAACGCCAACGGCGACCGCAACGCGGCCCTCGCCCACTTCATGGCCAGCTACGACAACATCGCCAACCCCGTGCCGACCCTGCTGCGCGAGTACTTCCGCCAGTGCTCCATCGAGGCGTCCTGCGCCGACCTGGCGCTCGCCACCGGCTTCCTCGCCCGCCACGGCATCCGCGCCGACGGCTCCCGGCTGCTCACCCGCAGCCAGGCCAAGCACATCAACGCCATCATGCTCACCTGCGGCACCTACGACGCCGCCGGCGACTTCGCCTACCGCGTCGGACTGCCCGGCAAGAGCGGCGTCGGCGGCGCCATCATCGCCGTCGTCCCGGGCCGCTGCACCCTGTGCGTGTGGAGCCCCGGCCTCGACACGCGCGGCAACTCCGTCGCCGGAGTCGCCGCGCTCGACCGCTTCACCACCATCACCGGGCTGTCCGTGTTCTGACCCGGCAGGCGCGCGGGGAGGGCCTGGGAGAGCCGAGAGCGATCTGCCCCCGGCGGCCCGCCCAGGGCACGGGTCAGGACGCGTCCAGCACCCGCACGTACGTGCCGCGCGGCTCGCCGCCGTCCGGCAGCCGCCAGCCCGCGGTCACCCCGCCCCGCACCCCCGCCGCCTCCGCGCCGAGGACCCGCGCGAACCGCAGCACCGGCGCGCCCGCGCCGAGCCGCACGTCCGTTCCGTGCGCCCCCTCCTCGACGACCGGCGCCGCCCCGGTGTCCCAGGAGCCCGGCCCGTCGAACGCGGCGACGACCGTCGGGTCCGGGGTGTCCGACAGGCTCTGCGCCTGCGGCACCGCGCGCCCCTCCAGGAGCGCCGCCAACTCGCCCAGCAGCACCGGGTCGTACGCCCCGTCGTACACCCACCGGGTGCCCAGCACCCCGTGCTCGGACGTCCCGATCAGCGCGCCCTCCGCCCCTTCCAGCGGCGCGCCCCGGTACGTCAACGGCACCAGATACGACACGACCTCCGCGCCCGAGGAGTCCGTGACCGCCATGAAGTCGACGCCCACCTCGCCCGCCGGGTCGTCGAGCCGGAAGCCGCCCGCCCGCTCCAGGACGGGCACCGCGCCCGCCGGCCCCCGGTACCAGGGCCGGCCCGGCAGCCAGGCCTCCAGGAGCTCCAGCTTCGTCGGCTTCATCGTGGTCTTGTGAATGACGGCCATGGCTCGTGCACTTCCTCCGAGACGAAACGGTTCCGGGCGGACGCCCCCGCCCGGAACCGTACCTGCCCCGGCCCGGCCGGACCGGAATCAGCCCCCCGCCCCCGGCGCCCGCAGCTCACCGGACCGGGCCACCTCCGCGTACCAGCGCGCGCTCGACTTCGGTGTTCGCCGCAGCGTCCCGTAGTCGACGTGCACCGCGCCGAAACGCTTCGCGTAGCCGTACGCCCACTCGAAGTTGTCGAGCAGCGACCACAGGAAGTACCCGGACACCTCCGCCCCGGCCGCCACCGCTCGGTGCACCGCCTCCAGATGCGCGTGCACATACGCCGCCCGCTCCGGATCGTGCACCGAACCGTCCGGGCCGACCACGTCCTCGTACGCCGCCCCGTTCTCGCTGATCACCAGCGGCAGCCCCGGATACCGCGCCGACACGCGGACCAGCAGGTCGTACAGCCCCGTCGCGTCCACCGGCCAGCCCATCGCCGTCCGCGCGCCCCGGGCCCGGTGGAACGCCACGTCCCCGGCGCCCGGCCACGGCGAGTGCGCGCTGTCGCCGTGCCCGTCGTCCTGCGGCCCCGCCTCGCCCGCCGCGACCCGCGAGACCACCGTCGGCGTGTAGTAGTTGACGCCCAGCCAGTCCAGCGGCTGCCCCGCCGCCGCCTCGTCCCCGTCCCGTACGAACGCCCAGTCGGTCAGGTGCGCCGTGTCGGCGAACAACTCCTCCGGATAGGCGCCGTCCAGCATCGGGCCCAGCCAGACCCCGTTCCCGACCGTGTCGATCCGCCGTGCCGCCTCCCGGTCCGCGGCAGAGGCGGTCAGCGGCCGCACCTCGTGCAGATTGAGCGACACCGCCAGCTTCGCCCCCGGAGGCAGCGCCGCCCGCAGCGCCCGCACGGCGAGTCCGTGCCCCAGGTTGAGGTGGTGGGCGGCCCGCAGCGCGGCCACGGGGTCGGTGCGGCCCGGGGCGTGCACCCCGGAGCCGTAGCCCAGGAAGGCCGAGCACCAGGGCTCGTTGAGGGTGGTCCAGCGGGTGACCCGGTCGCCCAGCGCGTCGGCCACCAGACCGGCGTACGCGGCGAAGCGCTCCGCAGTCGCCCGTTCCGGCCAGCCCCCCGCGTCCTCCAGCTCCTGCGGCAGATCCCAGTGGTAGAGGGTCAGCGCCGGCTCGATCCCCGCCGCCAGCAGCTCGTCCACCAGCCGCCGGTAGAAGTCCAGCCCCTTCTGCACGGCCGGACCCCGCCCCGTCGGCTGCACCCGCGACCACGAGACCGAGAACCGGTAGGCGTTCAGCCCCAGCTCGCGCATCAGCCCGACGTCCTCGCGGAAGCGGTGGTAGTGGTCGACGGCCACGTCGCCGGTGTGGCCCTCGAAGACCTTCCCGGGCGTGTGCGCGAAGGTGTCCCAGATGGACGGCGTACGCCCGTCCTCCGCCACCGCCCCCTCGATCTGGTACGCGGCGGTGGCCGCACCCCACAGGAAGCCGGGCGGAAAGCGGCGGACGGCGGTGAGCGGCCGGGTTTCGGACGCGGTCATAGGAGAGCGCTCCCAACGCAGAGGAGAAACAGGGGGAAACAGGGGGAAAGCGGAGGTCGGAAGGAAGGGGCGGAACAGGTCGCGGACGGTGCGCTCGACGCCGAGGACGCCGCGCATCCGGTTGACCAGGCGGACGCCGAGGAGGGAGTGGCCGCCGAGGGTGA
>NZ_JBVJDK010000019.1:0-111184 GCF_055582325.1 Streptomyces sp. NPDC042100
GACGCGATCGACCTGGACCTCCCGCTGGCGGGCGTACGGGGCGTGGCGTACGTCCTGCCGTCGGCGGTGAGCCCGGCCCACCGCGCGGGCCACCGGGTACACCTGAAGGGGATGCTGCTCACCGAGAAGGCCGACGGGCTCCTCCCCGACTGGGCCTTCTTCGTCCGCTGCGTCCTGGACACCGACACCCTCCGCCCCACCGCCTCCCGCGAGGCGCTGTACGAGGACGAGGCCCTGGCGGGCGTGCGAGACGCGCTCGGCCGGGAGATACGGGACTGGCTCGCGCGGCTCGCGGCGAGCGAGCCGGAGCGCCTGCGCGCCCTGCTCGCCGTCCACCACCTCGGCGTGAAGTCGCTGGCGCGGCACGACGACGGGATCCTCGCGGCGATGCTGCCCTGGCTGCCGTTCGAGACCACCGACGGGCAGCTCCCCCTCGACGCCTTCGCCCGCCGTCACCCCGTCGTCCACTTCACCCGCACCGTCGAGGAGTTCCGCCAGGTCGCCGCCATCGCCGCCGCCCAGGGCATCGGCGTCGTCAACGGCGGCTACACCTACGACAGCGCCCTCGTGGAACGCCTCCCCCTCGTGCTCCCCGGCGCCCGTGTGGCCGAACTCGACGCCGCCGCCGTCATCGACCGGCTCGACCCCGCCGACCCCGGGCAGGAGCTCGCCCTCAGCGGCTTCCTCTCCCTCGCGCGCGCCGCCCTCGACCCCCTCGGCTGCGACGTCGTCCTGCGCGCCTACCGGCCGCTCACCCTGCCCGGACTCCTCCTGGACGACCGGGCGGCCCGGCACGAGCAGGCCCGCGCGGAGGCCGAGGAACAGGCCGACTCCCTCTGGGCCGGCATCCTCGGCTCCCTGCGCGGCAGCACCCCCCGCGCCCGCCTCGTCCTCAACCACCACAGCCCCCTCGTCCGCCGCATCGCCACCCTCGACGACCCCCACCTCACCACCACCGCCGTCGAAGCCCTCTACGGACAAGCCCTCCTCATGGCCCAACGCCCCCTCCGCCCCGCCGACAACGCCCTCCTCAACCGCACCTTCCTCGGCCTCCTCGACCGGTCCGTGCGGCCGGACCACCCCGGAGGGCCGTCCCGTACGGCGGATCCGGCCCCCGAACACCCCTCCGGAGAAGACCGATGAGCCGCCGCTCACGCGACGAGATCCGTAACGACGTCTACCGCAACGGCGCGGAACCGTACGGCTCCGCCCGCAACGCCCGCGCCGAGCGGCTGGTCGCCGAGGCGGAGGCGACCGGCGACCGGCCGCTCCTGGTGGAGGCCCTGACCGGCCTCACCGTCGCCTACACCTCCAGCGCCGAGGGCGACAAGATGCTGGTGCCGTTCGCGCGGCTGCTGCGGATGTGGGACCAGAATCCGGGCGACTTCGACGAGGACGACATCCACGAGCTCTTCTGGATGTTCAAGTGGGTCAGCGGCAGCGCGCTCGACCAGCCGGACGTCCCGCTCGCCTCCATCGAGGGCTGGCTGGACGAGATGCGGCACCGCTACCGGCTCGCCGGCCACTCCGAACGCGCCGTGCACTCGCGGGACTTCGAGGTGGCCCGGCACCTGGGCGACACCCCGCGCGCCCAGCGCGCGCTGGCCGCGATGCTCGCCGCCGAGCGGGACGAGATGGCCGACTGCCCGGCCTGCGAGCTGCACGAGCGGGGCCGTTGGGAGACCGAGCGCGGCGAGGACGCCCGCGCGCTCGACGTCTGGCGGCCCGTGCTCGACGGGCGGGCCGGCTGCCTGCACGAACCCCACTCGGTCCTCGCCCTCTCGCTGCTGCCCCTGGTCCGCCTCGGACGGCTCGACGAGGCCCGCGCCCACCACCTGCGCGGCTACCGCATGGCGCGGGCCGAGGAGGGCCTGACCGTCGCGGTCGCCGGGCACGTCGAGTTCTGCGCGCTCACCGGGAACGAGCCGCGCGGCCTGGAGATCCTGGCCGAGCAGACGGCCCGCTGGGGGCTGCGCGGAGACGTCGGCCCCTACCTGCAATGGCTGTCCTGCGCGGCCCTGCTCACCGGTCGGCTCGTCGCCCTCGGCCGGGGCGGCGAGCCGGTGCCGGGACCGGGACTGGGACTGGGACCGGGTCTGGGACCAGAGCCGGAGCCGGGGCCGGGGCTCGGGCCGGGACCGGTGGGCACGCGGTGGACGGCGGCGGCGCTGCACGCGTACGCGACGGAGGAGGCCCTCACCCACGCGGCCCGTTTCGACGCCCGCAACGGCAACACCCGCGTGTCCGCGCTCGTACGGTCCCGGATGACGGCGACCCCGCTCGTCGCCGCCCTCCCGCTGGGACTCGGCCGGTCGGCCGAGGTGACGGCGGACGCGGGGGCGGGCCGGCCGGCGGCCGACGCCGTCACCCCCGCCGGGGAGCCGCTCGACGCGCTCCTGGCGCGCGCCCGCGCGCTGACGGCCGGCGGGCACCCGGCGGCTCGGGCGGCCTGGCAGCGCGCGCGGGCCGCCGCCGGGGCGCACGGCGCGGCGCCGACGCCCGCCGACGCCGCCGACGCGCTGGACGCCGAGGCCCTCGACCTCCAGCGCGCTGGGCAGGGCGGCCCCTCGGCGGCCGGCCTGTTCGCCCGCGCCGCGGAACTGCACGCGCGCGCGGGCCGGGAGGGCCGGGCCCTGGTGTCCCGCGCCCGCTCCCTCGTCGTCGGCGCGGACTGCGCTCCGGACGGGCCTGACGGCCCTGACGGCCCTGACGGCCTGGACGCGCTGTGCGTGCGGGCCGGTGAGCTCCACGCGGCCGGGCGCGCCACCGCCGCCGAGACGGTGACCGTCCTGCTGCTCCGCTGCCGGTCCCTGGTGGCGGGCCTGGGAGCGGAACTCGCACCGGCCGAGGGGGTCGGTCCGGGGCCGGGCCGCGCGTCGGACGACGGGGGGCGCGGGGACGGCGACGCCGGGCCGGCCGGAACGCACGGCCCCCGCCCCTCCGAGGGCGTCCGGCGGGCCCGGGCGGAGATCCACCGGCTGCTCGCCTTCGCCGAGGAGGCCCGGCAGGGGCGGGAGCGGCGGGAGGACCCGGAGCTGCTGAGCCGGATCGCGTCCGCCGTGGAGCTGCTCGCGCGGCTCACCGCGCCGGAGGACCCGCGCGCCGCCGCGCGGCTCGCGACGGCCGCAGTCGCCGACCATCGCGAGGCGGGGCGGCCCTGGCTCGCCACCCCCGCCGAACTGCTCCTCGCCAGCCTGCTGTCGGCCGTCGCGGACCACGCGGGGGCGGCGGCCGTGGCGCGGGGCGTGCTCGACGACGGCGCGCGCGTGGAGCTGCTGGGGCCGGGCGACCGGGCCCGGTTCTCGCTGGCGCTCGCGCAGGCGGTGACCGGTCTCGAAGGGCCCGGCCCGGAAGCGGAGGCGCTGCTGGTGGACGCCGACCACTTCGCCGGGGCCGCCGGCGAGGGTGCCGGGCTCGGCGCCCTGGTGCGGCTCCGGCTCGGCGGCCACTACTGTGCCCTCGGCCGCTTCGAGGAGGCCGCCACCGTCCTGGAGGCCGTGCTGCCGGAGCTGCGCGCCGGGCACGACCCGGCTGACCTGGTGCAGGCCCGGGTCTGGCTGGCGCACGCGCTGCGGGGGCTCGGCGAACCGCGCCAGGCCGCCGAGCAGTTCGCGCGGGCCGCGGCCGCGACGCGCGACTGGGCGGACGGGCGGCATCACGCCGTGCTGTCGCAGCAGTCGGCGGAGGCGCTGGCCGGGGCCGGGCTGACGGAGGAGTCGGCGCGCGCCTACGAGCGGGCCGCCGACCTGTGGCGGGCGCGCGGGGACCACTTGGGCGCGGTGCGGGCGCTGCGGGCGCGGGCCTGGGAGGCGCTGTACGCGTGGGGCCCGGCCGAGGGCGAGGTCGTCATGGAGGAGGCGCTGCGCGAGTGCGCGCGGGCGCTGGACTCGGCCCGTACACCGGAGGAGCTGCGGCTGGGCACGCTCGAACTCGGCCAGACGCAGCAGCAGTTCGCGCATCTTCTGGTGGAGAGGACGGAGGCGGCGCCGTTCGAGGAGGTGGAGTCCGCCGAGCGGTACGCGGAGCTCGTCGCGCTCTTCGAGCGGGCGCTGCGGCAGGCGGAGCGGGCGATCGGCACCCTGCGCTCCTGCGGAGAGCCCGCCCGCTCGGACCTGTGGCTGTGCGAACTCCTCGCCATACGTCTGGAATGGGGCCTGGGGCGGCCGGGCGCGGCCACCGGGCGGGCGCGGCGGGTGCACGCCGGGGTGCAGGACCTGCCCGACCCGGACGGCACCCTCGCCGAGGTCGCCGCCGAGTGCGAGGCCCTGCTCGGCGCCTTCTGAACCCTGGTACGGGCCAGGCTCCGGGTGGAGGGACCCGGGGCCTGGTCGACGCGGCCGAGGGGCGGGGTCCGCCCGGTGCGGGCCTGGGCCGGTGGGACCTGTCGGGCATCGCGGCCGTCGCCGGCGGGGTCCGCCCGGTGCGGGGTCGGCCGCTGCCGCCCGCCGCCCGGATGGCCGGCCTTCCCCGCCCAGGGCACCTCGCCCGCCGAGGAAGGCGAACGCCGCGGCCGGGGCGCGTCCTGGTGCGCCACCGGCGGCGGCCTCCTCTTCGAGGCCGCCCGTCTCACCCCGGCGCGGTGGTGACGCCCGGCGCGGGAGTCCGGGGCCTCGGCACCGGGAACGTCGCGTGGGAGTGCCGGACGAGTTCCCGCCGGACCCTGAGCAGCCGCTCCACGGAGCCGTGCAACAGCTCGGCCGCCGGGTGGCCTCCCGTACCCCGGAAGCCGCCGCTCCCCCCGTCCTCGTCGCCGACGGCCTCGGGGAGGCGGGACCGCACGATGGACAGGTGGGCGCGGCGGAACCCGAGGAAGCGGTCGAGCACCGGCAGCAGGGCGCGGGCCGCCTGGTAGGGGAGCAGGCCCGCGTCCAGCCGGTCGAGGAGGGTGATCCCGCGTTCGGCCGCCGCCCTGCGGGCCGCCACCAGGGGCCTGCCCTTCCTGGGGAAGGAGGGCAGGGCGGCGTCGAGGAACGCGGTGTGCTCGGGGTCGGGGCGGGCCCAGGCCAGGTCCAGGAGGGCCACGGCGGTCATGGCCGAGCCGCCCGCTCCGTACCCGCCGGTGTCGTAGCCGGCGAGATGCCGGCGGAGGTGGGCGAACGCCGGGGCGGGCAGGGCGTGGTAGCGGGTCATGAGGGCGCGGAAGGTGTCGAGGCGCCGGGCGGCCTCGTCCGTGGTGGCGGTCAGGTGGCGGCGGGCCTCGGCGGGGTGGGCGGCGAGGCCGTGGAGGAGGTCGGCGGCGACGCGGGCGTGGGGTTCGGCGAGGTGGTGGCCGAGGAGGAAGTCGCGTTCGTGACGGCCGTCGGCTCCGGGGGAGAAGACGCGCATCCCGGCGCCCGCGAGGTGGAGTCGGCTGTTGAGGTCGACGAGGGGTTCGTAGGCGAGGTGGGTGTCGACGTGGGGGTGGGCGCGGGCGCGGTCATGGACGAGGTCCAGCAGCCGGTGCACGGTGTCGCCGGGGGTGATGCGGTCGGCGGGGTGGTGCGGGGCGTGGGCGTGCAGGAGGAACAGCAGGTCGAGTTGGTGGACGGCGACCGTGTGGGGGTCGGAGGAGGAGCGGAGCAGGGGGGTGATCCGGTCGAGGAGGCGGGCGTGTTCGTCGAGCAGGGCGCGGTGGGTTCGCCCGCCGTGGTGGATCTCCCGTAATCGGTCGGGAAGTTCGTCGAGCACGTGGGCCGCGAGCCGGTCGGGACGGGGGCCGCTGGTGGCGTGCGGGTCGGGGGCGCCGGTGAAGAGGCTGCGGACGTCGAGCGCGCGTAAGGGAGGTCGTGGCATGACGGGCGTGGTCTCCGGGGGGGGTGGGACGGGGCGGGGAATCAGTGAGGTAACGGTTCTTCGGAGAAGGCGTACATGCCGGGTCCGTCGAGCCGCCGGACGGTGGCGAGGTCGCGCAGCAGCACGTCCTCCTCGGAGTGGGCGAGGGTGAGGACGGCGGGGTATCCGGAGTCGTCGACGGTGCGCGCGATCGGCTGCCCGGGGCTGACGTGCGGGGTGAGGTCCCGGAAGGCGGCGAGGGCGCGGATCGCGTCGAGGTGCCGGTAGTGGTCGAGCCGGCCGTCCCCCGGGCTGACGAGGGCCGCCCAGGCGATGGCCGTGCGGCGCCGGTAGGGGCGACCCGCGCGGGCGTGGAAGCGTTCGGGGCGCAGGAGGGCGTCGACGGTCCACTCGATCTGCCCTTCGCCGATCGCCTCGCGGGCGAGCAGCGGCAGTCCGCCGCCGGAGAGCCGGATCCCGGCCTCGATCAGCCGGGGGCCGCCGGGGGTGGCCCGCAGTTCCAGGTGGGCCGGGCCATGGCGGACGGCGAGGGCGTCCAGGACCCGGCGCGCATGGTGGAGCAAGGGCGGCAGGCAGGGGTCGGCCGCGTCGAGGAGCACGTGGGCGACGCACAGTTCCCGCACCCCGTTGGCGGCGATCCGCTCGGTGCGCCACGCGTCGGTGAGGTGGTGGACGCCGTCCCGGCTGACGGTGTTGAGGACGTACTCGGTGCCGACGAGGAACTCCTGGGCGAGGACGGGCCCGTGCGGGTCCTCGGTGACCAGGGGCAGCCGGCGCAGCTCCCGGAAGGCGGCCACGGCCGATTCCAGGTCCGGGCAGTACCGCACGCCCTGCCCGCCGGCGCCCCGCACCGGTTTGAGGATGGCCGGGCCGCCCAGGGATCGGTACCGGCGGCGCAGTTCCCGCTCGCCGGTGACGAGGAACTCCCGTGCGACGGGCAGCCCGTGCGCGCGCAGCCGCGTGGACTGGGCGTGCTTGTCCCGGCGCGCCGTGCTCGCCGCCGTGCCGTTGCCCGTGGGCAGGTCGAGCGCCCCGGCGAGGGCGTCGGCGAGTTCCACGCCGACCTCGGACCCGGCCACGACGGCGACGGTGCCGAGCCGGCGCAGCGTCCCGACGAGCCGGGCCCGGGCCGCCGGGTCCGCGTCGGCGTGCCCGAGGTCGTGAGCGTAGGGGTACGGGTCGGGGCTGTCGGAGAACGCGGCGAGCGGCGCGGGCGTGGACCGCACCCTGGCCACCTGGGCACCGGCCGCCTCCAGCGCCTCCGGCAGTCCCCGGGAGGCGGTGTACGGATCGACCAGGAGGACCGAGGGGCGGGCGGCGGGCACGAGTCGTCCTTCCGACGAACGAGGGGAACCTGGCCGGGCGGTGCTCCGGCACCACGGGCCCCGAGGCGTTTCCTTCCTGCCCCCGCATGCGCGCCGCCAACCCCCGCGAGCGCGCGAAACCGGCGGTCTGCCGAGGTCTGTTCAGCGGGGGGCTCACGGGGCGGCCCGGGTGCGCCGGCCGGCTCGTGATCAATACACCTGGGAGGTGGCGCGGGCCACCAGGGAGGCGAGGCCCGCGCGGGTGACGACGCCGGTCTTGCGGTAGACGCGGGCCACATGGCTCTCGACCGTGCGGGGGCTCAGGCAGAGGCGGTCGGCGACGGCCTGGTTGGTGAGGCCCTCGGCGACGAGGGCGGATATCTCGCGCTCGCGCGGGGTGAGCCCGGCGAGCGGTCCGCGCGGGTCGGTCGCCGTGGCGCCGGGGCCCGCCGGGTCGGGGCCGAGGGCCGCGGTCCTGGTGCGGTCGGCGAGGTCGGTGAGGAGCCGGGCGCCGCCCGCGGTGGCGAGGCCTCGGGCCCGGCGCCACATCGCGGCGGCCTCGGCGCCGTCCCCGGCGGCGCGGGCCACGGGGGCGCCGAGCAGCAGGGTGTGGGCCTCGCGCAGGCCGATGCCGGTGCGGGCGTACGCGTCGGCCGACTCGGCGAACAGCGCCGCCGCCGCGGCCTGTTCCCCGGCGTGCAGGAGCAGCCGGGCGCGGGCGCGCAGGGCGGCGGCGCGCTGGACGGGCAGGTCGAGGCGGGCGGCCTCGGTCTCGGCGAGGCCGGCCGCGCGGTCGGCCCCGGCGGTGTCGCCGGTGGCGAGGCGGGCGGCGACGAGGAGTTCGAGGAAGCCGGGGCGCACGGAGGGCTGGATCCGGGGCAGTCCCGGGCCGCCGCCCGCGGCGACGAGGACGTCCCGCACCCGGTGCGGGTCGGTGGCGAGGGGGATCGCGTGGGCGAGCAGGGCGCGGGCGAGGGTGGCCCACCAGCCGTCGGCGGCGCCGACGGTGGCGGCGGCCTCCTCGGCGGCGGCGAGGGCCTCGGGGTCGCCGAGGGGGCGGGCCTGGAGCAGGATCGTGGCCCTGATGGCCCGGGTGAAGCCGGCGACCTCGGCGCCGCCGAGCGTACGGGCGAGGGCCAGGGCCTCGTCGGCGAGGACGAGGGAGGTGTCGACACGCCCGGTGAGGGACTGCACGTACCCGGCGCACAGCAGCAGTTGGGAGAGGGCGAAGGGGCGTCCGGCGCGGCGGGCGAGGGCGATGCCACGGGTGGTGTGGCGCTCGGCGGCGGCGGGGTCGTCGAGGAAGAGCTCGCTCCAGCCGAGCCGGACCAGGGCCTCGAAGCTCCGGGAGAGCTCGCCGTCGGTCATCGAGTCGACGAGGACGGCGGCCTCGTCGGCGTGCGCCCGGGCGGCGCGGGTCTCGCCCTCGTACGCCTCGCCGAGGGCGCCGAGGGTGAGGGCGGAGAGGGTGCCGGTCTCGTCGCCGCGCGCGCGGGCGGCGGCCAGCGCGGCGGCGAGCTCGGCGCGGACCTCGGGGTAGCGGGCCTCGAAGAGCGCGCGGCAGCCCCATTCGACGACGAGCCGCAGGCGCAGGGCGGGGCGGGGGCCGGGGCCCCGGCGCAGCTCGCGGCGGATCAGGGCGTCGGCCTCCCGGTAGCGGCCGAGGTGCCGCTCCATGAAGGCGCACAGGAGCACGGCGGCGGAGCGGGGCTCCTCCTCCCCCGGGCTCGCGGGGCAGCGGGCACCCGTGCGGCGGCCCGGGGCGTCCTCGCGGCAGAGGGTGAGCAGCCGGTGGAGCAGGTCGCGGCTCTCCTCGACCCGGCCGGCGAGGCCGAGCGCGCGGGCGCGGCGCAGCTTGAGCTCCACGCGGGCCTGGCGGTGCTCCGGTGCGTCGGGCAGGACGTCGAGGACGGCGGCGAGCCGGCGGGCGGCGAGCGCCGGGTCGGTGGCCTCGGTGAGCTCGGCGGCCCGGACCAGGGCGGCGGCGGCCCCGGGCTCCCAGCGGGTCAGATAGCGCTCGATGTGCCGCGCGCGGCTGGTGGCGGGCGCCCCGGCGCGGGCGAGGCCCTCGGCCGCTCGGCGGTGGTACTCGCGGCGGCGCAGCGGGTCCATGGCGCGGCGGACCAGGCGCCCGAGGGCCGGGTGGCGCAGCTCCAGGGTGTGCCCGTCGGGGCGCGCGCGGACGAGGTCGAGCCGGACGAGCTCGCGGACGGCGTGGACGAGCTCGTCGCGGCCGGCGCCGGTCACGGCGGGCAGCAGGTCGGTGCGGGCGTCCTCGTCGAGCAGGGCGACGGCGTCGACGACCGCGCGGGCGGCGGGGCCGAGC
This sequence comes from Streptomyces sp. NPDC042100, assembly GCF_055582325.1. Classification (NCBI taxonomy): domain Bacteria; kingdom Bacillati; phylum Actinomycetota; class Actinomycetes; order Kitasatosporales; family Streptomycetaceae; genus Streptomyces; species Streptomyces sp. NPDC042100. The sequence continues at coordinate 9,403 of NZ_JBVJDK010000019.1, forward strand.
GGCGCCAGTTCGCCGAGGAGCGCGGCAAGCGCGCCGCCACCCGCGCGCCCGTCGGCGAGGGCCAGGAAGTAGCCGGGGTTTCCGCCGCTGGCCGCGTGGAGTTCGGCCGCGCGGGCCGGGGACAGTCCGGGGGCGAGCCCTTCGGCGCACTCGGCCTCGGCGAGGGGGCCGAGCGCGATCCGGGTGAGCGCGCCGCTCTCGGCGGCGCGCGCGAGCACGGCGGCGAGGTCCGGCGGGGTGCGCCGCTCGCGGCGGGCCATGACCAGGAGCACGGGGGCGGGGACGGGGTGCCGGAGCAGGTGGTCGATCAGGTCGAGGGAGGCGCGGTCGGCGCGGTGCACGTCGTCGAGGACGAGGAGCAGTGCGGGCTGGGCCCGCCGCGCGAGGGCGTCCGCGACGCGCCGGAACACCCCGTACGGCTCGGGCCGGAGCTGCGGCGGGAGGCCCGTCACGGAACCAGCCGGGTGTCCGGGGGCCGGGTGCCCGGGGGCCGGGTGCCCGGGGGCCGGGTATCCGGCAGTCGGGTGCCCGGGAGCCGGGTATCCAGGGGTCGGGTATCCAGGGGTCGGATGTCCGGGAGCCGGGTACCCGGGGGGCGGGTGCCAGCCGGTCGCACCGTCCCAGCCGTCCCAACCGCTCGCCCCGTCCCAACCGCCCGCGCCGTCCCAGCCGCTCGCGCCGTCCCAGCCGGTGCCGCCGTCCCAGCCGTGTCCGACGGGGTCCGGCCAGGCTCCCGGGGCGACGGGGGCCCCGGCCTCCGCCGCGTACCGCAGCAGCCCGTACGCGGGCGGGAGGCCGGGGCCGGGGTGGTCGTCGCGCGCTGAAGGGGCGCCGGGCTCCTGGGTCGGGGGCGGGCTCGGGGCGGGGCGCTCGGGGCAGGGGGCCGCGGTGAGGTCGGGAGGTGTCCACGGCGGCCGGGGGCGGCCGCGGGCGGCCCTGCGGGGCGGGGTGCGGGCGGCGCCGCAGGGGACGGGGGCGGGGTCCTCGGCGGTGGCGGCGAGGTCCGCGAAGGCGTCCGCGAACACCTCGTAGGGCAGCGGCCGCTCACGCGCCGGGGCGCGGCCGTGCAGCACCGTGACACCGGCCCGGCGGGCCCGGGCGGTGAGCTCGGCGAGGAGGCGGCTCTTGCCGATGCCGGGCTCGCCGGTGACGTCGACGGCGCGCGGGGCGTCGGACCCGCACCGACCCGGCGCGCCCAGCAGCTCTTCCAGACGGGCGAGTTCGGCCCGCCGTCCGGCGAAGGGCGCGCGGTCGACGCTCCCCTCCCCTGTGATCCTGTTCATGACCGGTCCCCCACGGGCTTCGTTCCCCGGCATCCGTTGTACGGCACGCCTCTGACAGCCGTGCCGTCGCCCCTGGGGTTCAGTGGCCGGGCGACAGCGCCTTGAAGGCCCTCGTCTGCTCGGTGATCGCTCGCTCGGTGGGCAGCCGTTCCACCGAGGAGGCGCCGAAGAAGCCGACGACGCCCGTGGTGTGGGCCAGCACGTAGGCGGCGTCCTCCGGCTCGGCGATGGGCCCGCCGTGACAGAGGACCAGCACGTCGGGGTTGACCCGCTTGGCGGCGTCGTGCATCTCCTGCACCGCCTCGGCGGCGCCCTCCAGGGTGAGGGCGGTCCCGGCGCCGATGGCGCCCTTGGTGGTGAGGCCGACGTGCGGGACGAGGATGTCGGCGCCCGCGCGGGTCATGTCGGCGGCCTGCTCCGGGTCGAAGACGTACGGTGCGGTGACCAGGTCGCGTGCGCGGGCCGCGCGGACCATGTCGACCTCCAGGCCGTAGCCCATGCCGGTCTCTTCCAGGTTGACCCGGAAGGTGCCGTCGTAGAGGCCGACGGTGGGGAAGTTCTGCACTCCGGCGAAGCCCATGGCCTTGAGCTCGTCGAGGAAGAGGTCCATGCGACGGAAGGGGTCCGTGCCGCACACCCCGGCGAGCACGGGGGTGTCGCGGACGACGGGCAGCACCTCGCGGGCCATGTCCTTGACGATGGCGTTGGCGTCGCCGTAGGGGAGCAGTCCGGCGAGGGAGCCTCGGCCGGCCATCCGGTAGCGGCCGGAGTTGTAGATGATCAGCAGGTCGACGCCGCCGGCCTCGGCGCATTTGGCGGAGAGACCGGTGCCGGCGCCCGCGCCGACGATGGGGCGGCCCTGGGCGATCTGGGCGCGGAGCCGGGCGAGTACGTCCTGACGGTTCATGGGGTTCCTCCGGGGCGCGGTCGGGGCCGCGGTCACGGTCGGTGCGGGTAGGGGGCGGGCGCCGGCCGGGTGTGGCCGCCGATGAGCTGGTGCAGCCGGTCGGCCATGGCGACGGCGAAGGAGGCGTCGTTGACGTGGACGTCGAGCTCGTGGATGCGGACGGAGCTGCCGGTGACGGCGCCGCGCAGGGCGTCGAGTCCGGCGGCGTCGGCGGCCGGGTCGGCGAAGGGGCCGTCGGCGACGTCGACGGCCGAGATGCCTCGGCGGGGCCAGAACACCTCGGCGGGGCCCCGGGCGGCGACGAGCTTGCGGCCCATCGAGGCGCCGAGTTCGGCCATCTCGGCGGCGGTGGTCCGCATAAGGGTGACGGTCGCGTTGTGGACGAGGAGGCGGCGGCCGGCGAACCGCTCGGGGACACTGGCCTCGGGCCCGAAGTTGACCATGTCGAGGGCGCCGGGGGCGACGACCTGCGGGATCCCGGCGGCGCCCGCGGCGGTGAGGCGGCGCGGTCCGGCGCTGAGCACCCCGCCGACGAGCTCGTCGGCGAGTTCGGTGGTGGTCAGGTCGAGGACGCCGTCGAGGAGGCCGTCGCGGGCCAGCTTCTCCACGGCCCGTCCGCCGGCGCCGGTGGCGTGGAAGACGAGGACCTCGTAGCCGTGTTCGGCGAGCCGCGCGCGGGCGGTGTCCACGGCGGGTGTGGTGACGCCGAACATGGTGGCGGCCACGACCTTGCGGCCGAGACCGGCGGACCGGTCCTGGTTGCGTTCGTGGCGGCGGGCCATCCCGGCGGCGGCCGCGGCGGCGTTGCCGAGGACCTGGCGGGAGACGGAGTTGAGCCCGGCGATGTCGACGACGCTGTACATCATCGTGAGGTCGCTGCTGTCCACGTACGGCGAGACGTCGCCGCCGGCCATGGTGCTGACGAGGACCTTCGGGACGCCGATGGGCAGGGCGCGCATGGCCTGGGCGGCGATGGAGGAGCCGCCGCTGCCCGCCGCGGCGAGCACGGCGTGCGCGCGGCCGGTGCGGTGCAGGTCCAGGACGACGCGGGTGAGGCCGTCGGCCATGGCGGCGACGGCGGCGCCCCGGTCGCCGGAGGCGCGCAGGGCGGCGAGCTCGTGTCCGCCCGCGCGGGCGACGAGTTCGGCGGGGATGTCGGGGACCGGGGTGTGGACGGGGTGCGGCAGCACGCCCGTGTCGACGAGCAGGACGTCGGCCCCGTACTCGCGCAGCCGCTCGCGCAGCCAGGCGTACTCCTCCCCCTTGGTGTCCAGCGTCCCGACCAGCACCACCGTGGCCAATGCCCTCACGCTCCCTTTCTGTGGCGGTGTCATCGATCCTCGGCGGCGCGCGCGGTCGCGGCAACGACCAGTCGGGGCCGATTGGCCTGCGCGGACGCCGGGTGTCCAAGATGGGAGGCATGGCCAGGATTCCCTCGACGCGTTTGTCCCGACTGCTGACCGGATGGGCGTCGGAGGGGCCGGGGCCGCTGCCCCGGCGTCTCGCGGACGCGCTGCGGGAGCTCGCCGAGCGGGGGGACGTGCCGGCGGGCACGGTGCTGCCCTCGCAGCGGGAGCTGGCGACGGTGCTGGGGGTGAGCCGGTCGACGGTGACGGCGGCGTACGGCCTGCTGGAGGACGAGGGGCGGCTGGAGAGCGTGCGGGGCAGCGGCTCGCGGCTGCGGGGCGCGGGGGTGCTGGACCGGCATCCGATGGAGGGACGGCTGGCCAGTTTCGACGCCCGCGCGGGGACGGCCTCGGGCCTGACGGCCGATCTGTCGAGCGGGGCGCTGCCGGGGCTCGGCGACGTGGCGGCGGCGGTGGGGGCGCTCACCGCGCGGGACATGGCGCCGCTGCTCGGGGCGGACGGCTACCACCCGTACGGGCTGCCGGAGCTGCGGGAGGGGGTCGCCGCGTACTACCGGGCGGCGGGCGTGCCGACGGACGCCGAGGAGATCCTGGTGACGGCCGGCTCCCAGCAGGCGGTGTGGCTGGTGGCGCAGGCGCTGGTGGATCCGGGCGACACGGTGGTGGTCGAGGACCCCACGTACCGGGGCGCCTTGGAGGCGCTGCGGGCGCGCGGGGCGCGGCTGGTGCCGGTGGGCGGGGACGGCGGCGGGATCGGCGTGGCGGGGCTGCGGCGGCTGTGCGGTCCGGTGCGGCCCCGGCTGGTGTACCTCCAGCCGACCGCGCACAACCCGACGGGGCGGAGCCTGGACGAGCCGGCGCGCCGGGAGTGGCGGGCGGTGCTGGGCGAGCTGGGCCTGTTCACGGTGGAGGACACGGCGTGCGCGGAGCTGTCGCTGGACGGCGACGAGGCGGTGGTGCCTCTGGTGGCGGGGCTGCCGAGCGGTTCGACGGTGACGGTGGGCACCTTGTCGAAGCTGTTCTGGGGCGGGCTCCGGGTGGGCTGGGTGCGGTCGTCGCCGCAGGTGGTGGCACGGCTCGCGAAGATCAAGACCTCGGTCGACCTGTCGTGCTCGGTGGTGGACCAGCTGGTGGCGGTCCGGCTGCTCGCGGAGCTGCCGGGGGCGCGGGCGCGGCGGCGCGCGGTGCTGCGGGAGCGGCTGACGGCGGCGGAGGAGCTGCTGCGCGCGCGGGCGCCCGGCTGGGAGTGGACGCGGCCCGCGGGCGGTCCCGCGCTGTGGGTGCGGCTGCCGGGGGCGGACACGGAGGCGACGGCGCAGTTGGCGCGGCGGCGGGGCGTGTCGGTGGTGCCGGGTTCGGCGTTCTCGCCGGTGGACGGCTTCCGCGACCGGCTGCGGCTGCCGTACGCGCACGGGGTGGAGGCACTGGCGGCGGCGCTGCCGACGCTGCTGGACTGCGCCGCGAGGAGCGGGGCGGGTGGGGCGGGTCCGGCGGCGGGCGGAGGCGGCCCCGCGCGCTGAGGCGCGGGACCGCCCGGCGGGACCGCCCGGCGGGACCGCCCGGCGGGACCGACTGTCCCGGGACCGGCTGTCCCGGGATCAGCCACGGTGGGAGCGGCCGGCCAGGGCTTCGGACGCCTCGGGACCTCAGGGGTCTCGGGGACCTCAAGGGTCTCGGGGACCTCGGGGGCGCAGGGCCTCAGGCCTGTGCCCCGGCCTCGCGGGCGGCGGCTTCGGCCCGGTCGGCGGCGTGGGCGCGGCCGCGCCTGGCGGTGCGCATGGTCCACAGGACGAGCAGGCCGAGGGTGCCGTAGATGAGGACCGGGTTGACGACGACCATGGCCTCGACGGAGAACGTGTACGAGAGACCGACGCGGGCGGCGGCCTCCACCAGGTAGGCGGCGCCCCAGACGACGGTCATGCGGCGCATCACCGTGCGGAATCCCTCGAACTGCCAGAGGCCGTTCCACCAGGCGTGGCTCTCGGCGGTGCCGTCGGTGGAGAAGCGGCGCCCGAAGTAGAACATCAGGGGCCTGGGCGCGAGGAGCGTGGCCAGGCAGAGGGCGCCGAAGAGGCCCGTGACGAAGGAGTCCTTGACGAGCAGCGCGCGGGCGGAGTGGGTGCCGACGAGCGAGACGACCGCGGTGAGGACGAGGAAGAAGACCGTGACGACGGCGAACTCGTCCGTCTTGCGGTGCCACACGAGGTGGACGACGGTGTCGAGAACCGGCCAGACGCCGCTGAGGAGCAGCGCGGAGAAGTCGCTCCAGCCCCGGTCGGTGAGGGCTCCGAAGGTGAGGACGGGCGCGACGACGTTGAGTCCGATGGTGAGCGTCCAGCCGATGGCGGTGGCCGCCGCCGAGCGGGCGGGTGGGCCTGGGCGCGCGTCTGCCGTGGACATGATTCCCCCTGGATGAATGGCCTGTTCGATGCGGTTTCGCACGCTAGGGGGCGCGTCGGGTGCGGACAAGGCGACGGCACCCAAAATGATCTTCAAGTCTTATTGCGGCGTTCTTTATACGGCGTTCGTCACCCAAACCGATGACCTGATGCACAGGGAGTCATATTCGCAGGTCGAATGCTTCCTACGCCCTGCCGCACGCCCTGGCGAGAGGTGATCACCGCGCGCACTCTGGAGGGACATGCCGGACCGGCCGTTTCCGGCGATCGGCGCGGGACGACGGGGAGTTCGGGGACGGGGGCCGCATGGCGGGCGTGGACGTGTGTGTGATCGGGGCGGGACCGGTCGGGCTGACCCTGGCGATCGCGCTGCGCCGGCTCGGCCTGGGCGTCCGGGTGGTCGACCGCGCGCCCGCCGCCGGGCGCGGGGCCCGGGCGCTCGTGGTGTGGCCGCGCGCCGCCGAGGCCCTGGAGTCGCTCGGCGTCCTCGGCGCGCTCCGGGACCGGGCGGTGGAGCTCGGCGGGGTGACCGTGCACGGCCTCGGCCGGCGCCTCGGCGAGCTGGTCACCGGCTGGCACCGCTCCGCACACCGCCGCCCGCTCGCCATCGAACAGCACGACGTCGTGCGCCTGCTGGGCGGGGAGCTGGCCCGGCTCGGCACGAAGGTCGAGTGGGGCACGGAGGTCACGGACGTCGTGGTGCGCGACGACCGGGCCGAGTTCACCCTGCGCCGGCCCGACGCCTCGGCCGAATCCGGCACCGCCGGGTGGATCGTGAGCTGCGAAGGCACCGACGGCGTGGTCCGCGACCGGCTCGGCATCCCCCTGGAGCGGCGGCGCGGGGCCGGGACGCAGCTCGTCCAGGGGAACGCGGAGGCCGACTGGCCGCACGGCCGCCGCCCGGGGCACGGGCACGTCTTCCTCGCCCCCCGGCGCTCGCTGCTCGCCCTGCCGCTGCCCGGCGGGGGATACCGCTTCCTCTGCCTCCGCGACGACCCCGACCCCGCGCGGACCGAGCCGCCCACCCTCGACGAATTGCGGGACCTCGTCGCCGACACCGCGCGGGTGCCCGGTCTGCGGCTCTTCCCCACGGAGCCGCTCTGGCTGGACCGCGCGCGGTTCGGCGACCGGGTCGCCGCCCGGCTGCGCCACGGGCGGGGGCTGCTCGCCGGGGACGCCGCGCGCACCTGGGCGACGGCCGGCGGGCACGGGATGAGCCTGGGGATACTGGGCGCCCACAACCTCGCCTGGAAGCTGGCCGCGGTCCACTTGGGCCAGGCCGACGACTCGCTCCTGGACACCTACGACACCGAACAGCGCACGCTGGCGCGGAGATACGTCCGCGCGGCGCGCCGCGCCTTCCTGGAGCGGCCGCTGCCGTCGCTCGGCTACCGGGCCCTGGCCACCGCCCTGCCGCTCGCCCTCGCCGTCAGCCGCGTCCAGCAGCGCGTCGACCTGCGGTCGAGCGGCCTCGGGCACGACCACCGGCGCAGCGCGCTCTCCTGGCAGCAGGCGCCCCGGTCGCGGCGGGGCCGGGGGGCCAGGGCCGGCGACCGGATGCCCGACGCCCGCGTCACCACCGGGATCCCGGGCTCCCCCGGGGCGGCGGGCGGCGAGCCCGTACGGCTGCACTCCCTTCTCTCGTACGCGCGCTGGACCCTGCTCCTGGACGCGGCGCGGGCCGCCGACCCTGGTGTGCGCACGGCCCTGGAGGAGGCGTGCACGCGGGCCTCGGTGCCGCTGCTGGTCCTGCCGGTGAGCCCAGCGGAGCCCGCGGAGGCCCGGCTCCTCGGGCCGCCGGGCGAGCTGCGCCTGGTGCGCCCCGACGGCTACGTGGGCCTGGTCGCCCCCGTCGACCGGCCGGGACTCCTCGCCGCCTACCTGTCCGCCCTCGCCCCCGATCCCCCTTCGGGCGGGGCACCGGCCACGAGCCCGGGGGTGAGGCCGTAAGGGCACGGATGAGGCCGCGAGGGAGCGGGGGACGTCGCGGCCAGGGCGAGGTGGCCCTGGCCACGCGAGGTCCTGCGCGAGGCCGAACCGGACCGCGCCCGCCGGCCGTACGTCCACGTGGGCTGACCCCCTTCGGCCCTCCACCCCCTCCTCCTATACTCAACAAAGCGAATACACCCATTCGCGAGTATCAGAGTATTCGAGTACGCGAGGCGCGCCAGCGCCGAGGAAGGCGGTCGGTCGCATGGCGGCTCAGCCGGGCTCCCCCTATCTGCGGTACGTCGCCCTCGGGGACAGTCAGACGGAGGGCGTCGGGGACGGCGACGACACCCGGGGACTGCGCGGCTGGGCGGACCGCCTCGCCGCACTCGCCGGGCAGCACAGCCCGGACCTCCACTACGCGAACCTGGCCGTACGGGGACGGCTGGCCGGGCAGGTGCGGGCGGAGCAGCTCGGCCCCGCGCTCGCCCTGCGGCCCGATCTGGCCAGCGTGGTCGCGGGGGTCAACGACCTGCTCCGGCCGCGCTTCGACGCCGACGAGGTGGCCGGACACCTGGAGGCGATGTTCGCCGCGCTGACCGCCCAGGGCGCCCACGTCGTCACGCTCACCTTCCCCGACCTGACCCGGCTGATCCCGGCGGCCCGGCCGGTCGCGCCGCGCATCGCCGCCGTCAACGCCCGCATCCGCGAGGCCGCCCGCCCGCTCGGCGTCACCGTCGTCGAGACCGGGCACCATCCGGTGGTCACCGACCCGCGCCTGTGGAGCCCCGACCGGCTGCACGCCTCCCCGCTCGGCCACGCCCGGATCGCCGCCGCCGTCGCCCAGGCCCTCGCGCTCCCCGGCAGCGACGACTCCTGGACGCGCCCCCTGCCGCCACCGGCGGTCCGCCCGCCCACCGGCCCCCGCGCGGCCGTCGCCGAACTCGCCTGGCTCGGCTCCTTCCTGGCCCCGTGGATCGGCCGCCGGCTCCGGGGCCGCTCCTCGGGCGACGGCCGCGCCGCCAAGCGTCCGGACCTGAAGCCGGTCCGTTCGACTGATTAACGCTCGCTTTAGATACGAGCGTTTTACCATCGATAGATGAAACGCGATGCCGTCATCCGCAGAGGGGTCCCGCGCGGGGCCGAGGCCCGGGTCGCCGCGCTGTACTGGGAGGCGTTCGGCCGCAAGCTCGGGTCCGCGCTCGGGCCGCCCGACCGGGGGCGGGCCTTCCTCGCCGCCCACCTCCACCACGACCGCGGGCTCGTCGCCCTCGCCGACGGCACGGTGGCCGGGGTCGCGGGCTACGCGCTCGGCGGGCGCGGGCTCACCGGCGGCGGGGCGCGGGACGTGCTCACGGCGTACGGGTCGCTGCGCGGGCTGCCCCGGCTCGCGCTGCTGGCCCTCCTGGAGCGGCGGCCCGCGCCGGGCGAGCTGGTCATGGACGGGATCGCCGTGGACGCCGGGCGGCGCGGGCTCGGCATCGGCGGGCTGCTCCTCCGCGAGGTCGTGGCCGTCGCCGCCGAGCACGGATGCCGACGCGTCCGGCTCGACGTCATCGACGTCAACCCCCGCGCCCGCGCGCTGTACGAGCGGCACGGCTTCGTCGCCGTGCGGACCGAGAGCACCCCGTTCCTGCGGGAGCTGATGGGCTTCGGCGCCGTCACCACCATGCACCGGCCGGTCACCGCCGGGGACCGGCCCCAGCACGGCCCCGGAGGAGCGCGATGAGCACGCCGCCCGTCCCCACCCGGATGCTCGTCCACGCCCTCGTACGCGAGGACGGCACCGTGGACGCCGGAGAGCTGTACGAGGTCGGCGGGCTGCTCGGCATGAGCGACCAGCAGGTGCGGCTCTGCGTCAAACGCCTGGTCGCCGAGGGCCGGTTCACCCACGAGGGGCGCGGCCGCAAGGCCCTGCTGCGCGCGGTGGCGGACCCGGACGGCGAGCTCGCCCCGGACCTGGCGTTCATCCGCCTCGCCTACGCCCAGGACCGGGGCGCCGCGCCCTGGGACGGCACCTGGCACCTGTTCGGCTTCGCCGTGCCGGAGTCGGACCGGGCCGCCCGCGACTCCCTGCGCGCGTTCCTCGTACGGCTCGGCGCCGCGCCGCTGCAGAGCGGGCTGTACGTCAGCCCGCACGCGATCGGTCCGCTGGTCGGGGCCGAGGCCGAGCGCCTCGGCGTGGCCGCCGCGCTCACCCGGCTGACCAGCACCGACCTGCGGCGCGGCGAGCTCGCGGACCCGGCCGGGCTGGCCGCCGCGCTGTGGCCGCCGGAGCCGGCCGCCGAGCGGTACGGGCGGCTCGCCGCGCTCGCCCGGGAGGTGCTGGACCGGCTGGCCGGGGCCCGGCCGCTCCCCCGTGCGGAGCGGCTGGGGCTCAGCGTCCGGCTGGCGGCGGCCTTCGGCGAGGCGCTGGAGCCCGACCCGCTGCTCCCGCCCGAGCTGCTGCCCCGCCCCTGGCCGGGCGCCGGGGCCCGCGCGCTCGCGGCGGAGTGCTGGCACGTGCTGGCCCGCGCCGCCGAGGAGGAGGCGGAGGAGGAGTCGGCCGTGGAGGGCGGGGGCCCGGGGCCGTCCGGACGGGCGGGCGCGCCCCGGCTGTTCGCGCTCTACCGGGGCCTCCTCGACGAGTGACCCCCTCAGCCCCCCGCTGCCCCCTCAGCCCCCTCAGCCCACCGCCGCCCGCGCGTCCGCGATGCGGGCCGGGTCCCAGCCCCGGCGGGGCACCGAGTCCAGGAGCAGCCGGGTGTAGGGGTGTTCGGGGGCGGTGAGGACGCGGGCGGTCGGGCCGGACTCCACGATGCGGCCCGAGCGGAGCACGACCAGGTCGTCGGTGACGTGCCGCACGACGGCCAGGTCGTGGGTGACGAAGAGGTAGCCGACGCCGGCCTCACGCCTGATCCTGGCGAGGAGTTCGAGGATCTGGGCCTGGATGGAGACGTCCAGGGCCGCGACCGCCTCGTCCAGGACGAGGACGCGGGGCTCGGCCGCCAGGGCGCGGGCGATCGCGACGCGCTGGCGCTGGCCGCCGGAGAGGCGGCGGGGCAGCGCCTCGGCCTCGCGGGGGCCGAGGCCGACCTGGTCGAGGAGTTCGGCGACGCGGGCCCGGCGGGCCGCCGGGTCGAGCCGGAAGTGCAGCCGCAGCACCTCGTCGACGCACTCCCCGGCGGTGATCCGGGGGTCGAGGGAGAGGTAGGGGTCCTGGAAGACCATCTGTATCTCGCGGGCCCTGGCGAGGCGTTCGGCCCGGCCGCGGGGGCGGGCGGAGCGGTCCCGGCCGTCCAGGGTGACGGTGCCGGCGTCGGCGCGTTCGAGGCCGACGAGCATCCGGACGGTGGTGGTCTTGCCGCTGCCCGACTCGCCGACGATGCCGAGGGAGGAGCCGGGGGCGAGGGTGAAGGACACGTCGTCGACGGCGGTGTGGTCGCCGTACTCCTTGCGGAGACCGGTGACGACCAGGCCCTCTCCCATGATGGTGCCGGTCACAGCAGGATCCCTTCGTCGGCGCGGTGGCAGGCGGCGAGGCCCTCGCCGTGCGGGGCGAGCGCGGGCACCGTCTCCTCGCAGCGGGGCAGGGCGTGCGGGCAGCGGGCCGCGAAGTGGCAGCCGGGCGGGGCCTCCGAGACGGAGACCGGGCGTCCGTGGATGGGCCGGGGGGCGGGGGCGCCGGGTTCGATGCGCGGGGTGCAGGAGAGCAGGCCGGCGGTATAGGGGTGGCGGGGCGCGTCGAAGAGCTCGCCGGCGGCGCGGGTCTCGACGATGCGCCCGGCGTACATCACGTACACCCGGTCGCAGATGGCGGAGGCCAGTTCGAGGTCGTGGGTGACGAAGAGGAGGCCGGTGCCGCGTTCGGCCTGGAGGCGGGTGAGGATCGCGATGATCTCGGCCTGGGTGGTGACGTCGAGGGCGGTGGTCGGTTCGTCGGCGACGATCAGGGCGGGGTCGCCGGCGAGGGCCGCGGCGATGACGACGCGCTGGAGCATCCCGCCGGAGAACTCGTGCGGGCGGCGGCGCAGGGCGCCGCGCGGGTCGCGGATGCCGACGGCGGCCAGGAGTTCCTCCGCGCGGGCGGTGGCCTTCGCGGCGGGGACTCCGGCGGCGCGCAGGCCCTCGGTGACGAAGTCGCCGACGCGGCGCAGCGGGTTGACGGAGGCGCGGGGGTCCTGGAAGACCATGGCGGCCTCGCGGGCGCGGACGGCGGCGAGCCCGGCCCGGTCCAGGCCGAGGACGTCGCGGCCCGCGACGCGGACCTCGCCGGTGGTGCGGGCGCCTCGGGGCAGCAGGCCGAGGACGCTGCGGCAGGCGACGGACTTGCCGGAGCCGGATTCGCCGACGAGGCCGACGGTCTCGCCGGGGGCGACGGTGAGGGAGACGCCGTCGAGGAGGGGCCGGGCGGCCTGCCCCTCGGGCAGGCTCAGGGTCAGCCGGTCGATCTCCAGGACGGGCCGGGGGCCCTGGGGGGTGGTGGTGCTCATGGCTCAGCGCTCCCGCTTCGCGATCCGGTCGGCGATGCCCTCGCCGACGATGCCGAACGCCACGACGGCGAGGACGATGCAGACGGAAGGCGCGAGCGCGGGCAGCATCGCGCCCTGCTGGAGCGCCGACTGGCCCTCGTTGATCATGGCGCCCCAGTCGGCGGTGGGCGGCTGGACGCCGAAGCCGAGGTAGGACAGGGCGGCCAGGTCCATGAGGGCGTAGCCGAAGTTCATGGCCGACTGGGCGAGCAGGGTGGGGGTGATGTTGGGCAGCAGGTGGCGCAGGCAGATCGTCCCGCCGGACCAGCCCTGCACCCGGTACGACTCGATGTACGGGCGGGCCTTCTCCTGGCGGGCGATGCCCCGGACGAGGCGGCCGACGTACGGGGTGTAGGCGACGGCCATGGCGATCACGGGCGCGGTCATGCCGGAGCCGACGACCGCGACCAGCATGATCGCGAGGAGCAGGCCGGGGATGGCGAAGACGAGGTCCATGGACCGGGAGAGGAAGGCGTCCGCCCAGCCGCCGCGCCAGCCCGCGACGACGCCGAGGACGGTGCCGAGGAGCGTGGAGACGGCGACGACGAGCAGCGGGCCGAGGAGTCCGGTGCGGGCGCCGTACATGAGGCGGGACAGGATGTCGCGGCCGGACTGGTCGGTGCCGAGGAGGTGGTCGCCGCCGGTGCCGACGAGGCTGGCGGTGAGGTCCATGGCCTCGGGGTCGTGCGGGGCGAGCAGCGGGGCGAGGGCGGTGACGAGCACGAGGGCGGCGAGGAGCAGCACGGCCGCGGTGAACATCGGGCCCTGGCCGAGGACCCGCAGGCCGCGCAGGCCGGGGCGGCGGCGCAGCGCGTCGGCGGGACCGGCCGCCTCGGTGCGTGCGGTGAGGGTCATGAGGTGCCTTCCCCGTGGAGGGTGAGCCGGGGGTCGATGAGGGGGGCGCAGAGGTCGACGACGAGGTTGACGAGGACGAAGGCCGCGACGCTGATGAGGGTGACGGCCTGGACGACGGCGAAGTCCTTGGCGCTGACGGACTGCACGAGGAGGGAGCCGATGCCGGGGACGTCGAAGGCGGTCTCGACGACGGAGGTGGTGACGAGGAGTCCGGCGAGCATGGTGCCGCCGACGGTGACGACGGGTCCGAGGCTGTTGCGGAGCACGTGCCGCCGGACGACGGTGGCGCCGGCGACGCCGCGCGCGCGGGAGACGTCGACGTGTTCGCGGCCGAGTTCGTCGAGCATCGCCGAGCGGGTGACGCGGGCGAGGAGTCCGGCGAAGGTGGTGGCGAGGGCGAAGGCCGGGAGGGTCAGGTAGTAGAGGCGTTCGCCGAGGCCCTCGGGGGTGCCGCCGGGGCCGGGGAACCAGCCGAGCTGCACGGAGAAGAGGGAGACCAGCGCGATGGCGCTGACGAAGGACGGGGTGGCGGTGGCGACGCCGGTGGCGATGAGCACGAACCGGTCGAGGAAGCCGGGGCGCAGCGCGGCGAGCACGCCCGCCGCCACGCCGCCGACGGCGACGAGGACGGCGGAGTAGCCGACGAGGAGCACGGTGCCGGTGAGGCGGGAGCCGAGCAGCGCCGAGACGTCCTGGTGGTACTGGGCGGAGCGCCCGAAGTCGCCGTGCAGGGCGCCGCCGAGCCACTTGGCGTACTGCACGAGCAGCGGGTCGTCGAGGTGGTACTCGGCGCGGAGCGCGGCGACGGTCTCGGGGGTGGCGGGGCGGCCGTGCAGCAGGAAGGAGACCGGGTCGCCGGGGGCGAGGTGGACGCTGGCGAAGACCACGAAGGAGGTCACGAGCAGGACCGCGAGGAGTCCGGCGAGCCGGCCGAGGAAGTAGCGGAGCAGTCCGTTCATCAGTTCGCGGCACCGATCGTCGCGGCCCAGGGGTAGTAGAGCTGGGCGATGCCGGTGGGGGCGCCGGTGACGCGCTTGCCGAGGAACACCGTGTAGGGGGCTTCGTACAGCGGGATGGTGGGCAGTTCGCGGACGGCGATCTTCTGGAGTTCGGCGGTGAGGTCCGAGCGGGCGCCGGGGTCGACGGCGGTGTTGGCGCGGTCGAAGGCGGCGTCGTAGCTCGGGTCGGACCACTCGCCGTAGTTGCCGAAGTCGCCGGTGCGGAAGTACTGGTAGAACTCCAGCGGGTCCGGGGTGTTGTCGTAGCCGTTGGTGATGACGAGGTCGAGGCCCTTGCGGGCGTTCTTGTCGACGAAGATGCTGCTGTACGCCTCCGGGGAGACGGACTTGAGCTGGACGTCGAGGCCGATCTGGCGGCCGGCGGCCTGGACGGCGTTGGCGACGACGCTGATCTCGGGGGCGAGGGTGCTGGTCGCGAGCGTGACCTTCTTGCCGCCCGCGCCCGCCTCCTCGACGAGCCGCTTGGCGGCGGCCACGTCGTACACGGGCTCGGGCAGGTCCTTGAAGTAGCCCTCGGTGCGCTCGGGGAGGAGCGACCAGGCGCCGCGCGCGGTGGGGGCCTTGGCGGGGACGCCGACGCCGCCGGCGGCGGCCTTGATGATGTTCTTGCGGTCGAGCGCCATGGACAGCGCCCGGCGGACCTTGAGGTCGCCGAGGGTGCCCTTGAAGTCGAGGACGGCGAGGTTGGCGGCGGCGGTGTTGGGGCCGTAGTACAGCTTGCCCTTGTTCGACGCCTGGAGCTGGGCGAGGGAGGACGAGGGGACCATGTAGCCGCCGTCGGCGGTGCCGGTGAGGAAGGTGTTGGTGCGGGCCGAGGGGTCCTCGACGAAGGTGAAGCGGACGGCGTCGTTCTTGGGCGCCAGCTTGGGGTCCCAGTACCCGGGGAACTTCTTGAGGGAGATCGACTCGCCCTGCCGCCAGGCGTCCAGGGCGTAGGGCCCGGTGCAGTTGACCTTGCCGCCGGGGACGCCGTACTCCTTGCCGGTCTTCTTGAGGAAGGCGGCGCTCTCGATGGTGCCGGGCGAGGCGGCCATCAGCTCGTTGAGGAGGACGTCGGGGCGGCTGAGGCGGAAGGTGACCTGGAGGGGGCCGGTCTTCTCGATCGCCTTGACGTTCTTGAAGGCGGAGCCCCAGGGCGAGCCGGTGGCCGGGTCCATCTGGCGCTTGAGGGAGGCGACCACGTCGTCGGCGGTCATGGTGGTGCCGTCGTGGAACTTCACGCCGGGGCGCAGGGTGTAGACCCAGACCAGGGGTTCGGGGTTCTCCCACTTCACGGCGAGGCCGGGCTCGATCTTCAGGTCGGGGGTGACCCGCAGGAGCTGCTCGCAGACGTTGGCGAGGACGGTGTTCGGCGGGTAGTCGAAGGCCTGGGCGTAGTCGAGGGTGTACGGCTCGGCGTACAGCGACCAGGTGAGGGAGGCCAGCCGGCCCTTCGCCGCGGGGGAGGTCGGCGTGACGGTGTAGGCGGCGTTGCCGCCGCCCGGCTTGGTGGCGCCGGAGCAGCCCGCCGTCGTGGCGGCGAGGGCCGCCGTACAGACGAGGGCGGCGAGGAGTCTGGGCGTGCGCAAGGAGACCCACCCCTTCACGGGTGTAGAGACGTGCACTGGGGAAGCCGGAGAGCTCGGGGGCTTGGGGAGCTGGGGAGGCTCGGGGGGCTTGGGGAGCTCGGGGAGCCCGGGGAGCCCGGGGAGCCCGGGGATCTGGGCGATGCAGCGAGTATTGATGCGGGAACGTTCCCGCACAAGACTTTGCGGGAACGGTTTTGCAGAGGTCAGGGAGGTGGCAGCATCGGATCGTGACCATTTCTGAACAGCTCGGAGGGCATGACGGGGACCGGCCCGGCGGACCCGTCCGCAAGCCGTCGGAACCGCCGGCGGCACCGGCACCGCCGGGACCCCGGGTGCGGCTCGTCGACGTGGCCCGTGAGGCCGGGCTCTCGAAGACGACCGTCTCCGCCGCGCTCAACGGCACCGGACGCCTCTCCCCCGCCGTGCGGGAGCGGGCCCGCGAGACCGCGCGGCGGATGGGCTACCGGCCCAACGCCACCGCCCGGCAGCTGCGCGCCGGGCGGGCCCGGCTGATCGGCTACGTCGTCGGCGAGTTCGCCGGCGCGCCCTGGACGTACCTGGACTCGCCGTACTTCGCCCAGCTGACGAGCGCCACCGCGGCGGCGGCCCTGCGGCACGGCTACGCGCTGGTGATGCTGCCCGCGGGGACGCTCCAGCGGGAGTGGGCCGACCTGCCCCTGGAGGCGGTGATCGTCGCCGATCCGGTCGAGGACGACCCCCTGGTGGAGGACTTCCTCACCGCCCGGATCCCCGTCTTCAGCGACGCGTCGGTGGCGGACCGCCCCGGCGCGTACTGGGTCGACGTGGACACGGAGGCCGCGGTACGGGACTCCCTGGACCATCTGCGCGAGCGCGGGTCCCGGCGGACCGCGCTCGTCCTGCCCGACAGCACGACCCGCTTCCACCGCGAGGTCCGCGCCGCCTACCGCGCCTGGTGCGCGCGGCACGGCGCCGAGGAGCTGGTCACCCTGGTCCCGCTGCCCGGCAACGGACCGGTGGTCCGTGCCGTCGAGGAGGCCCTGGGCGCGGAGTCCCGGCCCGACGGGCTGTTCGTCGTGGCGGAGGCCAGCCCGCCGCTGGTCCTGGACGCCGCCCGGCGGCTCGGCCTCGCGGTGCCCGGGGAGCTGCGGGTGGTGTGCGTGAGCGAGGACGGCTCCGCCGCCCACGCGGACCCGCCGGTCACCACGCTGAGCCTGCGCCCGGCCGAGGTCGCGGAGGCCGGCGTCGGACTGCTCGTGTCGGCCCTGGAGGGCGGAGGCAGCGCCCCCCCGGGTGTGCTGCTCTCCGCCCGGCTCAGGGTGCGGGCCTCGTCCTGACGGCCCGGAACGCCCAGACAGCCCGGATCGCGCGGGCGGTGCGGTGGTCACCGGGACCGGTCCCGGTCCGGTTTCCGTCCCGGTCCCGGTCCCGGTGACCACGCCGAAGCGCGGGCACACGCTCCTGTCCGGCGTGGTCGGCATTCCGTCCCCCTCAGCCCGCGAAGACGCGGGTGCCGCCGACGAAGGTCTGCTCCACACGCGCCTCGGCGATCTCCTCGGCCGGGGCCGTGAAGATGTCGCGGTCGAGGACGACGAGGTCGGCGAGGTGCCCGGCGCGCAGGCTGCCGGCCTCGTCGTGGCCGCCGACATGGGCGGAGCCCGCCGTGTACGCGGCCAGCGCGGTCGCCAGGTCCAGGCGCTGCTCGGGCAGGAAGACCCGCCCGTCGGTGGCGCCCGGCTCGGCGCGGTTGACGGCCACGTGCAGGCCGGCCAGCGGGTCGGGGCTGCTCACCGGCCAGTCGCTGCCCGCGACGAGGGTGGCGCCGGCCCGGACCAGGTCGCCGAAGGGGTACTGCCAGGCGGCGCGTTCGGGGCCGAGGAAGGGGATCGTGAGCTCGTCCATCTGCGGCTCGTGCGCGGCCCACAGCGGCTGGATGTTGGCGAGCGCGCCGAGCCGCGCGAAGCGGGCGATGTCGTCGGGGTGCACGACCTGGAGGTGCGCCAGGTGGTGCCGGTTCCCGCGCCGCCCGTTGGCCTCGACCGCCGCTTCGACCGCGTCCAGCGCCTCGCGGACGGCGCGGTCGCCGAGCGCGTGGAAGTGCACCTGGAAGTCGAGGGCGTCGAGCGCGGTCACATGATCGCGCAGCGCCTCGGGATCGACGAAGCTGAGCCCGCTGTTGGCCGTGGCGCAGCCGCAGGCGTCGAGGTAGGGGCTGGTCATGGCGGCGGTGAAGTTCTCGGCGACGCCGTCCTGCATGATCTTCACCGAGCCGGCCCGGAAGCGCCCGTGGTGCGAGACCGCCCGGCGCTCGACGAGTTCGGGGATCTGTTCGGCGCCGCGCGCCCGGTCCCACCACAGCGCTCCGCTGACCCGCGCGGTGAGGGTGCCGTTCCGGGCGGCCGCCAGATAGGCGTCGGCGGGGTCGGCCATCCCGTTGAAGGAGCCCAGCAGGGCGTCCTGCCAGCCGGTGATGCCGAGCGAGTGCAGCAGGTCCTGGGCGCGCAGCAGTCCGGCCAGCCGGTCGGCGGCGGTGGTCGGCGGCAGCAGCCGCTGGACCAGCGAGACCGCGCCCTCCTGGAGGACGCCGCTCGGGGTCCCGTCGGCCTCGCGCTCGATGCGCCCGTCGTCCGGGTCGGGGGTGCCGGCGGTGATCCCGGCGAGCTCCAGGGCACGGGAGTTGGCCCAGGCGCCGTGGTGGTCGCGGTTGACCAGGAGCACCGGCCGGTCGGCGACCACGCCGTCGAGCAGCCGCCGGGAGGGCAGTCCGCCCTCGAAGCTCTCCATGGACCAGCCGCCGCCGGTGATCCACGGGCGGTCGGGGTGCGCGGCGGCGTACGCGCCGATGATGCGCAGGTAGTCGTCGACGCCGGTGGTGCCGCTCAGGTCGCACTCGGCCATCTCCACGCCGCCGGAGACGGCGTGGATGTGGGCGTCCTGGAAGCCCGGGATCAGCAGCCGGCCCGCCAGGTCGACGATCTCGGTCTTCGGACCGATCAGGGCGCGGACCTCGTCGTGGCCGACGGCGATGATCCGTTCGCCGACGACGGCGAGGGAGGTGGCCCGGGTCCGGGCGGGGTCGCCCGTGAAGACGGGGCCACCGGTGAAGACCAGGTCGGCCGTGCTCATGTACGTACTCCTGGAGGGTAGGGGCCGGGGCCGTTGCCGCCCGGGGGCCCGCCGGACCGGTCCCGAGGGGGCCGGTGCGAGGGGCGTCATGCAACCGTCGCGACGGTTTACACGTCAAGGGTGTTGTCATAAGGTCCGGCGGCATGGCCGAACGAGTGGTGCCGGAGAACCGGCGACAGCGCAGGCGCCCCACCAAGCAGGGCACCGTCCTTTCCGAGCGGGTCATCGTCGAGACGGCGCTGCGGCTGGTCGCCCAGCACGGTGCGGAGGCGCTCTCGGTGCGGCGGCTCGGGGCCGCCCTGGGCGCCGATCCCAGCGCGATCTACCGCTACTTCCGCAACACCGACGACCTGTTGCTGGCCCTCGCCGACGAGCTGATCGGAGTGGCGCAGCGGAGCTGGCGGGCCACCGGGGACTGGCGGGCCGACCTGCGGGACATCGCGCTGCGCATCCACGCGGCCTATCTGGCGAACCCGCAGGCGGCGGCGCTGTCCGCGCACCGCACGACGGGCCGCGAGAACGAGACCCGGGCGGTGGAGGCGATCCTCTCGGTGCTGCGCGGGGCGGGCTTCCCGGACGCGGAGGCGGTGCGGATCTACCACGCGTTCGTGGACCAGGCGCTCGCGTTCGCGGCGCTGGACGCGGCGGCGTTCGCGCTGCCGGAGCCGGCCCGGGCGGCCGACGAGCAGGTCTGGCACGAGGCGTACGGGAAGCTCTCGGCGGCCACCCATCCGCATGTGGCGGCGACCTTCCCGCTGCTCGCGGCGGACATGCGGGACAGCGGGCACCCGTTCGCGCTGGAGCTGATGCTGGACGCGGTGGGGGCGCGTCTGGAGGCCCACCGGCGGCGCGGCTGACGGCGCCGGTGCGTCCGTCCCCACCCCTGGCCGGCGGCCTTACGACAACACCATTGACGCAAAACCGCATGGCCGGTTCTCATGGCGGCACTTCGGAGGCCCGTACCTCCGCGATCCGAAGGAGCCCCGCCCATGGACCCCGTGCACGCCCTGCGCGACGCCTCGCCCACCCCGTTCTGGCTGGACGCCCCGGACCGCCCGGCGGCCGCCCCCGCCCTCGTCGGCCCCACCGACTGCGACCTGCTGGTGGTCGGCGGCGGCTACACCGGGCTGTGGACGGCGCTCATCGCCAAGGAGCGCGATCCCTCCGCCGACGTGGTCGTGATCGAGGCGGACCAGGCGGGCGGCGCCGCCTCCGGCCGCAACGGCGGCTTCTGCGAATCGAGCCTCACCCACGGGCTGGGCAACGGACTGGCGCGCTGGCCGCACGAGATCGGGCGGCTGGAACGCCTCGGCCGGGAGAACCTCCAGGCCATGGAGGACACCCTCACCCGCTACGGCATCGACTGCGCCTGGGAGCGCACCGGTTCACTCGTCGTGGCCACCGAGCCGTACCAGCTCGCCGGGCTCGACGAGGAGGCCGAGACGGCCGCGCGGTACGGGGCCGAGGTCAGGCTGCTAGACGAGGCCGGGGTCCGCGCCGAGATCGACTCCCCCACCTTCCTCGGCGGGCTGTGGAACACCTCCGACACCGCCATGCTCGACCCGGCCCGGCTGGCCTGGGGCCTGAAGCGGGCCTGCCAGGAGCTGGACGTCCGCGTCTACGAGCACACCCCCGGCACCGGTCTCGCCGAGGACGGCGCCCGGGTCGCCGTCACCACCCCGTACGGCCGGGTGCGCGCCCGGCGGGTCGCGCTCGCCACCAACGCCTTCCCCTCGCTGCTGCGCCGGCACCGCCCGTACACCGTCCCGGTCTACGACTACGCGCTGATGACCGAGCCGCTGACGGAGGCCCAACTGGCCTCCGTGGGCTGGCGGAACCGGCAGGGCTGGGCCGACTGCGCCAACAGCTTCCACTATGTGCGGCTCTCCGCCGACAACCGGATCCTGTGGGGCGGTTACGACGCCGTGCACCGCCGTTCCGTGCGCGCCGAGCACGACCGGCGGCCCGCCTCCTTCGCCACCCTGGCCCGGCATTTCGCCGCGACCTTCCCGCAGCTCGCCGGGGTCCGGTTCAGCCACGCCTGGGGCGGTGCCATCGACACCAGCACGCGCTTCTGCGTCTTCTTCGACACCAGCCACCGGGGCAAGGTCGCCTACGCGGCGGGCTATACGGGGCTGGGCGTCGGCGCCACCCGCTTCGGCGCCGAGGTGATGCTGGACCTGCTGGCCGGTGAGCGCACCGAGCGCACCGCCCTGGACCTGGTGCGGCGCAAGCCGCTGCCGTTCCCGCCGGAGCCGGTGCGCTCGCTGGGCATCGGGATCACCCAGTGGTCGATGGCGCGCGCCGACGCGCACGAGGGGCGCCGCAACCTGTGGCTGCGGTCCCTGGACCGGGCCGGGCTCGGCTTCGGCTCCTGACCGGCGGCGCCCGGGGGGGCAAGCGCTCAGCGGGTCACGGGGCCGGCGGGTCACGGGGCCAGGGGCGGCACGGCCTCGCGGGCCAGCCCGTGGGCCAGTTCGGCCCACCAGGCGCCGGCGGGCGGGTCGACGGTCCCGTACACGGGATCGGCCGGGCCGCCGGTGCCCCGGGTGCAGCTCCCGTCGGACTCGCCGACCGTCTTCACGTACAGGTACGCGTCGGCCAGCGGGACCCCGGTGTCGGCGGTGGGGCGGGGGCCGAGGCCCCGGCCCGGCGGGTTGCACCAGGTCTCCGGGTCGGGGTAGGTCCCGGTGGGCGGGGTCCAGGGGCCTCGGCCGTTGCGGCTGGTGTCCACGACGAAGTGCGGCAGCTCGGCGGCGGGCGCGCCGCCGGTGGTCTGGGCGTACCAGGCGTCGGTCCAGTGCCAGGTGGCCGGGTCGGCGGCCGAGACCGCGTTGCCGGAGGTGCCGTCGTTGGGGGCGGCGGGCGAGTAGTACTGGCTCGCGCACCACTCGGTGTGGCCGCGCGCCCAGTCGGGGCCCCGGGTGGCGAACCAGACGCAGCGGGAGACCCAGCCGCCGTAGCGGGTGAGCTGGTCGGTGGGCTGGAAGTTGGAGACGTTCAGCGAGAAGCCGTCGGCCTTGGCCACGCCCGCGCTGATCAGCCGTTCCGCGATGTCGTCGACGGACTTCCACTGGCTGTTGCCCGCGTCCAGGTAGACGCTCGTACCGGCGCTCCGTTTGAGGACGGTGACGGCGAAGTCCAGGTCGGCGAGGCGGGCGGCGGTCAGCTCGCCCGTCGGGTCCACGTTCCCGGCGCAGTCGCGGGGCAGCGCGGCCAGCCCGTCGGGCTCCAGGACCACCAGCGCGGGGCCGGCGCCGACGCCCTCGGCGAGGGCGCCGATCCAGGCGCGGTAGGCGGCCGAGTCGGCGGCGCCGCCGCCCGAGTAGTGGCCGCAGTCACGGCCGGGGACGTTGTACGCGACGAGGACGGGGAGCTGGTGCGCGGCGCGCGCCCGCGTGATCAGGGCGCTCGCTCCGGCGCGCGCGCTGTCCGGGGTGCCGCCGGTGAACCAGGCGGCCTGCGGCAGCGCGGCGAGCCGGCGCATGCGCTTCGCGTCCGTCGCGTTCCCGGCCGCCGCGTCGGCGACGGCCTGGCGGGCGGCGCCGCTGTCGGGGTCGACGTAGAAGCGGGTGGCGGCGGTGAGCGGCCCGCCGGGTGCCTCGGCCGACACCGCGGGGGCGAGGCCGGTCCAGGCGGCGCAGACGGCGAGCACCGTCGTGAGGACGGCGGAACGCCGCCCGGGCATCCGGAGCGTCATGACGGGCCTTCCTGTGGTGCGGTCACCGGCAGCCTAGGCGGCCGGTGATCACTGGGGGCCCTGACGCTCCGATCGGGCGGTCAGTCGTCCTGGCGGCTGCTCTCGTCCCTGAGCCAGGTGTCGAAGTCGCGCGCCTTGACGGCCTTCCGCGCCCCCCTGCGCGCCGCGAGCGCGGCGGAGAGGAAGACGAGGACGGCGGGCAGCAGGGCGGGCTCGGCCCGGACCAGGGCCCGCAGGTCGGAGACGCCGGTACGGGCCGAGGGCGGCGCGGCGGGCTCCGTGTCCGTGTCGGCCGACGTCCGCTGGTGCTCCTCCAGTTGCGCGGTGGAGGTGGCCGCCCTGACCCGGCGGCGGATCAGGTCCCGCCAGGTGCGCGGCGGCCGGACGACCACCCGGGCGGTCCGGACCACGCCGCGCTCGGCGGGCCCGAAGGCGAGCGAGGCGGCCAGGTCGTCGGCCATCAGCGGGGGCAGCGCGGCGATCCGGGCGTGGCCCTCGCCGGACATGGCGATCACCCCGCGCCCGAACAGCCCCTCGCGGACGGCGGGCAGCCGCTGCCAGACCCGGTAGTAGGCGCGCACCCGCCAGGAGCAGCCGGTCATCGGCAGCTCCCGCTCGGGCGCCGCCGCGAGCACGCCGCCGGGCCCGTCGAGCGCGGCGGCCAGGGCGCGCACGTCTCCGGCGCCGAGCACCACGTCGGCGTCCACGTAGATCCGGGGGAAGCCGTGGGCGTGCTCGTCGCCGAGGCGCAGGGCCTCGTGCTTGGAGGGCACGGGCGTCTCGACGACCCGGACACCGGGACCGTGGCCCGCGGCGACGCGGGCGGTGTCGTCCGTACAGCCGTTGCACACCACGACGATGTCGAACTCGTCACTCCGGGCGCCGTCCAGGAGGGCGTCCAGGAGCCGGCCGAGGGTGCGTTCCTCGTTGTGGGCGGGGATCACGATGCTGGGCACGGGGACAGTATGACCAAGGCGCCCCGCCCACACCGTTCGTTCACGGATTTTCCCCGCACCGCCATGACCTGCGCCGATGCGCGGGTACGGCCCCGGCCGCCGTGTCCGCCCCGCCACCACCGCACCGGAGGCGGCCGCTCCCGTGCGTGTCCGCGCCCGCCGGGCCGCGTACGGACCTGAGCCGATGCGTCCCACTCTTACAGTTCCTTCAAGTATCGGTAGGAGTTTCACACAACTCCTGGATGGCCTGCCCCAGTTGGTCTAGATTGAGCGCTGCCGGATCCGCTGGGGCACGAACACGACTCGTCCCGGGCGGATTCTGCGTCCTGTGCGGGCTCGGTGGTGGCTGGGGAGGCTCACCGCCGGTTCGCAGCGTTCAGTCAGGCGGAAGAGCCGCGCATCCTCGTCGCACCACCGCTGCCTTTCCCCTGCCCGCGAGCCGCTCTCGCAGGCGTCCCCGGGGGAAACGGCGCGCGTGGATCGGCAGGCTGCGCGGGAAGCGCCCTTGGGGGGAATGGATGACCGTCCTGCCGGTCACGCATGAGCGGCATCGAGTCGAATCCACACACTTCGATGTCCACCGCCTGTGGTGGCGGAGAAGACACCAGACCATAGTGCTGGCCGCGGACGCCGTCGCGGCCGTCGTCGCCGCGGTGAGCGTCCTCGGCGCGGTGGGCCACTGGGCCGTCGTCCTCGGCCTGCCGCCGGCCTGGGTCGCCCTGATGTACGCCCACCGGGCCTACGAGCGCGCCGTGTTCGGCTCCGGCGGCGAGGTCTACCGCCGGGTGCTGCGCGGTGCCCTGGTGCTGCCGGCGCTGGCCGCGGTGGTCGGCTGGGGTGTGGTGGGCGACCTCGACCTGCTGCACGAGATGATCCTGGCGGCCCCGACCGTGGCCGCCCTCAGTCTGGCGGCCCGCTTCCTGCTCCGGCGCTGGCTGCGCCGGAACTGGGCGCAGGGCCGCAACCGCACCACGGCGATCCTCGTCGGCCCCTCGGCCGGCGTCGCCGAGCTGCTCTCGGCGCTGTGGAACGGCGGCCCGGAGCGCTCGCCGTCCCGGGTCGGCCTCCAGGGCATGGACATCGCCGGCGTCTGCCTCACCGACCCCGGGAACACCCGGGGCCGCGCCCCGCTCGACAAGCTGGGCGTGCCGGTGCTCGGCGGCGTCGACGAAGTCCCCGGCGCGATACGCGGGTTCGGCGGCTCGACCACCGTCGTCGTGCTGCCGTCGCCGGAGATCGACGCGACCCTGCTGCGCGCGCTGTCCTGGAGCACCGCCGCCGCCGGCGGCGACTTCCTGCTGGCGCCCGCCTTCGGCGACGTGGCCGCCGCGCGGCTGGCCGTGCGGCCGGTCGGCGGGGTCCCGCTGATCCACCTGCGGGCCCCGAAGCTGTCCCGCTGGGCCCGGCTCCCCAAGGAGCTCGCCGAGCGGCTGGTCGCCGCGGTGCTGCTGCTGGTGCTCGCCCCGCTGATGTGCGTGGTCGCCCTGGCCGTACGCCTCGGCAGCCGCGGCCCGGCGCTGTTCCGGCAGGTCCGGGTGGGCCTGCACGGCAAGCAGTTCACCATGTTCAAGTTCCGCACGATGCGGCCGGACGCCGAGGCCGTCAGGGACGAGCTGGCACACGCCAACCACAACAGCGACGGCCTGCTCTTCAAGGTCCGCGACGACCCCCGGGTCACCCGGGTCGGGGCCACCCTGCGGCGCTACTCGATCGACGAGCTCCCCCAGCTGCTGAACGTGCTGAACGGGCGCATGTCGCTGATCGGGCCGCGTCCGCCGCTGCCCGAGGAGGTCGCCGGCTACAGCCACGAGGTCCGGCGCCGGCTGCTCGTGAAACCGGGCCTCACCGGCCTGTGGCAGGTCAGCGGTCGCTCCGACCTGCCCTGGGACGAAGCCGTACGCCTCGACCTGGCGTACGTGGACAACTGGTCGCTCGGCCTGGACGCGCTGATCCTGCTGCGCACCGGCCCGGCCGTCCTGCGCGGGACGGGGGCCTACTGACGATGAAGGGAACACACGTGAGCGACGCGAACGACTCCGGGCGGCCGGACGGGCGGCTGGGGGTCGCCGTCATCGGCGCCGGCTACTGGGGCCCGAACCTGGTGCGCAACTTCCAGGCCAGCGACCGGTTCCGGCTGCGCTGGCTCTGCGACCTCGACGTCACCCGCGCCCAGCGGGTCCTCGGCGGCTACTCCACCGTCCAGGCCACCGACGACTACGCGGCGGTGCTCGCCGACCCGGAGGTGCGCGCGGTCGCCGTCGCCACCCCGGCCGGCACCCACCTCGACGTGGCCCTCGCGGCACTGCGCGCGGGCAAGCACGTCCTGGTCGAGAAGCCGCTGGCCACCACCTACGCCGACGGGGCGCGGCTGGTCGCCGAGGCCGAGGAGCGCGGCCTGACCCTGATGTGCGACCACACCTACTGCTACACCCCGGCCGTGGCGAAGATCCGCGAGCTGGTCCGCGAGGGCGCGCTCGGCGAGATCCACTACGTGGACTCGGTGCGGATCAACCTGGGCCTGGTCCAGAAGGACATCGACGTGCTGTGGGACCTGGCCCCGCACGACCTGTCGATCCTGGACTTCATCCTGCCCGAGCACGTGGCGCCGGTCGCGGTCGCCGCGCACGGCGCCGATCCGATCGGCGCGGGCCAGGACTGCATCACGTACCTGACGCTCCAGCTGAACACGGGCGCCATCGCCCATGTGCACGTGAACTGGCTGTCCCCGACCAAGGTGCGCACCACCATGGTCGGCGGCTCCAAGCGCACGCTGGTCTGGGACGACCTCAACCCCGCGCAGCGCGTCGCGCTGTTCGACCGGGGCGTCGATCTGGCCACGCCCCAGGAGCTGGGCGCGGACGAGCGCCGCGAGGCCCTCATCTCGTACCGCAGCGGCGACATGGTCGCCCCGGCGATCGGCGAGAAGGAGGCGCTGCGCAGCATGGTCGACGAGTTCGCGGCGGCGATCACCGAGGACCGGCCGGCGCTGACCGACGGGCGGGCCGGGCTGCGGGTGCTGGACATCCTGGAGGCGGCCTCGCGGAGCCTGGAGTTCCGCGGGGCGGTCGTCGGGCTGCGGACCGGCTCGGACCGGTCCGTCACGAACGGGAACGAACTTCTGGGAGAACGGCGTTGAGCGATATCGCGGGCAAGCGGGTCCTGGTCACCGGCGGTGCCGGCACCATCGGCTCCCATGTGACGGACCTCCTGGTGGAGGGGGGCGCGAGCCAGGTCGTCGTGCTCGACAACTTCGTGCGCGGCCGGCGGGCGAACCTCGCCAAGGCCCTGGCGAGCGGCCGGGTCGAGCTGGTCGAGGGCGACATCCGGGACGCGGCGACCGTGCACCGGGTGACCGAGGGCGCCGACCTCGTCTACCACCTGGCGGCGATCCGCATCACCCAGTGCGCGGAGGAGCCCCGGCTGGCCAACGAGGTCATGGTGAACGGCACGTTCAACGTGCTGGAGGCCGCCGCGGCGGCCGGGGTGGGCAAGGTCATCGCCTCCTCCTCGGCCTCCGTCTACGGCCTGGCCGAGTCCTTCCCGACCACCGAGCGCCACCACCCGTACAACAACGACACCTTCTACGGCGCCGCCAAGGCGTTCAACGAGGGGATGCTGCGCAGCTTCCACGCCATGTACGGCCTGGACTACGTGGCGCTGCGCTACTTCAACGTGTACGGGCCCCGGATGGACATCCACGGCCTGTACACGGAGGTGCTGATCCGCTGGATGGAGCGGATCGAGGCCGGCGAGCCGCCGCTGATCCTCGGCGACGGCACCCAGACCATGGACTTCGTCGACGTCCGGGACATCGCCCGCGCCAACATCCTGGCGGCCCGCGAGGGGCTGACCGACGAGGTGTTCAACGTGGCGAGCGCCACCGAGACCTCGCTGCGGGAGCTGGCCGACGGGCTGCTGGACGTGATGGGCTCCGGTCTGGAGCCGGTGCACGGCCCGGCCCGCGCGGTCAACGGGGTGACCCGGCGGCTCGCGGACACCACGCTCGCCGAGCAACGGCTGGGCTTCAAGGCCGAGATCGACCTGCGGACCGGCCTCAGGGACCTGGTCGAGTGGTGGCGGTCCGAGAAGGGCGCCACCGGGACGGACGCCGACAACGCCGCCTCGGCCGGGGCTCCCGTGCGGATCCCCGTCATGGTGCCGTGGCTCGGCGAGGAGGAGGCCAAGGCGGCCTCCGACACCGTGCTGTCCGGCTGGGTCGCGCAGGGTCCGAAGACCGCCGCGTTCGAGCGGGCCTTCGCGGAGCGGGTCGGCGCCGCGCACGGCGTCGCCGTCAGCTCCTGCACCACCGCCCTGCACCTGGCCCTGGTCGCGCTGGACCTCGGCCCGGGCGACGAGGTCGTGGTCCCCTCGCTGTCCTTCATCGCCACCGCCAACGCCGTACGGTACGTCGGCGCCGAACCGGTCTTCGCGGACGTGGACCTCGCCACCGGCAACCTCACCGCCGCCACCGTGGACGCGGTCCGCACCCCCCGTACCAAGGCCGTCCTCCTGGTCCACCAGGGCGGCGTGCCCGCCGACGTGTCCGCGCTGCGGGCCGCCTGCGAGGGCTGGGGGCTGCCGCTGGTCGAGGACGCGGCCTGCGCGATCGGCTCCACCGTCGACGGCGGCCCCGTCGGGCGCGGCGCGCTGCTCGCCGCCTGGTCCTTCCACCCGCGCAAGCTGCTCACCACCGGCGAGGGCGGCATGGTCACCACCGACGACGCCGACTGGGCGGCGCGGCTGCGGCGGCTGCGCGAGCACGGCATGAACGTGTCGGCGGCCGAGCGGCACGCGAGCGGCAAGCCGGTCCTGGAGAGCTATCTGGAGACCGGGTTCAACTACCGGATGACCGACATCCAGGCGGCGGTCGGCCTGGTCCAGCTCGGCAAGCTGGACGCGCTGGTGGCCCGCCGCCGGGAGCTCGCCGCCCGCTACGCGGAGCTGCTGCGCCCGGTGCCCGGCCTGACGCCGGTGACCGACCCGGCGCACGGCGCGTCCAACTTCCAGTCGTACTGGGTACTGCTCGCGGAGGACTTCCCGGTCGGCCGCGACGCGCTGCTGGCCCGGCTCGCCGAGGCCGGGGTGTCGGCCCGCCGCGGCATCATGGCGAGCCACCTGGAGCCGGCCTACGCGGGCCACCCGGCCGGGCCGCTGCCGGCCACCGAGCGGATCGCCCGCGACTCGCTGATCCTGCCGCTGTTCCACACCCTGACCGAGGAGCAGCAGGACCACGTGGCCGCCGTGCTCACGGAAGCGGCGGCGCGTCCGTGACCCGGCTCGTCCTCATCGGCGCCGGCGGCTTCGCGCGGGAGACCGCGCAGGCCGTCCGGGCCGCCGGGCTGCCGCTCGCGGGCCACCTCGACGACGATCCGGCGCTGCACGGCGTCGCGGTCGACGGGGTGCCCGTGCTCGGCGGCAGCGCCCTGGTCCACGAGCTGCCGGACGCGTCCTTCGTGGTCTGCGTCGGCAGCCCGCGCGACTATGCCTCCCGCGCCCGGGTGGTGGAGCGCCTCGGGCTGCCCGAGGACCGCTACGCCACCGTGGTCCACCCGACCGCGGTGGTCTCGGCGAGCTCGGTCCTCGGCCCCGGCACGGTCCTCCTCGCGCACACGGTCCTGACGGCCTCGGTGCGGGTGGGGCGGCACGTGGCGGTGATGCCGCACACCGTGCTCACCCACGACGACGAGGTGGCCGACTTCGCCACCCTCGCCTCCGGGGTGCGCCTGGGCGGCACCGTCCGGGTCGGCCGGGGCGCCTACCTCGGCGCGGGTGCGCTGGTCCGCGAGGGCACCGCGATCGGCGCCTGGTCCCTGGTCGGCATGGGCAGCACGGTCCTGGCCGACGTCCCGGCCGGCGAGGTGTGGGCCGGTTCGCCGGCCCGGCGGCTGCGCGCCGCCGCGCCCCCGGCCCTGGCACAGCTCACGGCGGACGGCTCCGGCCCCGCCGCCGAACCCGTCCCCGCACGAGGAGTGAACGGCACATGAACCAGATCCCCCTGGTCGACCTGAAGGCGGCGCACGCCGAGGTCGCCGAGGAGATACGCGCCGGCTTCGACCGGGTGCTGGCCGGCACCGCCTTCATCGGCGGCGAGGAGGTCCGGGAGTTCGAGCGGGAGTACGCCGCGTTCGGCCGTGTCGAGCACGTCGTCGGCGTGGCCAACGGCACCGACGCCCTGGAGCTGGCGCTGCGCGCGAGCGGCGTCGGGGCCGGCGACGAGGTGGTCCTGCCCGCGAACACCTTCATCGCCACGGCGGGCGCGGTCGCCCGCGCCGGGGCCCGGCCGGTGCTGGTGGACTGCGAGCCGGAGACGCTGCTGATCGACCCCGGGGCGGCCGCCGCCGCCGTCGGTCCGGGCACCCGGGCCGTGGTGCCGGTCCACCTGTACGGGCAGAGCGCGGACGTGGCGGCGCTCGCGGCGGCGCTGCCGGAGCGCGTGCGGATCGTCGAGGACGCCGCCCAGAGCCAGGGCGCCAGCCGGGACGGACGCACGCCGGGCAGCGGGGGCATCGCCGCCACCAGCTTCTACCCGGGCAAGAACCTCGGCGCGTACGGCGACGCCGGGGCGGTGCTGACCGACGACCCCGAGGCGGCGGCCCTGGTCCGGGCGATCGCCAACCACGGCGGAGTCGAGAAGTACCGGCACGACGTGCCCGGCTTCAACAGCCGGCTCGACGGGCTCCAGGCCGTGGTGCTGCGGGCCAAGCTGCGCCGCCTCGCGGCGGGCAACGCGGCCCGGCGGGCGGCGGCGGCCCGCTACGACGAGCTGCTGGCCCCGCTCGCCGGGGCCGGGCGGCTGGTGCTCCCGGCCACCGCCGAGGGCAACGAGCACGTCTGGCACCTGTACGTGGTGCGGGTGCCCGGCGCCGACCGGGACGCCGTGGTGGGCAAGCTCAACGCGAGCGGCATCGGCGCCGGGGTGCACTACCCGGACCCGGTACACCTGACGCCCGCCTACGCGCACCTCGGGTACGACCGCGGGGCCTTCCCGCACGCGGAGCGGGCCGCCGGAGAGATCCTCTCCCTCCCGCTCTTCCCGCAGATCTCCGCCGACCAGCAGCAGCAGGTGGCGGACGCACTGGTGAACGCCCTGAACTAGGGCCCGCTCCCCCTCCCCGGCCGGAAGGCCAGGACTGTACTGCCCGTGAAAGGTACAGCGATGCAAAACCGATTCCGCCGGGCCAGAGGCGCCTTGTTCGCCCTGGCCGCGGCGCTGACAGCGATATTCTTGCCGCCGGTCGGAGAGGCGAGCGCGCTCGCCGATCCATGCGGAACGGGCAGCAATGCCATCGTCTGCGAGAACGCCAAGCCGGGCACGCCGATGTCCGACTGGTTCGCGGGCAGCTCCTGGGGCGACATCGCGGGATTCCCCACCAAGATGAGCCTCCAGGCCGGGGAGACCCTCCAGTTCAAGGTCCAGTCCCCGTCCTCGTACCGGGTCAAGATCTACCGGCTGGGCTGGTACGGGGG
This sequence comes from Streptomyces sp. NPDC042100, assembly GCF_055582325.1. NCBI lineage: Bacteria > Bacillati > Actinomycetota > Actinomycetes > Kitasatosporales > Streptomycetaceae > Streptomyces > Streptomyces sp. NPDC042100. Next base: position 40,469 of record NZ_JBVJDK010000019.1, read on the forward strand.
TGACGGCGCGCGCCTGGTCTCCACCCAGGCGCAGGCCGACCAGACCTATCCGGCCACCTATCTGACCCAGCGGCCGGCGTGCCTCAAGGACGCGCCGACGGGCCTGATGGACTGCGGCAACTGGCCCGCCACGGCGAGCTGGACGGTGCCCGCCGACGCGGTGTCCGGGCTGTACGTGGCCAACTTCGACCAGGCCGACGGCAACGGGCTGATGCCCTACCCGTTCGTGGTCCGCAACGACGCCAGCCGCTCCGAGATCCTCGTGCAGACCTCGGACCAGACCTGGCAGGCGTACAACGACTGGGGCGGCACCAACCTCTACGACGGGCAGGGCCCGGCGCCCGACGGGCGGGCGTACAAGGTCAGTTACAACCGTCCGATGGACATCGGCGGCGAGAACGGCATCTACGGCTCCGAGTTCGAGATGATCTCGTGGCTGGAGCGCAACGGCTACGACCTCAGCTACGTCTCGGGCCTGGACACGGCCACCCGGGGCGCCGCGCTCCTCGCGAACCACAAGATGTTCATGTCGCAGGGCCACGACGAGTACTGGACGCAGGAGCAGTTCACCAACGTCCTCAACGCGCGCAAGGCGGGCCAGCACCAGACGTACTTCTCGGGCAACGAGATCTTCTGGAAGACCCGCCTGGAGCCGAGCATCGACGGCAGCGGCACCGCCAACCGCACCCTGGTCTGCTACAAGGAGACCAAGCTCAAGTTCCCGACGCCGAACGGCGTCCCGGACCCGAGCAACGTGTGGACGGGCACCTGGATGGACCCGGACAGCACCAAGGAGGGCGAGCCCTACCGGCCGCAGAACATCCTCACCGGCTCGCTGTTCCAGGTGAACGGCCCCCGCAACGACGCCATCACGGTCCCCGCCACGTACGCGAAGATGCGGCTGTGGCGGAACACCTCGGTCGCCGGCCTGACCGGCAGCCAGGTCGCCACCTTCCCGCAGGGCACGCTCGGCTACGAGTGGGACAGCGACGTCGAGAACGCCTCCCGGCCGGCCGGGCAGATCCGGATGTCCTCCACCACCGTGGACGTCAACGACGGCAACTACCTGCTGGACTGGGGCAACTACTACGGGAACGGCACGGCCACCCACAGCCTGGTGGCCTTCCGCGACCAGACCTCCAAGGCCCTGGTGTTCGGCACCGGGACCGTCCAGTGGTCCTGGGGCCTGACCAACGTCCCGACGGCCGACCCCGCCGGCGGCGTGGTCACGGTGGACAAGCGGATGCAGCAGGCGACCGTGAACATCCTGGCCGACATGGGCATCCAGCCCAAGTCCCGGCAGGACGACCTGGTCAAGGCCGACGCGTCCGAGGACGTCACCGGCCCCACCGTCACCGTGAACGCCCCCACCGCGAACGCCTCCGTCCCGGCGCTGCGCCAGGTCACCGTCACCGGCACCGCCGCCGACTCCGGCGGCGTGGTCGCCCGGGTGGAGGTCTCCACCGACGGCGGCACCACCTGGAAGGCGGCCGACGGTACCGGCAGCTGGAGCTACAAGTGGACCCCGCTCACCGAGGGCCCGCTCCAGCTCAAGGTCCGCGCCGTCGACGACAGCGTCAACCTCGGCAACGTCACCACCGTCCCGCTGACCGTCACCCAGCAGCAGTGCCCCTGCACGGTCTGGCCGGCCACGGCCGCGCCGACCAAGGCGAACAGCGGCGACGGCAGCTCCGTCGAGCTCGGCGTGAAGGTCCGCAGCTCGGTGCCCGGCACGATCACCGGCGTCCGCTTCTACAAGTCGGCCGCCAACGTCGGCACCCACAAGGGCAGCCTGTGGTCCGCCTCCGGCCAGCTCCTGGCCACCGGCACCTTCACCAACGAGACCGCGTCCGGCTGGCAGGAGCTGAAGTTCGCCAGTCCGGTCCCGGTCAAGGCCAACACCACGTACGTCGCCTCGTACTTCGCCCCCAGCGGCGGCTACTCCTACGACGCGCACTACTTCACCGACAAGGCTTCCGGGCTCGCCCCGCTGACCGCCCTCCAGTCCGGCACCGACGGCGGCAACGGCGTCTACCGGTACGGGGCCACGAGCGGCTTCCCGAACCAGCAGTCCGCGGGCAGCAACTACTGGGTGGACGCCATCCTGGAGACGGGCTCGGCCAGCACCGTGCCGCCGACCGTCACCGCCCGCACCCCGGCCCCCGGGGCGACCGGCGTGTCGATCACGGCGCCGCTGACCGCCACCTTCAACCAGAGCGTCGACAGCGGCACCCTGGTGTTCAGCGTGCAGGGCCCCGGCGGCGCCGCCGTACCGGGCCGGGCCACACTGGACGGGGACGGCAAGACGGCCGCGTTCACGTTCAACAGCCAGCTCGCCCTCGGCACCACGTACACGGTCTCGGTCCAGGCCGCCGACCTGTGGGGCAACGCGATGACGGACCCGGTCAGCTGGTCCTTCACCACCTCCTCGACCCCGCCGCCGGCCGCCTGCCCCTGCACCCTGTGGAGCGCGCAGACGGTCCCCGCGAAGACGGCGGAGACCAGTGACGCCAACTCCCTGGAGCTGGGCACCCGCTTCCAGTCCGCGCTGGGCGGCAAGGTCACCGGCATCACCTTCTACAAGGGGGCGACCAACACCGGCAGCCACACCGGCAGCCTGTGGGCCGCCGACGGCACCCTCCTCGCCACCGGCACCTTCACCGGCGAGACGGCCTCCGGCTGGCAGCGGCTGACCTTCGCCGCCCCGGTCGCCATCACGGCGAACACCACCTACGTCGCCTCGTACCACGCGCCGAACGGCAACTACGCCTCCGACGCGGGCTTCTTCGCCGGTGCCCACCTCAACTACCCGCTGTCGGCGCCCGCCGACGCGAGCGGAGCCGCCAACGGCCTCTACAAGTACGGGGCCACGACCGCCTTCCCGACCAACTCCTACAACTCGACCAACTACTGGGTCGGCCCGGTCTTCACGACCAACTGACCCGAAGGCCGCACCGACCTGACCGACCGGACCGACCTGACCCACCGAAATCGGGGAACGCACCACATGAGCTCAGTCAGCGTCGTCATCCCCTGCTACAAATACGGCCACTTCCTGGCCGACTGCGTACGCAGCGTGCTCGACGAACAGCCCGGCCTCGACGTGCGGGTGCTCATCATCGACGACGCGTCCCCCGACGACTCGGCGGAGGCGGCCAGGAAGCTGGCCGCCTCCGACCCGAGGATCGAGGTACGGGTCCACGAGACCAACAAGGGCCACATCGCCACCTACAACGAGGGCCTGCTGGAGTGGGCGGACGGCGACTACGTCGTGCTGCTGTCCGCCGACGACCGGCTCGTCCCCGGGGCGCTCGTGCGGGCCGTGGCCCTGCTCGACGCCCACCCGGAGGCCGGCTTCGCCTACGGCAGGCCGCTGCGCTTCCAGCACGGCGGGCCGCTCCCCGCGGCCCGCACCGCCGCCACCGGCGCCGTGGTCTACCCCGGCCACTGGTGGCTGGAGCGGCGCTTCCGCGAGGGCACCGGCTGCATCACCTCGCCCGAGGTGGTCGTCCGCACCAGCCTCCAGCGGCAGGTCGGCGGCTACGACCCGGAGCTCCCGCACGCCGGGGACATCGAGATGTGGATGCGGCTCGCCGCCCACGCCGACGTCGGCTACGTCGCCGGCGCCGACCAGGCCTACTACCGGGTCCACGGCGGCAACATGTCCACCACCGACTTCGGCGGCCAGCTCGACGACCTCCGGCAGCGCCGGGCCGCCTTCACGGCCGTCCTCGACAAGTGCGCCGACCGGCTGCCGCAGGCCGAACGGCTGGCCGGGCTCGTCGACACCCGCCTCGCCCGCCAGGCGCTGCGCCGGGCCTACCGGGCCTACGACCGGGGCCGCACCGACGTCGTCCCGGTCGAGGAGCTGGTTCGACTCGCCAAGGAGTGGCGCCCGGACGCCGAGTCGCTGCCCGAGTACCGGGCGCTGCGGCTGCGCCGCCGGATCGGGGCGCGGATCATGCCGTACCTCCAGCCGCTGGTGCTGTCGGCGGTCGTCGACCGGGGCCGCGAATGGCTCTGGTGGCGCTCCTGGAAGCGCCGGGGCATCTAGCCGGGGCATCCGGCCCCCTCCCCTCCCTCCTCTCTGCCTCCTCTCCACGGAACGAAAGGCACATCCGTGAACTACCGCGTCCAGCCCACCGCCCAGGTCGACGAGAAGGCCGTCGTCGGCGCCGGCAGCAGCGTGTGGGAGCTCGCGCAGATCCGCGAGGACGCCCGGCTCGGCGAGAACTGCGTGGTCGGGCGCGGCGCGTACGTCGGCCCCGGGGTGACCATGGGCGACAACTGCAAGCTGCAGAACTACGCCCTCGTCTACGAGCCGGCCGTGCTCGGCGACGGCGTCTTCATCGGCCCGTCGGTGGTCCTCACCAACGACCACAACCCGCGTGCCGTGGACCCCGACGGGCGGCTCAAGCGCGGTGGCGACTGGGAGCCCGTCGCGGTCGTCATCGGCGACGGCGCGGCCGTCGGCGCCCGCTCGGTCTGCGTGGCGCCGGTGACCATCGGGCGCTGGGCGCTGGTCGCGGCCGGTTCGGTGGTCACCGCCGACGTGCCCGACTTCGCGCTGGTGATGGGCGTCCCGGCGCGCCGGGCGGGCTGGGTCGGCAAGGCCGGCGTCCGGCTGGCCGAGGAGCCCGGGGCGCCGGGCCTGTGGCGCTGCCCGGAGACCGGGGAGCGCTACGAGGAGCGGGACGGGCGGCTCACGGAGTACGGTGCCGCTCACTGAGCCGCCGGCCGCGCCGCGCCGTCGCGATCCGGTCCGCCCACAGCGCCGCCATCACCCCGGCGAGGGTGCCGAGCGCGCCCGCGCCGGCCACCGCACGGGTGCGGTTGGGGGGCAGCGCGACGGTGCCGGGGCGGTTCAGCAGGTCGACGGTGAGCAGGGTCGTGGACGGCACGTGCTGCTCGGCCTGGAGGGCGTTCAGGTGCTTGCCGTACACCCCGATGATCAACTGGACCTGCCGGTCGGCCTCTTCGGGCCGGGTCTGCTCGGACTCCACCTGGAGGGTGGGGATCGAGTAGTAAGGGGTGGCGCTGGTGCCGCTGTTGCGGGGGGTGAGCCGGAAGGTGCCGTGCACCCCGGCCGCCTTCAGCTCGGCCTGCCCGGCGGGCGACTGGAGCTGCTGCACGACGGCGTAGGAGACCAGGGCCAGCGAGGGCCGGAGGTTGGTCAGCTGGTTGGGCTGGTTGCCGGTGCGCGGCGGCTTCACCACGAGCACCGCGGAGCTCTGGTAGCGCGGCGCCGGCCGCAGGGCCGGGTAGCAGGCGGCGCCGGTGACGAGCACGGCGAGGGCCAGGACGTACCAGCGGCGCAGCAGCACGCGGGCGAGTCCTTCGGGAGTCAGCACGTCTCTTTCCATCAGCATCGATACTGGCACCACGAAGAGGAACCGGGGGAGGGTTCGTGAGCATCGCCGAGATCTTCCGCGTCCTGGCCGGGCGTTGGTACGTCATGGTGCCGCTGACTCTGCTCAGCGTGCTGGCGGGCGGATACCTGTACACGACCGTGCCGGTGACGTACGAGTCGCAGAGCCAGCTCGCGCTGCTGAACTCCAGCAAGGTGGCGAAGCCCGCGCCGAGTTACGGCAATCCGCTGGCGTACGCGAGCGGTTCGCTGATCGGCACGGCCGACGTGCTGATCCGGGCGCTCCAGTCGCCCGAGACGGCCCGTTTACTCCAAGGCCGGGGGATCACCGACGAGTACGGGGTGGACTTCGCCGCGCAGGCGGAGGGGCCGCTGCTGACGCTGACGGTGAAGGGCGAGGACAAGGACAAGGTCCTGGAGGAGACCCGGAAGATCACCGACTACGCCTCCGAGCAGCTCCAGGTGCTCCAGGAGCAGGCCCGGGTGCCGGAGGGCTACTACGTGGGCTCGGCGCGGATCGTGCCGCCGCAGAAGCCGGTCTCCCAGCCCAAGTCGCGCTACCAGAAGGTGGCGGCGGTGGTGGTCTTCGGCGTCACGGCCGCCTTCCTGCTGTCGTTCGTGATCGAGACCTGGGCCGCGGCCCGCCGCCGCTCCCGAGGGCTGCCGGAGCCGCCCGGCCCGCCCGCGCCGGGGCCGGGCGCGGGGCGGCTGCGCAGGCTGCTGAGCCGGCCGCTGGACGCCACCGCCGTCCTCACCGGCTATCTGGCGCTCGCCCTGTTCCTGCCGTCGAACCTGGCGCTGCCGGCCCTCGGCGGCGCGGGCACCCCGGCCAACGTCTTCGCGCTGCTGGGCCTGTTCTGGTATCTGGCGACCTGGTGCCGGGGACGGATCGCGCCCGCGCCGGGGACCCGCACCATGCGGACGGTGATGCTGCTCCTCGCCATCGCGGTCCTCCTGTCGTACGTGGCGAACCAGGACCGGATCAGCTCGCAGAAGGAGATACTGGCCGCGGACCGGGGCCTGATCGTGCTCCTCGTGTGGGTGTCCCTGGTGGTGCTGACCTCGGCCGGGATCCAGGACCGGGCGCGGCTGGACGTGCTGCTGCGGCGGCTCGTGGTGATGGGCTCGATCGTCGCGCTGCTGGGCCTGTACGACTTCTTCACCGGCACCAACATCGCCGACTCGCTGCGCATCCCGGGCCTCAACTCCAGTGTGGCGAACGTGGCCGTGCTCGACCGAGGCTCCTTCACCCGGCCGCGCTCGCTGACCGCCCATCCGCTGGAGTTCAGCGGGATGCTGGCGATCCTGCTGCCGTTCGCGATCGCCCAGGCCTTCGACCCGGCGCGGGCGCACCTGAAGAAGTGGCGGCTGTGGGCGCCGGTGGTGCTGCTGGGCGGTGGGCTGCCGCTGACGGTCTCCCGGACCTCGATCATCGGCCTGCTGGTGGTCGTGCTGATCATGGTGCCGCGCTGGAAGCCGGTGCGGCGCTGGACCGCGATCGGGATCCTGATCGGCGCGGTGGCGGTGTTCAAGGTGCTGGTGCCGGGGCTCATCGGCACGATCACGACGCTGTTCTCCGGCAGCCTCAACAACGCGGACAGCAGCACCCAGGCCCGCACCATCAAGTACCCGAAGATCGCGGAGTACTTCGCGCAGGACCCGGTGTTCGGCCGAGGCTTCGGCACCTTCACGCCCGAGCGCTACTTCTTCACCGACAACCAGTACCTGCTGACCCTGGCGGAGCTGGGCGCGCTCGGCGTCCTCATGCTGCTCGTGCTCGGGCTGACCGGCGTCCACAACGGCGGGGCGATCCGGCGGCTGGCCCGGCACGAGGCGGACCGGGAGCTGGGGCAGGCGTTCTTCGCCTCCGCGCTGGTCGCCCTGGTCATCAGCGCCACCTTCGACACCCTGAGCTTCCCCATGTTCGCCGGCGTCTTCTTCCTGCTCCTCGGCGCGGGGGGCTCCTGCCTCGGCTTCGTGCGGCGCGAGGCGGAGGGCGTCCGCACCGCCGACCGGGTGCCGCGGCAGCGGACGCCCGACTCATCGCACCTCGTGGAGATCTGATGCCCGCTCAGCAGCCGCGCTCCGGCCCGGTCGCCGTCCTCGTCGTCACCTGGAACAGCGCGGGGGTGCTGCCCGGTTTCCTGGACTCGCTGCCGGCCGGGATGGCGGGTCTGGACTGGCGGCTGGTCGTCGCGGACAACGACTCGTCCGACGACACGGTCGCCGTGGTCCGCAAGCACGCCCCGGACGCCACCGTCGTGGAGACCGGCCGCAACGGCGGCTACTCCTTCGGGATCAACGCCGCCCTGCGCGCCGCGGGGTCCTGGGAGGAGGGCTTCGGCGCGGTGCTGATCTGCAATCCCGACATCCGGATGGCCGAGGGCTGTGCCGCGACCCTGGTGGAGGCGCTGGACACCTCGCTGCCGGACGGCGGTCGGGTCGGGATCACCGCCCCGCTGCTGCACGAGGAGGACGGCCGGCTGATCCACTCGCTGCGCCGCGAGTCCAGCGTGACCCGGGCGCTCGGCGAGGCGGTGCTGGGCAACCGCAGGGCGGGCCGCTTCCCGCGCTGGAGCGAGCTGGTCACCGCGCCGTCCGCGTACGCCGGGCGGACCGTGGCGGACTGGGTGACGGGGGCGCTGCTGGCGCTGTCCCCGGAGTGCGTGGCGGCCTGCGGGGAGTGGGACGAGTCGTTCTTCCTCTACTCGGAGGAGACGGAGTACTGCCTGCGCGCCCGCGACCTCGGGCTGGTCACCCGCCTGGAGCCGGCGGCGCGCGCCACCCACCTGGGCGGCGACTCCCGGGTCTCCCCCGCGCTGTGGTCGCTGCTGGTGGTGAACCGGGTGCGGCTGTTCCGGCGCCGCCACGGGTTTCCGGCGACGGTGGCGTTCCGCGCGGCGGTGCTGCTGCGGGAGCTGTCCCGGGCGGCGCTCGGCCGGGCGCCGGCCCGGGCGGCGGTGCGCGCCCTGCTCGGCGCGCCCGGGGCGGCGCGTCCGGAGCACCGCGCGCAGCACGGTCCGGGGCGCCGTCCGGGGGCTCACCAGGAGGTGTAGAAGCTGCCCGGGTTGACGAGGTAGCGCACGGTGGGCCGGGCGAGGTGCGCGACGCGCCGGCCACGGCTGTAGCGGCGGATCAGCTCCCAGTCCTCCCGGGGCAGCACCTCGGGGGTGCGGCGCAGCCTGCTGAAGCGCAGCGCGGGGGCCCGCCGGGCCACGAAGGCGTTGGTGTCCAGGAAGGCCTGGTGGGCGGACCTGCGCCGGTCGAACGGCACCGACAGGACGTCCATGTCGGTGCCGTCCGGGCGTACCCTGCGCAGCGCCGTGTAGACGCCGTCGGGTCCGCCGGGGGCGCACAGGGCGGCGAGCGCGATCTGGAGGTGCTCGGGCTCCCACAGGTTGTCGTCGTCGAGGAAGGCGACGTACCGCGAGTGGGTCAGCCGGATCCCGACGTTGCGCACCACCCCGGCCACGCCGGTGTTCCGGCTCAGTGAGACGGCGAAGAGGCGTGGGTCGGCGGGGAGTTCGGGGAGTCCCGCGCCGTCGTCGACGACGATGACGACGTGTTCCTGGACGGTCTGCGCCAGGGCCGAGCGGACGGCCCGCAGCAGCGCCTCGGGCCGCCGGTGGGTGGCGATGACGGTGGCGACCCTGGCCGTGGGCCGCCGCCCGAGGACGCGGGTGAGACGGGCGGTCTCGGCGTCCTCGAAGCGGCGCAGGCGTACGGCCGTGGGGGCGAGGAGGACCTTGTTGCGCAGCTCGTACAGGACCAGCCAGCCGAAGGTCCGCTTCAGCAGCTCCCACGGCCCCCTGAGGACCTCGCGCATCAGACCCGGGTGCGGACGGCGGTCAGGGACTTGGTGAGCCCGGCGACCCGCTCGCTGAGGATCACGGAGCGGGGGAAGAGGTAGCTCATCTCGGCGCGGGTCAGCAGCTCGATGTTGATGACCGCGTCCATGCCCTCCTCGGGGGTGCCGGGGCGGCTGTGGGTGAGCGGCCAGTGCCGGACCAGCTTGGCCTGGGCGGCCAGCGGGAGGAACTGGAAGCCGGGGGCGAGGAAGTGCGGCTCCACCGGGAAGTAGCGGTAGGGGGTCTGCACCCAGTGCAGCGGGGCCAGTTGCTCGATGGCGGCGACGAAGCGGCGGCGCTGGCTGGGCCCGCCGACGTGCTCGATGGTGGAGTTGGAGACGACCAGGTCGAAGTCGCCGAGCTTGGCCGGGATCTCGGGGTCGGTGACGTCGGCGATCTCGGCGGTGATCCAGTCGGGCAGTTCGGCCGGGTGGTCCTCCAGGTTCACCAGGTGGACGTGCCGGGGCCGCAGCGGGGAGCGGGTCCAGTTGCTCGCGGTGCCGCCGAGGTCGACGACGCGCAGGTCGGCGATGTTCGGGAAGCAGTTGCGGAACCGCTCCCAACGGGCCGCGCGGAACCGTTCGCCGAGGGAGTCGGGCGCGTCGACGAAACGATTGCGGAGGGCTCGGAGGCCGGACATCGCATCAACCACCTGATGTTCGAGGTCGGGGTGGGGTCGGTTCCAACCCTATGCGGACAGTGGGTATTTATCTGCTGATCTGTTGATCTCGTCCGGTCACTGCGGGGTGGGCACGACGGGGGTGCCGTCGGCCATCCGGTTGCCGCGCCAGATGTTGCCCTGCCCGGTCGGGTTCCAGTAGGCGACGGCCCCGTACCGGCCGCCCGAGGGGTAGATCTCGGGCGAGAAGACGTTGTCGGTGACCTCGATGTGGGTGGAGCCCTCACCGCCCGCGTAGAGCGTGTAGGCGCCGCCGGCCAGCCAGTTGTCGTCCACGACGGTGTGGGTGACGGGGGCGGAGTCGGCGAACAGGCCGACGGCCGCCGAGGCGCCCTGGTCGACAGGGGTCGCGTTGATCAGGGTGTTGTGCCGGATGATCAGCTTGCCCTTGCCGCCGCCGTTGCTGATGACGGCGTTGGTGTGCTGCCACTGGCCGTCCAGGTTCTTGAACGGCACGATGCCGTGCACGTAGTTGTCGTGCAGGTTGCCCTGGCCCATGGAGAGGGCGTCGCCGAAGCCGGTGATGTCGCAGTGGGCGACCTCGACGGAGCTGGTGCTCATGTTGGAGACGGCGTAGTCGGAACCGCCGTTGTTGGGGCCCTTGCCGGGGACGGCGTTGATCTCGGTGTACAGGATCCGCAGTCCGGAGAAGCCCGGACGCAGGTTGATCCCCCACCAGTTGGTGGAGGTGATCCGGCTGTCGATGACCGTCACGTTGTTGGCGTAGATGTCCAGCGAGCCGGTGATGTCCCAGCCCCGGATGACGGTGCCGTCGGTGCGGATGCTCGCGTTCCCGGTGCTCTGCGGGGTGAGCGTGGCGACCCGCGGCCCGGTGCTGCCCGCGTCCGGGTAGCCGCAGGCCCGGGGGCTGGCGCAGCCCTTCGCGGCGGGCGGTCTGGCGTCGCGCGGGTCCGGCGACCGGGACAGGCTCGCCGAGGGCGCCGGGCCGCCGCTCGGGGTGGGGCGCGGCGCCGGGGCGGGGCTCGCGGAGGACGAGGGGCCGCCGGCGGGCGGGGTCGGCGCGCCGGTGCCCGCCCCGGGGGCGGTGATCGCCCGGGGGTCGCAGAGCGCCGCGCCGCCCAGGCAGACCGAGCTGCCGCCGAGTCCGGTGAAGGTGAGCAGGGAGAAGAGCAGGACGGCGGCCAGCACCGCCGATCCGAGGAGCGTGCGGCGGCCGGTGCGGCCCGAGTGCTTGTGACGGCCGGTGCGGGCCAGGGGACTCACCTCATCGTTCACGTGCCGGAGTGGCCGGCTGCTTCTGCGCCGGTACGGCGGGGGCGGCGCCCTCGCCGTGGGCCGCCAGGGCGCGCCCGGACCGCGCCCGCGCGACGCGCACCAGTGTGCGCCCGGGCACCACGCACAGCGCGTAGGCCACGAGGCCGGCCGCACAGGTGGCGGACAGCGCGAGCAGGCCCTCGCCCAGCTCCCGGCGCAGCAGCACCAGGACGGCGCCCATCAGCGCCCCGCCGAGGACCGGCCGGACGCAGACGCGGGCGACGGCGCGGGCGGCGATCCCGCCGCGCCGCAGGGCCAGCAGGAAGGCGGGGAGCACGACGGCGCCCGCGACCAGGACGTGCCCGGCGGCGACGGTCTCGATGCCCCCGGCGCGGGCGGCCAGGATCAGCACCGGGACGAGGGTGACCAGCCAGAGCCCCTGGATCAGCAGCAGCGAGCGGCGGCGGCCGATGGCGACGAGGCAGTCGTACGTGAGCTCGGCGGCGATCCGGGCCAGGCCGAGGGCCATCAGCCAGGGCAGCGCCTGGGCGGCCGGGAGCCACTTGGCGCCGTAGACGAGCTCCACGGCCGGTCCGGCGAGCGCGGCGAGCAGGACGCAGGCGGGCACGGTGGCGGTCATCAGCACCCGCAGGGCGCTGCCGAAGCCCTGGGAGAGGGCCTTGGGGTCGTCGGCCAGGCGGGAGAAGCCGGCGAAGGAGACCCGGCGGGCGGTCTCGGAGATGACCCGGACGGGCCAGCCCGCCATGTTGAAGGCGAGGATGTAGAAGCCGAGCGAGACGTTGCCGAGGACGGCGCCGACGATCATGGCGTCGGCGTTGACGACGGCCAGCGCGAGCATGCTGGCGCCGGCGAGCGGCAGCCCGAACCGGAGCAGCGCGCGGGCCTGGACCGGGTCCCAGCCGAAGCGGAGCATCCCGGGGGCGGCGAGGGCGCAGCCGGCCAGGGCGACGACGTTGCCCGCGACGGCGCCGCAGGCGAAGCTCATGGCGCCCCAGCCGTGCAGGGCGAGGGCGAGGGTGACGGAGGTACTGACGACGAAGTTGAGCGCGTCGATGATCATCCGGCGGCCCTGGGCGAACTCCCGGGTGAGGACCCCGGCGGGAACCTGGGAGAGCCCGTCGAGCACCAGGCAGACGCACATGACCCGCAGGACGGCGGTGGCCTCGTCGGAGCCGAGGAGTCCGGCGACGGCGGGCGCGGCGGCGAACAGGGACAGGTAGAGCAGGCCGCTGGAGACGGCGCTGAGGGTGAGGACGGTCGGCGCGAACCGGCGCACGTCCCCCTCCCAGCGCACGATCGCCAGCGAGACGCCGAGCTCGTTGGCGGAGAGCAGGACCATGAGGACGGTCTGGGCGACCCCGTACACGCCCCAGGCGGCCGGGTCGAGGACGTACCGGACGAGCACGATGCCGGTGGCGAAGTTGCCGAGCCGCATCACCATGGTGTTGATGAGGCTCCACCGGGTCGCCGAGCGGACCTTGGTCCCCAGGGACACCTGGTCCCCGGGGGCGGCGGGCGCGGCGGCGGACCCGGCGGGGGCTGTTTCCATCGGAGAGGGCTCCTCGTCACTTCACCCAGGACGGTGGGCGCTTGGCCGAGCGGCGCTCGGCGGCGGGCAGCACGGGCAGCTGGACGGTGGGCTGGTCGAGGGGCTGGCCGGACTGCCCGGCCGACACCTCGGGATCCACGAACGGCCCGGCCTGACCGGGCTGACCGGGCTGACCCGGCTGACCGGGCTGGCCCGGCCGGCCCGGTCCGGTGGCCGCCGCGGGCGCCGGCTCGCCCGCGGGCTCCGGCGCGGCTTCCCGGGACGCGCCGGCGGGCTCGGTCTGGCGGTGCTTCGCCGGGCTGTCGTGGCGGCGCCGGGCCTCGACGAAGAAGGTGGCCACGAGGCTGAGCACGAAGCCGAGTCCGGCGGCCATGATCAGGTACTGGACCTTCGACTTCAGCTGGGCCTGGGGGTCCTGCGGCGGCACGATCGTGGTCAGCCGGATCATGGAGTCCGGCTGGACCTTCTGGTCCGCCTGCAGCTCCTTCAGGCGCTGCTCGGTGTAGGCCATGAGCGTCTTGTTGCCCTGGAGCACCGCGTCCGGGTCGTCACCGGTCACGGTGAGCCAGAGCAGCGGCCCCTGGGCGTTGTCCGCGATCTTCGCCTCGTACTTCCCGGTGAGGCCCTTCGCCTTGAGGTCGGCGACCGAGGCGTCGGAGTTCACGTTGCGGGCGAGGCTGTCCGCCATGCCCGTCAGCGAGGGCTCCATGCTCAGGAACGGGTTGCCGTCGGCCGCCGCCCCCTTGCGGGAGTTGAGCAGCGCGACGGTGCTCTGCGAGTCGTACGAGGTGGGGACGAGGAACCACGCCCCCACGGTCAGCCCGGCCGTGAGCAGCAGCCCGGGCACGAGGACGTACCACCGCCTGCACATGACCCGGAAGATCTCTGCGAGGTCCATGGCGTTCCCCCCTGCGCCCCCGATGTGGCGACTGCTCAACTGCCGTACCGCTGAAGAGGATAGGTGGGATCGCGACAGCTTGTGAGCCCTTCGCGATCACCACGTCTGCGGTCAACGGTGGTCGGTGGGCCGCGGACGGGTGTCCGCGGTCCCGCCTTCCAGCAGGACCCGGGCGATCCGGTCCCCCGCGTGCCCGTCCCACAGGGCGGGGCGGCGGGGTGGCGGGGGTGTCTCCAGGAGACGCACGGCGGTGGCCAGAATTCGCTGTGGATCGCGGCCGGCGAGGACGTTGGTGCCCTCCTCGACGGTGATCGGGCGCTCGGTGTTGTCCCGCAGGGTCACACAGGGCACGCCGAGCGCGGTGGTCTCCTCCTGGACCCCGCCGGAATCGGTCAGCACGATCCGGGCCCCGGCCTGGAGGGCGATGAAGTCGAGGTAGCCGGCGGGCGGGACGAGCCGGATGCCGCCGGGCACGCCGAGGGCGGTCAGCCGGTCGGCCGCCCTGGGGTGGACGGGCAGCACCAGCGGGAGGTGCGCGGCGACCTCGCCGAGCCCCTTGAGGAGCCCGGCGAGCACCTCGGGGTCGTCGACGTTGGCCGGCCGGTGCAGGGTGACCAGGCCGTACGCGCCGGGGGCGACGCCGTGCCGGTCGAGGGCGTCGGAGGCGAGCGCCCGGTCCCGGTTGGCGAAGAGGGTGTCGATCATGACGTTGCCGACGACGTGGATCTGGTCCTCGTGGTAGCCCTCGGCCCGCAGGTTTTCGGCCGCGTCGTGCGAGGGGGCGAGGAGGTAGTCGCTGAGCCGGTCGGTGGCGAGCCGGTTGACCTCCTCGGGCATCGACCAGTCGCGGCTGCGCAGCCCGGCCTCCACGTGGGCGAGCAGCGGGCCCGCCTTGGCGGTGACCAGGGAGCAGGCGAGGGTGGAGTTGACGTCGCCGACCACCACGACGACGTCCGGGGCGAGTTCGGCCACGAGCGGTTCGAAGGCGGCCATGACCTTGCCCGTCTGGACCGCGTGGCTGCCGGAGCCGACGCCGAGGAAGCGGTCGGGCGGGCGCAGGCCGAGGTCGCGGAAGAAGACGTCGTTCATGGCCGGGTCGTAGTGCTGTCCGGTGTGGACGAGGAAGACCTCGGCGCCCCGGGCCTCCAGGGCGTCCATCACCGGCTTGATCTTCATGTAGTTGGGGCGCGCGCCGGCGACGCAGACGACCCTTCTGACGTTCCCGTCGTGCCTGTCGTGCGTGTCGTGCATCGCGCGCTTTCCCTGTGTTCCGTCCGTGAGATCCGTGGCATCCCTGTCGGCCATGCGGTTCAGAGCACCTCGATCCTGGTCGAGCCGCTCAGCCGGCGCCGGCAGTCGAGGACGTAGTCGGCGTGGCTCTCGACGAGGCCGTAGTCGAAGGCGTCGTGGTCGGTGAGGAGGACCACGGCGTCGGCGGCCTCCAGCTCCTCCTTGGTGAGCTCGACCCGGACCAGCCGGTTGTCGACCCGGTGGCCCTCGACCACGTGCGGGTCGGCGGCCCGAACCTCGGCGCCCATGTCGAGCAGGAGCTGGGAGATGCGCAGGGCGGGCGATTCGCGGGCGTCGCCGGTGTTCTTCTTGTAGGCGAGGCCGAGCAGCAGGATCCGGGAGCCGTTGACGGCCCGCTTGCGCGCGTTGAAGGCGTTGACCAGGCGCCGGGTCACGTAGTCCGGCATGTGGTTGTTGATGTCGTTGGCGAGCTCCACGAAGCGGAAGCTCTGGCCGAGTTCGCGCTGCACGTGCCAGGAGAGGTACGAGGGGTCGATGGGCAGGCAGTGGCCGCCGACGCCGGGTCCCGGGGTGAAGCGCATGAAGCCGAAGGGCTTGCTGGAGGCGGCGTCGATGGCCTGCCACACGTCGATGTCGAGGTGGCGGGCGAACATCGCTATCTCGTTGACCAGCGCGATGTTGACGTGCCGGAAGGTGTTCTCCAGGAGCTTGGCGAGCTCGGCCTCCTTGGGCGAGCTCACCGGCACGGTGGTCTCGACCAGGCCGTCGTAGAACTTCCGGACGGCCTTGAGGGAGGCCTTGTCCACGCCGGAGACCACCTTGGGGGTCTGCTCGAAGCCCCAGACCGGGTTGCCCGGGTCGATGCGCTCCGGGCTGTAGCCGAGGTGGAAGTCGGCCCCGGCGACGAGCCCGGAGCCCTCCTCCAGGAGCGGGCCGAACAGCTCCTGGGTGGTGCCGGGGTACGTGGTGGACTCCAGGATGACGGTGGCGCCCGGCCGCAGGTAGCGGGCGAGGTCCCGGGCCGACTCCTCGATGTAGCGCAGGTCGGGGGTGCCCTCGTGCAGCGGGGTCGGCACGGTGACGACGGCGACGTCGAAGCCGCCGCAGTCCCGCACCGCGTCGCTGGCCCGGTAGGTGCCCGCGTCCAGGGCGGCGCGCAGCCGCTCGGAGGACACGTCCTCCACGTACGACTCGCCCGCGGCGAGGCTCTTCACCCGCTCGGTGTCCACGTCGTAGCCGATCACCTCGTGACCGGTCTCGGCGGCCCGGATGGCGAGCGGCAGGCCGACATAGCCCTGTCCAACCACGACGACGCGCATCATGACTCCCTGCTGGCGGTGCGGACCTGGGGGACCTGGGTGGGGCGGAGCATCTCGCGGCCCGTCATCAGGGCGAAGGAGACGTTGGTGGTGAGGTAGCGGCGGCCGAGCCTGCGCGGCTCCTGGAGCGCGCGGTAGAGCCATTCGAGGCCGAGCCGCTGCCAGCGCACGGGGGCGCGGCGGGTGACGCCGGCGAGGACGTCGAAGGAGCCGCCGACCCCGTGCACGAGCGCCACCTTGCTGCGCTCGCCGTAACCGGCGGTGAAGATCTCCTTCTTGGGGGAGGTCATGCCGAGGAACAGCATGTGCGCGCCGCTCTCGGCGATCGCGTCGGCGATGGCGGGCTGGTCGGCGTCGTCGAAGTAGCCGTGCCGGCTGCCGGCCACCCGCAGTCCGGGGTGGCGGACGGCGATCCGGCGGAGCATCTCGTCGAGGACGTGCTGCTTGGCGCCGAGCAGGTAGACGGAGTGTCCGGCGGCCTCGGCCTCGGCGAGCAGCCGGGTGAAGAGGTCGATTCCCGCGACGCGTTCGGGCAGCGGGCGGCGCAGCAGGCGGCTGGCCCAGACGACGGCCTGGCCGTCGGCGACTATCAGGTCGCAGCCGGTGACGGCCCGCGCGAGGGCGGCGTCGCGGCGCATGTTGACGAGCTTGGCGGCGTTGACGACGCCGATCTCCAGGCGTTCGCCGGCGCGGACGGCCGCGAGGCAGCGGGCGACGGTCTCGTCCATGGTGAGCGCGTCGAGCGGGACCCCGAAGAGAGTCCGCCGCTCGGCGGGCCGGGCCGGCGACGGGGGCGGGGACGGCGTCATCGGGGCATCCCTCCCAGCCAGGCGTGCAGCATCCAGCCGAACTCGTACGGGCGGCACTCGCGGTCCACAGCGGTCGGCCGGAACACCCCGTCGAGGGCGCCGAGCCGGAGCCCGGGGGCGACGCGGGTGGTGAGGCCCCGGGCGGCGCGGACGGCCTTCTTGGGGTCGCCTCGGTAGACCTTGCGCCAGGTGACGCCGAGGTCGTCCAGGATCATCGGTTCGCTCGCGCCGGCCTCGGCGAGCTCGGGCACCTCGGTCATCCAGCGCAGGCCGGTGCGGATCGCCTCGCCGAAGTCGGTGCCGCCGGCCTCGGCCAGGTCGAGCAGGGCGGTGGGGGCCATGGCGTGCTGGTGGACGCTGTAGACCGGGTAGCCCTCGACGACGGTGCCTCGGCGGGCGTCGTAGTGCCACCACCACTGGCCGCCGTCGCCCTGGAGGGCGCAGATGCGGGTGGCGCAGGCGTCGGCGGCGGCGAGCGCCTCGGGGTCGTCGCCGCTCGCGTGGGCGCGGGCCAGCGCCTGGAGCGGGTAGGTCTGGTCGGCGAAGCAGCCGATATGGGCGCGGTACCAGGGGTTGAGGCCGGGCCCGGTGGCGTGCGGGAAGAGCGGGCCGGTGCCGATCCGGGCGTTCAGCAGCCGGTCGCGGGCGGCCCCCAGCCGGTCCTCCACGTCGAGGGTGCCGCGGGCTGCGGCGTACGCGGAGAGCACCCAGGCGGCCTCGACGGTGTACTGGGGGCGGCCGGGCTCGTCCAGGGCGGTGACCCGGTCGAGGGCGTCGGACAGCTTGGGGTGGCCGGTGTCGGCGGCGGCCCAGGCGATCAGGGCGGCGTCGCCGAGGTTGCGCACCCCGGGGAGCCGCTCGACCAGCTCGCCCGCGAACTCCTCGGCGGTGTGCCCGCCGAGGACCGCGCGCTGCCGGTCGAGCGGCAGGAAGCGGGCGCCGAGCACGGTGATGGCGGCGTAGCGGACGCTGGTGCCGCGCCGCTCCAGGCGGACGGTGCCGTCGGCGGCGCGGTGGCCGGCCCGGGTGAAGACGAAGCCGGTCCCCTCCGGCAGGAGCATGGCCGGCAGTCCCCGCTCGGCCACATCGAGCAGGCGGACGGCGAGGTCGTGGAGCGGCCGGTCCGCTCCGGCGAGCTCCGCCATCCGTGAACTGCGTGGACTGTCGGGTGTGTTGGCAGGACGATCGGACACACCCACCCCCCTCGGGTCGGTTCGGATCAGGGCGCTGATCCGGATCGGCTGGCTGTCGGTACCTACTGCGACCTTCTGCACCTCGTGCGCACGTGCGGAGTCGGCGGCGTGGATGCGGGCGTTCCGGCGCTCGCGCACGACGGATGCGCGGCATCCTGGTGGGATGCCGCGGTGCGTCGGCGCGTGAGACCTCTATTCGGCGGCTCCCCAGCCGCGGCGAACATGAAGATGAGGACAGGCGGCGGCGAAGCGACGGCGCTTCGGCCTCCTGCCGGTGGAACCCCCCACGACACCCCCCGGCGCACAGCGCGAACGTTGTGCTCAACTCGCAGCGTACAACGGGAAGATAGGCCCACAACACGGTGACGATGAGAGCTTTCGTGGAATTGGTGGCAAGCAGTCGCTAAGCCGCACCGATCCCGCCTAACTCCCGGGCGGGCAGCGGTTACAGTGGGCGCGCGCTCACCCGCTCCCGGCAGTTGGGGTTCTTCACCGTGTATCTGGCCGACCGTTCCGCGCCCCAGGGGGCGAGCTCCGCGCAGGACCGTCTGCGCGGCACGGCCCGGGCGGTGTCCCCGACCGTGCTGGCCCTCGGCACGGTCAGCCTGATCACGGACGTCTCCACGGAGATGGTGACGGCGGTGCTGCCGCTGTACCTGGTCATGGGGCTGGGACTGAGCCCGCTGGGCTTCGGGATGCTCGACGGGGTGCAGAACGGGGTGAGCGCCCTGGTCCAGCTGACCGGCGGGCACCTCGCCGACCGGGTACGCGACCACAAGCTGATCGCGGGCGTCGGTTACGGCCTGTCGGCGCTGGTGAAGCCGCTGTTGCTGGTGGGCAACCTGGGCACGCTGGGGGTCGCGCTGGCGCTGGACCGCACCGGCAAGGGGCTGCGCACGGCGCCCCGGGACGCCCTGATCTCGCTCTCGGTGCCGCCGGAGCGCCAGGGCCGGGCCTTCGGCCTGCACCGGGCGATGGACACCACGGGGGCGCTGCTCGGCCCGGTCCTCGCCTTCCTGATCCTGAGCGTGGCGGTGGGCGGCTACGACGCGGTGTTCGCGGTGAGCGGCTGCGTGGCGGCGCTGGGGGTCCTGGTGCTGGTTCTTTTCGTTCCGAGCGGAAAGAAGGCCACCTCCGCGGCGGCCACCGCCCCTGCCCCCACCCTCACCCCCGGCCCCCACCCCACCCCCACCCCCGAACGCCCCGATCTGCGGGCCGCGTTCGGGCTGCTGCGGGGGCGGCGGCTGCGGGCGCTGTTCGGCTGCGCGGTGCTGCTCGGGCTGACGACGGTGAGCGACGCGTTCCTCTATCTGCTGCTGCAACGCCGCACGGGCGTGCCGGAGCAGCTGTTCCCGCTGCTGCCGCTCGGCACGGCGGCCGTCTTCCTGCTGCTCGCGCTGCCCGCCGGGCGCCTCGCCGACCGGATCGGGCGGCGCACGGTGTTCCTCGCCGGACACGCGGCCCTGCTGCTCGGCTACGGGCTGCTGCTGTGGGCGCCGGACCTGCCGGCCCTGCCGTATCTGGTGCTCGGCCTGCACGGGGTGTTCTACGCCGCCACCGACGGCGTGCTGCCCGCCGCCGTCGCCGCCGTGGTGCCCGAGCGGCTGCGGGCCAGCGGCATCGCGCTGGTCGGCACCGGCCAGGCGCTGGCCCGCTTCTGCTGCTCCCTGCTCTTCGGCGCGGTCTGGGCCGCCTGGGGCGACGGCCCCGCGCTCGCCTCGGCCGCCGTCGGCCTCGCCTGCTGCGCGGCCGTCGCCGGAGCCGTACTGCGCCCGACAGGAGATCCACGATGAGCCTCACCCCGCTGCGCCGCCTGCTGGTCCTCGCCGTCGGGGTGCTGGTCCTCGCCGGGGTCGGCGCCTGGTCGGTGCTGTCGGCGGCCGACCGGGCCGCCGAGGAGAACACGCCCCGGGCGGGCGGGCCGGCGTTCGCGGCCGGGAAGGTGAGCCTGGCCCAGCCGGACCGGCTGGTCTTCCGCAACATGGCCGCCGGCCCGCAGCGCGACCGGCTGGTCTCGGTCCCGGCCTCCGGGGCGCCCGCCGGGGCGACCCGGACCGCCTCGGACGTCTCCTGCCTGCGCTTCCACTCGGCCGCCGGGACCGGTGTCTGCCTCCAGGCCACCACCGTCCTGGGCCGCCCCGCCTACCGGGCGCAGGTCCTCGACGCGGGACTGAACACCCTGCGCAGCTATCCGCTGGCGGGCATCCCGAGCCGGGCCCGGGTCTCCCCCAGCGGCCGGCTGGCCGCCTGGACGGTGTTCGTGAAGGGCGAGTCGTACGGCAGCGCGTTCTTCTCCACCCGGACCTCGATCCTGGACACGCGTGGCTGGAAACTGGCCACCAACCTGGAGGAGTTCGCGATCACCCTCGACGGGAGCCCCTACCGGGCCGCGGACGTGAACTTCTGGGGCGTGACCTTCGCGACCGACGACGACACCTTCTACGCCACTCTCAGCACCCGCGACAAGACGTACCTCGTCCGGGGTTCGGTCGCCGGGCGCAGCGTCACGACCCTGGCGGAGAACGTCGAGTGCCCCTCGCTCTCCCCGGACGGCACCAGGATCGCGTACAAGAAGCGGGTGCTGGGAACGGCGGCGCTGTGGCGCGAGCACGTGATGGACCTGCGGACCCGCGCGTCGACCGCGCTCGCCGAGCGGCGCAGCGTGGACGACCAGGCCGTCTGGCTCGACGACCGCACCCTCTCCTACGCGCTGCCCGCCACCGAGGGGCGTACGGGCGTGGAGGACGTCTGGACCGTGCCCGCCGACGGGTCGGGCGCCCCGAAGGTGTTCCTGACGGAGGCGCAGGCGCCGCCGCGCGCGACGCCGGGGCGCTAGGACCGCCCCTACGGCCCTACCGCGCTACGGATAGGTGCGCACGTCGTCGGTGTACTCGCGGGCCCGTTCCCGTACGAGCTCGGGCAGGGTCCCGGCGGCCAGGTCGGCGAGGGTGGTGCCCTCCAGGACCTGGCGCAGGCTGGCCCGTACGGCCCGCCAGACGTCCGGCATCGGCGCGGCGGCGCCCTGGTACTCCAGGCCGGTCAGCTTGAGGTCGCGGACGCTGACGAGCGGGCCGTCCATGGCCCGGATGACGTCCGCGACGGTGATCTCCTCGGGGGGTCTGGTCAGCGCGTAACCGCCGTCGGGACCCCGCACGCTGGAGACCAGCCGGGCCTGCCGCAGATCGCTGAGGACGACGAAGAGGAACCGGACGGGGATGTCCTGGCGCCCCGCGATGTCCTCGGCCTTCAGCGGGCGGTCCCGACCGCCGGCCAGTTCCGCCATGGCACGGATGGCGTAGTCCGTTCGCGCTGAGATCCTCACCCCCTCAATGTCTCACGCCCTGTCCCGCGCTCTGTTCCGCGCTCCGTGCCGCAGCCGCCCCGGGTCCGGCGGGCGTGGCCGGTTGTCCGGAAGCCGCATTGCCACTCCACTTTGTTCATCGACATAGTGAACTTCACCCGCGCAGCAGTCCCGCCGACCCGGAGGTGTCCGAAGTGACCGTGGTGTCCGCTCCCTCGCCCGAGCCCCCCGCGCCCGCCGCCCCCGGGCGGTCGCGCCCCGTCGTCGCGGTCGTCGGAGCGGGCGCGGCCGGCGCGCTCGTCGCCGTCCAGCTGTGCGAGGCGGCGGCCCGCCGTCGCACCCCGCTCGACCTGGTGCTGATCGACCCGGCGGCGGAGGCGGGACGGGGCGTCGCCTACTCCACGGAGGCCGCCGAGCACCGGCTGAACGTGCCCGTCGGCGGCATGAGCTGCTACCCGGACGACCCCGGCCACTTCCGCCGCTGGCTCTGCCGCCACGGCGAACCCACCGTCACGGCGGCCGACTTCGCCTCCCGCCACCGCTACGGCTCCTACCTCGCCGACACCCTCGGCCGCGCCATCATCACCGCGCACGGCACCGTCTCCGTACGGCGGCTGCGCACCCGGGCCACCGGCTGCGCCGAGGCCGCCGGCGGGCGTCTCGAACTGAGCCTGGCGGACGGCGGCACGGTGACGGCGGACAGCGTGGTGCTCGCCACCGGCCCGGCACCCGGCCGCTCGGAGTGGGCCCCGGCGGAGCTGCGCGGCTCGGAGCGCTTCATCGCGCGTCCCTGGGCGCCCGGCGCGCTCGGCCCGATCGGCGACACCGACGACGTCGTCCTCGTCGGCACCGGGCTCACCGCCGTGGACCTCGCCCTCGTCCTCGACCGGCCCGGCCGCACCGTGCACGCCGTCTCCCGCACCGGCCTGCTGCCGCAGCCGCACGCCCTCGCGCCGCTCCAGGCCGTGCTGCCGCCCCGCGACCTGGCCGTGCTCCCCTTCGCCCGGCTCCGCCGCGAGGTGCTGCGGTACGTCGCCGAGACCCGCCGCACGCACGGCGACTGGCGGCCCGCCTTCGACGGACTCCGGCCCTGGATCGGGCAGTTGTGGCAGGGGCTGACCGACGACGAGCGGGCGGAGTTCCTCGGCCGCGACGCCACCCCCTGGAACGTGCACCGGCACCGGATGGCCCCCTCCACCGCCGAGACGATCACCCGCGCCCGCGCCGCCCGCCGGCTGCGGATCCACTCCGGCCGGATCGCCTCCGCCGCCGCCCGCGAGGACGGCGGACTCACCGTCGCCCTCACCGACGGCCGCACGCTGCGCGCCGCGTGGGTCGTGGACTGCACGGGCCCCGGGCTGCGCGCCGACGCCGGGGGCGACCCGCTGTGGGCCGGACTGCTCGCCGACGGGCTCGCGGTGCCCGGCCCGCTGGGCATCGGGGTCGCCACCGAGGGCGGCCGGCTCCTCGGCCCGGCGGGGCGCGCGGAGCGCGCGCTGTTCACGCTGGGCGCGCCCCGGCGCGGCGAGCTGTGGGAGACGACCGCGATCCCCGAGATCCGCGCCCAGGCGAAGGAGGTCGCCGAAGCCGTCCTCGCCCCGTTCGGCGGCGCCCCGCGACGACCGGTCCGGCGCAGGCCCGTCGACCAGTTCGGGCTCCCGCTGTCGACGCACGCCGCCGCGGCGGCCTCGTTCCGGGGCGGGCTCGGCCGGGTGATCACCGTACGGGCGAAGGCGGCGGAGGCCTTCGCGCGCGCCACCGAGCTCGACCCCGGCTTCGCCCTCGGGCACGCCGCGCTCGCCCTGCTGGGGCACGAGTGCGGGGCCGACGTCGACGTGGCGCGGGAGCTCGCGGACGCGCAGCGGAGCGTGCGGGAGCGCGGGGACGAGCGGGAGCGCTCGTTCGTGGAGATGGTGACGCGCCGGGTCGAGGCGCACGCGCCGGGAGCCGCCGGCGCGGACGCCGGGGACGAGGCGCTCGTCGCGCACCTGGAGCGCTTCCCGGGCGACGCGTTCGCGCTGGCGGTCGCGGTGCCGACGATCGCCTTCTCCGGCGTCGGGGACCTGGACGGCTCGCTGGCCCGCCGCCTGGTGGAGGGCACCTCGGACACCTACGGGGGGCACTGGTTCCACACCTCGCTGCTGTCCTTCGTACGGCAGGAACAGGGGCGCGTCGAGGAGGCGGGCGAGCTGGCGCGCGCGGCGCTCGCCGCCGAACCCGCCTCCGGGCACGCCGTGCACGCCCTCGCCCACGTGCACTACGAGTCGGGCGACCACCGGGCCGGCCGCGACTGGCTCGACGGCTGGATCGGCGCGCAGGGGCGCGGCGCGGTGCACCGGGCGCACTTCTCCTGGCACGTGGCGCTGCACGAACTCGCCCTGGACGATGCCGCGGCGGTGCGCCGCCGCTGGTACGCGCAGCTCGCCCCGGGCCAGGTCAGCGGGGTGCGGGCGCTCGTCGACTCCGGCTCGCTGCTGTGGCGGGCCCGGATGGCGCAGAACTGGTCCGGTCGGGTGCCGGCCGACGGCGTGCTCGACGCGGTCGCCCGGGAGCTGGTCGAGCGCCCCGCGACCGCGTTCACCGCCCTGCACGGCGCGGTGGCCCTGACGGCGGCGGGCGACCTGCCCGCGCTGCGCCGGCTGCGGGCGCACGCGGCGGGCGCGGACCTGGTGCAGCGGGAGGTGGTCGCCCCGCTGTGCGGCGCCCTGGAGGCGGTCCTGGAGGAGGAGTGGCACACGGCGGTGCGCGGGCTGCGCGAGGTGCTGCCCTCGCTGCGCCGGGTGGGCGGCAGCGCGGCGCAGCGCGAGGTGATCGAGGAGACGCTGCTGTACGCCCTGGTGGAGAGCGGCGACCGGGACGACGCCCGGGACCTGTTGGAGCGGCGCCTGGACCGCCGCGCCTCCCCCCTGGACCGGCGCAGGCTGACGGGGCTGGGGGCGTGAGGGACCCGGGGGATCTGGGGGACCTGGGGGGCTTGCGGCCTCAGGGGCCTGGGGGATCTGTGGGATCTGCGGGATCTGCGGGGCTTGCGGTCTCAGGGACCTGAGGGACCTGAGGGACCTGAGGGACCTGAGGGACCTGCAGCCTCAGGGACCTACGCCCTGAGGCCCTGACGGCCCTTCATGGTCGCGCCGTCCTCGTAGGATCGGGCCCGCCGCCGGGGCGACGGGTCCGGCGTGGACGGCTACGGAGGGCCACGGCATGGCTGAGCAGCGGGTGTATCTGGTGACCGGCGGCGGGACGGGCATCGGCGCCGCCACCGCGCGGCTGCTGCGCGAGGCGGGGCACCACGTGGTGGTGTCCGGCCGCCGCCCCGAGCCGCTGCGGCTCGTGGCGGCGGAGTCGGGGGCGCTGCCCGTGCCGTCCGACATCACTGACCCGGCGGCCGTGGCGGCCCTGGTCGAGACGGCCGTGGACACCTACGGGCGGCTCGACGGCCTGGTCCTCAACGCGGGCATCGGGCGCGGCGGGAGCGTCGGCACGGTGACGCTGGAGGACTGGGAGTCCGTCATGTCCACCAATCTCACGGGCCCGTTCCACCTGCTGCGGGCCGCCCTGCCGCACCTCCTGGAGGCGCGCGGCGCGGTGGTCGCGGTCGCGTCCGTGTCGGCGCTCCGGGCGGGCGTCGGCAGCGCCGCCTACGCGACCTCGAAGGCGGCGCTGCTCCAGCTCTGCCGCTCGCTGGCGATCGACTACGCGGACCGGGGTCTGCGTGCCAACACGGTGTGCCCGAGCTGGGTGCGCACCGACATGGCGGACCGGCGGATGAGCCGCTTCGCCGAGAAGGCCGGGCTGGGGGCGGGCGCGGACGGGACGGGCGGCGTCGAGGCGGCGTACGGGGAGGTGACCCGGCCGCTGCCGGCGGGTCGCCCGGCCGAGCCGCGCGAGGTCGCCGAGGCGGTGGCCTGGCTGCTGTCCCCCGCCGCGTCCTTCGTGAACGGCGCGACCCTGACGGTCGACGGCGGGACGACGGCGCTGGACCCGGGCACGCTGGGCTTCGACTTCCGCGTCGAACCGCGCGGCTGAGCCCCGCACCCCCGAGGCCCGTCACTACGCTCCGCGTCGACTACGCTCCGGCGTGTGATGTTCGCGCGGGTGCTCGCGGCTGCGCAGCGCAGGCTGCTGGGACTGATGCTGGCCTGCTACGCGCTGGCGGCCGTCCTCCCCGGGCCCGGGGAGGCGCTGCGCCGGCTGGGGACTCCGCTGCCGGGCGGCGCCGGGCGGCTGACGCTGCCGATGGCGCTGCTGGCCCTGATGGTGTTCAACGCCGGTCTCGGCGTGCGGCTCGCCGAGCTGCGGGCGGTGGCCCGGCGCCCGCTGCGGGCGGGCCTCGGGGTCGCCGCGAACGCCCTGCTGCCGCTCGCGGTGCTGCCGCTCGCCGCGGCGGCGCTGTCGCTGTGGCCGGACGCGGCGGAGGCGGAAGGGCTGCTCGTCGGGCTGCTGCTGGTCCTGGCCATGCCGATCGCGGGCGGCGCCGCGTCCTGGGCGCAGAACGCGGGCGGCGACATGCCGCTGGCCGTCGCGACCGTCGTCGGCTCCACGCTGCTCAGCCCGCTCACCGTCCCGGCCACGATCTACCTGGCCGGGCGGGTCGTCGGCCCGGCGGGGCTCGGGACGCTGGACGACACGACGACCATCGACGGGATCGCCCGGACCGGCGCGGGCGCCTTCGCGGTCGTCGCCGTGGTCCTGCCGTGCCTGGCGGGGATGGGCGCCCGGGCCGTGCTCGGCGAGCGGGCCGTCCGCCGCGCGCTGCCCGCCGTCAAGGCCGTGAACCTCCTGAACGTCCTGCTGCTCTGCTACGTCAACGCGACCGGCGCCCTGGGCCGCGCGCTGGCCCATCCCGACCCGGACCTCCTCGTCGTGGCGCCCGTCGCCGCCGCGGCGGTCTGCTTCCTCGGCTTCCGGTGCGGCCGGTGGACCTCCGCCTGGACCCGCTGCGACGGCCCGGCGGCGGTCTCGCTCTCGCTGGCCACCGGCATGAACAACAGCAGCGCGGCGGCGGCCCTCGCCGCCACCTGCTTCGCCCAGCGGCCGCAGGTGCTCCTGCCGATCCTGGCCTACAGCCTGGCCCAGAAGATCGCGGCCCAGACGGCGACGCGGATCCCCCGGCGCCGCCGCTGAGCGGTGCCGGGGCGGCACCGGCCCCCGTCCCGGCCCCACTCGGCCTCGGAGTCGGCCTGTCGCGTCGATCGTGCGTCGTATGGTGGAAGGCATGACGGCTGGACGGTCCGAAGCGGAGCACGGGATCACGACGGGCGCCCTCGCGCGGCGCCTCGGTGTCTCCCCCACCACGGTGCGCTCCTGGGACCAGCGCTACGGGATCGGCCCGGCCGTCCGGGCCGACGGGCGGCACCGCCGGTGGAGCCCCGGGGACGTGGCGATGCTGGAGGAGATGTGCCGGCTGACGGCCTCCGGGGTCCCGCCCGCCGAGGCGGCGCGGGCCGTCCGGCGGGAGCGGTCCGCTCCGGTGCCGCCCGGCCCGGCGGACCCGGCCCCGGCCCGGCGCGCGGGGCCCGGCGGCGGGCTGCCGCTGGGCGACGTGCGGCAGGAGTGCCGGGGGCTCGCGCGGGCGGCCGTCCGGCTGGACGGTCCGGCGATGGACGCGCTGCTCCGGCAGGTGCTGGCGGAGTACGGGCTGGTGACCGCCTGGGAGGAGGTCATGGTCCCGACGCTGCACGCGGTGGGCCGCAAGTGGGAGTCCTCGGACGACCGTTACGTCGAGGTGGAGCACCTGCTCTCCTGGCACGTCTCCACCGCCCTGCGGCGCGGCGCCGCCGCCGGACCGGCCGGGGCACCCCCGGCGGCCCCCGTGGTGCTGGCCTGCGTGCCCGGCGAGCAGCACACCCTGCCGTTGGAGGCGCTGGCCGCCGGGCTCGCCGAACGCGGCCTGCCGATCCGGATGTTCGGCGCCGCCGTGCCCGCCGAGGCCCTGGACGCGGCGGTCCGCCGCTCGGGCCCCGCCGCCGTCGTCCTGTGGTCCCAGTCCCGCTCGACCGCGCACCACGCGCTGGCCCGGCACGTGGCCGCCACGGCGTTCGGGGTGCGCGGGGCCCGGACGGCACCCCTGGTGCTCCTCGCGGGCCCCGGCTGGCTGGGCCGGCCGCCCGGCCCGGGCACGGTGCGCCCGACAGGGCTGCGCGAGGCGATCGGGGTGATCGCCCGGCTGTACGGCGAGGGGGACGGCGGCCGGGACGGACCCTAGGGTCCGGACGCCGGGCGGCGCGGCGGGCGGGGCAGGAAGCCGCTGGTGCGGGCCCGGTAGGCCGCGTACCCCGGCCGGTCGGCCATGTGGGCCTCCAGGAGGCGCTTGCCGCTCCCCCAGACCAGCAGGGCGCTCATGAACAGCGGCGACACCAGGGTCGCCAGGGCGGTGCGCCAGTCGGCGCAGGCCGTCAGGTAGAGGCCCCACCAGACGAGGAAGTCGCCGAAGTAGTTGGGGTGGCGGGTCCAGGACCACAGCCCCCGGTCCATGATCCGGCCCCGGTGCGCCGGGTCGGCCTTGAAGCGGGCGAGCTGCCGGTCGCCGACCGCCTCGAAGCCGAGCCCCACCGCCCACACCGCGAGCCCCGCCGCGCCCGTCACGCCCAGCGGTCCGGGCAGCAGGACCGCGACCTGCACGGGCAGCGAGACCAGCCAGACCAGGGCGCCTTGGAGCAGGTACACCTTCCGCAGCGCGTACAGGGTGGGGTTGCCGCGCGCGCGGGACAGCATCCGCGTGTAGCGGGGGTCCTCGCCGTGGCCGCGTCCGCGCCGGGCGATGTGGACGGCGAGCCGCAGCCCCCACAGGCAGGTGGCGAGCGCGAAGGCGAGCCCCCAAGCGACGTCGACGGTCCGGTGCAGGCCCCGGGCGGTGCCGACGGCGAAGGCCGCGAGCATCACGCCGAACGCCGCGGCGGCCGACGCGGCGAGGACGAGGCCGAGGGTGCCGCCGTCGATGCCGCTCATGGCGCCTCCGGGGCGTCGGCGGTGAGCCGGAGCTGCCGCACGTCGAGGTAGCCGGAGCGGAATCCGGCCTCGGAGTAGGCGAGGTAGAACTCCCACATGCGCCGGAAGACCGGGTCGAAGCCGAGCGCGTCGACCGCCTCCCGCGCGGCGAGGAAGCGGCCGCGCCACTGGTGGAGCGTCTCGGCGTAGTGGGCCCCGTAGCCCGCGTCGTCGGTGATACGCAGGCCCGCCCGCGCGCTCTCGCGGGCGATGGCCCGCGGCGAGGGGATCAGCCCGCCGGGGAACACGTACTTGCTGATCCAGGTGTGGGTGCGGGCCGTCGCCAGCATCCGGTCGTGCTCCATGGTGATCGCCTGGAGGGCGACCCGCCCGCCGGGGGCCAGCAGGCGGCGGAGCGCGGCGAAGTAGTCGGGCCAGAACTCGGCGCCGACCGCCTCGATCATCTCGACGCTGACGACGGCGTCGTACCGCCCCTCCACCCGCCGGTAGTCGCGGAGTTCGACGTCGACGCGGTCGGCGTACCCGGCGGCGGCGACCCGGCGGCGGGCGAGGTCGAGCTGCTCGGCGGAGAGGGTGACGGTGCGGACGCGGGCGCCTCGGGCGGCGGCGCGGATCGCGAGTTCGCCCCAGCCGGTGCCGATCTCCAGGAGCTCGGTGCCCGGGCCGGTCTCCGCCAGGTCGAGGAGCCGGTCGATCTTGCGGTGCTGGGCGGCGGTGAAGACGGCGTCGGGGAGGAGCTCCGGCCCGGCGGGCAGCGGGTCGAACAGCGCGCTGGAGTAGCCGAGTCCGGGGTCGAGGAAGAGGGCGAACAGCTCGTTGGAGAGGTCGTAGTGGCGGTGGATGTTCGCGCGGGCGCCGTCGGGGGTGTTGCGGTCGGCGGTGGGCCTGCGCCGCACCCAAGCGCCCCGGAGGCGGCGCAGCGGGGCGGGCACCAGGTCGTCGACGTGGCGGGCGAGGACGGTGAGGACGCCCACGAGGTCGTCGGCGTCCCACTCGCCGGCCAGATACGACTCGCCGAAGCCGATCAGGCCGTCGGCGCCGATCCTGCGGTGGAAGGCGTCCGGGTCGTGGAGGGTGAGCGTCGGCACGGGCGCGGGCTCGCCGCTCCGGCGCTGTTCGGGGGGCGCCGGGAGGGGGCCGGTCCGTATCCGCAGGGGCAGCCGGTCGAGGGCGCGCCCGACGAGGCGGCGGGCGACGGCCGTCCGGACGGCGGAGGCGCGCGGGAGGCGGGCGACGTCCGGCCAGCGGCCGGGGTCCACCGCGAGGTGCCCGGCGGGGGCGGTGGGCGGCGCCGCCGGGAGGGGCGAGGGGGTCACGGGGTGCCTTCCTGCGGGGCGTGCGGGGCGGGTGCTGGGCAGGGGACGGCGGTACGGGGGCGGGGGCGGGGGCGGAGGCCCTTGAGGTACAGCCGGACGCCGTGGCGGCGGATGCCGAGCGAGACGGCGGCGGTCGACCAGGGGTGCCGCAGCGCGGCGGCCAGGAGGGTGGCGGGGCGGGCGGGGCGGCGGGTGCCGCGCACGGTGGCCGTCAGCGGGCGCGAGCCGTCGCCGTACCGGAGCTGGACGGTCAGGTCGAGCCGGGGCCCGGGCAGCGGCAGCCGCATCCGGTACGCGCCTTCCGTGTCGAGGAACGGCGAGACGTAGAAGGTCTTCGGCGTCTCGGCGCGGTCCCGCGCGTCGGGGTGCAGCAGATAGGCGTGGCGCCCGCCGTAGGTGTTGTGGACCTCGGCGACGACCCGGACGGGGCGGCCGGGGGGGTCGTGGCACCAGTAGAGGGTGAGCGGGTTGAAGACGTGGCCGAGGACGCGGGCGTGGGCGAGCATCAGCACCCGCCCGCCCGCGTCCGGCACGCCCCGCGCCGCCAGCCAGGCGTCGAGACCGGCGCGCAGGGTGGGGGCGGTGCCGTCGAAGTGGTCGCGCGGGTCGAAGCGGGCGAGCGGGCGCAGCGGGCGGGGCAGCACGGGGAGCGCGTCGAGGTCCACGAGCCACAGGTAGGTGCGGTGGCGGAGCGCGTACCGGAAGGGCGTGACGCGCGTGTGCGCGACCTCCGCCTCGTAGAGGGCGGGGGCGGCCGGGGGCGCCTGCCCGGGGGCGGGTGCGGGGCCCGCCGAGGCGGCGGATACGGGGGCGGGTTTCGGCCAGTTCTGGGGCGCCGGGGAGGTCATCGCGGGACCGCCCCCAGGTGCCGGGCGGCCTCGACGCCGGAACGGCAGCCGTCCTCGTGGAAGCCCCAGCCGTGATAGGCCCCCGCGTACGCGGTGACGGGGGTGCGCAGGGTGGGCAGCAGGGCCTGCGCGGCCACCGACTCCGGGGTGTGGACGGGGTGTTCGTACGTCATGCGGGCGAGGACGGTGCTCTCGTCGACGCGGTCGCCGGGGTTGAGGGTGACGATGTGCGGCGCGCCGGTGGGGAGCCGCTGGAGCCGGTTCAGGTCGTAGCTGACCCGCACGGCGTCGGGGCGGGCGGCGCAGGAGGGCAGCAGGTAGTTCCAGGAGGCCCGGGCGTGCGGGGAGCGCGGCAGCCGGCGCGCGGCGCGGTGGAAGCGGGGCACCTCGGCGAGTGTCCGCAGGTGCCGGCCGCGCCGGAGGTTGCCGCCGCCGAGCAGGCCCCGGGCGCCGCGCGCCCCGGCGTACTCCAGGCCGCAGCCCTCACACCGCACCGACATGCTCATCTCGGAGTCCTGGGTGGCGACGCCGAGTTCGCGGAAGAGGCTGAGCAGGTGGGGGTAGGTGCGCTCGTTGTGGACGATGAAGCCGGTGTCCACGCGCAGGATCCCGCCCTCGGGGGCGGGCAGCTCGTGGGTGTGCGCGTGGCCGCCGAGCCGGTCCGCCGCCTCGTACGGGACGACCTCGCGCGTGCGGGACAGCAGGTGGGCGGCGGTGAGGCCGGCCACTCCGGCGCCGACCACGGCGACGGTCGGCGCGTTCGCCGGCGCGTTCACGGTCACCCTCCCTCGTACGACGGGCGCCGGCCTCGGGAGGCGGCGGGGGCGGGGGCGAGGCCGCCGCGCATCCGCACCAGGCCGCGCCGGACGTGGCTCTTGACGGTGCCGAGGGGCAGGCCGGTGCGGTCGGCGATCTGCGCCTGGGTGAGGTCGGCGAAGTAGGCGAGGGCCAGCACGTCGCGCTGGACCCGGGGCAGCCGGGCAAGCTGCTCGGTGACGACGATCCGGTCGAGGAGCCGTTCGGGGGCCCGGTCGGCCGGGTCCTCGTGCTCCAGGGCGGCGCCGAGGGCCGCGGCGAGCTCGGTGCGGCGGGTGCGGGCGGCGAGCGCGTCGGCTGTCTTGCGGCGGGTGATCCCGGTGAGCCAGGCCGGCAGCGTGCCCCGCTCGGGCCGGAACCCGGCCCGGCCGCGCCAGGCGGCCACGAACACCTGCTGGGTGACGTCCTCGGCCTCTCTCGGGTCTCCCAGGGCACGCGCGGCGAGCGCGTGCACGGCCCGGCCCCAGCGGTGGTAGGCGGCGGCCAGGGCTGCCTCGTCGCCGCGGACGAGGCCGAGGGCGATGCGGGCGTCGGCGGACGCGGGCTCGTCCGGCGGGAGCTCGGTGGACGCGGGCTCGGCGGACGGGAGGGAGGCGGACGCGGGCTCGGCGGACGGGAGCGCGGTGGACGCGGGCGGCGAGGCGGGGAGCCGGGGTGCGGCGGCCCGGTTCTCGGGGCTCCGGGTGGTGGCCATGGCGGTTCCTTCGGCGGGGGCGGCGCCGGGACCTCACGGGTCCCTGCGCTCTCCACGTTCCGGCGGCCGTGACCTCCGTCACAACTCGCATCGTTTACGCATCGATCATCCCGCCGACGACGCGCCGCGTGCCCGCTCAGACCCCGCCCCGGTCCTCCAGGAAGCGCTCCCGCGCCTCGGCGAGGTCCACCAGCGGGTCCGGGTAGTCCAGGGACGCCCGGTCGAGCCCGACGAGCCGCCAGGGCTCGTGGACGGCCGCGCCGTCGAGCCCGGCGAGCTCGGGCACCCAGCGCCGCACGTACGCGCCGTCGGGGTCGTAACGCCGGGCCTGGCGCACGGGGTTGAGGACCCGGTTCGGCCGGGTGTCCGTGCCGGTGCCCGCCGCCCACTGCCAGTTGAGCTGGTTGTTCGCCACGTCGCCGTCCACCAGCAGGCCCAGGAAGTGCCGGGCGCCCTCCCGCCAGTCGATCCGGAGCGTCTTCGTCAGGAAGGAGGCGGTGATCAGCCGGCCCCGGTTGTGCATCCACCCCTCGTGGGCGAGCTGCCGCATGGCGGCGTCCACGACCGGGAAGCCCGTCCGCCCCTCCCGCCACGCGGCGAAGTCCGCGTCCGCCCCCGCGCCCCGCCGCCAGTGGTCCCGCCGCGTCCGGTAGTCCGCGCCCGCCGCCCCGGGGCGCGCGGCCAGCACCTGGTGGTGGAAGTCCCGCCAGCACAGCTGCCGCACGAAGGCGTCGGCACCCGCGCCGCCGCGCCGTCGGGCCCGGTGCACCGCCTCCGTCGCGGAGAGCGCGCCGAAGTGGAGGTACGGCGAGAGGCGGGAGGTCACGTCGCCCGCGAGGTCGTCGTGGCGCTCCTCGTACGCGTCGAGGTGCTCCCCCAGCCAGGAGGCGAGCCGCGCCCGCCCCGCGCTCTCGCCCCCGACGGCGAGCGCGGGCGACACCCCGGCGACCCCCGCACGGCTCGGCAACGGCGCGGACCGCAGGTCGGACGGCACCCGCAGCGCCTTCGGGGCGGGCAGCGGGGCGCGGACCGGCTCGGCGGACCAGCGCCGGTGGTAGGGCGTGAACACCGCGAAGTGGTCGGAGCCCTGCGGCAGGACCTCGCCGGGCGGCACGACGGTGACGACGCCGTCGTGCACGTACAGCCGCCGTCCGTCGTCCTCCAGCGCCTTGCGCAGCCGGGCCTCCCGGTCCCCGGCGAAGGCCGTGACGCCCGCCGCCATGTGCACCTCGTCGGCCTCGGTCCGCCGCACCAGGGCGAGCACCTCCTCGACGGTGTCGCCCTCCCGCAGCACCAGCCGGCCGCCGCGCCGGGCGAGCTCCCGGTCCAGGTCGGCGAGGCAGTCGGCGAGGAAGGCGAGCCGGTTGGGCGCGGCGAACCCGGCCCGGTCCACGGCCGGGTCGCGGACGAACACCGGCACCACCTCCTCGGCCCCTTCGAGGGCGGCCTTGAGCGGCGGGTGGTCGTGGACCCTGAGGTCGGAGGTGTACAGAACGACGGAGACGGTCATCGCGCCCTCCCTGGTGCGGGCTGTGCGGGGATACGGGGTTCGAGGTACGGGGTTCGAGGTACGGGGTTCGAGGTACGTGCTCTGGCTACGGAGTTCCGGCTGCGGAACGCGCCGGTGTGCGTGCGCGTCCCCGGCAGGGGTACCGCTCGCGGCCCCCCGTGTCCGTCTTCGCCCCGGCGTGGCGCCCCGGATGCACTCGGCCGGAACCGACCGGTTCTTCGCCGTTCCTGGTCGGAAGGGTGCCTCTCCTGCTCCAGAATGCGGGCATGGAGAGTTGGACGCCGCCGGAGAGCGGGCCGTTCGTCGGCCGGGAACGGGCCATCGGGGAGATCACCGCCCTGCTGCGCACCCGCCGGCTCGTGACGCTGGTGGGCATGGGCGGCATCGGCAAGTCCCGCCTCGCCGCCCGGGTCGCGGCGGAGGAAGGGGACCGGGAACGGGAACGGGAGCGGGCGGGGGTGCACTGGGTACCGCTCTGGTCGTTGAGCGGTCCCGCGCTCGTGACCTCCCTGGTCGCCGACGCGTGTGGTCTCTCGGACCACTCCCCCGGCGATCCGGCGGACACGCTGGCCGACTGGATCGGCGACCGCCGCGTCCTGCTGGTGCTGGACTCCTGCGAGCACGTGCTGACCGCCTGCCGGGCGCTGGTCGAGCTGCTCCTGGACCGCTGCCCCGCCCTCGTCGTGCTGGCGACCAGCCGCGAACCGCTGGGCACGGCCGGCGAGACGGTTGTCCCCGTCGGCCCGCTGGCGCCCGACTCCGAGGCGATGGACCTGTTCAGGCTGCGGGCCGAGGCCGTCGGCGTCCGGTGGACGCGGCCCGAGGACCTGGTCGCGGCGGCCGAGGTGTGCCGCTGGCTGGAGGGCGTGCCGCTGGCCCTGGAGCTCGCCGCCGCCCGGCTGCGGGACCGGCCGGTGCCGGCGATGGCCCGGCTGCTGCGCGGCCGGCTCGCGCTCGCCGAAGGCCCCGACAGCACGGTGCGGCCCGCGCGGCACCAGGCGCTGCGCACCACCATCGGCTGGAGCCACGAGCTGTGCACGCCTCCCGAACGCCTGCTGTGGGCGCGGCTGTCGGTGTTCCGCTCGGGCGCCACCGTGGACGACGTGACCCTGGTCTGCGCCGGCGGGCCGCTGACCGGGCCGGCGCTGGCGCGGGCGCTCGACGGGCTGGCCCGCAAGAGCGTGATCACGCTCGCGGGCGGGCGGGTGCACGTGTACGACACGGTCCGTGAGTACGGCGCCCTGTGGCTGGCGGAGCTCGGCGAGACGCGGACGACGGCCGACCGGCACGCCCGGCACTTCCACCAGCGGGCGCTGGCCGCCGAGCGCGCGTGGTGGGGCCCCGGGCAGACGGACGCCGCCGCGCGGCTGACCGCGCACTACGGCGACCTGAGCACCGCGCTGGAGCACCTGCTGGCGACCGACCCGCACCGGGCCGCCGAACTGGCCGGGGCGGCCGGCTTCTTCTGGGCCTGCTCGGGGCATCTGCACGAGGCCTCGCACTACTTGGAGGAGTGCCTGCAACTGGTCTCCGGGCCCCCCGCCGTGATGGCGAAGCTGTGCTGGGCGCTGGGCGTGGTGCGCAGCCTGCGCGGCGAGTACGACACGGCGGCACGGCTGGCCGGGCGGGCGGACGAGGAGGCCGTACGGGCCGGGGACCCGACCCTGCTGGCCGACGCCGCGTACCTCCGGGGCCTGGTGATGCTGCTGCGCGGCCGGCCGCACAACGCGCTGGCCGTCGCCGACGAGGCCCTGGCCGGGCCGCGCGGCGGCGAGGCGGCGGTGGCGCGCTGCCGGCTGGTGCGGGTGTTCGCCCTGACCGCCTCCGGCTCCCTCGGCACGGCCCGCGCCGAGGCGGAGACGCTGCGGGACGACTCCCTCGCGGCGGGCGAGCACTGGACGCGCTCGTACACCGAGTACCAGCTCGCGGTGATAGCGCTGATGGAGGAGCGGGCCGCCGACGCCGTCGCGCACTCCCGGGCGATGCTGCGCGGCAAGCGCCTGATCGGCGACGCCTTCGGCCTCGGCCTGGGCCTCGACCTGCTGGCGGTGGCGCTGGCGGCGCTGGAGCGGGGCGAGGACGCGGCGGTGGCGTACGGGGCGGGCATGGTGTTCTGGGAGATGGTCGGGCACCCGCAGCGGGGCACCCCGGAGCTGCTGCCGCTGCGGCAGCGGGCCGAGGAGGCGGCACGGCGGCAGATCGGCGACGGGGCGTACGAGAGCGCGTACGGCCTGGCGCGGCTGTCGGACCCGTTCGTGACGCTGGAGGCGATGCTGGCGGGATGAGCGGGGCGGACGGGTGACGGGGGCGGACGGGCGGCGGGGGCGGGCGAGGACGGGGCGGGGCCGCCGCCCGTCGGCCTCAGGTCCCGGCGCCCCCGGCCCTGTTCCCGGCCCCGACCCCGTTCCCGCTCCGGTCGCCGCCGCCATCGGCATCGGGCTCGGCCCCGGACTCGGCCTCGGCGGTGCGGGCGATGTTGCGGGCCATGCCGCCGAAGACGACGGCGTGGAAGGGGGCGACGCTCCACCAGTAGGCGTGCCCGGCGAGGCCGCGGGGGTGGAAGAGGGCGCGCTGCCGGTAGACGGTGCGGCCGTGCTCGTCGCGTTCCACGCCCATTTCCAGCCAGGCCAGCCCCGGGAGGCGCATCTCGGCCCGGAGCCGCAGCAGCCGGCCCCGGTCGACCTCCTCGACCCGCCAGAAGTCCAGCGCGTCGCCGACCCGCAGGTGCGCCGCGTCCCGGCGCCCCCGGCGCAGCCCGACGCCCCCGGAGAGCCGGTCGGCCCAGCCGCGTACGGCCCAGGCCAGCGGGAACGAGTACCAGCCGTTCTCGCCGCCGACGCCCTCGACGACCCGCCACAGCGCCTCGGGGCCGGCGTGGACGGTCCGCTCGCGGGCGTCGGTGTACAGGCTGCCGCCGGCCCAGTCGGGGTCGGTCGGCAGCGGGTCGCTCGGCGCGCCTGGTGTCGAGGCGGAGGACCAGCGGGTGTCCACGCGGGCGTCCCGGACCCGGCGCAGGGCGAGCCGGAGGGACTCGTCGAAGGGGATGGGCTCGCCGGGGCCATCCGGCACGTACCGCGCGATGTCGTTCTCGGCGCACACGACCTCGTGCCGCAGCGATTCGGCGAGGGGCCGGGCGAGGGCCCTGGGGACGGGGGTGACGAGCCCGATCCAGTGGCTGGACAGCCGGGGCGTGAGCATGGGCACCGGCACGATGAGGCGGTGCCGGAGCCTGGCGACCGCCGCGTACCGCTCCATCATCTCGCGGTACGTGAGGACGTCGGGTCCGCCGATGTCGAAGGCGCGGCTGACGTCCGGGGGCATGGCGGCGGCGCCCACCAGGTAGCGCAGGACGTCGCGGACGGCGATGGGCTGGACCCGGCTGCCGACCCAGCTCGGGGTGACCATGACCGGAAGGCGTTCGGTGAGATAGCGCAGCATCTCGAAGGAGGCCGAGCCGGAGCCGATGACGACGGCGGCGCGCAGGACGGTGGTGGGCACGCCGGAGCCGAGGAGGATGCGGCCCACCTCGGTGCGGGACCGCATGTGCGGGGAGAGCCCGGCGTCCGGGACCCCGCGCGGGGCGAGCCCGCCGAGGTAGACGACGCGCCCCACGCCTGCGGCCGCCGCCTCGGCGGCGAAGGTGCGGGCGGCGAGGCGGTCGGTGTCCTCGAAGCGGTCGGTCGAGGCCATGGAGTGGACGAGGTAGTAGGCGATGTCGACGTCGCCGGGACCGCCCCCGTCCCGGTCGCCGTCTCCGTCTCCGCTCCCGTCCCCGCCCCCGCCCCCGCCGCCCCCGTCCCAGTCCTCGCCGGCTCCGGCCCGTCCGAAGGCGGCCCGGAGGCTCATGGCGTCGGTGACGTCCCCACGGGCGATCTCGACCCGGCCCGCCCAGGGGAAGTCGCGGAGCCGGTCCGGATGGCGGGCCAGGCACCGCACGCGGTAACCGGCGGCGAGCAGCTCCGGCACGAGCCGGCCGCCGATGTAGCCGCTGGCGCCGGTGACCAGGCAGCGGGGGCCCTCGGACGCGGGCACGGCCGCGCGGGCGGGGGCGGGGGCGGGTGTGTCGTCCATGCGCTGATCCGTTCCGGCGGTTCCCGTGGCGCGGCGCACGCGCCCTGTACATGGTCTTCGGCACCACCGTGCCCCATGGATGCGCTCGCGTGGCGGCGGCACCGGGCCGGAATTAGCCTGCCGGAGGGTACGGCCCTCCCGTCCGGCCCAGTCCCCGCGGCCCCCGCGAAGGGTGAGAACGATGACCAGCGACGCGCAGGAAGACGGTGCCGGTGAGGCCGCGGCCCGGGGCCACCGGGTGGGCCCCGTGCCGCGCGGGAAGCCGGAATTCCGCCCGTACCGCCATCCGGCGGCCGGCTGGGGCGCGGCGGACAGCGTGACGCGGTTCATGGCGCGCGAGGGGGCGCTGCCGCTGGAGGGGCCGCGGGCGGTGCTGCGGATGAACCACGAGGACGGCGGCTTCGACTGTCCCGGCTGCGCGTGGCCGGACGACACCAAGGGGCTGCACCTCGACATCTGCGAGAACGGCATCAAGCACGTCACGTGGGAGATGACCCGCAAGCGGGTCGGGCGCGAGTTCTTCGCCGCGCACACGGTGACCGAGCTGGCCGGATGGACGGACCACGACCTGGAGAACCAGGGCCGGCTGACCGAGCCGATGGTCTACGACCCGGAGTCGGACCACTATGTTCCGATCGCCTGGAAGGACGCCTTCGCGCTCGTGGGAGAGGCGCTGCGGGCGCTGGACGGCCCGGACCGGGCCGCGTTCTACACCTCGGGGCGGCTCGGGAACGAGGCGACGTTCCTCTACCAGCTGATGGCCCGGGAGTTCGGCACGAACAACCTGCCCGACTGCTCCAACATGTGCCACGAGGCCAGCGGCCGGGCCCTGACGGCGTCACTGGGCACCGGCAAGGGGACCGTGGACCTGAAGGACTGGGAGTCGGCGGACGCGCTGTTCGTCATGGGGGTGAACGCGGCGTCGAACGCGCCTCGGATGCTGACCGCGCTCGCCGGGGCGTACCGGCGGGGCGCGCGGATCGTGCACGTCAACCCGCTGGTGGAGGCGGCGGCGGGGCGCGCGATCATCCCGCACGACTTCAAGGACATGGCCACCTTCCACGCGACGCGGACCGGGACCCTCACCCTCCAGCCGCGCATCGGCGGCGACATGGCGCTGGTGCGGGGGATGGCGAAGGCGGTGCTGGAGCAGTCGGCGACGGATCCGCGTGCCCTGGACCGGGAGTTCATCGAGCGGTACACGGCGGGCTTCGAGGAGTACCGGGCGCTGTGCGAGGCGACGCCGTGGGAGGAGCTGGAGACCCAGTCGGGGCTGGGCCGGGCCGAGATCCTGGCGGCGGCGCGGGTGTACGGGGAGGCGGACCGGTCGATCGTCAGCTGGTGCCTCGGGGTCACCCAGCACGAGCACGGCGTGGACACCGTCCGCGAGATCGTCAACCTGCTGCTGCTCCGGGGGAACCTGGGCCGGGAGGGCGCCGGTCCCTCCCCCGTGCGCGGGCACAGCAACGTGCAGGGCAACCGCACCTGCGGCATCGACCACCGGCCGGGCGAGGCGTTCCTGGACCGGCTGGCCGAGGTCTGCGGGATCGACCCGCCCCGGGCGCACGGCCTGGACACCGTGCGGACGATCAAGGCGATGCGCGCGGGTGAGGTGCGGGTCTTCGTCGGCATGGGCGGCAACTTCGCGCTGGCCGCGCCGGACACCCCCTACACGTACGAGGCACTGCGCGCCTGCGAGCTCACCGTGCAGGTGAGCACGAAGCTGAACCGCAGCCATGTGGTGCACGGGCGGCGGGCGCTGATCCTGCCGTGCCTGGGCCGCACCGAGAAGGACCACCAGCGCAAGGGGGTCCAGTCGACGTCCGTCGAGGACTCGATGAGCATGGTGCACCTGTCGGTCGGCATGAAGCGGCCCGCCTCGCCGCACCTGCTCTCCGAGCCGGCGATCATCGCCGGCCTGGCGCGCGCGACGCTGCCGGACAGCGCCACGCCGTGGGAGTGGTACGTGGAGGACTACGACCGGGTCCGGGACACGATGGCCCGCGTCCTGGACGGCTTCGAGGACTTCAACCGCCGGGTGCGGCTGCCGCTGGGCTTCCGCATCCGGCAGCCCGCGCGCGAACTGGTCTTCCTCACCCCGTCCGGCCGCGCCGAGTTCTCCACGGCGCCGCTGCCCGACGTGGTCCCGGCGCCCGGCACGCTGGCCCTGGGCACGATGCGCTCGCACGACCAGTGGAACACCACGGTCTACTCCGCCGACGACCGCTACCGAGGCATCAGGAACCTGCGCACGCTGGTCTTCATGAACCGCGCGGACATGCGCGCACGCGGTATCGGGGACCTCGCCCCGGTCGACATCACGAGCACCTCCCGGACCGGCGCCCACCGCACCCTCACCGGCTATCTGGCCGTCCCGTACGACATCCCCCGGGGCTGCGCGGCGGGCTACATGCCGGAGATGAACGTCCTGTGCGCCCTGGAGGACTACAGCACCCAGAGCGACCAGCCCCTGATGAAGCACGTGAAGGTCACGATCGACCCGGCGAAGTGACCTCCCCCGCCGTAGACTTCGGCGATCGACGCGGGGACCGCGGCACACGCCGCCCCGCCGTCGCGCGCTCGGGGAGGACTTCACATGCGGGACGACACGGCCATCGGCCCTACGGAGGCGTCGACGGACACCGAGGCGGCGACGGTGCTCGTGGAGCTGCTGCCGGGCGTGGCGGTCGTCGCCGGTGAGGTCCCGGCGGAACTCAGGCCCGATCTGATCGACTTCGGGATCGTGCCGGCCGTCGACCGGCAGCGGATCTCGGAGGTGCTCGCGTCCCTCGGGAACGCGGCGACCGTCGCCGGCAACCTGGGCAACGCCTACGCGGGCGTCCAGGGGCTCTACCGGATCGGCGCGGCCGCCCAGGCCCTGCTGAACAGCGGCGCGACGCTGGCGGTCAAGGACGGCGCGAACCTCGGAGCGGTGATGTTCCCCGGCCGGATCGTGGCCGCCGCCCGCTTCCACCCCGTCAGCGCGGTGAGCAAGGCGCGGACCGCCGCGTCGATCGGGCCGGCGCTCGCGATGGTCGGGCTCCAGCTCATGCTGAACGAGGTCTCGGGGCTCGTCAGGACCAATCTGACGGTGACGAACCAGGTCCTCGCCGCCGTCCGCAAGGACCAGTGGGCCGAGCTGACGGGGCTCGTCGCCTCCGTCGACCGCGCGGTCGAGCAGGCGCGGGAGATCGAGTCGGTCCCGACCTCGCTGTGGGACGACGTCGCGGGCTCGGGGGCGGCGCTGCAGAAGCAGCTCGACCTGTACCAGGGAAACGTCCGGGACCACGTCCGGCAGCTCGGCCGGGCGGGCACCCAGGACCACCGCGCGTACCTGCGGGCGAACGCGGAGGCCGTCGCGTTCGACGCCCACGCCCTGCTGTCGTCGCTCAAGGCGTGGACCGGCTACCACGCGCTGCGCGCCGCGAGGGCGCGGGCCGCGGGACACCAGGACGCGGCGGAGGCGCAGTACGCCGAGGTCATCGCGCGCGACACGCGTGCGGGCTTCGACGCCGCGCTCGCCGAGGCGGCGGGGCTCGTCGGCGCCCTGACGCGGGAGCTGCGGATCGCCGCCGAGCTGCCGGGGCCCGACGCGTGGCCGCTGCCGGGGCGGCGCAAGGAGGTGAAGGCGGCGCGCGAGGTCTCGGCGCGCCTGCTGGAGACGATGGAGCCGCTGGCCGACGCCCTCCGCGCGCCCGCCCCTCCGCTCGCGGACCCGGACGTGCTCTGCGCGCCCGATTCGCTCGACCCGGCGCCGTATCTCCGCCTGCTGCGCTGGCTGTTGGAGGAGGGCGAGGTGCTGCGCGTGCTCGGCTTCCCCGACCAGCTCGACGCCGTCGGTCCGCTCTCGGCGCTGGTCGGCGGGGCGAAGGAGAAGCTGGCGGCGGCGCGGGACAGGACGGCGGCGAAGCCGCTGGTGGCGGTGACGGACCGGCGGGTCCTGATGGCGCGGACGAACACGTTCCTGGAGGAGGCCGAGGTCCGCGAGGACGTGCCGCTCGGGCTCGTGCGGTACGTGCGGGCGACACAAGCGCGCGAGAAGGGCGAGCGGGCCGTGATCGACCTCATCACCCGGGACGAGAACATCCGCTGGGTCTTCCCCGCCGACGTCGAGGCGGCGCGTGTGGGCGCGTTCGCCGCCGTGCTCGCCGAGTCGATGACCCTCCCCGACGAGGAGCGCGAGGCGCTTCGGGGCCCGCTCCCGGCCGTCCCGGCGCAGGCACTCCCGTAGCCGCCGCCCGGTACGCGGCCGTCAGCGCGCGCCGCGGCGGGCGAGCTGGTGGCGGGCGTTCTCCCGGATGATCGCGTTCTCGGCGTCCCGCAGGTCTTCGAGGGCCTGCCGGGCCTCGGGGCCGGGGATGGCGCCGAGGGCCCAGATCGCCTTCACCGCGAGCGCGCGGTTGTCGTCCCAGGCCAGCCCCTCGGGGACCCAGCGGGCCGCCAGGACCATGGTCGGGACCGTCTCGGGTGAGCGGAGGCGGCCGAGCGCGGTCACGATGTCCTCGTGCTCGTGGTGCCATTCGGCGGGGAACAGCGCGGCGTAGATGTCCTTGACGTCCTCGATCGGGGCGCCGGCGACGTGGCGGAGGAGGAAGGCCATCTCCAGGTCGTCGGCGTCCCGGCGCGCGACGGCGTCCTCCAGCAGCCGGAGCGCCAGCACCGCGCCGTCCGGCTCGCCGAAGTGGTCGAGCACGTCGGAGAGCGGGCGCTTCGGACCGTCGCCCAGCCCGATCGCCAGGTCCATGATCAGTCTCTGCTCCTCAGGCGTCATCGCCCGCCCGCCTCCCCTTGCCCGCGCCGTTCCCGTGGAAACCGTCGATCCCGAGATCCCGTGAATCCCGAGACCCCGTGGATCGTGTGGATCCCGTGACTCCCGAGACCCCGTGGATCCCGTGAATCCCGTGAATCCCGAGACCCCGTGGATCCCGTCGATCCGATGGATCCCTCGGACCCTAGCAAGGCCCTTCCCGGCGGAGCCGACCCACCACCCGACCGCCCTCCCCCCCGCTCAGCTCAGGAAGCTGAGCCGGACCTGGCGGACCGGGTTGTCGCGGTTCGTGTCGACCAGGCAGACCGACTGCCAGGTGCCCAGCTCCAGTCGGCCCCCGAGGACCGGGAGGGTCGCGTGCGGGGGGACCAGGGCGGGGAGGACGTGGTCGCGGCCGTGGCCCGGGGAGCCGTGGCGGTGCTGCCAGCGGTCGTCGGCGGGCAGCAGGTGGTGAAGGGCGGCGAGGAGGTCGTCGTCGCTGCCCGCGCCGGTCTCCAGGACGGCGAGGCCCGCGGTGGCGTGCGGCACGAAGAGGTTGAGGAGGCCGTCGGCGCCCTGGGCGGTGCGGGCGAGGAAGTCCTCGCAGCGGCTGGTCAGGTCGGTGACGGTCTCCTCGGAGCCAGTGGTGATGCTGAGGACCGTGGTCGTGAAGGGCATGGACCCATCCTGCCGTTCACGGGCCGGGACCGCCCGTCCACGCTCCGAGACACCGTTGACCCGGTACGGGAGGGCTCGCTACGTTCGCGCCATGTTGCGTACAGCCCTGCTCACCACGCGCGGTCACATCGACCTGCTGCGGGTGGCCTCCGCCGCGTGTCGTCGCGGCTGCTGACGCTCCCTCTCCCTCTCCTCTCCTTACCCCCGCATCCTCTCTCGCGGGCCCCTTCGGCGCCGTGGGCGTCCTCGGCGTCCCGCCGGCCCTCCCGGGTCCGCGGGTTCCGACGCGCACCCCCGGGCCGCCCGGGCGGCGTCGGCCCCAGCCGTCCGCACTCCCGAAAGGCTCCCCGCCATGGCGAGCGATCTGCGCCGGTCCGTCACCGTCCGCGGTCTGACCCGTTCCTTCGACGGCCGGACCGTCGTGGACGGACTCGATCTGAGCCTGGCCGCCGGGCAGTTCACCGTCCTGCTCGGGCCGCCCGGCTCCGGCAAGTCCACGCTGCTGCGCGTGCTCGCCGGGCTCGACCGGGAGGTCAGCGGCACCGTGCTGGTCCCCCGGCGCCGGACCCTCGCGCCCCAGCAGCCGCCCGCCGGGCCCTGGCGGCGGGTGTGGCGCGCTCCGGGCCGACATGCCTCTCTGGTACGGGTGTTGGGCGGGGAGTCCGATCTGCTGCTGCTCGACGAGCCGTTCGCGTCCCTCGACCCGGCGGCCCGGACCCGGGCGCTGCGGCTGGTCGGCGAGGCGTGGCGGCGGCGCGGCTGCACCGTACTGCTGGCCTGCCGGGACGTCGACGCGGCGCTGCTCCTCGCGGACCGGGTGCTCGTGCTGCGGGACGGGGCGCTCGTGTACGACACGGCGGTCAGCCCGCACCGGGCCCGCGGCTCCGCCGATCCCGCCGTCGCCGCCCTGCGCGCCCGACTGCTCGCCGAGGTCGCCGGGGCGGGCAGCGAGGGCGGGGAGGGGCGGCACGGCGCCCTTCGGGCCGCCTGAGCGACGTCCGGGCGCGCGCCCGGCCCGCCACCGCCTTCCCGCTCCTCCCCCAGCCCTTCCAGCCCCAGCCCCAGCCCCTCCCTCGCTCCCCTTCCCGGAAAGGCAGTTCCCGATGACCGTCCACCTCCACTGGTTCCTGCCGACCGGCGGCGACGGCCGCACCCTCGTCGACCGGCATGTGTACGGCGACGGCGGCATCGGCCGCACCCGCGCCGCGAGCGGGGTGCGGGCCCCGGACATCGAGTACCTGGCCCAGATCGCGAAGGCGGCCGAGCGGCTCGGCTTCGAGGCGGTGCTCACACCTACCGGCACCTGGTGCGAGGACGCGTGGCTGACCACCGTCGCGCTCGCCCAGCACACCGAGCGGCTGAAGTTCCTGGTCGCGTTCCGGCCCGGGGTGGTCTCGCCCGTGCTGGCCGCGCAGATGGCGGCCACGTACCAGCGGATCACCCATGGGCGGCTGCTGCTCAACGTGGTGACCGGCGGCGACTCGGCCGAGCAGCGGCGGTACGGCGACTTCCTCGACCACGACCGGCGCTATGAGCGGACGGCCGAGTTCCTGCGGGTGGTGCGCGGGGTGTGGGGCGGGCGGCCGTACGACTTCGACGGCACGCACTACCAGGTGGCGGGCGGGCTGACCGCGCTGCCGCCGGACCCGCTGCCGGAGATCTTCTTCGGCGGCTCGTCCGCCGCGGCCGGCCCGGTCGCCGCCGAGCACGCGGACGTCTACCTGACCTGGGGCGAGCCGCCCTGGCAGGTCAAGGAGAAGATCGACTGGATCCGCCGGCTCGCCCAGGAGCGGGG
This sequence comes from Streptomyces sp. NPDC042100, assembly GCF_055582325.1. Taxonomy (NCBI): domain Bacteria; kingdom Bacillati; phylum Actinomycetota; class Actinomycetes; order Kitasatosporales; family Streptomycetaceae; genus Streptomyces; species Streptomyces sp. NPDC042100. The sequence continues at coordinate 85,343 of NZ_JBVJDK010000019.1, forward strand.
CCGCGAGGTCCGCTTCGGCATCCGGCTGCACACCATCTCCCGCGACTCCTCGCGCGAGGCGTGGGCGACGGCGGAACGGCTGCTCGCCGATCTGGACCCGGAGGCGGTGGCCACGGCGCAGGCGGCCCTGGGGCGCAGCGAGTCGGTGGGGCAGCGGCGGATGCTGGCGCTGCACGGCGGCGGCACGCTCGACCGGGACCGGCTGGAGATCGCGCCGAACCTGTGGGCGGGCGTGGGTCTGGTGCGCGGCGGGGCCGGGACGGCGCTGGTCGGCAGCCACGCGGACGTGGCCGACCGGATCGAGGAGTACCACGACCTGGGGATCGAGCACTTCGTGCTGTCGGGCTATCCGCATCTGGAGGAGGCGTACTGGTTCGGGGAGGGCGTGACGCCGGAGCTCGCGGCGCGCGGGCTGCTGGCCGCCGCGCCCGCCCCGCCCCTGCTCGGGGTGACCGCGGCGAACGGGCGGTAGGCCCCGGGAAGAAGGGACCGCCGCGCACGGTTGGTGGAATCGTGAACGGTTTCGGGGTACACGAAGTGGACGTGGTCGTCGTCGGCGCCGGGCAGGCGGGGCTGTCCGCCGCCTACCACCTGCGGCGCGCCGGGTACGAGCCCGACCGGGACTTCGTGGTCCTCGACCACGCCCCGCGCCCGGGCGGTGCCTGGCAGTTCCGCTGGCCCTCGCTCACGTACGGCAAGGTGCACGGGATGCACGCGCTGCCCGGCAAGGAGCTGACCGGAGCCGATCCGGGGCGCCCCTCCTCGGAGGTGATCGGCGGCTACTTCGCCGACTACGAGGAGACCTTCGGCCTGCGGGTGCACCGTCCGGTCGAGGTGTCGGCCGTCCGCGAGGGCGAGGGCGGGCGGCTGCGGGTCGAGACCTCCGAGGGCGTCTACGCGACCCGCGCGCTGATCAACGCCACCGGCACCTGGGACCGCCCCTTCTGGCCGCGCTACCCGGGGCAGGAGACCTTCCGGGGCCGCCAGCTGCACACCGCGCGGTACCCGGGGCCGGAGCCCTTCGCCGGGCAGCGGGTGATCGTGGTCGGCGGCGGGGCGTCCGGCACCCAGCACCTGATGGAGATCGCCGGGGTCGCCGCCGAGACCACCTGGGTGACCCGGCGCGAACCGGTCTTCCGCGAGGGCCCGTTCGGCGAGGCGGAGGGGCGGGCGGCGGTCGCGATGGTGGAGGAGCGGGTGCGGCGCGGGCTGCCCCCGCAGAGCGTCGTCTCCGTCACCGGGCTGCCGCTCGACGACGCCGTCCGGGCCGCGCGCGAGGGCGGGGTCCTGGACCGGCTGCCGATGTTCGACCGGATCACCCCGACCGGTGTGGCCTGGGACGACGGGCGGACCGTCGAGGCGGACGTGATCCTGTGGGCGACCGGCTTCCGTGCCGCCATCGACCACCTCGCCCCGCTGCGGCTGCGCGAGCCGGGCGGCGGCATCCGGGTGGAGGGCACCCGGGCGGTCCGCGACGAGCGCGTCCACCTGGTCGGCTACGGCCCGTCCGCCTCCACCATCGGCGCCAACCGGGCCGGGCGGGCGGCGGTCGCCGAGATCCGGCGGCTGCTCACGCGGGCCCCGCTGCCCGCCGCCGCGCGTTGAACTCGGCCACGTTCGCCTGGTGTTCCGGGTAGCTCGCGGTGAAACGGGTGTCGCCGTGCCGCACGGTCACGAAGTAGAGCCAGTCGCCGTCGGCCGGGTCGAGCGCCGCCGCCATCGCCGCGTCTCCCGGGTTCCCGATGGGTGACGGGGGCAGGCCCCGGCGCTCGTAGGTGTTGTACGGGCTGTCGATGCGGGTGTCCTGGTGGGTGGTGTCCACGGTGTCGCGGCCCAGGGCGTAGTTGATGGTGGAGTCCATCTGGAGCGCCATGCCCCGGCCGAGCCGGTTGTAGACGACCCGTGCCACCTTCGCCATGTCCTCGGCGCTGTCGGCCTCGGCCTGCACGATGCTCGCGACGATCACGGTCTGGTGGACGCTCATCCCGTGCCTCCGGGCGCCCTCGGTGACGCGGTCGCCGGCGAAGCGCCGGCCCGCCGTGTCCACCATGTAGCGCAGCAGGCCCTGCGGGGTGGTGGCCTTCACCACCGGGTACGTCGCCGGGAACAGATATCCCTCGGGGTTGCCCCCGGCCGCCGGCGGCAGCGCGAGGCCGGTGGCCTTCGCGCGCGCGGCGGTCCGGGTGGTGCCCGTGGGCAGGCCGAGCGAGCGGTCGACGGCCGCGTACACCTCGCCGGCCCGCCAGCCCTCCGGGATGAGCAGGGTGCGCTGCTTCTCGGGCGCGGGCCGCTCCTGGCCGCCGAGCAGCAGGGGCACGGTGACGGCGGCGGCGACGGCGAGGACGGCGCCCAGGAGGAGCGCGAGTCGGCCGCGCCGGGTGAGGCGGGTGCGGCGGCGACGGCGCTCGGGCTGCCAGGACCGGTACGTCATGGGCGCACGCTAACCCGGTGCGCGGGCGAATCCGGGGAGCGCCGGACACGCGGCGGCGCCGCCGGCCCCCTGGGACGGGGAACCGACGGCGCCGCTTTCCTGCCGGGCGTACCGGTCAGACGAGCCAGCCCAGGAAGTGGAGGACGCCGGCGAGCAGGTTGGTGATGACGTTCATGGTGGTGCTTCTCCTCGTACAGAGCTTTCTGTGGGACTACGCGGTCGCGGTCTGCAGCCCGTCGTGCGCGCTCCGTCATCATGTGCCGCCGTTCGGGTGGCGGACAAGGAAAACCGGCACGATCACACGTTCTGGGGAACACCCGATCCCACGTTCGCGTGTTCGTCCCGGCGCACCAGGGCCGCGTACCGCCCGTCCCGGGCGAGGAGCTCGTCGTGGGTGCCGCGCTCGGCGATCCGCCCGGCCTCCAGGACGACGATCTGGTCGGCGTCGCGGACGGTGGACAGCCGGTGGGCGATGGTGATGGTGGTGCGGCCGGCGGAGAGGGCGTCGATGGCCTGCTGGACGGCGTGCTCGGTACGGGTGTCGAGCGCGCTGGTCGCCTCGTCGAGGATCAGCACGGGCGGGTCGCGCAGGATGGTGCGGGCGATGGCGAGCCGCTGCTTCTCGCCGCCGGAGAAGCGGTAGCCGCGCTCGCCGACGAGGGTGTCGTAGCCCTGGGGCAGCGAGGCGATGTGGTCGTGGATCTGGGCGGCGCGGGCGGCGGCCTCGATCTCCTCGTCGGTGGCGTCGGGCTTGGCGAAGCGCAGGTTGTCCGCGACGGAGGCGTGGAAGAGGTAGGTCTCCTGGGAGACCACGCCGACGGCCCGGGCCAGGCTGTCGAAGCCGAGGTCCCGGACGTCGGTGCCGTCCAGGGTGACGCGGCCCTCGGTGACGTCGTAGAGCCGGGGCACGAGATAGCTGAGGGTGGACTTGCCGGAGCCGGTGGGGCCGACGACGGCGAGGCTGCCGCCGGCGGGGACGGTGAGGTCGATGCCGTCGAGGGTGGGGCGGCCCTCGCCCTCGGGGTCGTAGCGGAAGCCGACCTTCTCGAAGACGACCTCGCCCTCGGTCTTCGCCGGGCGGACCGGCTCGGCGGGCTCGGTGATCTCGACGGGCAGGTCGAGGTACTCGAAGATGCGCTGGAAGAGCGCGAGCGAGGTCTGGATCTGCACCCCGGTCGACAGCAGGCTCACGGCGGGCCGGAACAGGCCCTGCTGGAGCGAGACGAAGGCGACGAGGGTGCCGAGGGAGACGTCGGGACCGCCGGCCTGGAGGGCGAGCCCCGCGGCCCAGTAGATGAGCGCGGGCATGGCGGCCATGACGATGCCGATGGTGGACATCCGCCAGCGTCCGGCCATGGAGGAGCGCACTTCGAGGTCGACGAGGCGCTCGGACTCCTCGGCGAAGGACCGGGTGAGCGAGTCGGCGCGGCCCATGGTGCGGCCGAGCAGGATGCCGCTGACGGAGAGGGACTCCGTGACGGTCGCGGCCATGGCGGCCATCTGCTTCTGCCGCTGGGTGGTGATCCGTTTGCGCTCGCGCCCGACCCGGCGGCTGATCCAGACGAAGACCGGCAGCAGGAGCAGGGAGACCAGGGTGAGCCGCCAGTCGAGCGCGAGCATGGCGACGACGGTGGCGACGACGGCGGTGAGGTTGGAGACCAGGGAGGTGGCGGTCGAGGTGACCGTCGCCTGCATCCCGCCAATGTCGTTCGCGATCCGCGACTGGACCTCGCCGGTGCGGGTCCGGGTGAAGAAGGCCAGCGGCATCCGCTGGAGCTGGGCGTAGACGCCGGTGCGCAGGTCGTGCATGACGCGCTGGCCGACGGTGGTGGAGATCAGGGTCTGGAGCACGCCGAAGACGCCCGAGGTCACGGCGGTGACGATCATGCCGAGCGCGAGCAGGCTGAGCAGCCCGGTGCGGCCCTGCGGTATCGCGGTGTCCAGGATCTCCTTCAGGAGGAAGGGCGAGGCGATGGAGACGAGGGACGACGCGCCGACCAGCAGGCCGACGACGGCGAGACGGCCCCGGTAGGGGCGGAAGAGGCGCAGGATGCGGCGCAGCTGCGCGGGCTCCTGCGGGTGGCCCGGTTCTCGGGCGGGAGGCGTCCAGGTGGACTCGTCGTGCGTACGCATGGGCTCCTACGAGGGTTCGATGGCAGAGGGGCTACGGGGGGCCGCGGAGGGCTATGAGGACCGCGGTTGGGGACTACGGATGGACTGCCGACGGGGACTGCGGATGGGGGCGAGCATTTCGGAGCATAGCTCATTGTTACCTATACTCACAATGAACTTCGTCTTGCTAGCATTCCCGTATGAGCACCCCCGATCGCGCCGCCGGCCACGCCCCCGATCGCGCGCCCGACCCCGACGGCCTCCTCGCGGAGCAGCTGCTCCGGCTCACCCGCCGGCTCCAGCGCGCCCACAAGGGGTACATGGAGCCGGTCGGCATCACCCCCGCCCAGTTCCGCCTGCTGCGGACCGTCGCGCACTACGAGGAGCCGCCCCGGATGGCGGACCTCGCGGCCCGGCTCGAAGTGGTCCCCCGGGCCGTGACCAGCCTCGTCGACGCTCTGGAGGCGGCCGGGCGGGTGCGCAGGGTGCCCGATCCGAGCAACCGCCGGGTGATCCGGATCGAGCTCACCGAGGCCGGCCGCGACACGCTGAGGGAGCTGCGCAGCGCGCGCCGCGCCGCCGCAGAGGACATGCTGGCCCCACTGACCGTCGAACAGCGCGAGGTGCTCGGAGGTCTGCTGTCCGCCCTGGTCGACCGAGCTCCGGGGCGCGCCTGCTGAGACCGGGGGCACGGCCTCGCCGGAGGGGAGCCCTGGCCATGCCCGTACTGGAGCCGAACCCGCAGACCCTGCGAGCCGGTACACCGAGGCGGGCGGCGCCCGACCGGGTGCCGGACCTCCAGGCGCGCGGCACGCCGAAGCACCTGCGGGACGAGCTGGCCGCGCTGCTCGGCCCCGGCAAGGTGCTGTCCACGGTGTCGGACCTGGTGCGGTACGCCTCGGACGCGAGCCCCTACCGCTTCGTGCCGCAGGTCGTGGTGGTCGCCGAGGACATCGACGACGTCTCCGCCGTCCTGTCGTACGCGCACGGCAAGGGCCGCGAGGTGGTCTTCCGGGCGGCCGGGACCAGCCTCAACGGGCAGGCGCAGGGCGAGGACATCCTGGTGGACGTGCGCCGCCACTGGTCGGGGGTGGAGGTGCTGGACGACGGCGCCCGGGCCCGGATCCGGCCCGGCACCACGGTCGTGCGGGCCAACGCGGCGCTGGCCCCGTACGGGCGGGTGCTCGGCCCCGACCCGGCGAGCGCGATCGCCTGCACGATCGGCGGCGTGGTCGCCAACAACGCCTCCGGCATGACGGCGGGGACGACCAGGAACTCGTACCGCACGGTCGCCTCGCTCAGCTTCGTGCTGCCGAGCGGCACGGTCGTGGACACCGCCGGCCCGGCCGCCGACGAGGAGCTGGCGCGGGCCGAACCCCGGCTGTGCGCCGGGCTGCTGGGACTGAAGGCGGACATCGAGGCGGACCCGGAGCTCACGGCGCGGATCCGGGCCAAGTACGCCATCAAGAACACCAACGGCTACCGGCTGGACGCCTTCCTGGACGCGGACACCCCGGTCGGCATCCTGCGCGGGCTGATGGTCGGGTCCGAGGGCACCTTCGGCTTCATCTCGGAGGTCGTCTTCGACACGCTGCCGCTGGACCGCGAGGTCAGCACGGCGCTGCTGTTCTTCCCCTCGCTGCCCGCCGCGGCGGCGGCCGTGCCGCTCTTCAACGGGGCCGGGGCGCTCGCCGTCGAGCTGATGGACGGCAACACGCTGCGGGCGTCGGTGAAGGTGCCCGGGGTGCCTGCCGACTGGGCGGAGCTGCCCAAGGAGACGGCGGCGCTGCTGGTCGAGTTCCGGGCGCCCGACGAGGCCGGGCAGCGGGCGTACGAGGAGGCGGCGGCGCGGGTGCTGGCCGGACTCGACGTGGTCGCCCCGGTCGGCTCGGTCACCAACGCGTTCACCCGGGATCCGGGAACGATCTCCGGCTACTGGAAGGCCCGCAAGGCCTTCGTGACGGCGGTCGGCGGCACCCGCCCCTCGGGCACGACGCTGATCACCGAGGACTTCGCGGTGCCGCCGGACCGGCTGGCCGAGGCCTGCGCCGAGCTGCTGGAACTCCAGGCGCGGCACGGCTTCGACGCCGCCGTCGCCGGGCACGCCGCCCACGGCAACCTGCACTTCCTGCTGGCCTTCGACGCCGCCGACCCGGCCGACGTGGAGCGGTACGCGGCCTTCATGGACGACTTCTGCAAGCTGACGGTGGAGCGCTTCGACGGCTCGCTGAAGGCCGAACACGCCACCGGCCGCAACATCGCGCCGTTCCTGGAGCTGGAGTGGGGGGCGAAGGCGACCGAGCTCATGTGGCGGACCAAGGAGGTCATCGACCCCGACGGGGTGCTCGCGCCCCGGATCGTGCTGGACCGCGACCCGCAGGCCCATCTGCGCGGCCTCAAGACGATCCCGGCGGTCGAGCCGATCGCCGACCCGTGCATCGAGTGCGGCTTCTGCGAACCGACCTGCCCCAGCCACGACCTGACGACCACGCCGCGCCAGCGGATCGTGCTGCGCCGGGAGATGATGCGCCAGGCGGACGGCTCCCCGGTCGAGACGAGCCTGCTGGAGTCGTACGGGTACGACGCCGTGGACACCTGCGCGGGCGACTCCACCTGCAAGCTGGCCTGCCCGGTCGGCATCGACACGGGCGCGCTGATGAAGGAGTTCCGGCACGAGCGGCACTCCGCGCGGGAGGAGCGGATCGCGGCGCTCGCCGCCACCGACTTCCGTGCCGTGGAGGCCGCCGCCCGCCTCGCGGTGGGGGCCGCCGCGCGGATCGGCGACCGGCTGCTGGAATCCGTCACGGGGCTCGCCCGCAAGGCGGTGCGGCCCGATCTCGTACCGGAGTGGCTGCCCGAGATCCCGGGCGCGGCGCCCCGGCGGCTGCCGCGCACCCACCGCCCCTCGGCGCACGCCGTGTACTACCCGGCGTGCGTCAACCGGATCTTCGGCAATCCGGACGGGCACCGGGGGCCCTCGCTGCCGGAGGCGGTGGTGGCGCTGTCCGCGCGGGCCGGGCGGCCGGTGTGGATCCCGGACGACGTCGCGGGGACCTGCTGCGCCACGATCTGGCACTCCAAGGGCTACGCGCGGGGCAACGAGGTGATGGCCAACCGGATCGTGGCGGCGGCCTGGGGCTGGACGGCGGGCGGGCGCCTGCCGCTGGTGGTGGACGCCTCCTCGTGCACGCTGGGCATCGCCCACGAGGTGGTGCCGTACCTGACCGACGACAACCGGGAGCTGCACGCCGAGCTGACCGTGCTCGACTCGCTGGTCTGGGCGGCGGACGAGCTGCTGCCGCGCCTCGACGTGCGCCACCGGGTGGGCTCCGCGGTCGTCCACCCGACCTGTTCGATGCGCCATCTGGGCGACGAGGACCGGCTGGTGGCGCTCGCCGGGGCGTGCGCCGAGGAGGTGGTCGTGCCGCTCGACGCCAGCTGCTGCGCCTTCGCGGGCGACCGGGGGATGCTGCACCCGGAGCTGACGGAGTCGGCGACGGCCAAGGAGGCCGCCGAGGTGACCGCCCGGCCGTTCGACGCGCACCTGTCGGCGAACCGGATGTGCGAGATCGGCATGGACCGGGCCACCGGCCGGAGTTACTACTCCGCCCTCCTGGAGCTGGAGCGCGCGACCCGGCCGTGAGCACGGCGGCGCGCGTCGCGGGGGCGGGCGGTCCCGCCCCCGCGGCGCGCGGACGCCGTGCCGGGGCCGCTACTGCGGCGGGGTGTCCTGCGGCGGCCGGTCCCCGCCGAGCTGCTCCTTCAGCTTCTCCTGGGCCGTGTCGACCTGGGAGCTGTACTTGCCCTGGGTCTTCTCGTCGACGAAGTCGCCGGCCTTGTCGATGCCCTGGCCGGCCTTGTCCTCGTGGCCTTTCAGCATCTGCTTGAGCTTGTCCATCACGCTCATCCGAGCCTCCTTGGCGGGCTGTGCTCCCGTCCAGGATCTCCGCTCGGGCGCCGGACCGCATCCGCTCAGCAGCGCCGCAGGTCCTCCACGAGGGTGCCCTGGACGGTCTTCAGGGAGCGGTCGTAGCAGCCCTCGGAGCCGTACAGCCGGTAGCGCTCGGCGCTGGTGCCGACCGCGCGCCGCTGCTCGCGCGGGACGCCGAGGGTGTAGGCGGCGTCGCCGGTGTACGTGTCGTCGAGCCGGGACCAGGACAGCCGGCGGCCGTCCCGGACGACGTCGACGGCGGCGCGGTCGCCGACGGTGAGGACGGTCCGCAGCCGGTCGTCCGCGCCGACGGTGATCTCGCCGTCCATGGTGTACGCGCGGTGGGTGCGGGTCGCGGTCCGCCCGACGGTGACGGTCTCGTCGTCGGTCCAGTACGCGGTGAGGGCGTCGGGATTCTCGTCGGCGCCCCAGCGATGGGTGGAGCGGTGGTCGACGGTGCGGGTGACGGTGGTGGCGACCCTGCCGTGCGAGGTGTTCAGGTGGCCCGAGACGGTGAGGGTGTGTCCGCCCGAGGTCTCCAGCACGTCCGGCGAACCGGGCGTGTGCACGGCGGAGTTGCGGAGGGTGCCGGGCTCGTGCCGGTCGAGGGCGCCGGTGACGACCGCACGGCCCTCGTCCTGCCAGAGCAGCACGTTGGCCGGGACGCTCCAGCCGGACTGCCCGGCGGGCACGCCGGCGACGTCGACCTCGACGCGGTGCGGGCGCCCGTCGTTGAGGACGGCGGCGAAGGGGGTGAGGTCGTAGACGACCGGCCGCACGTCGAAGGCGCGCGGGGCGGGGGTCACGTACCAGAGGAAGGGGTTGGACCAGCCGCCGGTCCAGACGTGCGGGTAGGGGGCGGCGATGCCCGCGAGGCGTCCGTCGACCGAGATCCGGACCTCGCGGTAGGGCCCGTCGGCGGCCTTGCAGGAGTAGGGCGCGGCGTCGGGGACGGTGAGGTACCAGAACTCCTCGCAGCCGCCGCCGGAGCCGGTGGCGTAGACCTCCGCCAGGATGCGCTCGGTGTTGCGCGGGGTGGTGAGGGTGGCGCCGGTGAGCGGGAGGACCCGGTCGGGGGTGCCGGCGGCGGGCTTCACGGCGCCCCGCGCGGTGTGGAAGGTGAGCGTGACCTTGACGTCGATGACGCCGGTGTACGTCTCGTTCACGACGTTGCCGATGAGCATCTCGACCGGCTGGGGGCGGCCGAGGGTGTCGCGGTAGCGGGTGACGTCCTTCTCGACCGCCCAGGCGATGCCGTCGGGCGAGGGCTCGGGGGTGGAGGTGCGCAGGATCTCGACGCCGCCGAGGGAGAGGTGCCCGAGGCGGTCGTACTGGCGGCCCTTGACCTTGCCTTCGAGGCGCAGGACGACCTTGTTCCAGCGGGTGCCGCAGTCCTTGGGCGGGGTGTACGAGCCCCGGTACGGGGTGAAGTCGCGGAACTGCGCCTCGGCGAGGGTCACTTCGCAGGTGCGGGTGCCGGGGGTCGGGACCGGCGGCGCGGCGGTGAGCGGGTCGTGCCAGTCGGTGGTGAACTCGGCCGGTGGGGTCGGGGCCTCGTCCGCGTGCGCGGCGGGGGCGGCGAGCAGCAGTCCGGCGGCGAGGGTGAGGCCGCCGATCACGCTCGTGATCTTCCGTGATGTCATGGACCGTGAGTGAAGCGCGGCCCTCCGGACGGGGTCCAGAGGGCCTGGGCCCGGCTTGGCCGGTTCTGTGCCCGGGCGCCGGAAAATCGATTGCCGATCACCGTCCGGTGGGGCGAGCCTGGGTCGGTTCGTGACACGACCGGACCGGTCCGCGCGACCGGTCGAAAGCCCTGGGACATCATGCAGATTCGCGATCTACCATACGCCGACCCAGGGGTCCCGGACGTCCGCTCGGGCGGCTCGTTCCTCCTGTGGCTCGGCCGCAGACAGCTCGGCGCGCAGGTGAAGTGCCTGCTCTGGGGCCTGATGTTCCAGCTCGGCATCGCCGGCCTGCCGATCGGCGTCGGACTCGCCGTACAGGCGGTCGTGGACCGCGACGGCGGCCGGCTCGCCCTCGGCGTGGGCCTCCTCGCCCTCCTCGGCATCGCGATCGCGCTCGGCGACACGATGGCGCACAGGGTGGCCGTGACCAACTGGATCACCGCCGCCGCCCGGGTGCAGCAGCTGCTCTCCCGCAAGACCGCCGAGCTCGGCTCGCTGCTGACCCGGCGGGTCGCCGCCGGCGAGGTGGTCGCCGTCTCCACCGGCGACGTCGAGAAGATCGGCTGGTTCGTGGAGGCCGCCTCCCGCTTCGCCGCGGCCGCCGTCTCCCTGGTCGTGGTCTGCGTCGGCCTGGTGCTCTACCAGCCGGACCTCGGCGTGGTCGTCGCGCTCGGCGTGCCGGTCCTCGCGCTCGCCGCGCTGCCGCTGCTCCCCCGCGCCACCCGCCGGGCGGACGCGCAGCGCGAGAAGGCGGGCCGGGCCACCGAGCTGGCCTCCGACACCGTGGCCGGACTGCGGGTGCTGCGCGGCATCGGCGGCGAGGAGCTGTTCCTCCGCCGCTACCGGGCGGCCTCCCAGGAGGTCCGCGAGGCCGCCGTGCACAGCGCCCGGATGTGGGCGCTGATCGCGGGCGTGCAGGTGCTGCTGCCCGGACTGCTGCTGCTGACGGTCGTCGTCTACGGCGCGCGCCTCGCGCTCGACGGGACCATCTCGGTGGGCGAGCTGGTCACGGTCTACGGCGCGGTGGCGCTCACCCACCACCCGCTGCGCAGCTTCGAGGAGATCGCCATGGCGTACTCCTTCTCGCGCCCCTCCGCGAAGCGGGCCGCCCGGGTGCTCGCCCTGACCCGCACGACGGCTCCCGAAGCGGCCGGGACCGGGGCGGCCGGGACGGCTCCCGCCGGGGACCTGTACGACCCGGTCACCGGGGTGCTCGCCCCGGCGGGCCGCTTCACCGCGGTGGTCTGCGGCGACCCGGACGTCGCCGGACGGCTCGCGGACCGGCTCGGCGGGCATCCGCCGGAGCCGGGCGAGGACCACGCCTCGGTGCTGCTCGGCGGCGTCGCCCTGGACGAACTGCCGCTCGCCGCCGCCCGCACGGCGGTCCTCGTGCAGGACAAGGACCCGGTGCTGCTCTCGGGCACCCTCGGCGAGCTCCTGGACGTGCCCTCGTCCGGGGCGGTCGCGGCCCGCCCGGCGCTGGACGCGGCCCAGTGCGGCGACGTGCTGGACGCCCTGGCGCAGGCCTCCGTGGACACCGGCGGCGATCCGATGCGCACCCGGATCACCGAGCGCGGCCGCTCGCTCTCCGGCGGCCAGCGGCAGCGCCTCGCGCTGGCCCGCTCCCTGGTCACCGACCCGGAGGTGCTGGTCCTGGACGAGCCGACCTCGGCGGTCGACTCGCACACCGAGTCCCGGGTGGCGGCCGGGATCAAGGAGCTGCGCGCGGGCCGCACCACCGTGGTGCTGGCCTCCTCGCCGCTGCTGCTCGACCTCGCCGACCGGGTCGTCCTGGTCGACGGGGGCGCGGCGGTCGCGGTGGGCACCCACCGCGAGCTGCTGGCGGGCGAGCCCCGCTACCGGGCCGTCGTGACCCGGGAGACGGAAGCCGAGCTCACCGCGTGGGAAGGCGGCGGGGACGACGGCCGGGAACGCGGCCTCGAAGACGACCTGGACGAGAAGCTGGCCCGGCGGCTGGCGGAAGAGCTGGAAGGAGAGTCGGCATGATCGGCCTGGCGCCCCCGGAGTACGACCCGGCGGCACCCCAGTCGGCGACCACGCTGCCGGTGGGCGGCCGGGCGACGGTCCGCGCGTACCTGCGGGACCTGCTGCGCCGCCACCGGGGGGCGTTCGCCCTGCTCGTCACCGTCAACGCGGTCGCGGTGATCGCCTCGATGGCCGGGCCGTATCTGCTCGGCTCCGTCGTCGAGCGCCTCACCGAGGGCGCCCGCGAGCTGCACCTGGAGCGCACGGCGGCGCTGTTCGCCGTGGCGCTGCTGATCCAGACGGTCTTCACCCGCATGGTGCGGCTGCGCGGGGCGATGCTCGGCGAGGAGATGCTGGCCGATCTGCGCGAGGACTTCCTGGTGCGCTCGGTGGCGCTGCCGCCGGGCGTCCTGGAGCGGGCGGGTACAGGCGACCTGCTGTCCCGGATCACCACCGACATCGACCGGCTGGCCAACGCGATGCGCGAGGCCGTGCCGCAGCTCGTGGTCGGCGTGGTGTGGACGGCGCTGCTGGTCGGCGGCCTCGCGCTGACCGCCCCGCCGCTGGCCCTCGCGCTGCTGTGCGCGGCACCGCTGCTGATCGTGGGCTGCCGCTGGTACTTCCGCCGGGCCGGCGCGGCGTACCGCTCGGAGGCGGCCGGGTACGCGGCGGTGGCCGCCGCCCTGGCGGAGACCGTGGACGCGGGCCGGACGGTCGAGGCGCACCGCCTCGGCGCGCGCCGGATCGCGCTCTCGGACCGGCGGATCGGCGAGTGGACGAGCTGGGAGCGGTACACCCTGTTCCTGCGCTCGGTGCTCTTCCCGGTCGTGGACCTCACCCACACGATCGTGATCACCTCGGTGCTCGCGATCGGCGGCGTGTTCGTCCTCCAGGGCTGGATGGACGTGGGCCAGCTGACCACGGGCGCGCTGCTGGCGCAGATGCTGGTGGACCCGATCGGCATCATCCTGCGCTGGTACGACGAGCTCCAGGTCGCCCAGGTCTCGCTGGGCCGCCTCGTGGGCGTCCGGGAGATCGAGCCGGAGCCGGGCGACGGCTCGGTGCGGCCGGAGGGGCGGCAGGTCCGCGCCGACGAGGTGCGCTTCGGCTACCGCGAGGGCGTGGACGTGCTGCACCGGGTGTCGATGGACGTCGCCCCGGGCACCCGGCTGGCCCTGGTGGGCCCCTCGGGCGCCGGGAAGTCCACGCTGGGCCGGCTGCTCGCGGGGATCTACGCCCCGCGCGCGGGCAGCGTCACGCTGGGCTCCGCCGAGCTGGCCCGGATGCCCGCCGAGCGGGTCCGGGAGCACGTGGCCCTGGTCAACCAGGAGCACCACGTCTTCGTCGGCTCGCTCCGCGACAACCTGCTGCTCGCGCGGGAGGGCGCCGCGGACGCCGAGCTGTGGGAGGCGCTGGGCGCGGTGGACGCGGACGGCTGGGCGCGGGCGCTGGAGGAGGGCCTGGACACCGAGGTCGGCTCGGGCGGGCTCGCCCTGACCCCGGCGCAGGCGCAGCAGCTCGCGCTGGCCCGGCTGGTGCTCGCGGACCCGCACACGCTGGTCCTGGACGAGGCGACCTCGCTGCTCGACCCGCGCGCGGCGCGGCACCTGGAGCGCTCGCTGGCGCAGGTGCTGGACGGGCGCACGGTCGTCGCCATCGCGCACCGGCTGCACACGGCGCACGACGCCGATCTGATCGCGGTGGTCGAGGGCGGCCGGATCAGCGAGCTGGGCAGCCATGACGAGCTGGTGGCGGCGGACGGGGCGTACGCGGCCCTGTGGCGCTCCTGGCACGGCTAGACCGCGCCCGTACGCGCGGAAGGGGCCGCCCCGGTTCGACCGGGGCGGCCCCTTCCGCGCGCGTGGACCGGTCCGCCGGACCGGTGGCCGGCCGGCTACAGGTACCCGAGGGCGGAGGCGCCGCCCACCCCGCCGAGCAGCATGAAGACCGGCATGAGGACCTTCAGCTCGACCCAGCTCCCGGCGCGGAAGCGCATGGCCTTCGGCGGGCCGATGGGGTACCAGCGCTTGCGGCCCACCGGGATGGGCCACAGGATCGGGCAGCCGGAGACGGTCAGGGCGTCGCCGACGTCGTGGACGAGGGCGCCGAGCACGACCGGCAGGCCGAGCCACAGGTACTCCTGGCCGGGCCCGGTGAAGAGCCAGCCGGCCCCGCCGCCCGGCTGGTCCAGGACCCCGGCGAGGATCCAGGCGCTGGTGGCGCCGAGCAGCCAGACCAGGACGTCGCTGGACATCCGGGCGGCCCGCCACAGCAGGCCCTCGACCGCGAGGACCAGGTGCACGAAGAGGATCGCGAGGACCGCCCAGCGCCCGCCGGTGACCGCCGCCACCGAGCAGCCCGCCCCTATCAGGACGGCCCACAGCCAGGTGTGGGTGAGCGTGCGGTGGCCGCCGGACCTGCGGGGGTCGGCGGTGGAGCGGGTGGCCTTGTAGACGGCGTACGAGAGCTTGTCGACGATCTCGCACAGGGTCCGGGAGACCGGGCCGAAGGCGCGCGAGATGGTCGCCGACTTGTGGTCGAGGTCGGGGGCGAGGGCGGCGCCCGCGCAGATGAGCGCGCCGACGACCAGAACCGGCCAGGGCATCGGGTGGTCGAGCGCCGCGGCGGCCGCCCCGGCACCGAGCCAGGCCGCCGCGCCGGACAGCGAGTGCGCCGGTCCCATCATGGTCGTACCCGCTCCGTTTCCTCTTGCGCCGGCGCCCGTCTGACGCACGGTCGGCGGACCGGTCGCGCGACCGGTCGGCTGATCAGCCTATCCTCCGTGATCTTCGTCCGGTGGCCGGTTCCCTCATCCGGGCGGAATCCAGGCAAGATGGGGGCGTGACCCTTATCGATCGTCTTCCGCCGACCGCCGACCCCGATGCCCTCTTCGAGGCCTTCTCCTCATGGGCGGAGGACCAGGGCATCACGCTCTACCCGGCTCAGGAGGAGGCGCTGATCGAGGTGGTCTCCGGGGCGAACGTGATCCTCTCCACCCCGACCGGCTCGGGGAAGTCGCTGGTCGCGGCGGGGGCACACTTCACGGCGCTGGCCAACGACCAGGTGACCTTCTACACGGCGCCGATCAAGGCGCTGGTGTCGGAGAAGTTCTTCGACCTGTGCAAGATCTTCGGCACCGAGAACGTCGGGATGCTGACCGGCGACGCCTCGGTGAACGCGGACGCGCCCGTGATCTGCTGCACGGCCGAGGTGCTCGCCTCGATCGCGCTGCGGGACGGCAAGGACGCCGACATCGGCCAGGTCGTGATGGACGAGTTCCACTTCTACGCGGAGCAGGACCGGGGCTGGGCCTGGCAGATCCCGCTGCTGGAGCTGCCGCAGGCGCAGTTCGTCCTGATGTCGGCGACCCTCGGCGACGTGTCGATGTTCGAGAAGGACCTGACCCGGCGGACCGGGCGGCCGACCTCGGTGGTCCGCTCGGCGACCCGGCCGGTGCCGCTGTCGTACGAGTACCGGCTGACGCCGATCACCGACACGATCACGGAGCTGCTGGAGACCAAGCAGGCGCCGGTGTACATCGTGCACTTCACCCAGGCGCAGGCGGTGGAGCGGGCGCAGTCGCTGATGAGCATCAACATGTGCTCGCGCGAGGAGAAGGACAGGATCGCCGAGCTGATCGGCAGCTTCCGCTTCACCACCAAGTTCGGCCAGAACCTCTCCCGCTACGTGCGGCACGGCATCGGCGTGCACCACGCGGGGATGCTGCCCAAGTACCGGCGGCTGGTGGAGAAGCTGGCGCAGGCGGGTCTGCTGAAGGTGATCTGCGGCACCGACACCCTCGGCGTCGGCGTCAACGTACCGATCCGCACGGTGCTGTTCACGGCGCTCACCAAGTACGACGGCAACCGGGTGCGGACGCTGCGCGCGCGGGAGTTCCACCAGATCGCGGGCCGGGCCGGCCGGGCGGGCTTCGACACGGCGGGCTTCGTGGTCGCGCAGGCGCCCGAGCACGTCATCGAGAACGAGAAGGCGCTGGCCAAGGCGGGCGACGACCCGAAGAAGCGCCGCAAGGTGGTCCGCAAGAAGGCGCCGGAGGGCTTCGTCGCCTGGTCCGACACGACCTTCGAGAAGCTGATCGGCTCCGAGCCGGAGCCGCTGACCTCCCGCTTCAAGGTCACCAACATCATGCTGCTGTCGGTCATCGCCCGGCCGGGCAACGCCTTCGAGGCGATGCGCAAGCTGCTGGAGGACAACCACGAGCCGCGCCGCAACCAGCTCCGGCACATCCGCCGGGCCATCGCGATCTACCGCTCGCTGCTCGACGGCGGCGTGGTCGAGCGGCTCGACACCCCGGACGCCGAGGGCCGCACGATCCGGCTCACCGTCGACCTCCAGCAGGACTTCGCGCTGAACCAACCGCTGTCGACCTTCGCGCTGGCCGCGTTCGACCTGCTGGACCCGGAGTCCCCCTCGTACGCCCTGGACATGGTCTCGGTGGTCGAGTCGACCCTGGACGACCCGCGCCAGATCCTCCACGCGATGCAGAACAAGGCGCGCGGCGAGGCCGTCGGGCAGATGAAGGCGGACGGCGTCGAGTACGAGGAGCGGATGGAGCGGCTCCAGGACATCTCGTACCCGAAGCCGCTGGAGGAGCTGCTCTGGCACGCGTACAACGTGTACCGGACGTCGCACCCGTGGGTCGGCGACCACCCGGTGTCGCCGAAGTCCGTCATCCGCGACATGTACGAACGGGCGCTGTCCTTCACCGAGTTCACCTCCTGGTACGAGCTGGCGCGGACCGAGGGCATCGTGCTGCGCTACCTGGCGAGCGCCTACAAGGCGCTGGACCACACGATCCCGGACGACCTGAAGACCGAGGACCTCCAGGACCTCATCGAGTGGCTGGGCGAGATGGTGCGCCAGGTCGACTCCTCGCTGCTCGACGAGTGGGAGCAGCTGGCGAACCCGGAGGTCCAGACGGCCGAGGAGGCGCAGGAGAAGGCCGACCAGGTCAAGCCGGTCACGGCGAACGCCCGCGCCTTCCGGGTCCTGGTGCGCAACGCGATGTTCCGCCGGGTGGAGCTGGCGGCGCTGGACAACGTGGACGCGCTGGGCGAGCTGGACGCCGGGTCCGGCTGGGACGCGGACGCGTGGGGCGAGGCGATGGACGCGTACTGGGACGAGTACGACGACCTGGGCACCGGCCCGGACGCGCGCGGCCCGAAGCTGCTCTCCATCGAGGAGGACGCGGCGCACGGCCTCTGGCGCGTCCGGCAGACCTTCGCCGACCCGAACGGCGACCATGACTGGGGCATCGGCGCGGAGGTGGACCTGGCCGCCTCGGACGAGGAGGGCCGGGCGGTCGTGCGGGTGACGTCGGTCGGACAGCTGTAGCCATCCCCCCTGTCACGGGGATCCCCGCGCGGGCGTTCCGCGCCGTGGTCCCCGTGCCGGCATCCCGAAGGAGCATGAGGTGACCAACCCCGCCGAGAGGCTCGTGGACCTGCTCGACCTGGAGCAGATCGAGGTGAACATCTTCCGGGGCCGCAGCCCGCAGGAGTCGCTCCAGCGGGTCTTCGGCGGCCAGGTCGCCGGCCAGGCCCTGGTGGCGGCCGGGCGCACCACGGACGGCGAGCGTCCGGTGCACTCGCTGCACGCCTACTTCCTGCGGCCGGGGCGGCCGGGGGTGCCGATCGTCTACCAGGTGGAGCGGGTGCGCGACGGGCGCTCCTTCACCACCCGGCGGGTCACGGCGATCCAGGAGGGCCGGACGATCTTCAATCTGACGGCCTCCTTCCACCGGCCCGAGGAGTCGGCCTTCGAGCACCAGCTGCCGCCCCGGCACCTGGGCGACCCGGAGAGCCTGCCGAACCTCGCGGACGAGATCCGCGACCATCTGGGGGCGCTGCCGGAGGCGCTGGAGCGGATGGCCCGCCGGCAGCCCTTCGACATCCGGTACGTGGACCGGCTGCGCTGGTCCACGGAGGAGGTCGAGGGCGCGGACCCGCGCAGCGCGGTGTGGATGCGGGCCGTGGGGCCGCTGGGCGACGACCCGCTGGTGCACACCTGCGCGCTGACCTACGCCTCGGACATGACGCTGCTGGACGCGGTGCGGATCCCGGTGGAGCCGCTGTGGGGGCCGCGGGGCTTCGACATGGCGTCGCTGGACCACGCGATGTGGTTCCACCGCCCGTTCCGGGCCGACGAGTGGTTCCTGTACGACCAGGAGTCGCCCATCGCGCACGGCGGGCGGGGGCTGGCCCGCGGCCGGATCTACGACCGTGAGGGGCGGCTGCTGGTGTCGGTGGTGCAGGAGGGCCTGTTCCGGAAGCTGTGAGCCCGGGCGCGGCCCTCACATGCCGGGCAGGGTGTCCTGCTCGATCTCGTACCGCCGGGTGCGGATGTCCGGGCCCGGCGGGTGCAGCTTGGCGTCGCAGGAGGGGCCGAGCCCCGTCCTGCGGGACGCGGCTCCGGTCAGCGGGCGCCCGCACAGCCGGCATCGCACCGGGCCGCGCGCGGGGGGCCGGCCGGCGGAATCGATCTCGATTGCCAGTGGTTCTTCTCCCATGCTGAGATCAAACCCCATGCGCGGGCGCGCGTCACCGAGCGCGCGTCGCCGAGCCCGAGGAGCAGTCCATGAGCCTGTACGAGATCCCGCTGAAGACCCTGGCCGGCGAGCCGGTCTCGCTGGCCGACTTCCGCGACCGGGCGGTCCTGGTCGTGAACGTGGCCTCCCGGTGCGGCCTGACCCCGCAGTACGCCGGTCTGGAGCGGCTGCAGAAGGAGTACGGGGACCGCGGCCTCACCGTGGTCGGCGTGCCCTGCAACCAGTTCGCGGGCCAGGAGCCGGGCACCGCCGAGGAGATCGGCACCTTCTGCTCGGCGACGTACGGGGTGACCTTCCCGCTGCTGGAGAAGACGGACGTGAACGGCGCCGGGCGGCACCCGCTGTACGCGGAGCTGACGAAGGCCGCGGACGCCTCGGGCGAGGCCGGGGACGTGCAGTGGAACTTCGAGAAGTTCCTGATCGGCCGGGACGGCTCGGTGACCCGCTTCCGTCCGCGCACCGAGCCGGAGGCGCCGGAGGTCGTGGCGGCGATCGAGGCCCAGCTTGTCTGATCCCGCGCCGGGCGGGGTGGTGGCGCGGCTGCGGGCCGCGGGCTGCGTCTTCGCCGAGGAGGAGGCCGCGCTGCTGACCGGGGCGGCGGCCGGTCCGGCCGAGCTCGACGCGATGGTCGGGCGGCGGGCCGCGGGCCTGCCGCTGGAGCACGTGGTGGGCTGGGCGGCCTTCGCGGGGCTGCGGATCGAGGTCGGGCCGGGGGTGTTCGTGCCGCGCCGGCGCACCGAGTTCCTGGTCGAGCGGGCGGTGGCGCTGGCCCGGCCGGGCGCCGTCTGCGTGGACCTGTGCTGCGGCTCGGGCGCGGCGGGCGCGGTGCTGCTCGACACCGTGCCGGGCGCCGAGGTGCACGCCTCGGACATCGACCCGGGGGCGGTGCGCTGGGCCCGGCGGAACGTGGTGCCGCGCGGCGGCCGGGTCTACGAGGGCGACCTCTTCGAGCCGCTGCCCCCGGGGCTGCGCGGCCGGATCGAGGTCCTCGTCGCCAACGTGCCATACGTGCCGAGCGAGGACGTGGCCCTGCTGCCGCCGGAGGCCCGCGAGCACGAGCCGCTGGTGGCGCTGGACGGCGGCGCGGACGGCCTGGCGGTGCTGCGCCGGGTCGCGGCCGGGGCGGCCGAATGGCTGGCCCCGGGCGGGCACCTGCTGGTCGAGACGAGCGGCAGCCAGGCCGACCCGGCCGTGGCGGCGGTCACCGCGCACGGCCTGACGGCCCGGATCCTGACGGACGGGGAGCGCCACGCGACGGCGCTGGTGGCACGGCGTCCTAGGGGGTGCCCCGCAAGTGATCCCAGACGTGCTCCTCATCAGCCGTCGGCATAGATCCACTATCCGGCGAGGGCCACGGCAACCAAGCATGCCTGAGGTGACTCGAAGATCATTTACGGGACACCCCTTAGCGAGGTGTTCGCGAAATGCGGGTTCATCCCCCGGCAGCAGAGACAGCCTGCCACGGGACCGTCCGAGGGCGTGGTTGTCAGCCTGCAGGTGCTTTCGTGCGAGTGTATGTTTGCGCACGAAAGCACCTTGCGGATTCACTTTGCCGCTGGTCCGCGCCGACAGCCGTACCTTCCCGCAGGGGGGCATAGTTTATGCGGCGCGCTGCAGCGTTAACTGCAAGCTAAACTTCCGGGGGCAGGATTTCATCAGCACCTTCGACAGTCGCGCCATCTGCATCAAATGGGAAAACATCTCCTTGTTCTGTGACAATCCATCCGACAATTTCTTCAGTGAGTGGTTTTCCGCTTTCGAAATCCGCCCAGTGGGCTCTATGGCCGCGGCCGGGAACGACGCTTGCGATCTTGTGCACTCGTTCCAGTCGACGGAAATCAGCGTATTCGGTGACTGGTTTCAATCGGCCCTGCTCGGCGTCGACGACTAGCGCCGCACCACTAAACGAATCCCACCCCTCCACGTCTCGCTGACTGGCGATCTCGTCTCCCAGGCCGGCGAACAGGGCAACCCATCCTGTCCCATTAAAGAAGATCATATCTCTCCAAGTTCTAGTAGATCACAGAAACCATGATGGGTCACAATCCCTGACGCCACCCGATCATATCCAATAAACCTAAGTCGACAAACGACCGAACGTCTCATGAGCAGCTTTCTTCGTGACGATACCTCCGCAAACCTTGGGTCACCCCTAAAGCAAATGCGAACAGCTCTCGAGAATTATATGCGGGCCAGGCGTATCGGACCCTCCCTCTCGGATTATATTTCGCCACAATCGAGGCGCTCTTTGTCCTACCTGTCAGGCCGGGAATAGATTTTTATCATTCATTTCTGTCGCGGCAAGAATACAGCAGTGGCGCACCCGAAGGGTGAGGTATCGGGCGCGCCACAATGCTCACTTCTTAAATCGGGTAGGCGGTACGCAGAGTCCCGTCTTCGTACAGAACCACTCTGATAGCTGTGGCGTCACGTCGGTTGCCGGATTTGTCTGCCCCCGTTCGCCCTACCTTCCTGTTGAATTCCAGCTCATATGCCATCCCTTCCCGCTCGTTCCCATTCATATCTACTGTATTTTTAGAAGCCTTCCCTTCGTCTACGGTCCGCTGCAGGGCAGCTTTAAGCCTTTCGTCTCCCTTGACGAACTTCCCTTCGAATACCCCAGCAGTCGGGTCTTTCATCTGCCCCGCACCGCCGACTCTGTGCCTGCTATTGACATGCGAAATTCCGTCCCATCCGGGCCTTGACCAAGTGACAACGGGGCGGAGTACCTTCGATGCTTGGGCCAGGTCATGAACCTTGCGCCCAAGTTTCTCTAGCTTCTTTATCCGCCCCACAGGAGTGAACGTTGCTGCAAACGCTCCACAGGAGAAGGTGGTCGGGTTCTCGGCGCACTCCTCCAGTTCGGTAATGGAGAGGACGAAGTCAACTACAATGCCGCTAGCGTTTTGAGTTACTTCACGGTCAAGGTAAGCTCCGTCCTCACTTAGAAGACAGGGCCCAAGTGCTCCAGGAACCCCAATGACGGAGGCGCATCCGCGGCCCCTCTTGGTCTTTTCTTGCTGGCTCTTGAAGTCCTCTTCAGCCTTCTTCTTTGCCGCAGCTTCCTCGGCCCGGTACTTTTCCTTTGTTTCGATCCAGGCTTTGGATGCTTCGGCTTCGGCTTCCTTCGCATCCTTTCCTGCGGCATGAGCGCTGCGGCGAGCTTCGTCAGCCGCCGCGTTGGCTTCGCGAGCCGATTTGCGGGCCCACTTGGCGGAGAACTCTGCACTGGCAGCCGAGGCTTCCGCCGCGTCCGCGTCACGGTTGGCAGCCTTGGCCGCTTCGCGGGCCGTCGTTGCCGACTTCGCCGCCCGCGCAGCGGAGGCTTCCGCCGCCTTTGCAGACTGAGAAGCGTCCTTGGCATATCCCTCGGCTTGTTGAGCGGACTTGGCTGCCTCCTGCTTTGCCTGCTCTGCCGCAGCGGATGCCTTACCCGCGATTGCTGCCGCGCGGGCTGCCTCCCAGGCGTACTTCTGGGCAAGTGCCGCGGTCTGTGAGGCTTCCTGAAGCAGCCGCTCGATCTGGGCCGTGTGAGTATCGGCGAGTTGGTCCTTGCGGACGGCCATGTGCTGGCCCGCCTGTATGAAAGAGTGAAGCATGTCCGGCGTGCCGGCCAAGGCAATCCGGGCTGCCGACTCGACCTCGGCGCCACCGGTGCCGAGCAGCTGGTGGGCGGTGACACGTTCGTCGGTGTAGCGCTTGAGGTACTGGCCGGAGTAGAGGAACGACGCGAGGTCCTTGGGGTCGTTGCTCTTGAGGGCGGCTTGTGCCGCTTCCTTTACTCCTGGACTTGCGGTGCTGGCGACCTGGTGGACCTGTACGCGGTACTCGGCTGCGGCAGCATGGTGCTGCCCGGTGCTGTAGAACTCGGCGACTTCCTCATCAGTACCATTCAGAGCTGCAGCAGCGGCAACGCGGACGGCTTCGATGGAACTGTGATCCGCAAGGCCCTCGACCCTGGTCCGGGCATCCTGAAGCGTTGCCCTGTTCCAGCCGCTCTTAAGGTAGTCGACAACGCCTGTATCGCTGTCGCCGAGGGCTCGTGCGGCCTCTTCTTTGGCGGAGGCTCCGCGGATGGTGCTCTTTAGCACCTTCATCGCCAAGCTGCGGCCCCGGGGGGCGAGCGCCGTACTGTCTTGCCCCGGCCGGCCAACCTGCTTGGCTAGCTCTGCCGCTTCCCGGTCAAGGTCCTTGTTTTCCTTTACGAGGTGCCCGAGACTGACGGTGAACCTGTCGTCGGCCTCTTTGAGATCGGTCGCTCGCTCTGTTGCGGCTGCGGTGCGGCCGGCGAGTTCTTCCTTCTCCGTTTCACGGGCCAGAAGATGCACGTTCTTAGCTGTCTCGACTGCCTTGGCAGCTGTCGCGGCAGCTGTCCTAGCCTCGGCAGCCTGCTTCTCGGATTCGGCCGCTGCGTTGGCGGATTCGCCGGCGTGCTCGGCTGCGTCGTCGGCTGCGTCGGCTGCCTTCCGCGCATGTCCTGCAGCGGACCTGGCCGCGTCGCGGGCTTCAAACGCGGCGGTGGCTGACTTCCTGGCGAGAGACGAGGCCGCGTTGGCCGCTCGGTTCGCTTCCTTCGCGTGGCGGCGCGCCGCCTGGGCGGCGTTGCGCGCCTCACTGGAGCGGGCTCCAGCCTCATCGGCGAAGTCATTCGCCTGCTCGGCGGCGTGGGCTGCCGCGTCTGCGTTGCCGGCAGCACTCTTTGCCGAGTTGGCGGCAATTGATGCGGCTTTTGACGCTTCGCCCGCGAATCCGGCTGCCTCGGCCGCCTTGTCAGCGTCCTTAGCCGCTGCGCGGGCCTCGGCGGCCAGCTTCCTGGCCGCCGCTGACTTGCCGGCGTCCGTGGCCACCTCAGCTGCGGCTGTTCGGGCACGTGATGCTGCGTCGGCCGCAGATGCGGCGGCAGTGGCGGCCTGGGCTGCCACGTTGGCGGCCACCCTGGCAGCAGCATTGGCGGCATTCGCCGAGCTGATCGCCTGACGGGCGGCTTGCGCTGCACCATTTGCCGCATCGGCGGCACGGCCTGCTGCGTTTGCGGCACGCACGGAGTCGTTGCGGGCCGCCTCGGTTTCCTTCGCGGCCTTCTGCGCAGCCAGCATTGCCTGCTGTGACGCGGCGACCGCCCGGTCCGATGCGTCCTTAGCCGCCTCTGTTGCCGCCTTGGCCTGGCTGCTGGCCTGGATCGCCTGTTCGGCGAGTTGGGCAACGGTAGCCCGTTCCTGGTCTCGGTTGCGAGCCACGAACTGTCCGGTTTCCAGGAACTCGCGGACATCGTGTGGTGTGCCCTTGAGCGCGAGCTTTCCGGACTGTTTGACCGCTGGACCACCAAGGCTCATGATCTGCAGGACCTGGACACGGTCGTCCGTTTCCTGCGCTTCGTACTGGCCTTCGTCGAGGAATTCCTGGACCGCTTCCGGTCCCCCCTCCAATGCGGCTTTGCCCGCGTCCTTCACACCGTTGCCGGCTGTGCTCATGACCTGGTGAACCTGAACTCTCTGGTCCTGTTCCAGAGGTTCCTGCCATCCAGTCAGCAGAAAGCTGCGGACGGCTTGGGCGTCGCCTGTAGCCAGTGCTTTCTTCGCTGCGGCCCGAACACCACTGCCGCCGATGCTGAAGACTCGCAGCGCCTCGATCCGCGTGTCGTGGTATTCGGCGAGGCCCTTCTCGATGGTGAGGAAGTTCTTTACGTCCTCGTCGGAACCAGTGAGCGCGGCTTCCGCCGCCGCCTTCACACCAGGCCCACCACGCGTCCAGATCTGTACCACCAGTCCTCGGTCTGAGAGTGGTGGTGGATCGTCTGAGTCACTGTCACTGGCGTTTGCCACAGGGGCTCCAAGCACTCCCAGCATGAGAGCCGATGGCAATACTGAAGCCATCACACGGTATCGGCGCTGTCGTTGGCGCGGCCCCCCGATGAGTTTTCCGTCGGCTCCCATGGCGTCGCGAAAGAATCTCTTAAATTGTTTCAAGCCGACTCCTCGTGAATGTTGATGGCATCCGGAGAGGTTCATTGAAGATGCCAAATACCCGTCACCGGCGGGGCCTAGGTCGCAAATTAGGCGGGACTTTAGTCCTCTGAATCGACCAACTGGGCACACCTAGGGCAGTCATGACTGTGCATCACCGGCGAGAGATGATCTTTGCTGTTACTTTAACCCAACCCTGCCCATCCATCTCTCTCCCCGGAGACCCTCACGCACCCCGAAGGACCACTGTGATACTGCTCAACCGGAAGACGCTCACTGTCATCTTTGCCGCATGTTCACTGCTCGTGAGCGGAGTTCTATTCATGTCGCCCGCGCACGCCAACGGACCGGATACCCTCGCGCTGCAGAAAAGCGAAGAGATGCCGCTCGCAATCGAATCGTTTGAGTACCCCAACGCAGAGAAGATTAATCAAGAACGGAAGATCACGCTTAAGCGAGGGGATGGTCACATCACCCTGAAGGAAGGAGATGGACGTCAGGGCTACTCGGGATGCATGGACGGCAACGACACCTGGATCGAATCACGCGTTGACAGGAATGGCTTCTGCTTTGTCTCCGCGGGCAAGTCAGGCTACCTGGAACTTGAGATACCGGACGCATTCGCGATTTGGACCGAGGATCGCTCCATACGTGCCAAGCTCACTGCTGAGGGCGAGACAACAGTCGTGGATGCTCCTAAGAATGACATCACTCAAGTCGGGGAAAGTGATATCCCCGGCGGGGGTAAGCGATCCATTCTGGTCGAACTCCGCGTGACCGGTTGATATTCACAGCCCACGATCGGCCCTGAACCGAGCTAATTCGGACACAGGCTGAATCGTCTGTTTCGGCGCTCCAAGTACTCGTCGGGCCTGACTCGTGATCACACGCCAGGCCTGGACAACCTGTGCAGCCCACCCATTCCTGAACCGTTCCTCGCAGGAGCCGCTTTGACGAATCCCTCTCGTACCCGCACATTTCTTGCCTGTACAGTCGCGGCCGCAATCTCCTTGCCGGCCCTCGCTGCCACTCCTGCTCAGGCTCTCGACGGGTCGGCCGCGACCGGGACCGCGTACGGCTTCACCGCGAAGCTGGCCATCGGCGACACGCACCGCTCGTGCACCGGCACGCTGATCAACGCCCAGTGGCTTCTCACCGCCGCCAGT
>NZ_JBVJDK010000020.1:0-97954 GCF_055582325.1 Streptomyces sp. NPDC042100
GCCCCCCCCCCGCCCGCCCCCGCCCCGGCCGCCCCCGCCGCCCCGGCCCCCCCCCCCCCCCCCCCCCCCCCCCCCCGGGCGGGGTCCGTCCGGCGGCCGGCCGCCGCACGTCGGGTGGCGGCCGGCGGCCCGTCGGGGGTCAGTCCGTGCCGGACTCCATCGCGGCGGCGTCGAGCAGCTCGTCCTCGGCGGAGACCTCGCCGCGCGAGGCGATCGCCTCGGCGCCGCCCTCGGGCAGCTCGGCCATGGTGCCGATGAGGCCGGTCGCGGCGGCCTGGGCGGCGCCGATCGAGGGGCTGCCGGTGCCGATGAGGCCGAGGCCGGCGTACTGCTCCAGCTTGGCGCGCGAGTCGGCGATGTCCAGGTTCCGCATGGTGAGCTGGCCGATCCGGTCCGTCGGGCCGAAGGCCGAGTCCTCGGTGCGCTCCATGGACAGCTTGTCCGGGTGGTAGCTGAAGGCGGGGCCGGTGGTGTCGAGGATCGAGTAGTCCTCGCCGCGCCGCAGCCGCAGGGTGACCTCGCCGGTGACGGCCGCGCCGACCCAGCGCTGCAGGGACTCCCGGACCATCAGCGCCTGCGGGTCCAGCCACCGGCCCTCGTACATGAGCCGGCCGAGGCGACGGCCCTCGTTGTGGTACTGGGCGAGGGTGTCCTCGTTGTGGATGGCGTTGACGAGACGCTCGTAGGCGGCGTGCAGCAGCGCCATGCCGGGGGCCTCGTAGATGCCGCGGCTCTTGGCCTCGATGATCCGGTTCTCGATCTGGTCCGACATGCCCATGCCGTGCCGGCCGCCGATGGCGTTGGCCTCCATGACCAGGTCGACGGCGGAGCCGAACTCCTTGCCGTTGATGCTGACCGGGCGGCCCTGGTCGAAGCCGATGGTGACGTCCTCGGCGGCGATCTCGACCGAGGGGTCCCAGAAGCGGACGCCCATGATCGGCTCGACGGTCTCGACGCCGGTGTCCAGGTGCTCCAGGGTCTTCGCCTCGTGGGTGGCGCCCCAGATGTTGGCGTCGGTGGAGTACGCCTTCTCGGTGCTGTCCCGGTAGGGGAGGCCGTGGGCGAGCAGCCACTCCGACATCTCCTTGCGGCCGCCGAGCTCGGTCACGAAGTTCGCGTCGAGCCACGGCTTGTAGATCCGCAGGTGCGGGTTGGCCAGCAGGCCGTAGCGGTAGAACCGCTCGATGTCGTTGCCCTTGTACGTCGAGCCGTCGCCCCAGATCTGGACGTCGTCCTCCAGCATCGCCCGGACGAGCAGCGTGCCGGTGACGGCGCGGCCCAGCGGGGTGGTGTTGAAGTAGGCGCGGCCGCCGGAGCGGATGTGGAACGCGCCGCAGGCGAGCGCGGCCAGGCCCTCTTCGACGAGCGCGGCGCGGCAGTCGACCAGGCGCGCGATCTCCGCGCCGTAGGCCTGGGCGCGGCCGGGCACCGAGGCGATGTCGGGCTCGTCGTACTGGCCGATGTCGGCGGTGTAGGTGCAGGGCACGGCGCCCTTGTCGCGCATCCACGCGACGGCGACCGAGGTGTCGAGACCGCCGGAGAAGGCGATGCCGACGCGCTCGCCGACCGGGAGGGAGGTGAGGACCTTAGACATGGCAATATTATGCATCAAGACGCATGGTCATGCAAAGCCCTTTGTCGCCGGTCCTCCGCGGCCCCCCTCCTGTCCGGAAAGCGGGGGTGCGGGTGGTGCGCCCCCGCACGGCTCCCCGATAGTCGTCGACGGGCAGCAGCGCCGGACCCGACGGACTGGGGAGCACGTGGACGCACAGGACGCGCGACAGCAGGTCATCATCGCGGAGCGGGAGCGGCCGGGCGGACCCGCCCCCGGCCAGGCCCGCCGGCTCAGAGCGACCGCCGTCGGCGGCGTGGCCGTACTGCTGTGGGCCTCGCTCGCCCTGTTCACCACGCTCACCGGACGGATCCCGCCGTTCCAGCTCACCGCCATGGCCTTCGCGGTCGGCGGGCTCATCGGCCTCCCGCGCGCCCTGCGCGGCGGCGCCGCCCTCGCGCGCGGGCTGCCCGCCGGGGCCTGGGCGCTCGGGATCGGCGGCCTCTTCGGCTACCACTTCTTCTACTTCCTGGCCCTGCGCAACGCCCCGCCCGTCGACGCCGGCCTCATCGCCTACCTCTGGCCGCTGCTGATCGTCGTCCTCTCGGCGCTGCTGCCGGGGGAGCGGCTGCGCTGGTGGCACGTCGCGGGCGCGCTGCTCGGCCTCGGCGGCACCTTCCTGCTGGTGACCGGCGGGCAGGGCGTGCAGTTCCGGGGCGAGTACCTGCTCGGCTACGTCGCCGCCGCCGTCTGCGCCGTGGTGTGGTCCGTCTATTCGGTCGCCAACCGGCGCTACCCGGGGGTCCCGACGGACGCCGTGGCCTTCTTCTGCCTGGCCACCGCCGTCCTCGCGGCCGTCGCCCACCTGCTCTTCGAGACCACCGTGCGGCCCGAGGGCTGGCAGTGGCTCGCGGTGCTCGCCCTCGGCCTCGGGCCGGTCGGAGGCGCCTTCTACGTGTGGGACCACGGCACCAAGCACGGCGACATCCGGCTCCTGGGCACCGTCTCCTACTTCGCCCCGCTGCTCTCCACCGGGCTCCTGGTGGCGACGGGACGGGCCGCCGCGAGCTGGCCCGTCGCCGTCGCCTGCGTGCTGATCACCGGCGGCGCCATGCTGGCCTCGGCCGAGGCCCTGCGCGCGGCGCGCCGCCGGTCCTGAGGTCCGCCGCGCCGGACCGGCCCGGCGTGTCCGGTCCCGGCACGGCGTCCGCCGTACCGGGACCGGTGCCGGTCAGGCGTCGACCGGCCAGGTGCCCCGGCGGACCATTTCGGTCACCTTCTCGGCGCCGTTGGCCCGGACGAGGAGTTCGAGCCGCATCCGCTCGATGTCCTCCGCGCTCCACTTCTCCGTGGCCATCGTCGCCTTCTCGTGCGACCAGCCGTTGTCGTAGTGCCGTACGACGTAGTCCTTCTGGAAGTCCCACATCTTGGTGCCCGGCAGCGGGGTGACGATGAAGGGGTTGGCGTAGGCCATGCCGTGGCCCATCAGCGTCACCGCGTAGTCGATGGTCTTCTCGATCTGCTCCAGCGACTCCACGTACGGCTCGGCGCCCGGCCGCTCCGGCGGGTTGACGAAGCCGAGCATGAAGCCGCCGGTGACCTGGATGCCGTACTCGGTGAACATCTCCACGATCTCGCCCGTCGCCTGCTGGAAGGCGTTGAGCCGAGGCTTGCCCGACTGCTCCAGGCTGTCCTCGTTGGCGCTCTCCACCGCGAGGTACACGCTGTAGCAGCCGCCGTCCGCCATCGCCCGGATGAGGTCCCGGCAGGTCAGCCCGTCGCGCATCGCGGCCAGCACGTTGCGGAAGTTGGGGTTGCGCCGCTCCGACTCGGCCATCGTCGCGGCGAAGCTCTCGCCCAGGTGCAGCAGCACCAGGTTGAACAGGCTCAGCCCGCCCTCCTCGACCCACGGCAGGTCGTGCTTGCGCAGCAGTTCGAAGACCCGCATCGCGTACAGCGGGTCGTGCAGCAGGTGGTCGTCCTCGATCAGGACCTCCGTCACCCCCTGCTTGGTGATCTCCGCCAGGTGCAGGTCGAACCAGTCGGTGCCGAGCGCCCGCCACGGCCCGTTCACCATCGGGATGTAGCAGAAGTCGCAGCCGACGTTGCAGCCGATCGTCGAGAAGATCTGCGCCCACGAGCCGTGCGTCCGCACCCGCTTGCCCGAGGAGTGGTAGCCCTGCTCGTAGCGGCTCATGTCGAGCAGCCCGAAGTCGGGCAGCGGCATCATCCCGAGCCGCTGGTCGAGCCCCTGCCGCTTCGGCAGGATCCGCATGTACGGGGAGTTGGCCGTGGTCCGCACGATCGCGCCGTCCCCGCGCCGGTACGCGAGACCCGGCACGGCGTCGATGTCGCCGCCCTCCTCGGTCAGCGCCAGGAGGAGGGCCGTGAAGGTCTGGTCCGCCTCGTTGATGACGACGTGGTCGAACGGCGAGTCGGGCACCGAATAGCGCCAGTCGCCGCTCGGGTGCGCCCCGCCGGTGACCGTCACGATCGACGGGTCGATGTCCTTGACCAGGTCGGCGAGGGCTCTGGCGTTGCCCCACTGGACCGTGTAGATGCACTGGACGCCGACCACGTCCGGGTCGTACTCCTCGATGATCGCCCGTAACCGGGCGTCGTCGAGGCCGTAGCGGACCAGACCGCTGCCGCCGCCGAGGTCCACCAGGTGCCGCTCCTGCTCCCAGCCCTCGAAGGGCGAGTCGACGATCTTGACGTCGAAGCCCGAGAGCCGGGCGTTGGTGGCGATGCGCAGCAGGCCGATCGGGGTGCCGGCCCGCTTCATGACCTCGAAGGTGTCGAGGCCGAGGTCCCGGAAGCTGCTCCGCTCCGGGGAGGGCTCCACGACCCGGGTGTAGGAGGGGACGAGCAGCAGGACCCGAGGCTGCTCGCCGTGGGCGCGCCGCCGGGTGCCGGACACCGACGTACGCAAGGAGGGGCGGCCCAGGTGCCGCAGCGGCGCGCGCTGCGGGGCACTGGAGAACGCGATGGAGGGGTTCTCGATGAGCACGGGCGAAGAGGAAACGTTTCGCGACACGAGCGCTCCAGTTGTCCGATACGAAGGGACAATGCGCTCAGATCGTGAACCCCCGGTGTCCGCCCGGGAGGTGCTTTCCCCCATCAATGGCGCGATTTCACGGGCCTGGGGCCCAAGGCGTCCGGATCCGGTGGAAGGCGGCGAATGGTCGCCGTCCCGGCATGGGTCTAGTGTCGACATATAGGCCAGAGGTGCGCCCGCGCCCCCGCGGTCTCGGTGGCGGAATCGCGCGGCGCGCGAAAGGAGCCTCCCATGACCCGTACATTGCGCGCCGCCATCGCCCTGACGGGGACGGCCATCCTCTCCCTGGGCGTGGTGTCGACCAGCGGGGCGCTCCAGCCCGCGACCGCCCCGGCCAAGGCCCAGGAGGTGAGGATCGGCCTGCTCCTCCCCGAGAGCAAGACCACGCGGTACGAGACGTTCGACCGCCCCTACATCGAGCAGAAGATCCAGGAGCTGGCGCCCGGCGCCCACGTGGACTACTACAACGCCGCCGAGAGCGCCACCACCCAGCAGCAGCAGGTCAACACCGCGCTCGCCAAGGGCGACAAGGTGCTGATCCTGGACGCGGTGGACTCCAAGTCGATCCAGTCCTCGGTGCAGAAGGCCCATGACGCAGGTGTGAAGGTCGTCGCCTACGACCGCCTCGCCCAGGGCCCGGTCGACTCCTACGTCTCGTACGACAACCGCGAGGTCGGCAGGCTCCAGGGCCAGGCGCTGCTCGACGCCCTCGGCGCCAAGGCGAAGTCCGGCGAGATCGTGATGCACAACGGCTCGCCGACCGACCCGAACGCCGCCGAGTTCAAGGCCGGCGCGCACTCCGTCCTCGACGGCAAGGTGAAGATCGGCAAGGAGTACGACACGCCCAACTGGGACCCCAACAACGCCAACCAGCAGATGTCCGGGGCCATCGCCGCACTCGGCAAGGACAGGATCGTCGGTGTCTACTCGGCCAACGACGGGCTCGCCGCGGGCATCTCCACCGCCCTGCGGGCGGCGGGTATGAACGTGCCGCTGACCGGCCAGGACGCCCAGCTCGACGCGATCCAGCGGATCCTGCTCGGCACCCAGACCATCACCGTCCAGAAGCCGTACAAGCCCGAGGCCGACATCGCCGCCACGATGGCCGTCGACCTCGCCCAGGGCAAGGCGCTGCCCGCCGGTCTGACCCCCGTCACGGTCACCAGCGGCAGCGGCCAGAAGGTGCCGTCGACGCTGCTCAAGCCGGTCGTGGTCGACAAGGCCAACATCAAGGACACGGTCGTGAAGGACGGCATGTACACGGTCCAGGAGATCTGCACCCCGACCTACGCGGCGGCGTGCAAGCAGGCCGGCCTGATGTAGTCGGAATCGGTCGCGGTCGGAGGCGGTGGACGTGCCGGAAGCACCCGTGCTGACGCTGCGGGGGATCTCCAAGCGGTTCGGCGCGGTCCAGGCCCTCTCGGGCTTCGACCTGGAGGTCCGCCCGGGCGAGGTCGTCGCCCTCGTCGGCGACAACGGCGCCGGCAAGTCCACCGCCGTCAAGACGATCGCCGGGGTCGCCCCGCCCGACGAGGGGGTCATCACCTGGCAGGGGCGGCCGGTCTCGATCGGCCGCCCGCACGACGCCCAGAGCCTCGGGATCGCCACCGTCTACCAGGACCTCGCCCTGTGCGACAACCTCGACGTGGTCGGCAACCTCTTCCTCGGCCGGGAGCCGCGCCGCTTCGGGGTGCTCGACGAGGTCCGCATGGAGCGGCGCGCCCGGGAGCTGCTGGACACCCTCTCCATCCGCATCCCCAGTGTCCGCATCCCCGTCGCCTCCCTCTCGGGCGGGCAGCGCCAGACGGTGGCGATCGCCCGCTCGCTGATCGGCGACCCCAAGGTCGTCATTCTCGACGAGCCGACCGCCGCGCTCGGCGTGGAGCAGACCGCCGAGGTCCTCGACCTGGTCGAGCGGCTGCGCGGCCAGGGCCTCGGCACCCTCCTCATCAGCCACAACATGGTGGACGTGATGGCCGTCGCCGACCGGATCGCGGTGCTCCGGCTCGGCCGCAACAACGGCTTCTTCGACGCGCGCTCGACCACCACCGAGGAGATCGTCGCCGCGATCACCGGAGCCGCCGACAGCGCCGTCACCCGCCGCCAGGCCCGTGTCCGCGAGGAACGGGAAGCGCGCGGTGGGCACGGGGAGGAGCGGTGAGCCGCCCCGGGGACCCCGGCGCCGACCGGACCGCCCCCGACGCGCCGCCCGCCGTCGACAGCCGGCTGATCGTGCGCGAGGAGGGGGTGCGGGGATACGCCGCGGAGTTCCGCCGCAAGCTGCGCGGCGGCGAACTGGGCTCGCTGCCGGTCGTGGTGGCGGTCATCGTCATCTGGACGGTCTTCGGCAGCCTCGACAGCGCGTTCCTGTCCGCGCAGAACCTCTCCGACCTCAGCCAGCAGATCGTCGGTACGGGCATGATCGCGGTCGGCATCGTCTTCGTGCTGCTGCTCGGCGAGATCGACCTGTCCGTCGGCTCGGTGAGCGGACTGTGCGCCGCGATCTTCGCCGTGCTCAACGTCGTCAACGGGATGAACCAGTGGCTGGCGCTGCTGGTGGCGCTCGCCGGGGGAGCGGCGGTCGGCCTGATCCACGGCTTCTTCTTCGCCAAGGTCGGCGTGCCCGCCTTCGTCGTCACCCTGGCCGGCAACCTGGCCTGGAACGGGCTCATGCTCCAAGTGCTGGGCAGCAGCGGCACGGTGAACATCCCCGGCGACAGCGTGGTCTCCGAGCTGTACTCGACGATCTTCCACAGCCCGGCCGCCGCCTACGTGGCCGCGGGCGTCGGCGTCGGGCTCTTCCTGTTCGCCTCGCTGCTCGACGCGCGGCGGCGGCGGGCGGCCCGGGTGCCCTTCCGGCCGGTCGCGGAGATCGCGCTGCGGACGGTGGTGATCGGGGCCCTCGCCTTCGCCGCCGCGTACGTCCTCAACCGCTACCAGGGGCTGCCGCTGGCCCTGCTGGTCTTCCTGGTGGTGCTGGTGGTCCTCGACCTCGTGCTGCGGCGCACCCGGTACGGGCGGCAGGTCTTCGCCGTCGGCGGCAACATCGAGGGGGCCCGGCGGGCGGGCATCAGCGTCCCGTTCGTCCGGATGAGCGTCTTCACGGTCTCCGGTCTGATGGCGGCGGCCGGCGGGCTGTTCCTCGCCGGGCAGATCCAGTCGGCGAGCCAGACCTCCGGCGGCGGCAACCTGCTGATGAACGTCATCGCCGCCGCGGTGATCGGCGGCACCAGCCTGTTCGGCGGCCGGGGTTCGGTCTGGTCGGCGCTGCTCGGCGCGCTGGTGATCGGCTCGATCCAGTCCGGCATGAACATCATGGGCGTCAGCAACGCCGTCCAGTTCATGATCACCGGCTCGGTGCTGCTCGCGGCCGTGGTCGTCGACTCGCTCTCCCGGCGGAGCCAGAAGGCGGCGGGGCGGGCCTGACGGGAGCGGCGCGGGACGCGGCGGGCCCGGCTCCGGCGACCAAGATCATCTCGTGCAGAATGGCCCGTATGACCCTGACGAACACACCCAGGACGGCCACGGTCGACGACGCCGCACTCCTCGGCGGCATCCTCACCCGCGCCTTCGACGACGACCCGATGATGCGCTGGTTCTTCCCGGACGAGGCGACCCGCGCCGCCTCCATGGAGCGCTACTTCACCACGCTCTTCACCCGTCAGTACGTCCGCCACGGAGTCTGCGAGCGCACCGACGCGGCCGTCTCCTTCTGGGTGCCCGCCGAGGCGCAGGACAAGGCGGTGCCGGACGCGGACACCATCGGGGAGCTGAAGGCCATCCTCGGCGACCGGGTCCCGGAGTTCGGCGCCGCCGTCGCGACCGCCGCCGCGCACGCGCCCGAGGAGCCGCACTGGTCCCTGTCGCTCATCGGCGCCGACCCGGCGGCGCAGGGTCAGGGGCACGGGGCGGCCCTGCTGCGCTCGGGCCTGGCGCGGGCGGACGCGGCCGGCGAGCCGGTCTACCTGGAGTCGTCCAAGGCGGCCAACCTCCCGGTCTACGAGCACTTCGGCTTCGCCGTCCGCTCCGAGATCCCGCTGCCCGGCGACGGACCGGTGCTCTGGGGCATGTGGCGCGAGCCGCGCGCGTAGGGCCGCCGGGAACGGGGGTGCCCCGGAGGTCCGGTGGACCTCCGGGGCACCCGGGTGCGGTGCGGCCCCGGGTTACGGGACGAGGCGCAGCAGGCGGTTCGGGGAGCCGGTGCCCGGGCTGGTCACCTTGTTCGGCGTGGACCCGTTGACCAGGGCCGTGGCGACCTGCGCCGGGGTGGCGGAGGGGTGCCCGGCGAGGTAGACGGCGGCGGCGCCGGCGACGTGCGGGGTGGCCATCGAGGTGCCGGAGATGGTGTTGGTGGCCGTGTCGCTGGTGTTCCAGCCCGCGGTGATGGACACCCCGGGGGCGAAGAGGTCGAGCACGGACCCGTAGTTGGACCAGCTCGGCTTGGCGTCCGAGCTGTCGGTGGCGCCGACGGTGATCGCGGCGGGGACCCGGGCGGGGGACGAGTTGGACGCGTTCGCGCCGGAGTTGCCGGCGGCGACCGCGTAGGTGATGCCGTCGGCGATGGAGTTCTTCACCGCGTTGTCGAGGGTGGTGGAGGCGCCGCCGCCGAGCGAGAGGTTGGCGACGGCGGGCGCGCCCGCCGCGTGGTTCGCGGTCACCCAGTCGATGCCCGCGACGACCCCGGCGGTGGTGCCGGAGCCGTTGTTGTCGAGCACCCGGACGGCCACGATCCGCGCCGCCTTCGCCACGCCGTACGTGGTGCCGGCGATGGTGGTGGCGACGTGCGTGCCGTGTCCGTTGCCGTCCTGCGCCACCGAGTCGCCGTCGACCGAGTCGTAGCCGTTCACGGCCCGCCCGGCGATCTCGGTGTGGCTGATCCGGACCCCGGTGTCGATGACGTACGCGGTGACGCCCGCGCCCGCGCTGTCGGGGTAGACGTACGTGCCGTTCAGCGGCAGGTTCGGCTGGTCGATGCGGTCCAGGCCCCAGGGCGCGTTGGTCTGGGTGGCGTCCGCGCGGACGATCTGGTCCTGCTCGACGGAGGCGACGGCCGGGTCGGCGGCGAGCCTGCGGGCGGCGGCGGCGTCGAGCCGCGCGGTGTAGCCGTTGAGCGCGGCGCCGAAGGTCTTGCCGACCGTGCCGCCGTAACCGGCTATCAGCCCGCGGCCCTTGGCGGAGCCGGCCTGGAAGCCGGCGCCCTGCTTGAGGGTGACGATGTAGCTGCCGGGGACCGCGTCGGCCGAACCGGCCGCGAGCACCACGCCCTCGGCCGGGGCGGCCTGGGCGGGGACGGCGGCGAAGGTGCCCAGGAGGGCCGCGGCGGTGGCGACGGAGACGGTCAGGGCGAGCCGGGTCCTGGCGTTCTGGGGAAGTGCCATGGCGAGGGAGTCCTCCTCTTGGCGGCGCGCCCGGGGTGGGCGGCGCGACGGTGGGGGCTGCGTCGGTGCGCGTGCTCCGCCGGGAGCGGGGGTGCGGCGTTCCCGGCGTGTGCAGCAGCCTGACCGTGCCGAGGGCTGTGACTCAAGGGAGTTGGGGGCTTGTCATGCATCCGCCATACCGCCGCAATCGAAGTCGCGATGAACGGGGATCAACCGGACAGCGAAAGAGTGAGGTCCGGCCAATGGCGTGATCCGGAGGGGTGGGGGCGTCGTCGAAGGGGCTGCGCGGGGTGCGGCCGGGGGCATTCCGTGCGTGCCGCGCCGGAAGTCCGGACAAACGGGACATAGCTCAGTGCCTGCGGTATGCCTGTGCCATGGATCCCCACCGGCAGGCCGCCACCGCCCCCCGACCCGGCCGGAGAGGCGGCCGGCTGCTGCTCGCCGTCCCCTTCGCGCTCATCGCGGTGGTCACCGTCGTGGACGTCCTGTCCCCGCCCGACGTGCACCTCGGGCCCTTCCTGATCGCCGCCCCGGCCGTCACCGCCTCCTTCGCGGGCGCCCGGATGACCGCCCTCGTCGGCGCCGTCGCCGTCCTCGCCCAGGCGGTGGTGGCCGGCGCCCGGACCAGCGTCGTCGACCTCAACCACACCTACCAGATCATCGCCCTGGTCCTGATCTCCGTCATCGCCACCTTCTTCGCCCACCTGCGCGAACGCGACGAGGACCGGGTCCGGCGGCTGCGCTCCATCGCCCACGCGGCCCAGAGCGTCGTCCTGCGCCCGCTGCCGCACCGGGCCGGCCCCCTGCACATCGCCTCCGTCTACCTCGCGGCCGAGGAGGAGGCGCAGATGGGCGGCGACCTCTACGCGGCGGCCCGCACCGCCACCGGGACCCGGCTGCTCATCGGGGACGCCCGGGGCAAGGGCCTGGACGCCGTCGGCGAGGCCTCCCTCGTCCTCGGCGCCTTCCGGGTCACCGCCCGCCGCGAACAGGAACTCCCCGACCTCATCGGCCACCTGGAGGCGGGCGTCGGCTCCGACACGCTCGACGACCCCGGCCCCGGCCCGGACGCCGCCGTCCCCGCCGGGACCCCCGCCGACGGCGCCGACGAGGCCTTCGTCACCGCCCTGGTCCTCGACATCCCCGACCGCGAGCCCGTCGTGCGGCTCGTCAACTGCGGGCACCCGCCGCCGCTGCTCCTGCGCGACGGCCGGGTGATCCCCCTCGACACCGCCGCCGCGAGCCCCCCGCTCGGCCTCTCGGACGTCCTCGCACCCGACGTCACCGTGGAGACCTTCCCCTTCGACGTCGGCGACGTGCTGCTCCTGTACACCGACGGGGTCGTCGAGGCCCGCGACAGCTCCCGCGCCTTCTACCCCCTCGTGGAGCGCCTGGAAGGCTGGACCGACGCCGACCCGCCGACCCTGCTCGGCCGGCTGCGCGCCGACCTCCAGGCGTACGCTGGCGGCCACCTCGGGGACGACGCGGCCCTGGTCGCCGTCGAACGGCTCGCCCCGGAGCCGTGACCGGGCGCGCCCCGCCGGTCAGAACTCGGGCAGCGAGGGGTCCGGCGTCCACGGCTCCGGCGCGTGGACCGCCCACCGCTCGTGGTCCCGCCAGGCCCCGCCGATGTACAGGTAACCGGGCGACACGCCCTCGTGCCGGAAGCCGAGCCGCCGCACCAGGGCCAGCGAACGCGCGTTCGTCGGCTGGATGTTGGCCTCCAGCCGGTGCAGCCGCAGCTCCGTGAAGGCGTGCTCCAGCACGAGCGCGATGCCCTCCGTCATGTAGCCGCGCCCCGCCGACGGGGCGAAGGCCGCGTAGCCGAGCGAGGCGCCCTGGTAGCGCCCCCGGATGATCGAGTTGATGTTGACCGTGCCCGCCGCCTCGCCCGTCTCCCGGACCCGGATCAGGAACCCGAGGTTGGAGCCGTCCTCGAAGCGGCGCATCCAGGACGTGAACTCCTCCTCGGAGCCGGGCAGCTGCATCAGCGGCCCGTACAGCTCCTTGCTGGCCCGCACCAGCGCGCAGAACTCGGCCTGGTCGGAGAGGGTGAGCGGGTGGAGTGCGACCCGTGGCGGAAAGTTGACCATGGGCCAAAGGTAGGCGACCGCGTTCCGCTCACGCGCCCCAGCCGTCCACCCGCACGAGCGCCGGGCAGCTCAGCCGGTGCGGGATCCGGCAGCGCGCCCCGCGCCCCGGCTCGTCGAACGCCCCGTTCCAGGCGTACCCGCCCGCGTCCACGTACCAGCGCTGCCCCGCCTCCACCAGATGCGCGGGCACCGGCGCAGCCGGCTCCAGCAGCACGTACGCGCCGTAGTAGGTCGCCCGCCGCTCGCCGCGCCGGCCGCAGTGCGGACAGAGCGGCGGGGCAGGCGGCGGCGGACCGTCGGCGCCGTCGATCCGGGCCTGCGCGCGGTCCATGAACTCCCAGTCACGCGGGTCTGCCGCGTCGCGTTCCCCCATGCCCCGAGGTTCGGGCCCGCCGTCCCGCCACGAAAGGGCGCGAACCGGACACGAGTGGCCGGGGTACGCGGGACACCAGGAGCCCCCTGGCGCCCCATGAGGCGCACAAGCCGCGCGGCCGCCCCACGCGTCACGGCCGGAACCGGAACCGGGCGCCACCCGGCGGCGTCCCTTCCCGACATGAGCGAGCGTCCCGAGAGCCCCGACCGCACCACCGCCGAGAGCGCCGCCGGCTGCCTGCTGGCCGCCACGGGAGCCCTCGCCGGGCTGGTCTACTGGTTCCCCCGCGCCGCCTACTCCCTCGACGGCGGCTTCGAGAGCCACGCCCGCGACCTGTCCGTCCTCTTCGTCGCCCTCCCGCTCATCCTGCTCGGCGCCACCGTACTGCCGCTCGTCGCCTGGACGCTGACGCTCCGCCGGATCCCCGCCGCCCGCCGCCCCTGGCCCGCCGCCCTCGCCGCCCTGCTCGCCCTCGGCCTCTTCCTGTACGGCGCCGAGCTCTGCTGGCAGCCCCGCCAGACCCCGGACCCCGGCTACGGCCCCGGCATCTGACCGCTGCCGTTCGGTCCCACCTGGCGCGCGAGCGCGTGCCGCGCGAGGGGCCGGGCACCGGGCCGTGGTTACCGTGGGCCGATGCGACGAGTTCCCCGGTGGGCCCTGATCTCCTCCGGGTGCGCCCCGGTCCTGCTGATCGGCGGCTGGACGGTCGCGGGCCTGCTCCAAGGACCCGGCTACGACCCCGTCACCCAGACCATCAGCGTCCTCGCCGCCTACGGGGCGCCCGGCGCCTGGGTGATGACCGGCGGGTTCTTCGGGCTCGGGATCTGCCACCTGTTCACCGCCTGGGGGCTGCGGGCCGCGGCCCTCGCCGGACGGCTCGCGCTGGCCGCCGGCGGGGTGGCCGCCCTGGTCGTCGCGTTCGTCCCGACGCCCAGCAGCGGCGGATCGCTGCGCCACGGCTCGGTCGCCGCCGCCGGCTTCGCCTTCCTCGCGGTCTGGCCGCTGCTCGCCGCCGTACGCGGCGGACCGGCCCCCTGGGGGCTGCGCCCGCTGCCCGCCGCCGGCGTCACTGTCCTCATGGGGCTCGGGGCCGGCTGGTTCCTCGTCGACCTGGGGCGGGACGGCGCCGCCGGTGTCGCCGAACGCCTCGTCACCTGCGTCCAGTCCGTCTGGCCGCTGGTGGTCGTGGTCTCCTGCCTGCTGCACGCGAAGGGCGGGCACCGGCCCCCGAAGGGTTCGGTGCCCGCCCCGTGATCACGTGCGCCGGGATCCGGTCAGGACACGCCGCCCGGCGCCCTCGGGCACCGCGCGGCGTCGGATCCGCCGCTCCGCGTCAGCTCACCGCGCGTCCCGCACGGTGCCCGTGACCTCCGGGCCCTCGATGGGCTCCCAGTTCTCGTCGTACGTCGTCAGCCGGCCCCGCAGGGACTCGGCCGGCTCGGCCAGCGCGTCCTTGACGGTGGGCACCCGCACCTCGGCCGAGGTCGTGCCGGCCGGGACGTACACCCCGAGGTACAGGCCGCTGCCCTCCATCGCCCGCGACAGCGCCACGGGCGGGTTCGGCACCTGGCCGAGCTGCTCCTGGAGCCAGACCGGGTCGACGTCGGCCGTGTCCAGCTCGGCGCCCTCGGTGACCGGCTCCAGGACGATCGCGCCCATGATGTCCGCGTCGGCCACCTCCGAGAGCGTCAGCCGCCAGGTCAGCGCCTCGCCCTCGACGACGTCGGCGGCCACCGGCGTCAGCGTCACCTTCGGCATCGGGTCGTCGTTCTTCGCGGTCACGCCGCCTCGGTGGGCGCCGACCACGGTGCCGCGCACCGCCTTCACGAAGGCGTCCTGCCCCTCGTCGTAGCCGAACCGGGTGTTGCCCTTGACCTGCACCGCGATGTCGATGTCATGGCGTCCGGGCCGGACCGTCACCAGGCGCGAGTCGATCTGGTCGCTGCCCGGCTTCGGCACGAAGAGCCGGACCTGGCCGCTGCCCTTGCCGGAGACCCGCACCGGGATCTTGTACGTACGGACGCCCGAGTCGCCTTCCTTGACCGTCAGCCGGCCGATGTCGACGCGGGTGAGCGCCGCCGGACGGACCGCCGGGGTGCCGGGGCGCCAGCCCGAGGCGTCCATCAGCACCGCGCGGCCGTCACGGCTGCGCGGAATCAGCTCCAGCGCCGCGACCCGCTTCAGGTCGAGGCGGGCCCGGGTCGCGGCTGTCAGCGGCACGCGGACCTCGCGCGCCCAGGAGGAGGCGGTCCGGGGGCTGCCCGGCATCCCGTCGACCTTGGCGCGGCCGAGCACCGCGCGCTTGCCCGCCGCGTCGGTCACGGCCACGTCCAGCTCGGTGCCGGCGCTGTTCGGCGGCACGATCAGACGCAGCGCCACGGACTCCGAACCGGCCAGCGACACCGGGCGCTTGTTCCGCACCGCGACGGGCGTGCCCGGGCGGCCCCACTTCAGCGCCACGGCGTCACGGCCGGGCTCGGGGGTGGCCTCCCAGTATGCGAAGTGCGGCGAGCCGCCCTCCTCGGGCGGCAGGCAGGAGCGGGCCGGGTCCGGGTCGACCCCGTTGCACAGGCGGCCGCCCGCGCCGGAGACCGTCACCGAGGAGCCCGGCACGAAGGCGGGGGTGCGCGCCGCGCCGACGGCGTGGGTGACGACCCGCGCCGGGTCGGCGGACGGGGCGCGCCGGCCGGTGCCGTCGAGCAGCGGGCGGACCTTGTCGTCGCCGCCGACGAACAGGCGCGCCGCCGCCGCGATGTAGGTGGCGCCCGCGGTCTGCTGCTGCGCCGCGGTCAGACGCGTGCGGGTGCCGGGGGAGCAGAGCGGGTCGATGCCGTCCTCGGACGAGAAGTCGTCGTGGGCGGGCGCCTGGGCCTGGCCCGGGGTCCACTCGCTGTTGAAGTAGTTGTGGTTCGCGCCGACCATGTAGACGGAGCTGTGCAGCGCCGCGCCCTGGCTGACGCCCCGGGTGCCGTCCACGTAGATCTGGCCCTGGAGGTCGGACACGTCGCCGTCGCAGCCGGGCAGGATCGTCGTGGAGGGAACGTCGGGGGCCGGGTTCTGGCCGAAGATCGTGGGCCCGATCAGGACGTTGCCGCGGATCTTCCACCGTACGGCGCCGCGGTAGCCGTCCTGGTCGGCCGGGGCCGGGTACAGGCTGTCCATGGCGGCCCGGTTGACGCCCTCGCCGCCGCGCGAGTGGCCGACGAGCAGGACCCGGGAGAGGTCGGCGGTCGCGGTCGCGCGGACGGCGGCCGGCGCGGAGGCGCGGTTCGCGGCCCACCCGGCCCAGCGGGCGAGGTGCTGGCGCACGAGCGAGGAGCGGGCCTGCGCGCCGCCGTCCTCGGCCTGCCAGTCCTGGCCGTTGATGCCGTTGGCGGAGAGGGAGACCGTCACGTAGCCCTGGGAGGCCAGCAGCTTCTGGGCCTTCAGATAGCCCCGGTGGCTCGGGATCGGCTTGGTGCCCGGGTCGCACGGCCACGCGCCGGTCATGTCCTCGGTGCCGGGCTTGTAGCAGGTGGCGTGCCGCCCGTGCAGGAAGACGGCGACCGGGCGCTTGCCCGGGGCGTTCGTCGGGCCGACGACGACCGCCTGCATCTCGACGGGCTGCGGGAAGCCGGGCAGCTTGACCGAGCGGAGCGTGTACTCGCCGTCGGTGGTGCGGTAGGGGCCGGGCTTGCCCGGGTCCACCGCGTTCGCCGGCTGCTGGGCCGCCGGGCGGGCGGCCTGGGCGGAGGGGCGCCGGTGCGCCGAGGGGGCGGGCGCGGCGGCGTCGAGCCGCCGCCCGCCCGCCGTCACCCGCAGGTCGTCGGTCTCGCCGACGCGCACGCCGTCGAGCGGCAACCGGAAGGTCCGGCCGTCCCGTTGGGCCTCCGGCAGGCCGAGCAGCCGGTCCCCGGAGCGGAACTCGACCCGGGCGTCGCCCATGCGGACGGGCTCGGACGAGGTCCACACCAGGTGGCGGTCGGTGCCGGAGCCGGATATCCGCCATCCCTCGGGGAGGCCGGCATCGCCGGCCCGGCTCCCCGGGGACGCCGACGGCGATCCCGGTATCGGCTGCGCGTACGCCGGCAGCGGCGACGCAGCCGCTATGGCGAGCAATGCCACGGCGGTGGTCACGCCGCGTGTGACACGTATCAAAGCGGTCTTCCTCACGATCGGTCTCGTGAGGGCACCCCGCGGTGTCCCCGGTCCCCCGGGCGTCCCCCGCCCCTGGTGCCCCCCTCGTCACGGGAGGACGAGGGGAGACACCTGTGGGTTGCCTCAAGACGGCGTCAAAAACCGGCCAGGTTAAGGGAAAACCTTGCGCCAGTACGTGGACGCGAGGGGAGCGGACCGTCGTCGCCTCAGACGCGGAAGGCCCGGCCGTCCAGGGTCCAGTGCGGATCCGGCGCGATGCCGAGCGCCGTGTACGCGTGCGCGGCGACGTCCGCGTGGTGCAGCGGCCCGGCCGGCACCGCCCCGGCGGGCAGCCCCGGCCCGCAGGCCGCGATCCAGGCGGTGCGCTCCGGCGCGCTGCGCCCGCCGTGCCCGCCCTCGTCCCGGTGCCCGTGGTCGGTCACCACGATGACGGTCCACGCCTCGCCCGCGCGCTCGCGCCGGCCCCGTACGGCGTCGAGGACGCGGCCGATGCGCCGGTCGGCGGCCTCCACCGAGGCCCGGTACTCCGCGCCGCAGCCCGTGAAGTGGGCGGTCTCGTCGACGGCGCCGAAGTACACGAACCCGGCGTGCAACTCCTCGTCCAGGCCCAGCAGGTGCTCGGCCTCCGCCGCCACCCGCTCGTCGGCCTCCTCCCACGCGGCGGGGGTGTCGGCGGCCGGCGCCACGTACCCGAGCCGGGTGGGCGCGACGAAGAGCGGGCCGCCCTGCCGGGCGAGGAAGAGCGGCTCCCAGGCGCCGACCGCGAAGGTGCGACGTCCGCACTCGGCGGCGAGGCGGGTGGTGAAGTCGGGGAAGAGGTCGAGCCGGTGGCCGTCGAGGCGGTTGCCCCAGACGCCGTGCTTGGCCACGCCGACGCCGGTGACGATCGTCGTCCAGCACGGGCCGGACATCGTCGGGGTGTCGGCGTCCACCTCGACGGGCGCGAGGAAGCCCGCGCGGGCGATGCCGTCGAGGTGCGGGGTGCGCAGCTCCGGGAGCAGGTCGAGGCGGACGCCGTCGACGCCGATCACCAGGACGCGGGAGGTCTCCATCGTTCGTTTCCAAGGGTGTCAGGGGCGGGAGAGGTGGGCGGGGGTGCGGGAGAGATGGGAGGGGTAAGAGGGATGGGAGGGAAGGGAGCAGTGGGAGGGAAGGGAGCAGTGGGAGGGAAGGGAGGAGTGGGAGGTGGACGTGCTCGGGCGAGCGCCGCCGGGGGTCAGGTCCGGTCCACCCGGCGCAGCCGGATCAGCCGGCTCGCGTGGTCGCCGTCCGGGAGGCGCGGGTCGAGGCCCCGGTGGACCAGGACCGCCCCGCTGTGGACCTGGTCCGTCTCCGGGTCCAGGTACTGCCCGGCGGGATCGAGCGCGGGCAGCCGCAGGGGCGGGGCGCCGTGGCCGAAACGGGCCGTCGGACGCCAGACGACGACCAGGTGCTCTGTGCCGTCCGGCGAGGCGTAATG
Organism: Streptomyces sp. NPDC042100; assembly: GCF_055582325.1. NCBI lineage: Bacteria > Bacillati > Actinomycetota > Actinomycetes > Kitasatosporales > Streptomycetaceae > Streptomyces > Streptomyces sp. NPDC042100. The sequence continues at coordinate 18,051 of NZ_JBVJDK010000020.1, forward strand.
GACCCCGCCGACCGGTCCCGCCGGGTCGAGGCGGTGCTGCGTCCCGTGCTGGACGAGCGGGCGGACGCTCTTGTAGAGGGCGACGAGCCCGGCCGCCTCGGCCAGTTCCTCCGCCGGCCACTCGGTGAGGTTCCCGCCGATCCCCAGCGCCCCGGTCATGGCGACGTGGAAGCGGAAGCGCAGCGGGACGCGGCGGCCGGTGGTGGGGTTGGGGCTGTCGGTGACCCACGCGGCCATGGTCTGCGCCGGGTAGAGCTGGCTGAAGCCGTGCTGGATGCCGATCCGGTCGACCGCGTCGGTGTTGTCGGACACCCAGGCCTGGTCCGTACGGGCCAGGATGCCGAGGTCCACCCGGCCGCCGCCGCCCGCGCACGCCTCGATCCGCAGCCCGGGGTGCGCGGCCCGCAGCCGGTCCATGACCGAGTAGACGGCCCGGGTGTGGTCGGTCCAGGGACGGTCCGGATCGGGGTGGCCGGCCCACCCCGCCTCGGTGAAGGGGCGGTTGGCATCCCACTTGAGCCAGTCGACGCGGTGCTCGCGCACCAGCCCGTCCAGGGTCCGCCAGGCCCACTCCGCCACCTCGGGGCGGGCGAAGTCCAGCACCAGCTGGTGGCGCAGCTCGGTGGCGTCGAGCCCGGGGGAGTGGAGCACCCAGTCGGGGTGGGCGCGGTGGAGCGCGCTGTCGCGGTTCACCATCTCCGGCTCCACCCAGAGCCCGAACTCCATGCCGAGCCGGTGCACCTCGTCGGCGAGCGGGCGCAGGCCCTCGGGGAAGGCGCCGGGGCGCGGGGTCCAGTCGCCGAGCCCGGCCCGGTCGTCGGCGCGTGCCCCGAACCAGCCGTCGTCGAGGACGAACAGCTCCGCCCCCAGCTCCGCGGCCAGCCGGGCCAGCCGGAGCTGTCCGGCCTGGTCGACGCCGAAGCCCGTGGCCTCCCAGGAGTTGTAGAGCACCGGCCGGTCCCGGTCCGGCTCCGGCAGCACGTGCCGCCGGACGTACGCGTGCCAGCCCCGGCTGGCCGCGCCGAAGCCGTCCGGGGTGTAGAGGCCCGCGTACACGGGGGTGCGCAGGGTCTCGCCGGGGCGCAGGATCCGGCTCAGCCCCTCGTGGCCCTGGCCGCCGGTCCAGGTGGTGCGGCCGACCGGGTCGCGGTGGACGGTGACGCGCCAGCTGCCGCTCCAGGCGAGGGCGGTGCTCCACACCTCGCCCGACTCCTCGCGGGCGGTGCCGTCGTCGAGCGCCAGCCAGGGCTGGGCGTGGTGGCCGGTGAGCCCCCGGCGGCTGGTGAGGACGGTCTCGGCGACCGGCAGCCGGTCGGCGCGGAGCTGGAACTCGCTGTTCCAGCCGCCGACCAGGTGGCTGAGCCGGTAGTCGGACAGCGGGGGCGCGGTCCAGGAGGCGGAGTCGAGCCGCTCGACGGTGACGGGCGGCTCCGGGCCGTCGGCGGGCGCGGTGTGGGTGAGCTCGGTCCAGCGCTCGACGACGTCGGTGCCGGGGCGGACCCGGTAGCAGAGCTCGGTGCGCAGCGGGCGGCGCCGGTCGTCCAGCCGCAGCCGCAGCTCGCCGCCGTCGGCGGTGGCCCCGGCGAAGGTCCACTGGACGCCCCGGGTGCCGTCCGCGAAGCGGACCCGGAGACCGGCCGGGCCGAAGCGGGCGCCGCTCTCCGGCGCGAGCTCGTCGGGGGCGGCCTCGGACTCGAAGCTGCTGGCGGCGGGCGAGGCGGCGGCGGGCAGCGCGGCGAGGGCGGCGTCGTCCAGCGGGGGCCCCCAGTACAGGTGGCGCGGGCTGCCGTCGGGGCCGACGCGCAGCGCGTACCGGGTGTGCGGGGTGCGCAGGACCGCGAGGCCGAGCGCGGCGTCGAAGGTGACGGGCGCGTCGAAGATGACGGGCGGGAGCGAGTCGAGCACGGGTGAGTCCCCTGACGTGCGGAGAGGTACGGGGGCGGGCGCGGGTCCGACCCGGCCGCGAGGCCGGCCGCGCAGGGTCAACGCGCCATGGCAGCGGGCCCTTTGGCGATCGGGGCACGGAGGCGGCCACGAGCGTAGGGCGGGCCCTGACGGGAAATCAATACTGGAAGAAGTTATTTATTTGCTCTACGTTTCACCCGTGTTTCGACATCAATCCCGGCCTCTGGTCAGCGCACCCGCCGAAACCGCGGTCCTCGCCCTCCTGTTGGCGGAGGGGCCGCTCAGCAGGGTGGAGCTGGCCCGGCGCACCGGGCTCTCCTCCACGGCCGTCACCAAGGCGGCCCGGCCGCTCATAGACGACGGCTATCTGTACGAGCTGCCGCCCGAGCGCACCGCGCCCGGTGCGGGCCGCCCCGTCAACCCGCTCGCGGTCGCCCCCGACCGGGAGTTCTTCATCGGCGTGAAGGTCAGCCCCGACCACCTCTTCGGCGCCGTCTGCGACCTGCGGGCCGGCATCCGCGTCACCGCGCGCCTGCCGCTCGCCGACCGCGAACCCCACACCGTCGCCGCCGTGTTCGCCGCTCTCGTGGACGAACTCCTCGACCAGGAGCCCGACTTCCGCGACCGCACCCGGCACGTCGGGGTCGCCGTCTCCGGCGACGTCGACCGCGACAGCGGAGTGGTCCGCCACTCCGGCATCCTCGGCTGGAGCGACGTGCCGCTCGGCACCCTGCTCACCGGCGCCACCGGCCTGGCCGTCACCGTCGAGAACGACGTACGGGCCCTGACCGTCGCCGAGCACTGGTTCGGCGAGGGCATCGGCACCGGCTACTTCGCCCTGGTCACCATCGGCGCGGGCATCGGCTCCGCCCTCGTCGTCAACGGCGAGCTGCTGCGCGGCGCCTACGGGGTCTCCGGCGAGGTCGGCCACATCTGCGTCGACCAGACCGGACCCCGCTGCCGCTGCGGCGCGCACGGCTGCGTCGAGGCGATCGCCTCCACCGAGGCGATCCTGCGCACGGTCCGCGAGGCAACCGGCCGCCCCGGGCTGAGCTTCGAGCAGGTCGTCGAGCTGGCCCGGGAGGACGACCCGGCCGCCCGCGAGGCCTTCTCGCGGGCCGGGCGCGCCATCGGCGTCGGCATCGCCACCCTGGTCAACCTGGTCGGTCCGGAACGGGTGGTGGTCAGCGGCGAGGGACTCGCGGCCTACGACCTGTTCGGCCGCCACATCATGGACGCGTTCGCCGCCCACGCCTTCGGCGCGGCCGCCCGCTGTCCGCTGCTGCTCCGCCCGCTCCCCTGGGAGGAGTGGTCGCGCGGCGCCGCCGCCGTCGCCATCCAGGCCCTGTTCCCGCAGTACGCGGCCACCGCCGCGACCGGCTCCGGCTGACCCGCCGGACCTCCACCTCGCTCCGCGTGCGGCCCATACCGTCGCGCGCGGACGACCCGTACGACTGCCCGGCCGGCGCCCTCCACCGCCGGCAAGCACTGTCGAAGGCATCCGGCCAGGCAGCAGCACACCCGCCCCGCCCCACCCTCACCGAAGGATGCGACATGAGCGCACGCAGAGCCGAGCTTAGCCGACGGGGATTCCTCACGGGATCGCTGCTGGTCGCCGCCGGCACCGTCCTGACCAGTGCCTGCGGCACCGACCCCCTCGGCGGTTCCGGCTCCGGCGCGAAGACCACCCTCAACGTCTGGTACCACGCCTACGGCGAGGCCGGCGCCCAGCAGGCCGCGCTCCGCTACTCCACCGCCTTCACCAAGGCCCACCCGGACATCGCCGTCAAGGTCACCTGGGTCCCCGGAGACTACGCGAGCAAGCTCAACGCGACGCTCCTGACCGACGCCGCCCCCGACGTCTTCGAACTCGGCGAGGCGGGCGAGGTGCTGGCCCGGCGCGGCCAGATCGCCGGGCTGGACGACGTCTACGGCAGCGCCAGGAGCGACTTCAACACCAACGCGATCGCCTCCGTCACCGTCGACGGCAAGCTGTACGGCGTCAAGATGGTCGACGACGTCATGATGCTCTACTACCGCAAGAGCGCCCTGTCCAAGGCCGGCGTCACCCCGCCCACCGACTTCGACGGCCTGGTCGCCGCCGCGAAGACCCTGACCACTGCCAAGACCAAGGGCCTCTTCGTCGGCAACGACGGCATCGGCGACTCCGCGATCCTCGCCGTCTGGTCCAACGGCGGCGAACTCGTCTCCGCTGACGGCAAGGTGGGCTTCGGCTCCGCCCCGGCGCTGGAGGCGCTCAAGGGCCTCAGGCGCCTGCACGAGGACAAGTCGCTGCTCCTCGGCTTCACCACCGACTGGTGGGACCCGGCCGCCCTCATCCAGGGCGTCGCACCCATGCAGTGGTCCGGCCTGTGGGCCATGCCCGCCGTCGCGTCCGCGCTCGGCGACGACTTCGGCGTACTGCCCTGGCCGGCCTTCAAGCCCGGCGGCACCCCCGCCGTCCGCGTCGGCGGCTGGACCAGCTGCGTCAACGCCAAGAGCCGCAACGCCGAGGCGGCGAAGAAGTTCGTCCAGTGGCTCTGGGTCCAGCAGAGCGCGCTGCAGCAGGACTTCGCCGAGAGCTACGGACTGCACATCCCGCCCCGCCGGAGCCTCGCCGCCACCGCGCGCAAGCTCTCCGAGGGCCCCGCCAAGGAGACCGCCGTCCTCGCCGACCGCTACGGCAAGAGCAACCCCGGCACCTGGGACACCGCCGTCAGCAGCACCTTCAACGCCGCCGCTGCCAAGATCGCCTCGGGCGACGGGGACCCGGGCGCGGTGCTCGCCGAGGCGGTCCGCAAGGCGCAGGGCGAGATAGACAAGCAGCGCGGCTGATGGAACCCGCACCGGAACTGACCCTTCCGACCGCCTCCGCCGCCCGTGCGCCCCGCGCGCCCCGGGCGGCGGGCGGGCGGCCCGGCGGGCCCGGGCACGACGGCCGGCGCGGGCACCTCGGCCGCCGCCGGCCCGGCCGCCGGTCCGGGTGGCTCGCCTTCGCCCTGCTGACCGCGCCCGTGCTCGTCGGCCTCGCGGTCTTCAAGTACATCGCGATCGGCTGGAGCCTCCTGCTCAGCCTCAGCGACGCCCGAGGCACCATCGCGCTGGGCAGCTGGGTCGGGCTCGACAACTACCGCACCCTCCTGGCCGACCAGTCCTTCCGCGCCTCCCTGGGCCAGATCCTGGTCTTCACCGCCTTCATCGTCCCCGTCACCTTCGCCGCCTCCCTCGGACTCGCCCTGCTCGTCCACCGGGTGCGGCGCGGCCGGGCCCTGGTCCGCACCGCCTTCCTCATCCCGACGGCGGTCTCCTACGTGGCCGCCTCGCTGCTGTGGAAGATGAGCCTCTTCAACGGCCTGCCCGCGGGCATCGCCAACACCATCGGCGGCTGGTTCGGCGCCGACCCGGTGCCCTGGCTGCAGACCACCTCGCCCCCGCTGTACTGGATCGTCCTGGTCACCCTGCGGCTCTGGCTCCAGGTCGGCTTCTACATGGTGCTCTTCCTGGCCGGCCTCCAGGCCATCCCCCGGGAGGTCCACGAGGCCGCCGCGCTCGACGGCGCCACCGGCCTCCGCCTGCTCCGCACCGTGACCCTGCCGATGCTCCGCAACACCTCCGTCGCCGTCCTCATGCTGCTGTTCATCGCCGCGTTCCAGGCCTTCGACGAGTTCTACAACCTCTTCAACAGCGGCCTGTCCGGCACCGGCACCGCCCCCGTCCAGACCCCGCTGGTCCACCTCTACAACACCGCCATGGGCAGCCAGAACTACGGCCTCGGCTCCGCCGGAGCCTTCGTGCTCACCGCACTCATCGTCGGAGTGACCCTGCTCCAGGGCCGGTTCACGGGTTTCGGCAAGAGCGAAGGATGAGCCACACATGACCCTGCCCGCATTCGCCCGCGCGCTGCGCGTCAGCGCCCGGGGACTCCTCGTCGGCGTGCTGACGGCGCTCTTCCTCGCGCCCTTCTACCTGATGCTGCGCAACGCGCTGATGGACGCGCGGGGCCTGACGGCGCCCGAGTGGACCTGGTGGCCCGCCACCACCCACTTCGAGAACTTCACCGCGCTCTTCGACGACCCCGCCGTCTCCATGGGCCGGGCCCTCGGCAACTCGCTGCTGATCGCCGCGATCACCGCGCCCGTCTCCACCCTGCTCGCCTCCGCCGCCGGCTACGCCTTCGCCCGCATCCCCGTACCGGGCCGAGGCGTCCTGCTGGCGCTGGTGGTCGCCACGCTGATGATCCCCGGCTCGGTCACCTTCGTACCGACCTTCGTCGTCGTCGGCTCCATGGGCGGCGTGAACACGCTCTGGGGCATCATCGTGCCCGGCCTCTTCAACCCCTTCGCCGTGCTCCTCTTCCGCAACTTCTACCTCCAGTTCCCGGCCGAGATCGAGGAGGCCGGACGGCTCGACGGCCTCGGCTGGTTCGGCCTGTACGGGCGGATCGCGCTGCCCAGTTCCGGGGCGATGCTCGCCTCGCTCGGCGCCCTGTCCTTCATCGAGAGCTGGAACTCCTTCCTGTGGCCGCTTGTCATCGGCCAGGACCCCTCGGCGTGGACCGCCCAGATCGCCCTGTCCACGTTCCTCACCTCCCAGACCGTCAACCTGCCGGGCCTGTTCGCCGGCGCCGTCGTCACGATCACCCCGCTCGTCGTCATGTTCCTGGTCGCCCAGCGGTACATCGTCGAAGGCATCGCCACCACCGGCCTCAAGGGCTGACGCACCACCGCACCACCCGGCACCACCCCGCACCACCGCACCCGCATCCCGTACGCGTACGCAGGCACCACACCTCCCTCCACAAGGAGCCCCCGTGATACCTGGCACACCGCTCCGACGCGCGACCGCGGCCCTCGCCGCGGCAGGCGCGCTGCTCCTCGGCCTCCCGGCCGCACAGGCCGCCCCCGCCCCCGCACCCGCTTCCGAGAGCGCGGCGGCGGCCGCCGTCCTCACCGGACCGCAGCTCGCCGCCTCCTGGACCGGCCCGCTCAGCACCCGGGGCCGGTGGATCGTCGACGCCGCCGGCAACCGCTTCAAGCTCAAGTCCGGCAACTGGGCAGGCGCCCAGGGCACCTACGAGGGCAGCGGCGACATCGGCGACGTCACCAACCACCAGGCCGACCAGAACTCCCACAACATCCCGCTCGGCCTCGACCGCACCCCCCTCGACCGGATCCTCGCCGACTTCCACGGCCTCGGCCTCAACAGCATCCGGCTGCCCTTCGCCAACGCCCTCGTGCACGACACCGTCCCCGTCCCGGACGCGGCCGTCGCCGCCAACCCGGCCCTCAAGGGCAAGACCCCGCTCCAGGTCATGGACGCCGTGGTCGCCGCCCTCACCGCCGACGGCTTCGCCGTCATCCTCAACAACCACACCACCAGCTACCGCTTCTGCTGCGGGCTCGACGGCAACGAGCGCTGGAACAGCGGCCAGAGCACCCGCCAGTGGATCGACGACTGGGTCCTCCTCGCCAAGCGCTACCAGGACAACACCCGCGTCGTCGGCGCCGACCTGCGCAACGAGGTCCGCCGCGACACCTGGAACGACGCCAACTGGGGCTGGGGCAACGACCACGACCTCAACAAGGCCTTCGAGGAGGCCGGCAACGAGATCCTCCAGGCCGACCCCGACCTCCTGATCGTCATGGAGGGCATCAACTGGCAGGGCATCCCCACCGACATCACCCCCCACGGGCGCCCCATGCTCACGCCCGTCGCCACCCTCTCCAACACCCTGATCCGCTCCGACAAGCTCGTGTACGCCGCCCACTTCTACGGCTACACGGGTCCCAACCACACCGGCGCCACCGGCACGGGCGAGACCCACGACCTGCGCTACGAGGAGCTCACCCCCGAGGCCCTGGTCAAGGCCGTCGACGACGAGGCCCTGTTCGTGACCCGCGACGGACAGCACTTCACCGCCCCCGTCTGGATCAGCGAGTTCGGCGCCGGCGGACGCGGCCCCGCCGACACCCGCGAGCGCGACTGGTTCACCCGCTTCACCGACATCCTGGTCCGCAACGACACGGACTTCGCGATCTGGCCGCTCGTCGGCTGGACCGACGCCGCCGGCACCCCCAACGACAGCTGGGCCCTCGTCGGCTACAGCGCGACCGGCACCCGCACCAGCGTCCTCGACCCCGGGGACTGGCGCACCGCCGACTGGACCAAGCTGACCGGCGCCCCCGCCCGCTCCGGCCGGATCGACCCCTCGCCCCGCTGGAACATGCTCAACCTGGACTACGGCGACTACGACGTGTCCGCCACCATGCTCGCCAAGCCCGACTGGTCGCCCGGCAACCGCAAGGGCAACTGCCCCGACACCCAGCGCCTCGCCGGACTCGGCCGCAGCGACAGCCGGGGCCTGTGCACCGACATCGGCCAGCCCGCCAAGGCGAGCGGCGCCTGGATCACCGTCACCGACGAGCGCTACGTCACCGGCGGCGACTGGGCGAGCGGCTACAACAAGCTCCAGTGCCCCGACCGCACCTTCGCCGTCGGCTACAGCGTCAAGAGCAACGCCATGGCCGCCCTGCTCTGCGCCCCCGCCACCACCGCCCTGCCCACCGGCGGGCGCGTGCTCTGGTTCGACCACGGCGACAACCGTCCCGCCACCGGCGGCTCCAGCGGCAGCGACTGGGCCCCCGGCTACTACAAGGGCCAGTGCGCCGACGGCGAATACCTCGCCGGAGCCGCCTACACCTGGAAGTGGAACCACGGCGGCGTGCCCGACGCGCTCCTGTGCCGCCCGCTGACCTGACCTGACCCGTCCGGCCTGACCCCGCACCCTCCGCACACCGTTCCCCCGAGGCCCTGAGGAGTACCACCGCCATGCCCCGACTGGAGATCGCCGACGACGGCTTCCGTCTCGACGGCCGCCCGTTCCGGATCCTCTCCGGCGCCCTGCACTACTTCCGCGTCCACCCGGAGCAGTGGGCGGACCGCCTGCGCAAGGCACGGCTCCTCGGCCTCAACACGGTCGAGACCTACGTCCCGTGGAACCTGCACGCCCCGCGCCGCGGGGAGTTCCACTGGGACGCGGGTCTCGACCTGCCCCGCTTCCTCGACCTCGCCGCCGCCGAGGGACTCCACGTCCTGCTGCGGCCCGGTCCGTACATCTGCGCCGAATGGGAGGGCGGCGGCCTGCCGTCCTGGCTGCTCGCCGACGAGGACCTCGTGCTGCGCAGCCGCGACCCCCGCTTCCTGGACGCCGTCGACGGCTACCTCGGCGCCCTGCTGCCCCCGCTCCACCGCCACCTCGCCTCCCGGGGCGGCCCGGTCATCGCCGTCCAGCTGGAGAACGAGTACGGCGCCCACGGCGACGACACCGGCTACCTGGCCGTCCTCGCCGACCTGCTGCGCCGGCACGGCGCCGACGTGCCCCTCTTCACCTGCGACCAGCCCGCCGACCTGGCCCGAGGCAGCCTCGACGGCGTCCTCGCCACCGCCAACTTCGGCAGCCGCACCGCCGACGGGCTCGCCGCCCTGCGCGCACACCGGCCCGAAGGCCCCCTGATGTGCTCGGAGTTCTGGATCGGCTGGTTCGACCGCTGGGGCGGCATCCACACCCGCCGCGACCCCGCCGAAGCCGCCGCCGAACTCGACCTGCTGCTCACCGCCGGAGCCTCCGTCAACATCTACATGTTCCACGGCGGCACCAACTTCGGTTTCACCAACGGCGCCAACGACAAGGGCACCTACCGCCCCACCGTCACCTCCTACGACTACGACTCCCTGCTCGACGAGGCAGGCGACCCGACCGACAAGTACCGGGCCTTCCGCGAGGTCATCGCCCGCCACGCCCCCGTCCCCGGCGAGCCCGTCCCCCCGGCCGCCCCCAAGGCCGCCTACGGCACCGTGGAACTCCCGTACACCGCCTCCCTCCTGGACCAGGCCGACGCCCTCGGCACCCCCCAGAAGACAGGCCGGCCGCTCACCCTGGAGGAACTCGGCGAGCCCTTCGGCTTCGTCCTGTACGAGACCGAGCTCGCCGCCCCCGGCCCCGCCCTGCTGCGCGCCGAACGGGTCCACGACCGCGCGCAGGTCTTCGTCGACGGGCAGCCCGTCGGCGTCCTGGAACGCGAGAACCACGAACACGCCCTCGCCTTCACCGTCCCCCGCCCCGGCGCCGCGCTCACCGTCCTCGTCGAGAACCAGGGCCGCGTCAACTACGGCCCCGCCCTCCACGACCGCAAGGGCCTGCTCGGCGACGTCACCGTCGACGGCGCACGCCCCGCCGTCTGGCACAGCCGCGCCCTGCCGCTGGACCGGCTCGACCACCTCGACTTCCGTCCCGCCACCGCCCCGCCCGTGGGCCCCGCCTTCCACCGGGGCACCTTCACCGTGGACACCCCCGCCGACACCCACCTCCACCTCGACGGCTGGACCAAGGGCCTGGCCTGGATCAACGGCTTCCCGCTCGGCCGCCACTGGTCCCGCGGCCCGCAGACCTCCCTCTACGTCCCGGCCCCCGTCCTGCGCCCCGGCGCGAACGAGCTCACCGTCCTCGAACTCCACGCCGCCACCGGGCGCCACGTCCGCCTCGACACCAGGCCCGCGCTCGGCGCCACCGAGGAGTGACCGCCATGCCCACCGCACCCGCCATGCCCGCCGTGCTCTTCGACATGGACGGCACCCTCGTCGACACCGAACGCCTCTGGCAGCGCGCCGTCGAGGAGGCCGCCCGACCGCTCGGCCTCGCCCTCGGCGCCGAGGACATCGCCTTCGTCCGGGGCCGCGCCGTCGACGACTGCGCCGCCTACCTCGCCCGGCTCGCCCGGGGCCGTGCCGACCCGGCCCGGCTCGCCGCCGGGCTCGGGGACCGCTTCCTCGCCCTCGTGCGCGGGCGGGTCGTCCCGCTGCCCGGCGCCCTGGAGCTGCTGGACGCCCTGCGCGCCGCGGGCGCCCCCACGGCCCTCGTCTCCGCCTCGCCCCGCCCCGTCGTCGACACCGTCCTCGCCACCCTCGGCCGCCACCGCTTCGCCGTCTCCGTCGCCGAGGGCGAGACCCCGCGCACCAAACCGGCCCCCGACCCGTATCTGGCGGCCGTCGCCGCGCTCGGCCGCACGCCCGCCGACTGCGTCGCCGTCGAGGACACCCCCACCGGCGTCGCCTCCGCCGAAGCGGCCGGCCTCGCCGTCGTCGCCGTCCCCTCGCTCACCCCCATCCCGCCCGGCCCCCGCCGCCTGGTCGTCACCGGCCTCCCGGACATCGGCCTCGCGCTGCTGCGCGGACTGGCACCGGGAGCGGCGGGGGAGTAGCCGGAAAAACCCGTCGATTCGGGGGGCGGCCTCTGACAGGGTGGGCCGGGCCCGCACGTACCGCCCCGCACCGCAGAGGACCGCCCGTGCCCCGTGCCGTCGAACTCATCCGCTCCGCCTCCCTGTCCGACGTGGCCGAGTACGCCTACGCCGCCACCGCTCCCGCCGAGGCCCGCCTGATCTTCCTCGCCGGCGCCTGCCCGCTCGACGCCGACGGCGCCACCGTCGCCGTCGGGGACGTCGCCGGTCAGGCTGCCCAGGCCGTGGCCAACCTGCGCACCGCCCTCGCCGACGCGGGCGCCACCCTCCACGACGTCATCAGCACCCGGGTGCTCGTCGCCACCACCCGGCAGCCCGACCTGGTGGCGGCCTGGGAGGTGGTACGGGACGCCTTCGGCGACCACGACGTGCCCAGCACCCTGATGGGCGTCACCGTGCTCGGCTACCACGACCAGCTCGTCGAGATCGAGGCCGTCGCCGCCGTCGTCGACGCCGGGGACCCGTCGGCCGCCTGAACGCTCAGCGGGGCAGCTCCTGTTCGGCCCAGATCGTCTTGCCCCGGCGGCTGTAGCGGCTGCCCCAGCGGGTGGTCAGCTGGGCCACCAGGTACAGGCCCCGGCCGCCCTCGTCGGTCGCCTGCGCCCGGCGCATCCGAGGGTGCGTGGCGCTCGGGTCGGACACCTCGCAGATCAGCCGCCCGGCCCGGATCAGGCGCACCTCGACCGGGCCGCCCGCGTACCGGATCGCGTTGGTCACCAGCTCGCTCAGCACCAGCTCGGTGGTGAACACCAGCTCGTCCAGGCCCCACGCCCGCAGCCGCGCCGACGCCGCTTCGCGCACCTGCCCCACCGCCGCCGGGTCCGCCTTGACCGGCCAGACGGCCACGTCCTCGGGCGGCACCGTGCGGGTCCGGGCCAGCAGCAGCGTCACGTCGTCGCCGAGCCCGGCGGCGGGCCGCCCCGTCACCAGGTCCTGGCCGAGCTCCCGCAGCGGGCCCGCCAGCGCGCGCCGCCGGGCCAGCCGGGTCGCCAGCTCCGCCATGCCCGCGTCCAGGTCGCCGTCCCGGCCCTCGATCAGACCGTCCGTGTACAGCGCGAGCACGCTGCCCGGCGCGAGATCGACCTCCGTCGCCTCGAACGGCAGCCCGCCCACGCCCAGCGGCGGCCCCGGATCCACCGGCAGGTACGTGACCGTGCCCGAGGGATCCGCCACCGCGGGCGGCGGATGCCCGGCGGAGGCCACCGAACAGCGCCCCGAGACCGGGTCGTAGATCGCGTAGGCGCAGGTCGCGCCCGTCGGCGAGGTCGCGTGCCGGTCCCGCCAGCCGTGGTCGTCGGGATCGGCCTCCTCGGAGTAGGCGGGCAACTGCACCACCAGGTCGTCCAGATGGGCCAGCAGCTCGTCCGGTTCGAGGTCGAGGTCCGCGAGCGTCCGCACCGCCGTGCGCAGCCGGCCCATGGTGGCGGTCGCGGCGAGCCCGTGCCCGACCACGTCCCCCACCACCAGCGCGACCCGCGCGGAGGACAGCGGGATCACGTCGAACCAGTCCCCGCCGACCCCGGTCGCCGTCCCGGCCGGCAGATAGACGGCGGAGGTGCTCGCCGCGGGCGTCTCGCTCTGCGTCGGCGGCAGCATGCTCCGCTGGAGCCCCACCGCCGCCCGGCGCTCCCGGGTGAACCGCCGCGCGTTGTCGAGCGCCAGGGCGGCCCGCCCGGCGATCTCGCGCAGCAGGTCCCGGTCGGCCCCCTGGTAGGGCCCCCGGTCCCGGCGCCGCCCCACCGACACCCGGCCGAGCGCCATGCCCCGTGCCCGGAGCGGCGCGGTCATCGTCGCCGGATAGCCGCCCAGGTCCGGGGCGTCCGCCCCGCGCCTCGTACCGATGTCGCCCTCGGCACGGATCACGGCGAGCATGGCACCCGTGTCGGCGGAGCCCTCCGGCGCCGCCGCGCCCCCGCTCCCAGGCCGGCCGTCGGGTCCGCCGTCCGGGAGGCGGCCCGCCACCGCCGTGCGACGCAGCAGGAGGCGCCCGTCCCGGTCGGGCACCGGCTCCTCGCCGTGCACGACCCCGTCGGCGAGCTCCACCACCGCCAGGTCGCCCAGGCCGGGCACCAGCGCCGCCGCCAGCTCCCGCCCGGTGTCGGTGACGGACAGGGAGCGGCCGACCGAGGCGGTGGCCCGGTGCAGCAGCTCCAGCCGCTCGGTCGAGCGGCGCAGTTCGGTCACGTCGGTGAAGAGCGCCGTCAGCCCCAGCACCCGCTCGTCGGGGGACTGGAGCCGGAACGCCGAGATGGAGATGACGGCCCCGCCGCTCGGGTCGTCGATCGTGCGCAGGGACTCCTCCACGCCCATCAGGGGCCGGCCCGTGCGCAGCACCTCGCGCAGCTTCCCCTCCACCGTTTCCGCGTCCCCGGGCCACAGGAACTCGCCGAGCCGCTGCCCCCGCAGGTCCTGCGGCACGCCCGTGTACGGGAGGAGGTGGGTGTTGGTGCGCAGCAGCCGCAGGTCCGGGTCGAAGACGGCGAACCCCACCCGGTCCTGGAGGAACAGCTCCCGGACGAACGCCCGGTCCTGGTGCCGCCGCACCGCCCGGGCCGCCGGGGTCGCGAGCACCAGGAAGCCCGCCGGACGGCTGTCGCCCGCGAGGTCGAAGGCCTGGAAGACCACGGGCAGTTCCTCGCCCCGGCCGGTCCGCAGCACCGCGTCCCCGCGCCGGGCGCCGCGCTCGTACGCCGTCACCAGTGCCGGCCAGGCCGCCGGGTCCGCGAGCAGCGCGCGGGCCGACTGCCCGAGCATGTCGGCGGCGGGCCGCCCGAGCAGGGCCCCGGCCTCCTGGGTCCAGGCGTCGATCCGGCCCCGCTCGTCGAGCAGGACGGCCGCGCCGTCCTCGGCGACCGGCGGCAGGGCGTTCTCCGGCGGGAGCGCGTCGCTCACGGTGCCTCCTTCGGGTGCGGCGGCCGGGCGCGGGCGATCAGCAGCGCGACGTCGTCGTGGTCGTCGTTCCCGCGCAGCGCGCCGAGCAGCAGGTCGCAGATCTGCTCCAGCGGCAGCGGGGCGCGGTCCAGCAGGTCGGTGAGGGCGGCGAGCCGCACGTCGATGTCCTGGTCGCGGGTCTCGACCAGGCCGTCGGTGTACAGGACCAGGTCGTCGCCGGTCCGGAAGGGGAACTCGCGCGTCTCGAAGGGCACGCCGCCGACTCCCAGCGGAGCGCCCTCGGACAGGTCGAGCAGCCGGGGCGCCCGGCCCGCCGCGACGTGCACGGGCGGCGGGTGCCCGGCGTTCGCGACGCGGCAGCTCCCGCTGTACGGGTCGTACACGGCGCACACGCAGGTGGCCATCGCCTCGTCCAGCTCGGCCGCGGTGCGGTCCAGGTGCTCCAGGACCACGGCGGGCGCGAGGCCGAGCGAGGCGAGGGTGCGGGCCGCGGTGCGCAACTGGCCCATGGTCGCGGCCGCGTTGATGCCGCTGCCCATGACGTCGCCGACCACGAGCGCCGTCTTGCCGTCGGGCAGCGGGATCGCGTCGAACCAGTCGCCGCCGACCTCGACCGACTCCGACGCGGGCTGGTAGCGGTAGGCGACGTCGAGGCCGTTGAGCCGGGGCGGCCCGTGCGGCAGCAGGTGCCGCTGGAGGGCCAGGGCGGCCTGGCTCTGGTGCCGGTACCAGCGGGCGTTGTCGATGGCGACGGCCGCGCGGGCGGCCAGCTCCCCGGCCAGCAGGACGTCGTCCTCGTCGAAGGGCACCGAGTTCCGGGCCCGTTTCAGGTCCAGGACGCCCAGCACGACGCCTCGGGCGCGCAGCGGGACGGCGAGGTAGGAGTGGATGCCCGCCCGGCGCAGCAGCGCGGCGGTGGCCTCCCCGCTGGCGATCCGGGGCAGGTCGGCGTCGGTGACGTGCCGCACGAGGACCGGCCGGCCGGTGCGGGCGCACTGGGTGACCAGCCGCTCGGCGCCGTAGCGGGCGGGCTCGCCCACCGGGTCGGCGGCCTCCTGCGCCGGGGTGGGGTACGCGGCCTTGACCGCGAGGGCCCGGAACACGGCCGGGCCCGAGGTCCGGGCGGGGCCGGGCTGGGTGAGGATGTCCTCCAGGACGTCCACGGCCGCGATGTCGGCGAACTCGGGCACCACGAGGTCCGCCAGCTCGTGCGCGGTCAGGTCCAGGTCGAGGGTGGTGCCCACCCGCTCCGAGGCGTCCGCGATGACCGCCAGCCGGCGCCGGGCCCGGGCCGCGGTCCTGGCCGCGGCGTGCTGGTCGGTGATGTCGGTGACCGCGACGGCGGCGCCGATGACCCGGCGCTCCGGGGTCTCCAGCCGGTAGAGCGAGACCGACCACACCCGCTCCTCGCC
Organism: Streptomyces sp. NPDC042100; assembly: GCF_055582325.1. NCBI lineage: Bacteria > Bacillati > Actinomycetota > Actinomycetes > Kitasatosporales > Streptomycetaceae > Streptomyces > Streptomyces sp. NPDC042100. The sequence continues at coordinate 33,556 of NZ_JBVJDK010000020.1, forward strand.
GCCGGGCCCGCTGACGCCCCGCACGGTGCGGGAGCGGACGGGTTCGCCCGTCCGCAGGACCTCGCCGAGCGCCGCTTCCAGCGCCTCGGCGTCCGGTGAGTCGACCGCCTCCGTCACGGTCCGCCCCAGGTGCCCGGCGGCGGGCAGGCCGTCGATCCGCTCCAGCGCCGGGTTGACCAGCACGAAGCGGAGGCCGTGATCGACCACGGCGAGCCCGATGGGGGAGTGGCCGACCAGCAGCGAGGACAGCGACAGGTGCCGCTCCACCCGGCGGACGGCGGCCCGGTCCGAGGCGAGCCCGAGCGCGTAGGGGCGGCCCCGCTCGTCCTGGAGGCGCGTGGTGCGGAACTCGACCGGGACCGCGCGCCCGTCCCGGTGCCGTACGGGGAAGGCCCCGGCCCAGGGCCCGCCGCCCGAGACCACGCGGGCGAACAGGGACCGCACCCGCTCCCGGTGCCGCTCCTCGACCAGCAGGGTGACGGCGTCACGCCCCAGGGCCTCGGTGGCGGGACGGCCGAAGAGCTCTTCCGCCCGGGGGCTCCACAGGGCGATCCGGCCGTCCTCGTCGAGGAGAACGGCCGCGACCCCGAGCACGTCGAGCAGGCCGCCCGGCTCCAGGGCGAGATCGCCGTCCGCCGGGTCCGGGCCGGCAGGGAAGTCCGCCGCGCTCATCCAGACCGTGTCCCTCCTCCGCCCCGCAGCCGGCCTCTCCATCATCCCGCCGCGGAAGCGGACCGCCAGTCGTGCGGTCCGCTTCCGGTCGTCGTGCGAAGGAAAGCGGCCCGCCTCACCGCCCCAAACTAAATGGATCCGGACATATCCGTTTAAGTATTTCCTGGTGATCTGAGTCACGGCGGGCCGTGTGCGCCGCGCCCTGGCGCGGTGTCAGGCGCGGGCGCCCGGAGAAGAGTTGGCGCGTGGGATCACCACGCCGCGCCCGCCCCCTCCCGACCCTCTAAAAGATCTGCTTGCTTTTGCGAATTAGACCCTTGTTTCGGCTCTTCGGATTCGCCTACGGTCACCCGTCATCCGGGTGGAACGCCGAATCCTGCCGCCGCCTGGGCGCCACACTCACCCACCCGAACAAGGCAGGAGCGGGGGACCCGAAGGTTCGCCGCCGCCCCGAGGCCCGGGGCGGCTCGGGGTGAAGCCGCGCGGGTGCGCGGCCGGGCAGCTCCTGCCCGAACCCGACAGCTCACCTCGCAGGCGAAGGAGAGGACTTTCGCCATGCGTGGAACCGGGAAGCACCGCCGTACCAAGAGCACCCCGCTCGCCCGAGGACTGGCCGTCGTCGGCGTCACCGGCGGCGCCGCGCTCGTCCTGCCGCTCGCCGCGGCGGGCGGAGCCGCCGCCGAGACCCCGCGGACCGCACCGGCCGTGCAGGCGGTCCAGGCCGCGCACTCCGTCGCGATCGGAAAGATCGCAACGGTTCAGCAGGGTGAGAAGGTCACCTACTCCGTGGTCGCGGGGGACTCGCTCGCGAAGATCGCCCGGAAGCACCAGGTGAGCGGCGGCTGGAAGCGGCTCTACCGCGACAACCGCGCCGCCGTCGGCGCCGACCCCGGCCTCATCCACCCCGGCCTGCGCCTCTCCCTCGGCACCGGGACCGCCGCCACCGCGCCCCCCGCCGCCACCGCGACCTCCGCCACCGGCGACGGAGCCGCGCCCGCCGCCCGCCCTGCGGCCGCGCCCCGGGCCGCCACCGAGGTGGTCCAGGCGGCGGCGAAGACACCCGCGACCGCGTCCGCCGCGTCCACGGCGTCCACGGCGTCGGTCTCCTCGGCGGCGGCCTCGGCCGTCTCGTACACGGACGACCTCGACGGCTGGATCCGGGAGGCCCTCGCCATCATGGGCCGCAACGGCATCCCGGGCAGCTACGACGGCATCTACCGCAACATCATGCGCGAGTCCTCGGGCAACCCGCTCGCCGTCAACGGCTGGGACTCCAACGCCGCCGCCGGCACCCCCTCCAAGGGCCTGCTCCAGGTGATCGAGCCCACCTTCCAGGCGTACCACGTCCCCGGCACCGCCTACGACCTCTACGACCCGGTCGCCAACATCACCGCCGCCTGCAACTACGCCGCCGACCGCTACGGCTCGATCGACAACGTCTTCGGCGCCTACTGATTCCGGCCCGCCCGGCGGGCACGCCATCATGGGGTGCCACGGCCGGAAGGAGCGCTCGCATGACGGGCTGGAACGCGCAGGACATCCCCGACCAGCGGGGCCGCACCGCGGTGGTCACCGGGGCCAACAGCGGCATCGGCTACGTCACCGCCCGCGAGCTCGCCCGCGCCGGCGCGCACGTCGTGCTCGCCTGCCGAAGCGACGCCCGGGGCGAGGCGGCCCGCGACCGGCTGCGCGCCGAAGTCCCGCACGCGGAGGCGGAGTCCGCCCGGCTCGACCTGGGCGACCTCGCCTCCGTGCGCGCGTTCGCCGCCGCCCGGGCGGAGCGCTCCGACCGGCTCGACCTGCTCATCGACAACGCCGGGGTGATGGCCCTCCCGCCCGGCCGCACCGCCGACGGCTTCGAGACCCAGTTCGGGGTGAACCACCTCGGCCACTTCGCGCTCACCGGGCTGCTCATGCCCCTGCTGCTGCGCACCCCGGGCGCCCGGGTCGTCAGCCTCTCCAGCGGCTTCCACGCCCTGGCGGACCTGGACCACGACGACCTCAACGCGGAACGCGGTTACCGCCGCTGGATCGCGTACGGGCGCTCCAAGACGGCGAACCTCCTCTTCGTCCACGAACTCGCCCGCCGCCTGGCGGCCGCCGGGTCCGGCGTCGTGGCCGCCGCCGCCCACCCCGGCTACGCCGCCACCAACCTCCAGACCGCCGCGCCCCGCCAGGAGGGCCGCAGGACCGCCGCGCGGCTGATGGAGCTGGGCAACCGGGTCATCGCGCAGTCCGCCGACAGCGGCGCCCTGCCCACCCTGTACGCGGCCACCGCCCCGGGCGTGCGCCCCGACGCCTTCATCGGCCCGAGGCTGGGCTGGCGCGGCGCGCCCACCCGGTCCTGGCGGGCCCGCTGGACGCTGGACGACGCCTCCGGTGAGCGCTTGTGGGCCGCGTCCGAGGAGCTGACCGGGGTCCGCTACGACGCCCTGACGGGGACCTCGTGACGGACGCGGGCCGGCGGCCCCCGCCGCCGGCCCGGGCGCGTCAGGCCAGGAACTCCCCGTCGCGGGCCACCACGACCCCGCCGTGCACGACGAGGTCCCGGCGCGGCATGTCCACCACGACCTGCGGCAGGCACTCGCCCCGTACGAGGACGAAGTCGGCCGGCGAGCCGGGCCGCAGGTCGGCGTGGGGCAGGCCCATGACGTCGGCGCCGCCGTCGGCGGCCACGCCGTAGCAGTCCGCCAGCTCCTCGTCGAGGCGGACGTCGGTCACCCAGCCGAGCAGGTGCGCGCGGTGCATCATGTCCGCGTTGCCGAACGGGCTCCAGGAGTCGCGCACCCCGTCGGAGCCGAGTCCGACCCGTACGCCGTGCTCCCGCAGCCGCGCGATCGGCAGGACCAGGGAGTCGGAGGGGGCGACGGTGGTGAGGGCGATGTCCTGGGCGCCGAGATCGGCCGCGATCGCGCCGAGCTCCCGGTCGGACAGGGCGGGCAGGCAGAACACGTGGCTGACCGTGACCTTGCCCGCGAGGGAGAGCGCGCGGGTCCGCTCGATGATGCCCCGCATGGCCTGGATGCCCCGCTCGCCCTGGTCGTGCAGGTGGATGTCGACGCCGACGCCGTGGCGGTCCGCGATGCCGAAGACGAGGTCGAGCTGTTCGTCCAGGGCGTGGTCGAAACCGATCGGGTCGATGCCGCCGATCATGTCCACGAGCCCGGCGCGGGCCGCCTTCTCCAGGAGCGCCGCCGTCCCCGGGGCCCGCACGACGCCGTGCTGCGGGAACGCCACGACCTGCACGTCCAGCGCGTGCCGCAGCCGCCCGCGCGCCTCGGCCAGCCCCTCGACCCCGGCCAGGCCGTAGGCGGGGGCCACGTCGGCGTGGGCGCGCATCGCCCGGGTGCCGCGCGCGACGGCGTGGGACATCAGCCCGTACGCGCGCTCGGCGACCGGCCGCCGCTGGGCGCGGAACAACTCCACGTCCTGGGCCACGTAGTCGGCGATGCCGTCGGCGGGCCGCCGGGAGACCCAGGAGCCGCCCCAGGTCGTCTTGTCCGGGTGGATGTGCGCGTCCACGAGCGACGGCAGGGCGATCCGGCCGCCGCCGTCGACGACCTTGGCGCCGCGCGGCGCGGGCCCGGCCGCCACCCGCCCGTCGACCACGACCAGGTCGGTGGCCTTCGCCGCGCCGTAGGGGCGCACGTCGCGGAAGACGACCGTACGGTCCCGGTGCCGGGCGGCTCCGGCGGGCGCGGGAGCCGCGGCGGCGGGGGCGGCGGCGCCCACGGCGGCCGTGCCGCCGGCCAGGGCGGCGGCACCGGCGCCGGCGAGCATCGTGCGGCGGGACAGGGCGGGTGCGGGAGCGGCGGGAGACGACGGCTGCTGCATGGGGACTCCTGGGCAGGGGACCAACGGCTTCCGGTTTTTGTATACCAAGCCCCAGGCGCCGAACAAGGGCAGCCGTGAATCACCTGGAAAGGGAGGCGTGGGGGTGGGCGTGGGGTGGAGTCTTGGTATACAAATACCCTCAGCTGTCGCCGAACAGCGACCGCAGCGCGACCGCCCTGCTGTCCCGGACGTGCAGGAGGGTGGCGGCACCCGCCGCCTCCGCGTCCCCGGCCGCGATGTGCCGGAACATCTCCGCGTGCTGGGCCCGCATGTGCGCGGGCTCCTCGCGCAGGCCGAACAGCAGCCGCAGCTGCCAGCTCAGCTGTTCCATCACGCGGCCGAGCAGGGGGTTGCCCGCCATGGCGACGATGCCCTCGTGGAAGGCCGTGTGCGCGGCGACCTCGCGCGCGCCCTCGGGCTCCGCCGCCGCCGACTCCGCCTGGTGCAGCGTCGCCTCCAGCGCCGTCAGGCCCGCCGGGTCGCCCGCCGAGGCGACCCCGGCCGCGAGCCGCGAGGCCTGGACCGCCAGCGGCTCCCACACCTCGTACAGGTGCTCCACGTCGGCGCGTTCCAGCCGCCGGACGCGGACGCCGCTGTGCGGGAGCAGTTCGAGGAGCCCTTCGGCCACGAGGGCGCGCAGGGCCTCGCGGACGGGTACGCGGGACATGCCGAGCTCTTCGGCGACCTCCCGCTCGACGAGGCGGGAGCCCTGCTCGTACCGCCGGTCGACGATGCGCTGGAGGACGGCCTCGCGCGCCCGCGCGCCGAGCGGCCCCGATCCGGCCTCCCTGGCCGCCGTCCCGGCCCTGCCGCTGTCCGCCACCGTGTCCGACCTCTTCCGTGCCGTGCCGTTGCCCGGACCGCCGAGGGCCCGCCGCGCCGAGGATACGACGGGCGCGCCCTCGGGCGGCGCCGCCTCAGGCGCCTGCGGTCGCGGGGGCGCGCCCGGCGGAGGGTGCGGGCGCCGCCGCGCCGCCGAGGCCCGAAGCGGCGCGCAGGCCGAAGCGGGCGATCACGGCGACGAGGGCGAAGGCCGCCGCCCCGATCCAGAACGTGAGCGTGAAGCCGGACTCGGCGGGCAGCGGCGGGACGCCGGCCGGCAGGTGCTCCACGGTCCCGGAGGCGAGGATCGTGGTGACGACGGCGCTGCCGATCGCGCTGCCGGTGGAGCGCGAGATGGAGTTGATGCCGTTGGCGATGCCGCTCTGGTGGTGCGGGACGCTCGCCATGATGACGGCCGGCATCGCCGCGTAACCGAAGCTCACGGCCGCTCCGACGACCACTCCGGCGCCGATCACCGAGGCGGTGTGGCCGTGGTCCAGGGCGAGCCAGCCGAAGCCGGCGGCGCCGAGCGCGGCGGCCAGGACCAGCGCCGTACGCGGCCCCCGGTGCCGGACCAGCTGTCCGCCGACGGGGGAGGCGAGCAGCGAGACGATCGCGCCGGGCAGCAGGAACTGCACCGAGGCGCGCAGGATCGACGCGTCGAAGCCGTAGCCGGTCAGCGCCTGGGGCATCTGGACGAGGTAGGAGACGCCGAGGAAGTTCGCGAACATGCCGAAGCCGACGAGGACGCCGGCCAGGTTGGCCATGAGCACCGGCCGGTGGACGAACATCCGCATGTCCACCAGCGGCTCGCGGACCTTCAGCTCGACCAGGACCCAGACCCCCGTCATGACCGCCGCGCCCGCGAAGGAGCCCAGCGTCCGGCCCGAGGTCCAGCCCCACTCGTGCCCCTGCGAGATGGGGAGCAGCAGGAGCAGCAGGGTGGCGCCGAGCGCCAGGGCGCCGAGGAAGTCGGTGCGCCCGCCGGTCTTGTGCCGGGTGGCGGGGACGAGGAAGACCACGCCGAGCAGCGCGAGCGCCGCGAAGCCGGTGGCCATCCAGAAGGCGCTGCGGTAGTCGGCGTCCGGCCCCGAGGTCAGCAGGCCCGTGGCGACCAGGGCCAGCCCGCTGCCGAACGCCAGGGTGCCGCTGACCAGGGACATCGCCCCCGGAAGCTTCTGCGGGCGGACCTCCTCGCGCAGCACCGAGAGGGCGAGCGGGAAGATCGCCGTCGCCGCGCCCTGGAGCACGCGGCCCAGGATGAGCAGCGGGAGCGAGGTGGCGAGCGCGGCGACGACGGAGCCGGCGACCATCACGCCGAGCACGGCCACCAGCGTCGGCTTCTTGCCGTGCTGGTCGCCGAAGCGTCCGAGCAGCGGGGTGAAGACGGCGGCGGAGAGCAGCGTGGCGGTGGTCACCCAGCTCACCTCGGCGGTGGAGGCGCCGAGGTCGGAGCGGATGAGGCCGAGGATCGGGACCGGCAGGGTCTGCATCATCGACACGACCATGGCGGCCAGGCTCAGCGCGAAGACGACGACCGTCTCGCGTCTGGCGCCCTCGGTCGCGCCGGAGGCGGTCGGTGCGGTGGTGGTGGTCATGTGGGGGACTGCTCCCTGGCTCATCGCTTCGCGACATCGATGATTGATGTCGTCAAGTACTTCGGCGATGACGGTAGGACTCGATAGTTAAGGAGGTCAAGTAAACAATTGATAATGATAAGGATCTTGAGTACGCTCGAAGCATGAGCGCGACGGCCCCCGAGACCCCCAGCAAGCTCCAGCTCCTGGAGCTCCTCGCCGCCATCGGCACGGCCCAGTGGCGGGACTTCGCCACCGCCGCCGCCCACCACGGCCTGACCTCCACCCAGGCCAAGGTCCTCGCGCAGCTCGACACCCCGCTCCCGATGCGCGCCCTCGCCACCCTCCTGGTGTGCGACGCGTCGAACGTCACCGGGATCGTGGACCGCCTCGAAGCCCGCGAGCTCGTCCGCCGCGAGCCCGACCTGCACGACCGGCGCGTCAAGAACGTGGTCGCGACCGACACCGGGCGCGAGACCATCCGCCGCGTCCGCGAGGAGATGCAGGCGACACACGGCGCCCTCGACACCCTGACCACCGAGGAGAGCGCCACGCTCTTCACCCTCCTCGACCGCCTGCGGCCCGGCATGGAGAAGGACGCCTGAGCGGAGGGCGGAGGGCAGAGAGCGAAGGGCCGGGGGCCGGAGCCGGGGGCGGCGCCGCTCCGGCCCGGGCCCCCGGCCCTCGGCTTGCGGCCCTCGCCTTGCGGCCCTCGCCTTGCGGCCCCGGCCCCGCCTCAGGCCGCGTTGAGCGCCGTGGTCGGATCCAGGCGCGAGGCCCGGACCGCCGGATAGAGGCCCGCCAGCGCGCCGATCAGCAGCGTCGCCGCGAGCCCGCCGCCCAGCGACCAGAGCGGGACGACCGGCGTCCATCCCTGCACCAGCGCGAAGGCGTGCGTGGCCACCGCACCCAGCACGGCCCCCGCCACGCCCCCGAGCGCGGACAGCAGCAGCGACTCGGTGAGGAACTGCAGCCGGATGGCGCCCCGGGTGGCCCCGAGCGCCCGCCGCAGCCCGATCTCCTGCCGCCGCTCCAGCACCGACACCACCATCGTGTTCGCCACGCCGACGCCCCCCACCAGCAGCGCCACGGCCCCCAGTCCCAGCATCAGCGCGGTGAGACCCTTGTCGGTGGCCGCCTTCGCGGCCAGCGCGTCCGACGGACGCGAGACCTTCACCCCGGCGGGATCCCCCGGACTGACGGTGCGCGCCAGCACGGCCCGCACGTCCTCGACGGAGCCGTCCGAGGACCGCTCGAAGACCGTCGTGGGATGCCCGTCGAAGCCGAGGTACCGCTCCGCCGCCGGGAAACCCAGCAGCGCCACCCGGTCCAACTGCGGCACCAGCTCGACCGGTTCGAGGATGCCGACGACCACGACGTACGTGTCGTTCATCATGATCTTCTCGCCGGGCGCGCCGATCCCGAGCCGGCGCGCCGCCACCGCGCCGAGGACCGTCACCGGCAGCCGCTCGTTCGCCCGGTTCAGCCACACCCCCCGGCCCACCTCGGCGCCCAGCGCCTCCAGCAGGTCCGGCCGGGCCGCCTGCGCCGTCACGCCGGCCGTCCGCTCCTGCGGCACGACGTCGCTGCGCCGGATCCGCGCGTCCACGTCGGCGGTCGCCGTCGCGTGCTGGACGGGGCCGATCCGCTCGACCATCGCCACGGCGTTCTTCGGCAGCGTGACCTGCTGCCCGTACGCGTCCCGGCCCGCCTCCGCCGTGAGCAGATTGGTGCCGAGCCGGTCCAGGCGGGCCATCAGATCGGCACGGCTCGACGTGGACAGGCCGACGACGGCGATCATGGTCGCGATGCCGATGGCGATGCCGAGCGCCGACAGGACCACCCGGGCACGGCGGGTCCGGAGCCCGATCGCCCCCGTCCGCAGCACATCGCGGAGCGCCGGCCGAGCGGGGCGCAGGGACGCGGACTCGGGCGCCGCCGCCGTCACGCTCCCACCTCCGGTCCGCCAGTGTCCGGGCCGCAGGCCCCCCGCCCGTCGCGTCCCGAGTCGGCCACGACCGCGCCGTCCCGGAACCGCACCCGCCGGGGCAGCGACGCGGCGATCTCGTTGTCGTGGGTGATCACGCACACCGCCGTGCCCGCCGCGTTCAGCTCGCGCAGCAGCTCCATCACGATCCGCCCGGACTCCGTGTCGAGCGCGCCGGTCGGCTCGTCGGCCAGCAGCAGGTCCGGCGCGCCCACCAGCGCCCGCGCGATCGCGACCCGCTGCTTCTCGCCCCCGGACAGCTCCGTCGGCCGGTGCCCGAGCCGGTGCCCGAGCCCGACCCGCTCCAGCGCCGCCCGGGCCCGCGCGCGGCGCTCCCGCGGGGCGACGCCCGCGTACAGCAGCCCGTCGCAGACGTTGTCGACGGCGTCGCGCCCGGCGGACAGGTGGAAGTGCTGGAACACGAAGCCGATGTGCCGGGCCCGCAGCGTCGACAGCTGCGCGTCCGACAGCGAGCCGACGTCCCGCCCGGCGACGTGGACGCTGCCCTCCGTGGGCCGGTCCAGGGTGCCCATGATGTTCAGCATCGTGGACTTGCCCGAGCCCGAAGGGCCGACGATCGCGAGGAGCTCCCCCGCCCCGACGGTCAGGTCCACCGCGCGCAGCGCGTGCACCGGCCCGGGATGCGTCTTCGACGCGCCCCGCAGCTCGACCACGGGCGGCGCGGCGGAGCGTTCGAGGACGGTCACTGCGCCGCCACCCCCACCCGCATCCCCTCGCGCAGCTCCGCGCCGCTGACCTCGATCTTCCCGTCGGCCGTCATGCCCGTCGCCACCCGCACCACGCGGGTCTTCGCACCCTGGACGACCTCCAGGCCGTAGCCGCCGTTCGCGCCGCGCAGCGCCACCACCGCCTCGACGGGCACCACGAGCACCCCCTTCCTGCTCTCGCTCACGAACCTCACGCTCGCCGTGGCCCGGGCGTCCTCGCCCGACGGCGCCCCGTCGTCCAGGGTCACCTCGACGGTGATCCCCTCCTGGCCGCCGCCCCCGGCCGCCCCGTCGCCGGAACCGGCGTCCCCGGGCCGGACCGTGCCGGTCACCTTCCCCCGTACCGTCGTCCCGCTGGGCAGCGTCACCTCGACGCGGGTGCCCGGCGCGGTCAGCGGCGCGTCCGCCTGGTCGAGATCGGCCCGCACCACCGGCTGCGGCGAGGCGACCGTGAGCACCGGCTTCTCCGGCCCCACCTGGTCCGCGAGCGCCGCGTCCGCCGCGACGACCCGCACCCGGCCGGTCTGGAAGACGACGTCCCCCTTGCCGACCCGCCCCGTAGGCTCCCGGTTCAGCGACTTCTGCCACCGCTTGACGGCCGCCTCGGTGGCGGCGTCGTACCGCGTGTCGACGTACAGCCCGCGGCCGAAGCCCAGATCGCGCAGGTTGCGTTCGAGCTGGAGGACGTCGGTGCCCCGGTCGCCCGCCCGCATCTCCCGGAACATCGGCACCGGCCCGTACAGCAGCGTCACGGGTTTGTCGTTCAGCTCGTACAGCGCCTGCCCCTGCCGCACGGTCGCGCCCTCCTTCGCCGCGACCGTCACCGTGCCCTCGACCGCCGCCTTCACCGGCCGGCGGCCCGCGAAGTCGAGCCGGCCGTCGACCGTCTTGCTGCTCACCAGATCGGTGCGCACGACCGTGGCGGTCGCCGGCGGCAGGCCCGCCGCACCGCCCGCGGGCTCCGCGCCCGACCCGGCGCCCAGGACGACGGCCCCGGCGCCGCCCGCGAGGGCCACGGTCAGCGCGCCGCCGAGGACCAGCGCTCCGCGCCGCCTCACTGCATTCCGTCCAGACCGTCGAGGAGCTTGTCCTTGCAGGTGTTCACGGCCTGCTTGTACGCGGGGGAGGAGCGGTCGAAGGAGGGGCTCGCCGGGTTCGGATCGCCGCCCGGGATGACGTTGCCGCCGGACATCGTCGGGTTCTGGAAGCGGGACACGCCGTTGTCGCGCATGCACTTCGCGTGCGCGAGCATCGACTCGTACTCCGCCTGCGCGTCCCGCTCCGGCTCCTGCTGCTGCGCCGCCAGCAGCTCCTCGACACAGGCGCCGTTCCGGCCGCCCTTGGATGCCTCGGGGTGCGCGGCGCTCAGTTCGTCGATCTTCGACCAGTCCAGATAGCCGCTCAGCTTCGGGTCGGGGAAGTCCTTGACCCCGGCCTTGGTGCGCATACAGCGCACGTACACCATCTGCGCGTCGTAGAAGGCCCCCTTCCCCGCGGAGGCCGGACCGCCGCTCGGGCCGCCGCCGGGCGTGGCCGCCGTGGCGGACGGCTCGTCGGGGACGGTGGCCACGCCGCTGTCCTTCACCCCGTCGCCGGAACCGCAGGCGACGGCGAACGCGAGGACCGGGAGGGCGAGGAGCGACGCGAGGAGAGGACGGGCACGGGGGCCGGTACGGGTACGGGACCGGAAGGAGATGTTCGAGGTCATGCGGAGGACTCTCGGGCGTGTGTGTGACGGTCCCTCTCGCGCCGTTCCATGAACGCGTAACACCACATGATGAGCACGTAACAATGCCCCCGCCCGGGCCGGACACACCGCCGGGAACGTCGCGGTCGAGTTCCCGGAGCGGGACGGCGCAGGCGAGGGCGCGTCAGGGTGCCGCCCTCCAGTCGAGGGCGGGACTTGTCCGTCGTTCAGTTCTTCGTGCCCGGCGTACGGGCGTCGGCGGCCGTGAGGACCTGCCGGTCCGCGGCGGGTTCGTCAGGCGACGATGCCGTGGTTCTGGATCATTACGGCGTATTCGCCGGAGTTGTCGACGTACGCTCCGGGCCGGTCGTTGTAGGCGACGGTGATCTCGCCGGCGTCCGCCGAGCGGAAGGTCTGGGTGGAGCCGACGGCGAGCCAGGGTCCCGAGCCGACGCGGGCGATGAGCATGCCCACGGGGGCTCCGGGCAGTACGAGATCGGGTGCCGTGTACGCGCCGGCGTACTTGGCGTTCTGGAACCGGGTGCCGTCGGGGAAGGTGTTGCCCCCGTTGTAGGAGGCCCGGCCGCTTCCGGAGACGGTGAAGAGGTCGTCGCGCTGTACCGTCACGCCGGTCTTCACCCCGCCCTCGGTCTTCGCGGGCACGGTCACGGTGTTGAAGTCACCCATGATGACGCCTTCCTGTTCGATCGCATCGGATCGGCTGCCGCGTGTGCCCGCTACCGCCGGCACGAACCGCGGCCCCGGCTCTGTCCTTGGCGCCGCCACCATCGGGTGACCGCGGACGGTCGCCAACGATGGCCGATGCGACCCGTCGCCGCCAGTGGGACCGCGCGGCAACCGGCCATCAGCACATGCCGACGGCCCGATGCGACCTTCGTCGGCGTGGGGAACGTTCCGGTTCCTCCGCGCGTGACGTCCCACGGCCCTGCGGGGTGGTCGGCGTCGGCGCCCACGACAGGTTCCACTCCGGGGGCGGGGCCCGAGTCTGGGAGGGCTGCGTGAGATCCGCCGGATGCCCCCGTCGCCAGGTGAAGGCGATGTGAAAACTGACCGGATTTCACAAGAAACCACACAAAGATACTTCCGACCGACCGACCGACCGACCGACCGACCGACCGACCGACCGACCGACCGACCGCCTCGCCTCGGCTGGGCGGACTTCCAGTGCCGCGCCGGGGCCGCCTTCACCTACGTCGGTGACAGGTACCGGGCTCGCGGGCACCCATAATCGAACCCATGCCCTATGTGCTTCTCATCGAGGACGACGCCGCCGTGCGCGACGGCATGGAACTCGTCCTGCGCCGACACGGCTACGAGGTCGCCACCGCGGCCACCGGTGAGGAGGCCCTCGCCCTGCTCGACGGCCCCGCCGGGCGGACCGTCGAGCTCGCCGTGCTCGACCTCATGCTGCCCGGCATCGACGGCTTCGAGGTGTGCCGCCGGCTGCGCGCCCGCTCGACCCTTCCCGTGATCATGCTGACCGCCCGGGGCGACGACGCGGACATCGTCCGGGGACTGGAGGCGGGCGCCGACGACTACGTCGTCAAACCCGTCACCGCGCCCGTCCTCGAAGCCCGCATCAAGGCGGCCCTGCGCCGCGCCGAACCGCAGCCCGCGCAGCCGGAGCGCTCCGAGTACACCGGGCTCGTCCTCGACCGGGCGGGGCTGACCGTCACCAGGAACGGCACCCCGGTCGCCCTGCCGCCCACCGAACTGCGCCTGCTCCTGGAACTCTCCGCGTCCCCGGGCCGGGTCCTCAGCCGCGAGCAGCTCCTCGAACGGGTCTGGGACCACGACTTCCTCGGCGACTCGCGCCTCGTCGACGCGGCGGTGGGCCGCCTCCGCGCCAAGATCGAGGACGAGCCGGCCCGCCCCCGCTACATCCAGACCGTGCGCGGCTTCGGCTACCGCTTCGGACCGGTATGAGGAAGCTCCTCCGTACGCGGGCGGGGACGCCGAAGCGGGCGGACGGCGATCCGGACGCCGGGACCCCGGGCGCGGGCGTCACGGGCACCGGGGGCGCCGGCGGCACCGCCCGCCGAGGCCCCTGGCTGGGCAGCCTCCGCACCCGGCTCGTCGTCACCTTCGTGCTCGTCACGCTGACCGGCTCCGCCACGGCGACGGCACTCGCGTACCGCGAGGCGCGCACCGCCATCCTCAAACGCGCCCAGGACTCCTTCCAGCGCGACCTGCACGACCGGATCACCGCACTCGCGCCCGACACCGACCTGCCGCCGACCGGGCGGGGGCTGACCGAGCTCGCCGAACGCGTCTCCTCCGGCCTCGACGGCGCCCCGCTCGTCGTCACCCGCTACCGCGACCTCCAGGGCACCTCCGACCCGCTCGCCGACCCGGGCCGGATCACCCCTCGGCTGCGCGAGGCCGTCCGCACCCGCGGCTCGATGAGCTTCCAGCGCGTGACCCTCCACGACATCCCGTACCTGGTCGTCGGCACCCCCGTCACCTTCGCCGACACCGGCCGGGCCTCCGGCCTGGAGGTCTACGCGGTGACCTCGCTGCGCCCGGAACAGGACGACACGGCGGCCCTGCTCACGGCGGTACGGGACGGTGTCGTGCCCGTCGTCGTCCTCTCCGCCCTGCTCGCCCTGCTCTCCGCGCGGGCCGTCCTGCGCCCCGTCCGCGACCTGGGCCGGGCGACGCGGAGACTCGCCGAGGGAGACCTGTCGATCCGGGTGGCGGTGCAGGGCCGCGACGAACTGGCCAATCTGGCGCAGGACTTCAACGAGACGGCCGACGAGCTGCAGTCGTCGGTGGCGCACCTGCGCGACCAGGAGGAGCGGGCGCGCCGCTTCGTCGCCGACGTCTCGCACGAGCTGCGCACCCCGCTGGCCGCGATGACCATGGTCGCCACCGTCCTGGAGGAGGACGCCGACCAGCTCCCGCCGGACACGGCACGGGCCGCCCGGACCGTCAGCGCCGAGACCGCGAAGCTGTCGCGGCTGGTCGAGGACCTGATGGAGATGTCCCGCTTCGACTCGGGCGCGGCCCGCCTGACGCCGGCCGAGACCGACCTGGCCGAGGCGATCCGGGCCAGCCTGGCGCTGCGCGGCTGGACCGACCAGGTCGACACGGCCCTTCCCGACGGCGTACGGATACGGCTGGACCGCCGCCGCCTCGACGTGATCATCGCCAACCTGGTGGGCAACGCCCTGCGCCACGGCGCCCCTCCGGTCACGGTCACCCTCGCGACCACGCGGGACACGGCGGCCGTCACGGTCGCGGACCGGGGCCCGGGGCTGTCGCCGGAGGCGCTGGCCCATGTCTTCGACCGCTTCTACAAGGCGGACGCGGCCCGCACCCGCTCCGAGGGCAGCGGCCTCGGCATGGCGATCTCGCTGGAGAACGCCCGCCTGCACGGCGGCACCATCGAGGCCTCCAACGCCCCGGACGGAGGCGCGGTGTTCACCGCGACCTTCCCCCTGACGCTCCCCCCGGCCCCGAAGGCGAACCCCTGATGCCCCCGAGAAGACCCCGCCCCACGCGCCGGCCGCCGCGAGCGCTGACGACCGCGCTGGCCACGCTCTTGGCGGCGGCGAGCCTGACCGCCTGCGGGGTGCGGCCGAGCGGGGTGATCAGCGCGGGCGAACCCCCGACGGGCCTCACGAAGGGCCTCCGGCTGTACTTCGTCTCGGCGACGGGCCACCTGGAGGGCGTGTCGCGTCCCGACATTCCCATCAGGGGCCTGGACGAAGCCCTGAAACTCCTGGCCACGGGCCCGTCCGAAGCGGAACAGCGCCGGGGCCTGACCACCCTCGTCCCCCGGGCGCCGTACGACGCCACGGCGGACGGCACCCGCGTGACCCTGACCGCCCCGGACACGACGTTCTCGGGCAACCGCCGCGACGACCTGATCAACGGCCAGCTCGTCTGCACCCTGGCCCGCGCCCACTCCTCCCTTCACCCGACCGCCCGCCCGGACGACGTCCAGGTGACCCTGGCGGGCGCGGGCAAAGCCCTGGGCCCGTACCGGTGTTCCCAGTTCCTGGGCGGCTGAGGCGTGGTGCCGATGCGGCGCCCGGAGCGGTTCGGCCGCCGGAACCGCGGCGGACGGGAACTGAGTACAGTGTTGCTTCCTATCGGACTCCCGGGGCGTGCGGGCCCGGCCGTCGCCGAGGCGAGCGGCGGATTCGTGACGGCCCGGAGGATGAGCAGTGCGCGGGGGCGCCCTCCAGCCGGGGGACGCCTGGCCGATCTCTGATCCGACGGAAGGGCACGAGATGCGTTTCGGAGTCTTCATGGCACCGTTCCACACCGCCAAGGGGCAGAATCCCCTCACCGCCTTCGCGCGGGACCTGGCCACGCTCCGGCAACTCGACGAGCTCGGCTACGACGAAGCCTGGATCGGCGAACACCACTCCGGCGGCTCGGAGCTGATCGCCAGCCCGGAGATCTTCATCGCGCACGTCGCGGCCCAGACGAAACACATCAAGCTGGGGACCGGCGTATTGTCTCTGCCGTATCACAACCCCCTGTGGGTGGCGGACCGCGCCATCCTGCTCGATCACCTCACCCGGGGCCGGTTCATGCTCGGCCTCGGACCCGGCTCCCTCCCGACGGACGCGACGATGATCGGCATCGACCCGGTCTCGCAGAGGGCCGCGCTGGAGGAGGACACCGATGTCCTCCTCCAGTTGCTCACCGGGGATGAACCCGTCACCAAGAAGACCGCCCGCTACAACCTCGTCGAAGCCAGGTGCCAGTTACGCCCGTACACCACACCCTGTTTCGAGGTCGGCGTCGCGGCGATCGCCTCGCCGTCCGGTCCGCGGATCGCGGGCAAGCACGGGCTGGCACTGCTGTCCATCGGCGCGACCATGACCGGTGACCTGGACATGCTCGCCGCGCACTGGAACGTGATGGAAGAACGAGCCCAGCGCTTCGGCACCGTCATCGATCGCTCCGCCTGGCGGCTGGTCGGGCCGATGCACATCGCCGAAACCAAGGAACAGGCGTACGAGGACGTCGCGTACGGACTCGACGACTGGTGCCGCTACCTGCAGTACGAAGCCGCGGTACCGCACTTCGAGCCCGGCGGCTCCACGCTGAAGGAACGCATCGACTGGATCAACGAGTCCGGCGTCGGCGTCATCGGCACACCGGACGACGCGATCCGGCACATCCGGCTGTTGCGAGAGCAGTCCCGCGGCTTCGGCTGCTACCTCATGATGGCGCACGAATGGGCGAGGGCAGATGCCACTCGCCGCCATTTCGACCTGTTCGCGCAGGAGGTCGCCCCACGTTTTCAGGGCAGTCTCGACCGTCTCGATGCCGCGCGGGCCCTCGCGGTCGGGCGCAGGGAGGCGCTGTACGGCCGTATGGGCGAAGCGCTCGACGAGGCGAAGGCCCGACATGCCGCCGAGCGGACGGCGCGGGGCGACGGCACGGAGTGACCCGGCCCCGTGGCCGCGCCACCCCGTGCCGAGGGGGTGCCCCTATCTCTTTGGTCAAGCTGTTGGGGTGCCCCCGGTGGCGGCGGAGCGTGCGTCAGCCGTCGGCCGCTGTGTCGATGCCTGCGTATTCGTAGATCCAGCCCGCAGGGGTGTCGGGGGATCGAACTGCCAGGTAGATGTGTTTGGTGGTGGGGTTCCAGGGTCCTGGTGTTCGACCTGAGCGTCCTCGGAAGCCTGCGGGCGGTAGTCCTGACTGGTCGAGCTGAACGATTTTGGTCCGTCCGTGGAAGGGGCCGCTGACGATCTTGATGCCGACGGTGTTGTTGACGGTTTCGCCCGCGAGCCAGCGACGGATGAGTGCCAGGTGCTCGGAATTCTCGTCCCCCATGGCGGAAGCTGACCATGGGCTTGGGTGGTGGGCAAGCAGCTCTCAAGTCGCTCGGACGGCTTGGGGTTCGTAGAAGGTTCCGTCGCGGAGCATGGCGAAGTGGACGTCGGCCCGGCGTCGGGCGAGGCAGAGCAGGGCCTGGGTGGGGTGCTTGCCCTGGGCGATCTTCTTGTCGTAGTAGGTGCGTGATGCCGGGTCGGCCAAGGCGGCGAACGCGGAGAGGAAGAAGGCTCGTTTGAGCTGCTTGTTGCCTCTCCGGGAGGGTTGTTCGCCGCGGATCGAGGAGCCCGAGCTGCGGGTCGCGGGGGCGAGTCCGGCGTAGGCGGCGGAGGTGGCCGGCGGTCGGGAAGGTGCTGCCGTCGCCGACCTCGATCAGGATCCTGGCTCCGGTCCTGACGCCGACTCCCGGCATCGACGTCAGGACCTTCGAAAGAGGGTGGGCCTCCAGCAGTTCCTCGATCCGCCCGGCCAGCAGTTTCCGCTGGTCAAGGACGGCGGCCAGGGATCCGGCCAGGCTCGGGACGATCAGCGCGGCAGCCTCGGTCCCCGGAACGGTGACGGTCTGCTCGTCCAGAGCGGCGAAGATCTCCTCGACCAGCCGCTCGGCCGTCCTCGGGGCCTTCGGCCGCAGCAGGGTGACCAAGCGGCGCCGTCCGGCCGTGCGGATCTGGGTCGGCGACCCGAACTGTTCCAGCAGGGTCAGGACGGCCGGGTGTTGCAACCGCGGCCCGAGCACCCGTTCCAGCGAGGGATGGATCTGCGTCAACAAGCCGTGCAGCCGGTTGGAGACTCTGGTCGCTTCGCCGGCCAGGTCGTCGTCGAAGTCGACGATCATCTCCAGCTCGGCGATCGTCTCGTCCTCGCCGTCGATCGCCCGCAGCGTATGAGGCATCGCGCGGGCCGCGTCCGCGATGATGAACGCGTCCTTCGCATCCGTCTTGGCCTCGCCTGGGTTGAGGTCGGCGATCCGCCGCATCGTCAGCCCCGTGAGATAGGCGACCGGGCAGCCCATGTCCCTCGCGACCGCCAGCGGCAAGGCTCCGATCGAAGCAGGCTGGTCCACCAGGACCGTCCCATGCTTGGCCTGCAACTTCGCGAACAGCTCGCGGAGCTTCGGTTCGGTGTTGGGCAGCCGCTTGTCGAACGCCTTCTTCCCGGCCGGGGGCACCGCAGTGGCGTGGTGTTCGCCCTTGCCGACGTCCAGGCCGAAAAAGGCGTCGATGTGGCCGGTGTCGATCACGTGCAGGCCCCTCCATCACGCTTTCGTCCGGCCTTGCCTGGGCACCGAGCTGCCACACCCACGTTACGGAGAGCTCTTCCGGCTCGGGTGAAGCCGGTGCTCAAGCCCCTCATCAGCGGTCCGTCGATGCCTCCGGGCCCGGTGACACCACCCCCCCCGGATCATGAACAACAAGGGGGGAAGCCATGCCGGACCCGAAGGCCGGTAGCCGCATTGCGGAGCCACGAAGACGGTAACGGGGGGGAGTTTGCACGCCCATGGGTCGAAACGGGTCAGATGTTTTCCAACCAAAGCCGAAATAAGTCCAGTTGATCTACCGTGGCCACCTGTACGCGAGCTGTGTGTCCCGGCATGCATGGCCTCAGGCCGACCGATGTTCTTGGCGCTGGGCGATATCCATGCTGGTCCGCTTTGGGGAGGTGTGTCGTGGCAGCTGGGTTCCTGGCGCGTTCGCGCACCGTGCTCGTGGGGGTGCTGGGGCTGACGCTGCTCGGCGCCACGGTCTCGGTATAGGCGGCGGACGCCTCCCGCAAGGCCGGCTCACCCCGCTCGACGCGCACGTCCGTCGGGCCGCGCCCGACCGGCGCGACCCGCCCCCGCTGGTCCGGCGCAGTTACTCCTACGAGAGCGGACCCGACGACCGGGGCCTGCTCTTCTCCTGCTTCCAGCGCGACCTGGCGGCCGGTTTCGAGACCGTCCAGCGGCGGCTCGCGGGCGAGGCGATGACCCAGTACCAGCTGACCGTCGGCGGCGGCTACTTCTTCGTACCGCCGCCCGGGAACACCTGGCCCGCCGCCCTCGGCTGACCCGCCTCCTCCCGGGCCAGGAAGGCCGGACGGAGGGCGGGGTCCGGTGGGGTGTAGTAGCGGTGGAAGACCGAGGTCGCCGCGCCGGACATCGGGGGGACGATCCAGCTCCAGTCGGCCGGGGTCACGCGGCCCAGGCGGGACTCCTGGGCGATGTGGCGCAGGAAGCGGTCCGATTCGGTGTGGTGGTCGGCCATCGTCACGCCGTCCGCCTCGTACGAGTGGAGCACCGCCACGTTGAGCTCGACCAGCGCCCGGTCCCGCCACAGCGTGCGTTCCGAGGAGCGGTCCAGGCCCAGGCGGTCGGCCACCACCGGCAGGAGGTCGTAGCGGTCGGTGTCGGCGAGGTTGCGGGCGCCTATCTCCGTGCCCATGTACCAGCCGTTGAACGGCGCCGCCGGGTACCGCACGCCCCCGATCTCCAGCGTCATGTCGCTGATCGCCGGCACCGCGTACCAGCGCAGCCCCAGCTCCGCGAACCACGCGTGCTCGGGGTGCCGCAGCGGGACCTCCAGGACCGCGTCGTCCGGGAGCTCGTACCACTCGGGGCGCCGGTCCGGGGCCTCCCGGACCATCAGCGGGAGGGTCTGGAAGGGCTCCTCGTCCCGCTTCCAGCCCAGGTGGCGGGCGCGTGCCGTCAGCATCGAGCCACGCGGGTCGCCCTTCCACGAGCCGTCCGACGTGCGGTGGCCCGCGTACCGCACCAGCTGGTCGTTCACGATCCGGGGGCCCGGCCGGTCGGGCCGGTCGGGTGCGAAGACGGACAGCACCGGGCGGATCCGGCCGCCGTTGCCCGCGAGCCGCAGGTGTTCGAAGCACGCCTCCGCGATGGCGTCCGCCGCCGTCACGTGCCGCAGGTCCCGCACCACCATGCTCCGCCAGTACAGCCGCCCTATGCAGCGCGCCGCGTTCCGCCAGGCGACCCGGGCGCCGAAGGTCAGCTCGGCGGGGGAGTGTTCGTACGTCCCGGTCCGGTCGATCTCGTCCAGCACGGCCCGCACCCGGTCCTCCACGTCCGCCGCCCGCTGCTGCTCCCCGTGGAACTGGCGGATGAAGGCCTCCGCCTCGCCCCGGTCCACGAAACCGGTGCCCGCGGCCGGTGTCCGGGGCTGCTGCGGTGCCGACGCGCCCGGATACGGGCACGAGCCCTCGCTCGTGGCGCTCCTCGTGGCGTTGCCGGATGCGGACTTGCGGCGGCGAACCAGACTGAAGACCAAGGTGATCCCTCCCGCACCCATGACTACCGGATGGAATCGCGCGTGTGTGGAGAGTAGTCGAATCCGCGTTTGGGGGCGGCGTCGCTGGTAGGCTGGCCGGTTCGCGTCAGGCGCTGGGCGTCGTCCGCACCCGCCGGTCCGGGTCCAGACCCGGACCCGGACCGGCGGTGTCTACCGGGTCTCCGTCCCCGCCCGCTGCTCGGGGATCCCCCGGTCGTTCTGCAGCGCCAGCAGCTCCTGGAACAGCCCCGGGGCCGCCGCGAGTTCCGCGTACGTCCCCTGCTGGATGATCCGGCCGTGGCCGAGCACGACGACCCGGTCGGCCACGGCCACGTTCGCGAGACGGTGGGTGACGAGGACGACCGGGCGGTCCTTCGCGATCTCGCGGAGCCCCGCGAAGATCCGGTGCTCCGCGCGCGCGTCCAGCGCGCTGGTGGGCTCGTCGAGCACGAGCAGGCCCGGCCGGTAGAAGGCCCGGGCGATGGCCAGGCGCTGCCACTGGCCGCCGGACAGCTCGACGCCGCCGAACCACTCGCGGGCGAGCAGCGTGTTCCAGCCGCTCCGCAGCTCCTGGACGACCTCGGTGGCGCCCGAGCGGTCGGCGGCCCGGCGCAGGGACTCCCCGTCGTCCGCGTGGGGCTGGCCGAGGGTGATGTTCTCCTCGGCGGTGAGCGGCCAGTGCGCGAAGACCTGCGGGACGACGGCGGTGTGCCTCCACATCGCGTACGGGTCGAGGGTGCGCACGTCCCGGGCGTCCCAGCTGACCGTGCCCCGGGTGGGGAGGTACAGGCCGGCCAGCAGCTTGGACAGGGTGGTCTTGCCGGAGCCGTTCTCACCGACGAGCGCGACGACCTCCCCGGCCCGCACCTCCAGGGTGACGTCCCGGAGGGCGGGTCCGTCCGCCTCGGGGTACGTGTACGACAGGTCCCGCGCGCACACGGACTTCGGGGGGCCGGGGACGACGGTGCCGCGGTCGAGGCGGTGGCCGCCCGCCTCGGAGATGAAGTCGACCCAGTCGTCCACGTACAGGCCGGTGCGGAAGATCTGGGTGCCGTAGCCCACGATCCCGTACAGGTTGTTGCTGACGGTCTGGAGGGCGAACACGGCCGTGCCCGCCGTCGCGAGCGTCATCCGGCCGGTGGCGAGCAGTCCGACGAGCGCGCTCCACATGACGGCCGAGGCGACCCCGCCGGCCAGCGAGCCCGCGAACGCCCACCGCGCGCCCCGGTGGATGGCCCGGTCGGTGACGGCGTCGACGCGGGCGCCGATCTCCCGGTAACGCCCCAGCAGGAAGCCGAACATGGTGCCCGCGCGGAGCTGGTCCGCGATCTGCCGGTCGGCGATGTACCAGCGCAGGTGCCCGAGCGTGCGCCGCTCCGCCGACACCGCCCGGCTGCTCTCCCAGTGCAGGTGCGCGCCCTTCATCCGGGCCAGGGCCTGCGGCAGCACGGCGAGGACGAGCAGGGGGAGGAGCGCGGGATGGAGGACTGTGACGACACCGGCCGCGGCGATGATCGAGGCGAGACAGGACATCAGCATCTGCGACTCGGTGATGAGGTCCTTGGCGACGTCGGCGCCCCGGTCGGCGTGGTCCCACTTGTCGTTGAAGCCGGGATGGTCGTACGCGGTGAGCTCGGCGTTCGCGGCGGCGTGCAGCATCTCCAGTTCGGCCTCGCGGGAGATCCGAGGCGACAGGCGGGAGGAGACGTTCGAGATGACGATGCCCAGGACGGCCCGGATCGCGACGGCGGCGGCGATGAGCACGATCGACGGCAGCGCCTCCGCCAGCCGTTCGCGGATGTCGCCCGCCGAGACCAGGGAGGTGATGGTGCCGCCGGTGGCGACGAGCCCGGCCGCTTCGAGGACGGCGGAGAGCGCCTGGCAGGACAGCAGGACGGTGACCGCCCCGCGGTCCACCCGCCAGCCGAGCGCGAGCCCTTTGCGGACGAGCTGCGGTAGGCGCCGGACCATGACCCAGGGAGAGGTCGGCTTGCCGTCGAGCGCGGCCAGTTTGGGCTGGACGAAGCGGTAGGTCTCGGCGGCCGGTGGGGCGGGGGAGGCGTCCGTGGCCGTGGCGCCGGTGCCGGGGTCGCTGGTGGAAGGCAAAGGCCCGTTCCCTTCGGTCGAATGCGACGGAGTTGCGAAGGAAGGGACGGACTACCCGGCCCGAGGGGCCCGCGCACCCGCGCCCGCCCGGATCACCCGAGGGGGTGAGCGGTCCGGCGAGGGGCCCGTATGACAATCTCGGTGCACGCCCCGAGCAGGAGGTACAGCCCGTGAACACCGAGACGATCCACGGCCGTTCGGACCGCGAGCGGCCCGCGTTACTGCTGGTCCACGGCGCCTGGCACGGCGCCTGGTGCTGGGACCCGGTGCGCATCGCGCTCCAGTCCGCCGGCCGGCACGTCCACGCCCTGGACCTGCCCAGTGCCCGGCCCTCGTACGGCGGCCCCCCGGACGGGGCGGACCAGGTCGGCATGGCGGACGACGCCGAAGCGATACGCGAGGCCCTGCGCACCGTCGACGGCCCCGTGGTCGTCGTCGCCCACTCCTACGGCGGCGTCCCCGCCACCGAGGCCGTCGCGGACGCCCCGAACGTGGTGCGGGTGGTCTACCTCGCCGCCTTCCAGCTCGACGCGGGGGAGAGCATGGCCACCTTCCTCGGCGGCCATGTCCCGGACGACGGCACGGGCCAGGCCCGGCCGCCCGCCGACGCCCTGACCTCCCTCTACGACGACGTGCCCGAGGAAGAGGCGGCGCGCGCGATCGCCCGGCTGCGCCCCCAGAGCGTCCGCTCCTTCACGGAGCCGGTGACCGCGGCGGGCTGGCGCACGGTGCCGTCCACCTACGTCGTCTGCGAGAACGACCGCACGCTCGACCCCGCCCGGCAGGCCGAACTCGCCCGCCGCGCCGGCTCCGTCCACCGGCTCCCCAGCGGGCACTCGCCGTTCCTGTCGATGCCCGGCAGGCTCGCGGACCTGCTCGACGGCGTCGACACGTGAGCGTGCCGGGCCGCCGGGACCGCCCGGGCCGTCATGGCGTGCAGGTCGTCCCGGGGCGGACCTCGGTGAGCGACACCAGGTACTCCTCGACGTGCCGGTCCACGCAGGCGTCGCGCCCGTAGCCGGTGTGGCCCGCCGCCTCCAGCGTCAGCAGCATGCCGCCGGGGAACTGGCGGGCCAGACCGACCGCTTCGGCGTACGGGGTGGCCGGGTCGCCCGTCGTGCCGACCACCAGCACGGGCGGCACGCCGGGCGCGTGCACCCGGTGCGGGCGCTGCCGCCCGGCGGGCCAGTCCGCGCAGACCAGCTCGCCGGTCACGCCCGAGGCGCCGTACACGCCCGCCGCCCTCTCGGCGGGGGCCAGCGCGTCCCAGTAGGCCCGCTCGTCCCGGGCGTGGGGCACGTCCAGGCAGGTGACCGCGAGGAACGCCGCCTCGCCGTTGTCCTCGGGGACCGGCGGCCGGGAGCCGGGAGCGGGCGACGGCCCGCCGCCGTCGGCCGCCCCCGAGTCCTCGTCCCCTGCGTCCCCTGCGTCCCCTGCGCCCTCTTCGCTCTCTGCGCCTTCTGCGCCTTCTTCATCCCCGTCACCCTCCCCGTCACCCTCCTCGTCGCCTTCGGCGTCCGCCTCGCCCGTGGCCAGCGCCGCCAGCCTCGTCCCGTCCCCGGCGTCCGCCGCGCGCAGCGCCTCGGACAGCTCCTGCCACTGGGCCTCGGGCGTGTACATGGACAGGCTGAGCGCGGCGACCAGGTCCGCCGTGCCGAGGGCGTCGGCGGAGCCGGTCACCGGCAGCGGCTCCGTCCGCGTACGGCTCAGGAGCCGGTCGACGAGCGCGCGTATCTCCTCGGGCGTGGCGCCCGGGCAGGCCGCGCCGACGGTGTCGGCGCACGTGTCCGCGTAGTCCTCGACGGCGTCCCGGAAGCCCGTGGCCTGGCCGATCGCCCGCTGCCGCCAGTCCAGCGAGGGATCGACCGCCCCGTCCAGGACCATCGCGCGGACGCGGCGCGGGAACTGCTCGGCGTACGAGGTCCCCAGGCTCGTGCCGTACGACCAGCCCACGTACGTCAGCTTCCGCTCACCCAGCGCCGCCCGCAGCACGTCCAGGTCCCGTGCCGCGTCCTGGGTCCCCACGTGCGGGAGCAGCGGGCCGGCGGCCTCGCGGCAGGCGGCGGAGGTGGCGCGCGCGTCCGCCAGGGCGGCGGCCCGCTCGGCGCCGGTCCGGGGGTGCGGCCGCACCTCGGCGGGGGCGGCGGCCGAACGGTCGCTCCCGTCCGCCTCGGTGCGGCAGGTGAGGGCGGGCCTGCTCTCGCCGACGCCGCGCGGGTCGAACGCGACGACGTCGAACCGCTCGCGCACCGCGCGCCCGAGCTCGTCCGCGAGCCCGTCCTTCAGCGCCTGGACACCGCGCTCGCCGGGCCCGCCGGGGTTGTAGAGGAGCGCGCCGACGCGCTTCCCCGCCGACCGGGCCGCCGCCTTCGCCACCGGCAGCGAGAAGGTCCTGCCGTCGCCGGGGCGGGCGTAGTCCATCGGCACGGTGAGGTCGGCGCACTCGTACGCCTCGCCGCAGGCGCGCCAGGTGAGCCGCTGCCCGTAGAAGCTCCGCAGCTCGGGGCGTTCGGCCGGGTCGGCGGGGCCACCGGGGCCCGCCGGCCCGGCCGTGCACGCGGCCAGGGTGGTCGCGCCGAGAACGGCGAGGGCGAGGCCCAGGACGAGGGCCTGACGGCGGGGTGCGGCGGCGCGGATCACGAGGTACTCCCGTAGCTGGTCGGTCCCGGGAATGATCACGCGTGGATGCTGAGGGTTTCCTGAGGGACGTACGGGCACCCCTCAGGCCGACGCCGACGCCGACGCCGACGCCGACGCCGACGCCGACGCCGACGCCGAGACCGGCAGCCGCAGGACGAACCGGGCCCCCGTGGCCCCTCCGGCATCCCCGGCGCCCCCGGTGCCCGCGCCGCCCGCCTCCGCTGTGAGCGTGCCCCCATGGGCGTGGGCCACCCAGGAGGCGATCGACAGGCCGAGGCCCGTCGAACCGGAGCCGCTGCGGAAGCGTTCGAACAGCGCGCCCGCCACCTCCGGCGGCAGTCCCGGCCCCGCGTCCTCGACGGTCACGGTGCCGTCGCGGGTGACGGTGACGAGGACGTCCGCCGGGGCGCCCGGCGCGTGCCCGTGCGTCAGCGCGTTCCCGAGGAGGTTGCCGACCGCGCGGCGTACGAGGTCGGGGTCGGCCACGACGACCGTCTCCGCCGTCTCCACCCGTACCGTGTGGCCCGCCACGGGCACCTCCTCGACGACCGTCTCCACCAACTGGTCCAGCCGCAGCGGCTGGCGGGCGAGCGCGGCCGTGCCGGACATCAGCCGGGCGCGGGTGAGCAGACCGTCGACGAGTTCGCCCATGCCCTCGGCGAGGCGCAGGGTGCGCCGGTGGACCTCGGTGCCGTCGGTCTCGCCGCGCAGCGCGGTCTCCGCGAGCGTGCGGAGCGAGGCGGCCGGGGTCCGCAGGTCGTGCGCGGCGTCCGCGAGGAACGCCTCCTGCCGGTCGAGCGCCGCCAGCGCCGGGCGGACGGCCCGCCCGGACAGGACGTGCCCGACGGCCGCCGACAACAGGACGAGCAGCGCGCAGCCGCCGGTCACGAGCCGGGTGAGCCGCTCGTGTTCGGCGCGTGGCCCGGCCGCGTCGGCCGAGGCGACGAGCACCCCCTGCGGGGCCTCGTCCTCGGCCGCGTCCGGCGCGTAGAAGGGCTGCGCGAAGACCCGTACCGGCTGTCCGTCCCCGGTCCGCCGGTCGAAGGCCCGAGGCTCGTCGGCGCGGACCGCCGCGCGCCCGGCGGCCAGGACCACCTCCGGGGGCACGGTCAGGCACGCCCCGGCCGGCGCGTGCCGGACGGCCAGGCCGCCCGGGGCGTCGGCGGCGGCGAGCAGCACGGTCAGCGGCGGGCAGTCGGTGTCGACCGTCTCGGCCAGCACGCCGGTGTCGAGCCGCCCCGCGTCGTCGGTCTCCAGGAGCCCGAGGGCCCAGCTGGTGTCGGCGTCCAGCGCGTGGTCGAGCTGCTCGCGCCAGCGGGCGCTGTCGCCGCGCACCGCCAGGACCGCCATCGCGATCAGCCCGGCGGCGCTGGTGAGCGCGAACAGCAGGCTGATCCGCCGCCGCAGCCGCAGCACCCGCGCGGTGGGCGTGAGCGCACCCGTCCGCGCCGGTCCCCGTACCGCCCGGCGGCGGCGCCGGAGCGGGCGCCGCAGCCGCCCGCCGTCCCTCATCGGGCGGAACCCGAGGCGGAACCCGAGGCCGGGTCCGAGGCCGGGTCCGAGGCCGGGCCCGACGCCGCGTCCGAATCCGGGGCGAGCCGGTAGCCGACCCCTCGTACGGTGTGGATCAGGGGCGGGGCGCCCAGCTTCCGGCGCAGCTGGGAGACGAGCACTTCCAGCACGTTCGACTGGGGCTCGGCCATCTCGTCCCAGCAGCCCTCGATCAGCTCGGCGCGCGAGACGGCCCGGTCGGCGCGGGTGGCGAGGAGTTCCAGGACCGCGAACTCCCGGCTCGTCGGCGTCAGCAGCACCCCGCCGCGCCGCACCTGCCGCCGTGCCGTGTCGATCTCCAGGTCCCCGACGCGGTGCACCGGCGGGCGCACGGTCGCGGCCCGCCGGCACAGGCTGCGCACCCGGGCCACCAGCTCCGGTACGGCGAAGGGCTTGACGAGGTAGTCGTCGCCGCCGCGCGCGAAGCCCTCCACCCGGTCGGCGACGGTGTCCCGCGCGG
This sequence comes from Streptomyces sp. NPDC042100, assembly GCF_055582325.1. NCBI lineage: Bacteria > Bacillati > Actinomycetota > Actinomycetes > Kitasatosporales > Streptomycetaceae > Streptomyces > Streptomyces sp. NPDC042100. Next base: position 60,703 of record NZ_JBVJDK010000020.1, read on the forward strand.
TCAGGAACAGCACGGGCACGCTCCGGCCCGCGCGCCGCAGCCCTTCGACGAGGACGGCGGCGTCGCCGGAGGGCAGCATCCGGTCGAGGACCGCGCAGTCGTACGCGGTCACGAACAGCGCCTCGTCCGCCTGCGGCAGATCGGCCGCCTCGTCGACCGCGAGACCGGCCGCCCGAAGGGCGGCGGCCACACCGAAACGGAGGTCTTCGTCGTCCTCGACCAGCAGTACGCGCACGCCGTTCACCCTAACCGGGCGGCTCTACCCGGCCGCCCGGCACCAGCGGCGCCCGCTCGGGCACGAGCCGGAGCCGGTCGAAGCCGGGTTCGTGGGCGACCGGGTCGCCCGGCACCTGGAAGTGGACGGCGATCCGCGCGCCGGCCGCGTACGCGCGGAGCCCCGCCCGGCAGTAGGCGACGACCGGATCCGGCGGCGCGTCGAGCGGGAACCAGTCCATGCCGTCGCAGACCTCCGGCTCCCGGATCGACGGCGTGCCCCGCCAGCGCCGCACCTCGAAGAAGAAGCCGACCCGGGCGCGGCCGGTGGGCCCCCGGTGGTGCACGGTCAGGGCCGCGCGCACGTCGCCGGGCTCGACCACCAGCCCCGTCTCCTCGCGCGCCTCGCGCACGAGGGCGGTGACGACGTCCTCGTGCGGGCCGTCGAGGTGCCCGGACGGCAGGTGCCACATCCCGGCCGCGTACACCGCGCCCGCCCGCCGGGACAGCAGCACCTCGGTGCCGTTCGGGCCGTCCCGTAGCGCCATCAGGTGCACGTCGAGCGGTTCGGTGTGCCGCGCGCCGGCGGCCGGAGGTGTCCCGAGGGTGGTCATCGCGTCTCCCGGTGCTGTGAGGGTCGAGGTGCGTGGCTCGTGGGCCGGTAGCCGGTGGCCGTGGGCCGGGGTGCTTCGCTCGTGGGGCGGGGATCGGGGCGCGGGCGCCGCGCACCCTCGCCTGTTACCCGGCGGTAGGCCATGATGGCGTTCGACACCCGTGCGCATGCCCCGAGTTCATGTCGTCGTGCACGCGCATGTCCATACGACGGCCGGGGGGCTGAGGTAACGGTGACGACTTTCGAGGAACGAGCCGCGGTGCACGCGTTCGGCGACGACTCCCTGGGGGAGCACGACGCCGTCGGGCTCGCGGCGGCGATCCGGCGCGGCGAGGTCGGCGCGGCGGAGGCGGCCCGGGACGCGGCGGAGCGGGTGCGCGCCGTCGAGGAGCGGCTGCACGCGGTGCAGGTCCACGTCGAGGCCCCGGTGCCGGTCGAGGACGGCCCGCTGGCCGGGGTGCCGAGTTTCGTGAAGGACAACACGGACTACCTCGGCCTGCCCACCGCGCACGGCAGCGCGGCCTTCGTGCCCCGCCCCGCGCGGCGCCACGCCGCCTTCACCCGCCAGTTCCTGAGCAGCGGCGTGACCGTGCTCGGCAAGACCCGGCTGCCCGAGTTCGGCTTCAGCCCGACCACCGAGTACGAGGGGGCGGAGCCGGTCCGCAACCCGTGGCACACCGGCTTCTCGGCGGGCGGTTCCTCGGGCGGCAGCGCGGCGCTGGTGGCGGCCGGCGCGGTGCCGGTCGCCCACGCGAACGACGGCGGCGGCTCGATCCGCATCCCGGCCGCGTGCTGCGGCCTGGTCGGGCTCAAGCCGACCCGGGGCCGGGTGGCGGCGAACGCCCAGAGCCGGCAGCTCCCGCTGGACCTCGTCACCGACGGGGTCGTGAGCCGTTCCGTACGGGACACCGCCGCGTTCCTCGCGGCGGCCGAGGCGTACCGGCGCGGCCCGGCCCTGCCGCCCGTCGGCCTGGTCGAGGGTCCCGCGAGGCGCCGGCTGCGCATCGGCTTCCTGGAGGACTCGCCGAACGGCGTCGGCGTCGACGCCGCCACCCGTGCCGCCGTCACGGAGACGGTGGCGCGCCTCGCCCGGCTCGGGCACACGGTGGAGCCCGTGGAGCTGCGTATCGACCCCCGCTTCACCGACGACTTCCTCGTCTACTGGGGGATGCTGTCGTTCCTGCTCGGCGTCACCGGGCGCACGCTGGGCGACGGCTTCGACCGGCGCCGGATGGACGGGCTGAGCCGGGGGCTGCGCGAGGCGTACGTGAAGGCGTGGCGCGGTACGCCGGGCGTGCTGCGCCGGCTGAGGCGGACGAAGGAGGGGTACGCGGAGTCGTTCCGCGGACTGGACCTGGTCCTGTCGCCGGTGCTCGCCCACACGACGCCCAGGATCGGGCACCTGAGCCCGGCGGTGCCGTACGCGACGCTGGTCGAGCGGATCCTCGCGTACGTCGCCTTCACGCCGGTGAACAACGTGGTCGGGACGCCGTCGCTCTCGCTGCCCGCCGACACGGCGACGGAGGACGGACTGCCCGTCGGCGTGATGTTCTCGGGCCGTCCCGGCGCCGAACGCACCCTGCTGGAGCTCGCCTTCGAGCTGGAGGCGGACCGCCCGTTCCGGCGCATCCAGGACGTGTGACAAGGGGAATCGCAGGCGGCGTGGCCTGACGCCCATGGAAGTCCCAACTCTCCATGCCCGCACACCTGTTGACGAATGGTCTGGACCAACCTACCGTCGCTTTCAGTGTGCACGTCATGCCCCGCCCCCGCATTCCCCCCACGTCTCGAGGAGCACGCATGTCAGCTCGCCGGATCGCCCGCGCCCTCGGCGCGGGCCTCGCCGCCCTGATGGCCGCCACCGCGCTCGCCGCCCCCGCCGCGCAGGCGGCCCCCCCGTCCGCCGCCCCCGCCGCCGACACCTGCGCCCTCAAGCCGAGGCCCGCCGGGAAGGTGCTCCAGGGCTACTGGGAGAACTGGGACGGCTCCGCGAACGGTGTGCACCCGCCGTTCGGCTGGGCGCCCATCGACGACCCCCGCTTCGCGGCCCACGGCTACAACGTCGTCAACGCCGCCTTCCCGGTGATCCGTTCGGACGGCACCGTGCTGTGGGAGGACGGCATGGACAGCACCGTGAAGGTCTCCACCCCGGCCCAGATGTGCAGCGCGAAGGCGGCCGGCGCCACCATCCTGATGTCGATCGGCGGCGCCGCCGCGGGCATCGACCTGAGCTCCCGCGCGGTCGCCGACCGCTTCATCGCGACCATCGTGCCGATCCTGCAGAAGTACAACTTCGACGGCATCGACATCGACATCGAGACCGGCCTGGTCGGCAGCGGCAGCATCACCACGCTCTCCGCCTCGCAGGCCAACCTGGTCTACATCATCGACGGGGTGCTGGCCCGGATGCCCGCGGGCTTCGGACTGACGATGGCGCCGGAGACCGCGTACGTCACGGGCGGCAGCGTCGCCTACGGATCGATCTGGGGCGCGTACCTGCCGATCGTCAAGAAGTACGCGGACAACGGGCGCCTGTGGTGGCTCAACATGCAGTACTACAACGGCAGCATGTACGGCTGCGCCGGCGACTCCTACTCGGCGGGCACCGTCGCCGGGTTCGCGGCGCAGACCGACTGCCTGAACAAGGGCCTCGTCGTCCAGGGCACCACGATCCGCGTCCCGTACGACAAGCAGGTCCCGGGCCTGCCCGCGCAGCCGGGCGCGGGCGGCGGCTACATGTCGCCCTCCCTGGTCGCCCAGGCCTGGAACCGCTACAACGGCGCGCTCAAGGGCCTGATGACCTGGTCCGCGAACTGGGACGGCTCGAAGGGCTGGACCTTCGGCGACAACGTCAAGGCCCTCCAGGGGCGCTGACGGCCGCCCGGTGAGCCGACGGCAGGGCCCGCCCCCGTCCACCGGGGCGGGCCCTCGCCGCGCGTCAGCCCACCCGCGCGCCCCGCGCCAGCGCGTCGCGCGCCGCCTCCTCGGCGAGCGCCCGGTCCGCCGCGACCAGGCCGACGCGGGTGCGCCGGTCCAGCAGGTCGCCGGTGTCGAGGGCGCCCTCGTGGCGCACCGCCCACAGGAGTTCGGCGCCCGTGACCGGGTGGCCGGGCACGACCGGCCGGGCGAGCGCCGGGTCGGCGAGGCCGAGCGCGTGGACACCCGCCGCCTCGGTGCCGTAGCGGCGGACGAGCCGGGCCGGCAGGTCGAGCCCGGCGAGGGCGCGCGGGCTCGCCGCGCCGACCAGCGGCAGTGACGCGGTCCGGCACGGGCCCGCCGTCAGGCCCCCGGCGGCCACGGCCGCGTCGACGGCGTCCTGCGCCATCCGGCGGTACGTGGTCAGCTTGCCGCCGACGACGGTGACGACCCGGTCGGGCGAGGTCAGTACCGCGTGCCTGCGCGAGATGTCGGCGGTGCGGCCGGACGCGTCCCGGGTGTCGAGCAGGGGCCGCAGCCCCGCGAACGCCCCGACCACGTCGGCGCGGCCCACGGTGACGTCGAGCGCGGAGCCGAGCACGTCGAGCAGGAAGCCGATGTCGGTCTCCGGCACCTCCGGCACGTCGGGGACCTCGCCGTCGACCGGCTCGTCGGTGAGGCCCACGTACACGCGTCCGTCGCCCTGCGGCAGGACGAGCACGAAGCGGTTGGTCTCGCCGGGGATCGGGATGTGCAGCCCGGCGGCGAGCTCCCCGAGGGTCTCCGAGCGCAGCACGAGATGGGTGCCGCGCGAGGGCCGCAGCCGGATGTCGGGGACGAGGCCGCCGGCCCAGACCCCGGCCGCGTTCACGATCGTGCGGGCGCGCAGCCGCACCTCCTGGCCGGTGGTCTCGTCGCGGACCAGCGCCCCGTCGCCGGACAGTTCGAGGGCGCGGACCCGGGTGAGGATCCGGGCGCCGTGCGCGGCGGCGGTGCGGGCGACGGCGGTGACCAGGCGGGCGTCGTCGGTGAGCCGCCCGTCCCAGGACAGGAGGCCGCCGCGCAGCCCGACCGGGCGCAGCGCCGGGGCGAGGTGGCGGGTCTCGACGGCGGACAGCGTCCGGGGCCTCGGCAGGGTGCGGCGCGAGGTGCGGGCGCCGACCCGCAGCATGTCCCCGGCGAGGAATCCGGCGCGCGCCAGGGCGGCCTGGCCGCTGCCGACGAGCGGGGTGAGCGGCAGCACGAACGGCTGGGCGCGCACGAGGTGGGGGGCGGTGCGCTCCATCAGCACGCCGCGTTCGACGGCGCTCTCGTGGGCGACGTCGAGCTGGCCCGACGCCAGATAGCGCAGCCCGCCGTGGATGAGCTTGGAGCTCCAGCGGGAGGTGCCGAAGGCGAGGTCGTGGGCGTCGATCGCGGCGACGCTCAGCCCGCGGGACGCCGCGTCGAGGGCGGCTCCGGCACCGGTGGCGCCGAGCCCGACGACGAGGACGTCGACCGTCTCGCCGTCGCCGAGCCGCGCCAGCTCGCGCCGTCGCCGCTCGGCGTCGAGGGAGGAACCGGGCAGGGCGGTGCCGCTCGTGGGGTTCATGGCGTGAGGGTCCTCTCCAGCAGGGTGCGCAGCTCGTCGAGGAAGGCGGCTTCGCTCAGTTCGGGATCGGTCTCGTCGGTCATGGTGCGCATCGACAGCGTGAAGGACTGCACCACGAGCAGCAGGGTGCGGGCCTGGAGGTCCGGCCGGACGTGCCGGACCGAGCCGTCCTCGTGGCCGTCCTCCAGGGCCGTGTGGAGCAGGCCGAGCAGGGCGTCCTGGCTGGCGCCGCGGCGGTCCAGGACGTACGGCAGGAGCAGTTCGGGGTCCACGTCGAGGATCTTGTGGAAGAGCGGGTGGGACCGGAACGCCCGGGCGCCCTCCACCAGCCCCTCGACGATCCGCTCCCGCGTCGGCGCGGCCGTGGCCGAAGCCGGGTCGGCGTCGTCGGGCGGGGGCATGGCCCCGGCGGCGACGGCGATCCACTCACGGGTCATCAGGTCGCCGACGAGGCTGCGCACATCGGGCCAGCGCCGGTAGAGCGTCATCCGGGACACACCCGCGCGCCGGGCGACGTCGGTGAGGGTGGTGCGGCGCACGCCGACGGCGAGGACGCAGTCGCGGGCGGCGTCGAGGACGGGATCTGCGTCCGCATGGTTGTGACGAATGGGCGTCATCTGTCACAGTGTAATGCCAGCGCGGGCCGAATGGCAGCGCCGTCCGTGAAACAGACCGTGAGGAAGCTCTCGAAGTGGACATGTTGTGGAGCGGCTGGGGCGACCCGGCCAAGGCGGCGCCCCTGCCCGAATCGGTCACCGGCCTGCTGCGTGACCTGCTCGGCGTCACCCCGCGCGAGGCCGGCCCGTCCGCCCTCGACCAGATCGAGGCACCCGCCCCCGCCCTCACCGAGAAGGCCGACCGCGCGCTGCGCGCCGCCGTCGCCGCGCCCGACGCGGTCCGCGACGACGCCGAGACCCGCATCCGGCACACCCGGGGCAAGTCGACCCCCGACCTGCTCCGCATCCGCGCCGGAGAGGTCACGGACATCCCGGCCGCCGTCGTCCTGCCCGGCAGCCACGACGAGGTCCTCGCCGTGCTGCGCGCCTGCGCCGAACACGGCCTGTCCGCCGTCCCCTTCGGCGGCGGCACCTCCGTCGTCGGCGGCCTCGCCCCCGCCGGCGGACGGCCCTTCGTCGCGCTCGACCTGCGCCGGCTCGACCGGCTCCTCGCCGTCGACGAGGTCTCCCGCACCGCCACCCTCCAGCCCGGACTGCGCGGCCCCCGGTGCGAGGAGCTGCTGAACGAGCGCGGCTGGACCCTCGGCCACTTCCCGCAGTCCTTCGAATGGGCCACCGTCGGCGGCTTCGCCGCCGCCCGCTCCAGCGGCCAGGCCTCCGCCGGCTACGGCCGCTTCGACGAGATGGTCCTCGGCCTGACCGTCGCCACCCCCGAGGGCACCCTGGAGACCGGCCGCGCCCCGCGCTCCGCCGCGGGACCCGACCTGCGCCAGCTCGTCCTCGGCTCCGAAGGCGCCCTCGGCGTCATCACCGCCGTCACCGTCCGGATCCGCCCGCTGCCCACCACCCGGATCTACGAGGGCTGGCGCTTCGCCTCCTTCGACGCCGGCACCGCCGCCCTGCGCCGCCTCTCCCAGGACGGCCCGCGCCCCACCGTGCTGCGCCTGTCCGACGAGTCCGAGACCTTCATCGGCCTCGCCCAGCCCGACGCCATCGGCAGCGCCGAACTCCCGCGGAACCCCGGCTGCATGGCCGTCGTCGGCTTCGAGGGCACGGAGGCGGAGACCGCCGCCCGCCGCGCCGCCGTCCGCGAGGTCCTGCTGGCCTGCGACGGCGAGTTCATCGGCGAGGAGCCCGGCGACAGGTGGGAGCACGGCCGCTACAACGCGCCCTACCTGCGCGACGCCCTCCTCGACGCCGGCGCCTTCGCGGAGACCCTGGAGACGGCCGCCTTCTGGTCCGCGATCCCCGAGCTCTACGCGGGCGTCCGCGACGCCCTCACCCGGACCCTCACCGAGGCCGGCACCCCGCCGCTCGTCATGTGCCACATCTCGCACACGTACGAGAACGGCGCCTCGCTCTACTTCACCGTCGTCTCCGCCCAGGGCGAGGACGCCGTCGGCCACTGGGCCCCCGCCAAGCACGCGGCCAACGACGCGATCCTCGCGGCGGGCGGCACCATCAGCCACCACCACGGCGTCGGCACCGACCACCGCGACTGGTACGCCCGCGAGATCGGCCCGCTCGGCGTGCGCGCGCTCCAGGCGGTCAAGGCCGAGCTCGACCCCTCCGGCGTGCTCAGCCCCGGGATCCTCATCCCGCCCCGCTGACGCGCCCCGCGCACGGCCCCGCACCGCGCGCGCCCGCTCTCCCCGCGTTCCCCCCCCGCATTCCCCGCACCTCCCTTCTCCTGCCGCCCGGAGGGCAGACCCATGCGACAGTTCACCGCCGTCGTCAACCCCACCGCAGGGGGTTCCAGCGGCACGGCGGGCCTGCTCCCGCTCGCCCGGCTGCTGAGGGAGGCGGGCGCGGAACTCGACACCGTCTACAGCCGCAGCCTGGAACACGCCCGGGAACTCGCCCGGAACGCGGGCGCGAAGGGCCACGTCGTGCTCGCCGTCGGCGGTGACGGCATGGCCGGCACCGTCGGCGGCGCGCTCAGCGGCACCGACACCGTCTTCGGGCTCGTCCCGGCGGGCCGAGGCAACGACTTCGCCCGCGCCCTCGGGCTCCCCACCGACCCCGAGGGCCTCGCGAAGGTCCTCCTCGAAGGGAAGCCACGGGCCGTCGACACCATCGAGGTCGAGTCCGCCGTCCACCCCGGCACCTGCGTCCTCGGCAGCGTCTACGCGGGCGTCGACGCCGTCGCCAACCGGCACGCCAACGCCTCCCGGCTGCTGCGCGGCGCGGCCTCCTACTACGCGGGCGGCCTGCGCGCCGTCCTCGCCTGGAAGCCCGCCGCGTACCGGATCACCGTCGACGGCACCCTCCACGAGCGCACCGGCTACACCGTGATCGCCGCCAACTCCGGCTTCTACGGCTTCGGCCGGCAGGTCGCGCCCGGCGCCCGCGTCGACGACGGAATGCTCGACGTCGTCGTCATCAACAAGGCCCCCAAGCACCTCTTCTTCGCCATGATGAACGAGCTCAAGACCGGCGCCCACGTGCGCCGCCCCGAGGTCGAGATCCTGCGCGGCCGGGAGATCCGCATCGAGGCCGACCGCCCCCTCCCGTACGGCGCGGACGGCGAGGTGGACGCCACCCTCCCGGTCACCCTCCGGGTCCGCCCCGCCGCGCTCTCCGTCCTGGCCTGAGGCGGCCCGGGCACCCGCCGTCAGCGCGAGCGGCCGCGCCCCCGGCCCAGCCGCTCGTCGAAGAACCCCCCGACCCGGCGGCGCAGTCCGGCCCGGACCGGGCCCGGGGCGCCCGCGCCGACCAGGGCCGTGCGCGCGGCGCCCGTGACGAGGCCCGCCGCCCACAGCCGGGGGACCAGCGCCCCGTAGTCGGTGAACGCCCAGTGGCCGGCGCGAGGGAGCAGGGCGCGCGGCGACGGGAGGCCCGCCCAGGAACGCTCGACGCGCGCGCCCTCCGCGAAGCCCTCGGAGCGGAAGAGGAGCAGGTCCCGGCCGAGGCGAGCCGGGCCCCCGGCCGGATCCCCGGCCCTGACATCGCCCTGCCCCCCGGGCGGGAGTCCGCCCGGACGCGGGTCCAGGAAGCCCTCCAGGTTCGCCACCGCGCGGATCCGGGCGTCCGCGCAGGCCGCGTACACGGCCGCCGTGCCGCCCGCCGAGTGCCCGTAGGCCCCGATCCGGTCCCGGTCCATGACCTCGGCCAGGGGCAGCCCGCCCAGCCGGTCGAGCACGAAGCGCAGGTCCGCCACCCGCGTGTCGATCATCATGCGGAAGGTCGCGGCGTCCGGCGGCCCCGACAGCACCGTCGTCCGCATCCCGGTCGGCAGCTCCACCTGCGTCGCGTCCCCGGGGTGGTCGACGAGCACGACGACCCGGCCGTGGCTCGCCAGGTCCTCGCCGAGGCAGCTCCCGAGCGTGCGGGAGTCCCCGCCGCCTGGACCGTACAGCAGTACCGGCCGCCGCCCCGGCAGCGGCGGCGCGCCCAGGTACCCGTGGGTGCGGACCGCGCCCCAGTCCACGGCACCCGGCTCCGGCAGGCCCGGGTGGACCAGCGGCGCGTAGTCGGCGAAGACGGCGGCGGCGGCCGGCGTGAGCTGCGGCGCGCGCCGGAAACCCCGTACGGTACGGGCCGGATACAGCACCGTCAGCATCACCTCCCGCGCCCCGCCCGCCCACGGGTCGGTACGGGACGGGTCGGTCAGATGGACCGTCCGCAGCCCCACGGGATGGGGCCCGGTGGGCCCCGGCAGCCGGAGCAGCGGGGAGGCGGCGAGTGCGGGAGCGGCGCCCGCGGGGGCCGTGGCGCCCAGGAGTCCGGACGCGGCGAGGAGTGCGCCGCCGAGGACGGAGCGGCGGCCGATGGCGTGATGCGTCGTCATGACGGCATCCTTGGGGCGGGGCGGGGGCCCGCGCGAAGGTTCAGGCCCTGCCCGAAAGGCGTGCGTCGAACGGGGAGTTGTGCGGGTGCTGCGGATCCACTTCACGGCGGACGACATCGCGGCCGTCCGCTTCGCCCCGCGCCCGGTCCCGCTCCAGGAACTGCACGCGGCCCTGACGACGGCCCTCGCACCCCGCCCCGGGCCGCTGTTCGCGCCATGGCGGGCCCGCGTCCTGCGCACCCTGCCCGCCGCCACCGAGCCGCTCGCCGACCTCGTCCCGGCGGGCCGCCCGCCCGCCTTCCTCGACGTCCTCGGCGACACCCTCGCCGAGAGCCACGACCTGCTCCGCGCGACCGGCCCCGGCCTCGTCCGCGCGGAACTGCAACGCGTCTACGGGACGGCCCGCGCCCCCCGCTGGATCCACGGCCTGCACGCCGGCGACGAGGCGGCGTGGCGGACCGTCCGGCTCGCCCAGCGGGCCGCCTACGAGACCGTGCTCGCGCCGGTGTGGGAGCGCGTACGGGACCTGCACCGCGACGAGTTCGCCCGGCACGCCCTCGCCGTCGCCGCGCACGGCGTGGCCGGCGCGCTCACCGCCCTGATGCCCGGCAGCCGCTTCCGGGCGGGCATTTGGGAGTGGCCGGGGCCGGGGCCGGGCGGCCCGCCCGGGAGCACCGGGCGCCCACCCCGCGACGTGCGCCTCGACGGCCGCGGCCTCGTCCTGCTGCCGACCTTCCACCACCCGGCGGGCCCGCTCCTCCAGGACCTCCCGGAGCGCCCCGTCGTCCTCACCTACCCGGCGGGCCCCGGCCTCCCGCCCGTACCCGACGGGGCCGCCACCCGCGACGAGGCCCTGGACGGCGTCCTCGGCCGCACGCGCGCCGAAGCCCTCCGCCTGCTCGGCGCGCCCCGCACCACCGGCGGCCTGGCCCGGGCCCTGGGGGTGAGCGACGCGACGGCGTCCGCCCACGCGGCGGCGCTGCGCGCGGCCGGACTCGTCACGACCGCGCGGACCGGGAGATCGGTGACGCACGCGCGCACGCCGCTCGGCACGCTGCTGCTCGCGCGGGCGGCGTGAGGAGCCGTCACCATCGCTGGTCAACCCCCTTGTTGAGGACTCCCGGGCACCCGCGTAGCACTTGAGGATGACGTCCCGCCCCCATCGAGACGGATCTTCCCGCCCGGAACGGAACCCCGCGCCGGGAGCACCGTCTAGCTCCTCGTGCCGGCTTGATCGTCGAGCCGGCGGAGGAGGGACACATGGCGGGTCAGGTGAGCGGGGCGACGCGGACGAAGGCGTCCGCGCCGGAGTATCAGGGGGCGCTCGGGTCGCTGTCGGTGAACGCCTCCCTGCCCGAGGTGCTGGCCAAGGGCGTCGAGGAGCTCCGCGCGGCGGAGCTGGCCGGAGACCTCGCGGAGGTGGCGCGCTGCGGACTCGCGGTCGCCGAGGCCTGCCGCAGGCTCGGCCGGACAGAGGAGTCCGACCGGGCGTGGAAGGCCAGCTACCGGGCCGCCCGCTCGGCCGGACACCAGGGCGCGATGGCCTGGGCGCTGTGGAGCGGCGGCACCCTCGCCCGGCAGCGCGGCGCGCTCCGGCTCGCGTACCGGCTGCTGGGGCTCGCGGCCGAGATGGGCGAGCGCGGCGGCGACGTCGTCGTGCGCGGCTACTCGCTGGCGGGGCTCGCCGAGACCGGGCGCATCCAGGGCGACTACGAGGCCGTCGGCCGGCTCCACGAGCAGCTCCTCGCGGAGGCCCGCCGCCGAGGCGAGGCCCGCCACACGGTGTGGGCGCTGGAGGGCATCGCGCAGATGCACCGCAACACCGGCGACTACGACAAGGCCCTCGCCCTGTTCGAGGAGGCGGCCGAGACCGCCTCGCGCGCAGAGGACCGGCGCGGCTGGGCCTGGGCGCTGCGCGGCATCGCCGACGTGGTGTCCGTACGGGACGGGGACGTGGAGCGGGCCCTGGAGCTGCTCTCGCGGGCCGAGACCGCCTGCCAGGAGATACGCCTGGCCGGCGCGCTGGCCTACAACCACAAGATGCGCGGCAACGTGCTCTACCGCGCGGCCCGTTACGACCAGGCCCGGGACCTGTACGCGCAGGCGCTGGAGGAGTTCCTCGGCATGGAGGAGCCGCGCGGCACCGCGCTCGCGCGGCTGGGCCTGGTGAAGTCCGAGGCACGGCTCGGCCGCGACGCCGGGCGGACCGCCGCCGACCTCGCCGAACTGCGGGCGACGCTGGACCGGATCGGGCTCCGGCACGCCCGCGACATGGTGGACAAGGCCGCCGCGGAACTCGGCGTCGGCCCGCTGCCCGAGGACGGTCCGGCGGCGGCGGTCCTGCCCGAGGTCGGCGAACGGGCCCTGCGCGCCGCCGACGTGGAGGCCCTGCGTTGACGGCGCTCCCGACCCCGCTCGGGGCGGCACCGTCCGGCGCGCAGCCCCCGCCGCTCGCCGTCGTCCGCGCCGTCCCCCCGCCCGCCGCCGACCTCGCCGAGGTCCTGGAGCGCTGCCGCGAACGGGTCCGGCCCGCGCTCGTCGAGGCCATCGGGCGACTGCATCCCTGGACCGGCGAGATGGCCGCCTACGCGCTGGGCTGGGCCGGCCCCGACGGGCGTCCCGAACCGGGCGGGTCCGAGGGCAAGGGCGTGCGCCAGGCCCTCGCCTTACTGGGGGCGGAAGCCGTCGGCGCCGACCCGGCCGAGGCCGTCCCGGCGGCCGTCGCGGTCGAACTCGTCCACACCTTCTCGCTCCTCCACGACGACATCATGGACGCCGACGCCCTGCGCCGCCGGCGCCCCGCCGTCTGGAAGGCGTACGGGACCGGCCCGGCCGTCCTCGCGGGCGACGCGCTCCACGCGCGGGCCGTCGGCGTCCTCGCCGAGGCCCCCGGCCCGCACACCGGGGCCGCCGTCCGGCGCCTGTGCGGCACCCTCGACGACCTGGTCTCCGGCCAGGCCGAGGACCTGCGCTTCGAGGACCGCCCCTGGCGCGGCCCCGACGCCGTCACCCCCGCGCAGTACCGCACGATGGCCGAGCGCAAGACGGGCTCCCTGCTCGGCTGCGCCCTCGCCCTCGGCGCGCTGCTCGGCGGCGCCCCCGACCGGACCGTGACCGCCCTCGACCGCGCCGGACGCCACCTCGGCGTCGCCTTCCAGGCCGTCGACGACATCCTCGGCATGTGGAGCGACCCCGAGCTCACCGGCAAACCCGTGCACGCCGACCCGCGCCGGGGCAAGAAGACCCACCCGCTGCTGGTCGCGCTGTCCGGCGGCGGCGAGACCGCCCGCGAGCTGCTCGCGCTGCTCGCCGCCCCCCGGTCGCTCGACGACGAGGGCGCCGCGCGCGTCGCCGCGCTCGTGGCGGAGGCCGGCGGCCGCGCCGCGACCCGCGACGAGGCCCGCCGCCACCTGGACGCGGCCCGCCGCGCCCTGCGCGACACCCCGCTGGAGCCGGTCGCGTCCCGGCGGTTGGACGCGCTCTTCACCCACGTGCTCGACCGCACCCGCTGACCCGCCGCGCGGCGTCCCCACCCGAGGTGGGGACGCCGCGCCGGACCGGGGACCGCTGACCTCGCGTCAGCACGTCAGCACGTCAGCGCGACGGAGCCTGCGGGCGGGGGTAGACCCGGGACTGCTTCACGCTGCCGAAGGCGAAGCTGGACTCGATCGACGCGATACCGGGGATGGCGTGGATCCGCGTGCGCACCAGCGCCTCGTACGCCTCAAGGCTCTCGATCACCACGCGGAGCAGGTAGTCGCTGCTGCCCGCCATCAGATAACAGTCCTGGATGTGGTCGATGAGCCCGACGTGCTCCTCGAACACGTTCACGGCCTCGGCGTTGTGGCGGTCCAGCCGGATCCGGACGAAGACGGTGATCGGCAGCCCGAACGCCACCTGGTCGACGGTCGCCGTGTAGCCGCTGATCAGGCCCGCCTCCTCCAGCCGCCGGACCCGGCGCAGACAGGGGGAGGGGGAGAGCCGGATCCGGTCCGCGAGGTCCTGGTTCGACAGGCGCCCGTCGGCCTGCAACTCGTGGATGATCTGGAAGTCCACGGCGTCCATCGTCACTCCTTGGCAGATTCTGCCCCCAGGCTAAGTTCAGAGGGCAGAACTAGCAATCATCTGCCCGCCGTCAAGCCCTACGGTTGCTCATCAGGGGGAATTCGAACGACGGTTCCGCCGGTACGGCTCCGACGTCACCGACGTCTCCGAGCGGGAGGAACCACCACATGGCCGCGCCCCGAACGACCGAGGACCGGGCGGCGGCGGACCCGCCCGCCCCGCGCGCCCCGTCCGGACTCTCCGGACTCTCCGGACTCTCCCCACGGGCCGTCGGCATGGCCGCCCTGCTGCTCACGGTCGCGATCTGGGCCGCGTTCGCGCTGAGCGCCCGCGCCCTCGCCGCCTCCACCCTGCTGCCCGCCGACGCCGCCATGCTGCGCTTCGGCGTCCCCCTCGTCGTCCTGGCCCCCGCCCTGTGGCGGCGCAGACGACGGCTGGCCGCCGTCCGGCCGGGCCCGGCGGTGAAGATCGTCTGCGGGGCCGGGGTCCCGTTCTTCCTCGCCGCGATGTACGGCGGATCACTGACCTCCGCCGCCTTCGTCGGCGCCATCGTGCCCGGCATGGTCCCGCTGTTCGTCTCCGCCCTCATGGCCGCCGCCGGCAGGCCCGCCCCGCGCGGCACCCAGGCCGCCGGACTCGTGCTCATCGTGGCGGGCGTCGCGGCCCTGGTCTCACGCCATCTCACCGCCTTCGACGCGGACGTCCTGCTCGGCACCGGCACCCTGCTCGTCGCCAGCGGACTCTGGGCGCTCTACACCGTGGGCCTGCGCGAAGTGGACCTCGACCCCGTCGGTTCCATCGGCCTGCTCTGCCTGCCCTCCCTCGCCGTCATCGCGCTGCTGACCCTCACCGGCGTCCTGCCGTCCGGGCTCGCCCACGCCGCCGGCGCCGACATCGCCCTCTTCCTCGTCGTCCAGGGCCTGGGCGTCGGACTGTGCGCGGGCCTCCTGTACGCCTTCGCCATCCGCCGGCTCGGCCCGGAGCGCAGCGCCGTCGTCGGCAGCCTCAGCCCGGCCGTCGTCGTCCTCCTCGCGACCGTCCTCCTGGACGAGCGGCCGACCCCGCCCGTCGTGATCGGCGTCCCCCTCATCACCCTCGGCGTGGTGCTGGCCAACCGGAGCTCCCGCGCACGCCGCTCCCGCACCCGGGAGACCCGTACGGCCCCGGACCACGCCCGAGGCCCCACCGCCCCCACCACACCCGTCCCCACCGAGCACCGCCGCACCGTCGCGCACCACCGAACCGAGGTCTCACCCGATGCTTGAGCTGCTGCCCGCCCCGCCCGTCGACCCGCTGTGGGACCTCACCGCCGAGTACGCCGACGACCCCCGCCCCGAGCGGCTCAACCTGGTCCTCGGCGTCTACCGCGACCACACCGGGACCACCCCCGTCATGGCCGCGGTCAAGGAGGCGGAGATACGCCTGGCCGAACGCTCCGGATCCAAGGAGTACCTCGGCCTCTCCGGCAACGCGGAGTTCAACCGCGCCATGCTCACCATGGTCCTCGGCGGAGGGGACCTCACCGGCCGCGCCACCGCCGTGCAGACCGTGGCGGGCACCGGCGCTCTCCGCCTCCTCGCCGACCTCGTACGGCAGACCCGCCCCGGCACCACCGTCTGGATCAGCGACCCCGCCTACGTCAACCACCGCCCCATCCTCGAAGGCGCCGGGCTCACCGTCCGCACCTACCGCTGGCTCGACCCGGCGGACCTGCTCACCGACCTGCGCGCGGCGGACCGAGGCGACGTCGTCCTGCTTCAGGGCTGCTGCCACAACCCCACCGGTGTCAGTCCCTCGCCCGAGGTGTGGGAGGAGATCGCCGGCCTCGCCGCCGCTCGCGGCTGGGTCCCCTTCGTCGATCTCGCCTACCACGGCCTCGGCGACGGACTCGACGCCGACCTGGCGCCGACCCGGATGCTCGCCGCCCGCCTCCCCGAGACCCTGATCGCCGTCAGCTGCTCCAAGAACTTCGGCCTCTACAGCGACCGCACCGGCTGTGCCATCGTCCTCGGCTCCTCGGCGCGGACCCTGCGGCACGTCGAGACCACGCTCCAGAACGCGGCCCGCACCCTCTACTCCATGCCGCCCGACCACGGCGCCGCCGTCGTCGCCACGATCCTGGCGGACGAGCGGCTGCGGACCGCCTGGCGCACCGAACTCGACGCCATGCGCCGCCGCATCGGCGCCAACCGCACCGATCTCGTCGCCCACCTCGCCGCCCTCGGCCACGACCGGCAGGCGGAGCTCCTGGCCCGGCAGCAGGGCATGTTCTCGATGCTGCCGCTCACCCCCGCGCACATGGCCCGGATGCGCCGCCGCTCCGGCATCTACGGGACGAGCGCGGGCCGCGTCAACATCGCGGGCGTCCCCGCCGACCGCGTCCCCTGCCTGGCCCGGGGCATCGCGGACGCGCTGGAGACCGCCGGAGGGTGACCGCGCTCAGGCGCGCGCCAGCGGGAACTCCGCCCCGGCCCACCGGACCCGGGTGCCCTCGGGCCGGACCCGCACGCCTCCGCCGCCGTCCGCGCGCCACACCATGATCCGGTCGGTGTCGGTGTCGGTGTCGGTGTCGGTGCCGGTGCCGGTGCCGACGAGGGCGGGCCAGCCGGGGTTTCCCGTCCGGGCGAAGTCGGCCCAGGCGCGCACCATGCGGGCGGACAGCTCGTCGTCGGCGGGGGTGGGGGAGCCGCCCCCGACGAGGAAGGCGACGGCCCGGTCGTGGTGGGTGCCGAAGGCGAAGGGCACGTCCGCGCAGTGCCAGGCACGGACCGGACCGTCCGGGCCCTCGCGGCGGCGGTCGAAGCGGGCGAGGTGGGCACGGCCCCCGGCCCGCGCGTGCGCGTCGGCGAGCCGCTCGGCGTACGCGCAGAAGAGCAGGTCTCCGAAGACCTCCAGGTAGACCTCGCGCACCGGCGCGCGGGGCGCCCGGGCGCGGTAGCTGTCCACCAGTCCCTCGGGCAGCCCGAAGTCGGCGGCGAAGGCGCGGAGCCGTGCGTCGGTGGCGACCTCGGCGCAGCTCCCGACGGCGTCCAGCAGCCAGTACTCCTCCGTCGTGTGGCAGACCAGCAGCTCGACGTCCCGGCAGCGGCCCTCGGCCATCCCGGCGAGCGGGTCGACGGGCAGCACGTCCCCGTCGAGGACGGGCGCGTAGAGCGAGGGGTCGTAGTGCCGGGACCCGGAGCCCGGGTCGTTCCGGTACCGCTCGACGACCGCGTCCCCGGCCCGCACCAGCGCCTCGGGGCTCAGCGCGGTCAGCCCCTCGGCGGTGGCGGGACAGCCGGCCGCGCCGGCGAGCTCCCGGGTGGTCGCCGCGGCGAGGGCGGGCGGGTAGCAGGGGCTGGCGGGGCTGTGGGCGACGGCACGCCGGAACAGCCCGCGGGCGCGGTCCATCACCATCAGGCAGGCGACGGAGGCGGCCCCGGACGACTGCCCGGCGACGGTGACGGCGTCGGGATCGCCGCCGAACCCCGCGACGTTCTCCCGCACCCAGCGCAGCGCGGCGACCTGGTCGAGCAGGCCCCGGTTCTCCGGGTACGCGGCGTGGCCCGCACCGTCGTCGTCGCCGGGGCCCGCCGGGGCGGGGACGTGGCCGAAGCCCTCGAAGCCGAGGCGGTAGTTGACGGTGACGACGACGATTCCGGCGCGGGCGAGCGCCGTGCCGTCGAAGTCGGGCTGCGCGGAGGAGCCGAAGGTGTAGGCGCCGCCGTGGAACCAGACGAGGACGGGAAGCGGGCCGGGGGAGAGGCGCGGGTCCGGCGTCCAGACGTTGAGGCTGAGCACGTCCTCGTCACCCGGTGTCCAGACGGGCGCGCCGGGCAGTTCGGCCGACTGGGGCGCGACCGGCCCGAAGCGGGTGCAGTCCCGCACCCCCGCCCAAGGCCGCGCGGGACGGGGCTCCTTGAACCGGTCGGCGCCGAACGGTGGTGCCGCGTACGGGATCCCGAGCACCGCCACGACCCCGGCCGAGGCCCGGAAGCCGCGCACCCGCCCGCTTCCCGTCGCGAAGACCTCCACCCGTACCGCCCCTGTCCGTCCGATGCCCCGACCGCCCGGTTCTATCAGCCGTGGCCGCCGCTGTCGTGATCTTTTCCGGGCCGCGCACCGCCCGTGAGCAGGAGCGCGGCCCGGTCGGCCACGTCGTGCCACGGGCGCGGTGCGACGACCGGCACCCCGGCGGCGGCCGCCTGCTCGGCGAGCCACCGCCCGTAGCCGACGCTGACCCGGGCCCGATGGCGCTGCTCGCCCTCCCCGGGCTCGCGGGAGAGGTAGTTGGCGACCACGCGGTCCTCGCTGTCGTCGTGCACGACGACCCCGCGGACCGGTCCGTGCGGCGCCGCCGCGCCGGGCAGGAGGTAGTCCCCTTCGAGGATCACGGGCGTGTCCGTGTCCACGTGGTTGGCCACGACCGCCTCGACCGCGGGAGCGAGCGCGCGGGCGACGGCGATCTGCCGTTCGACGACGAAGCCGGGCTCCCGGTCGGCGGCTTCGGGGTGCGTGCGCCAGTAGTGCACCTCGGGGAGGTGGTCCGGGCGGGTCACGGCGAGCAGGGCCTCCACGATGTCGTCGACCTCGACGAGCGGAACGCCGTACCGCCGCGCCAGCTCCCGGGCCAGCCGCGTCTTCCCCATCCCGGACGCGCCCCCGACGAGGAGCACGCGCCAGCCGGGCACCTCGCGTCCCTCGCGTCCGTGGTGCCCCTGGCGTACCTCTCGTACCTCTCGTACCTCTTGATCACCGTCCACCGGGGAACTGTATCCAGGGCCCCGGGACCGGTCCCGGACCGGTCAGACCGAGGCCGGGGCCTTCTTCATCAGCTCCACGAGGGAGGAGAAGCTGTCCGCCGCGTGCCCCTCGTCCATGCCGCGCCGGAACAGCTCGACGACCGCAGCCGGCAGCGTGGTGTCGACGCCCGCGTCCGCGTGGGTGTGCAGGACGTGCTCGGCGCTGGCCGTGCCCATGGCGAGCCGGTCCACGTCGCCGGTGTGCCGCGCCCCGTCGAGGCGCTCGGCGTAGAAGGAGAAGAAGCCGGGGAGCGACTGCGCGGTCTCCACGGCGTGCGGGAGGATGTCCGCCGCCTTGAGGCCGTTGGCGTCGGCGAGGGCGACGGCCTGAAGGTAGCTCAGCATCGACGTCCAGAACATGGTCATGCCGATCTGGTACATGAGCGCGGCGAGGCCAGGGTCCTCCCCCCGGTGGTCGGTCCGGCCGGTGATGACCTCCAGGGCCGGCCGGTGCTTCTCGAAGGCGTCCAGGGGACCGCTGTAGAAGGTCGAGGACTCCGCCTGGCCGATGCCGGAGGGCGGCACGGTGACGCCGCCGGTCAGCTGGACGGCGCCCCGCTCGGCCGCCCAGCGTGCGGCGTCGCGGGCCCTCTCGGGGGTGTCGGAGCTGAGGTTCACCAGGACCCGGCCGGACAGCGCGTCCTCGGCGGTGCCGAGCGTGGCGTACACCGCGTCGTAGTCCGTGAGGCTCAGGACGACGAGCTCGTTGGCGGCGAGGGCCTCCCGGACGTCGGCCGCGAGCGTCGCGCCCCGGGCGACCAGGGCGTCCGCGCGGGACGCGGTGCGGTTCCAGACGGTGACCTCGTATCCGCCGTCGAGGTACGCGCCGGCCATGGCCTGGCCCATGGGGCCGAGGCCGATGACGGTGACGGAGGGGCGGTTGGTGCCGGTGCTGCGCATGACGATCTCCACTCTGCGTGTCGGGGGAGCGCACGCCGGTGAGCCCACACGGCGTGCGCTCTAAAACGAACGCTCTATTTAGTGCGTGGCAAGAACGTAGCACGGTTCTAGAACGAGCGCTCTACTTAGTCGCCGGATACGCTGGGACCATGCAGACCAGCACACGGGACCGGATCGTCGTCGCCGCCGCGCGACTCCTGCAGCGCCAGGGCTATGTCGGTACGGGCATCAAGCAGATCGCCCAGGAGGCCGACGCCACCCTGGGCTCCGTCTACCACTTCTTCCCGGGCGGGAAGGAGACCGTCGCCGTCGCCGCGATCCGGCACAGCAGCGAGGAGTTCGGCTCGCTGCTGCGGACGGCGCTGGAGAGCGAGGAGGAGCCGGCGGAGGCGATCCTGGCCTGCTCCCGGCGCCTCGCCGAGGAGCTGCGGGAGTCGGGCTGGATCGACGGCTGCCCCGTCACCGCGGCGGCCCTGGAGACCCTCGGCACCGACTCGGAGATCCAGCGGGCGTGCGGCGACGCCCTGCGGGACTGGCAGCGGCTCGTCCAGGACAAGCTGCTGAGCGGCGGTCACTCCGCCGAGAGCGCCCGCGAACTGGCGAGCGTCGTGATCTCGGCCCTGGAGGGCGCGGAGGTCACCGCGCAGGTGGCCCGCAGCGAGGAGCCCCTGCACGTCGCGGGCCGACAACTCGCTCGCCTGGTCCGCGCCTCCGGTGTTTAGATGATCGACATGGCGACACGACTGGTGCAGATCAACATGAAGGCCCATGACGACGCGGCGCTCGGCCGCTTCTGGGCGGAGGCGCTCGGCTGGGGCATCGACAGCGAGGGCCCCGGGGTGACCAACCTCGAACCCGTGGGCTTCTCCTACCCCGACCCCGCGGCCGTCTGCATCGACATCATCGCCCGCCCGGAGCCCAAGACGGCGAAGAACCGGGTCCACCTCGACCTGGCCACCACCTCCGCCGCCCACCAGGAACAGCTCGTCGCCCGCCTGCTGGACCTCGGCGCGACCCTCGCCGACGTGGGGCAGGGCGACGTGCCCTGGACGGTCATGGCCGACCCCGAGGGCAACGAGTTCTGCGTCCTGGAGCCGCGCCCCGTCTACGGGGACACCGGCCCGGTGGCCGCCGTCGTGGTCGACTGCGCGGACCCGCGCGAGATGGCCCGCTTCTGGGACGGGGCCATCGACTGGACCCTCCACGAGGTGGCGGACACCCACGCGACCCTCCGCTCGGCGCGGGGTGCCGGCCCGTACCTGGAGTTCGTCCGCACCCCCGACGCCAAGGCCGGCTGGAACCGCGTCCACCTCGACGTCGCCCCCTACCGCGAGGGCGACGTCCCCACGGAGGAGGCCCGCCTGCGCGCGTTGGGCGCGCAGGACCCCGGCATCGACCAGTCGACGATCTCCTGGCGCATCCTCTCGGACCCGGAGGGCAACGAGTTCTGCCTGCTGTCGCCCAGGTGACGGAGCGGGACGACGGCGTCCGCAACCCGGATTCCTGAGCCGCCGGGGCCGGGGGCGGGCGCCCTACCCCAGCCACGCTCCGTCGCGCATCACGACACGGCCCCGCAGCTCGGGCACCCCGCACCAGGCGCGCACGACGCGCGGGGCCACGCGCAGGTAGACGTACGGCTTCTCCTCCCGGCGGGGGTCCCAGCCGAACGTGGCGGCGTACGCGTCCGCCGCGTCCCGCGGCACCTCGTCCGCCCCGTAGCGGTGCGTCACCTCCCCCTGGATCAGCACCACGTCACGGGTGTCCGGCAGGCCGAGCCGCACGCGCGGTTCGGCGCGCGCGTTGCGCACGGTCGCGGAGCCGTCGGCCGTGCACAGCCACACCGCGCGCCCGTCCCAGAGGAACCACAGGGGCACCTGGTGCGGCCCGTGCTCGGGGTGGGCCGTGGAGAGCCAGATGTCACGCTCGGTGCCGAGCCGTTCGAGGGTGTCCCGGATGCGCTCCGCCGTACCACGGGGAGCGTTCTTCGTCGCCTGCATGACCGTTGACCCTAGCCAGCGACCCCGCCCCGCACATGGGGCGTAGGCCCTACGTCCGGGCCTGGGTCCCGGGCCGGAGCCGTACCCGTCCCGGGACCTACGCCTCCTCGGCGCGTACGGACGCCCAGACGCGGTCCGACAGCACCCGCGCCGCCTGCTCGGGGTCGAGCTCCTCGGGGGTGGCCAGCCAGCGGTGCGCGGCGACCGCGACCGGGCCGACGACCAGGACCTCCAGGAGCGGCCCGGGCAGCGCGGCGATCTCGCCCGCGTCGACCCAGCGCCGCAGCCGGTCGGCGACCCGGGGGAAGTGGTCCGGCGCCACGCCGCGCGCCCGGTCGGCGTCGACCGCCAGATAGCTGGAGTACGCCGAACCGTGCAGGTAGCGGGCCACGTCCGGGTTCGCCTGGATGAAGCGCAGATACGTCGTCACGAACGCCCGGATCCCGGTGCGCGCGGTACGGGCCCGGTCCACGGCCCCGAGCGCCTCCGCGTACGTCTGCCGCAGGCAGTGGCCGTACAGTGCCGCCGCGAGTCCGTCGAAGCTGCCGAAGTGGTGGTAGAGGCTGCCGAGGCTGACCCCGCTCGCCTTCGTCACCGCGTTGACGGTGAACCCGGCCTGTCCGGACGTGGCGAACACCTCCAGTGCCGCGGCCAGGAGGCGTTCGACGGTGGCCTCGCCACGGGACTGCTTTGCCATGCAGGGAGTATAGGCAGAGGTGAAGAACTCGAATATTTTTCTAGAAGTAAGTTCTAAAGATGGGGGCTTCGGGCCCATACTGCCGCCATGGATGAACTCATGATGAAGCTCGTCTCCGGCGCCCTCGTCGGCGCGCTGGTCGGCCTCGTCGGCTACGCGAGCGCCGCGCGCCGCCGCCGCCAGGCGGCCCGCGCGGAGGCGGCCCAGGCCGTGCCCGGGGAGGACCCCACTCCGGCCCTGCTCCGGCAGGCCGAGGAGGCGGACCGTCGGCGCGACGAGCTGACCGCCCAGGGCCGGGAGAACGAGGCCCTGGGCCACGCCCGCGCGGCCGTCGACCACTGGACCGCCCTGACCCAGGCCCGCGTCGGCCGCTTCCAGGGCGAACGCCAGTCGGCCCTCCGCCGCCTCACGGAACTCCGCAGCCGCACGGGCGCGGTCTGACCCGCGACAGGGCCGCCGACACCGGGGAGCGGGTTCCCGCCTTCAGGTGGGTGGGGCGAGGTGCACCGCGCGAGGGGATGGGGCGTGGGCGGCGGGCATGGGCGGAAGCGGCCGGATCACTCCGCGACGGGCAGGCATTCGTCGAGGAAGGCGACGACGTCGCGCCAGGCCCGCCGCGCGTGCAGGGGGTGGTAGCCGACGCCGGGCGGTGTGGCGTGGCCGACCGTCGGGTGGTGGAAGCCGTGCAGGGCCCCTCCGTACACCACGAGGCGCCAGTCGACGCCCGACGCCCGCATCTCCTCGGCGAACGCCGCCCGTTGCGCGGGCGGCATGATCGGGTCCTCCGACCCGACCCCCGCCCACACCGGGCAGCGGATCCGTGCGGCCTCGCCCGGCCAGCCCGTGGTCAGGGCGTTGACCGTCGCGATCCCCCGCAGGCCGACGCCGTCCCGGCCGAGCTCCAGCGCGACCGCGCCCCCGGTGCCGTACCCGAGGGCGGCGATCCGGTCGGGATCGGCCGCTGAGGCGGCGCGGAGCACGTCGAGCGCGGCGTGGCCGATCGCGCGCATCCGGCCGGGATCGGCGAGCAGCGGCAGACAGCGGGCCAGCATGTCCTCCGGGTCCGCCAGGTACCGCCCGCCGTGGAGGTCGAAGGCAAGCGCCGCGTACCCCAGTTCGGCCAGCGCCTCGGCCCGCCGCCGCTCCACATCGCTGAGCCCCATCCCCTCGGGCCCGACCAGGACCGCGGGCCGCGGTCCGGCACCGGCCGGGAGTGCGAGGTGGCCGACCATCGTCAGTCCGTCCGCCCGGTACTCGACCGTGCGCGTGGTGACCGTCGTCATGCGGCCCGACGCTAGTGACCCGGGCGCCCGCCCGGGGCGGTGTTCACCGACGGCGGACGGTGAGCCGGCTCAGTCCGTGCCGTCCCGCCGGGCGAGGACCAGGGCCGTCGCCAGGGACAGCGTCAGGGCCGTGCCTCCGGCGGCCATCACCCCCCGGCGGGAGCGCCACGAGAGGGCCGACCAGCGGGACTCGGCGGACAGCAGCGAACCGAGGCTCGCCCACGACCCGACCGAGAGGGCGGACGCGGCCGAACCGATCGAGCCCACGGACAGGAACGAGCCCACCGAACCGATCGACAGCGTCGAGCCGACGGACCCGATCGAGAGGAACGAGTTCCGGGAGTACAGGGACCAGCGCGAGCCGTCAGTCGTCGTCATGCCCCGATCGTAGGCGGACCGCGGGCCGGCGGGCCGCCTCGGTGCCCTGGCGGCGCTTCTCGGTTCCGTGGCTCGGATCGGCTTCGTCCGACCTCTTGTCGGGTGACCCGCCTCTCTCTAATCTGAACCTTCAAATCCCGGAGATGGCACAGGAGTAGCTTCGTGAGGGCTGTTTTTTGAACGATCAAATTCAGGGATCCCGCCGCGCCCCCGGACCCGGCCC
Source organism: Streptomyces sp. NPDC042100 (assembly GCF_055582325.1). NCBI lineage: Bacteria > Bacillati > Actinomycetota > Actinomycetes > Kitasatosporales > Streptomycetaceae > Streptomyces > Streptomyces sp. NPDC042100. The sequence goes on from NZ_JBVJDK010000020.1 coordinate 84,827, forward strand.
CGACGACGGGACGGACTGCGGGGCGACCCGCGAGACGACCCGCGAGGCGGACGGCGGGCCCGTGCCCGGCTACCTCGACTACGCCAGGGTGGGCCCCCTCGCCCCCGAGGCCGTCGCCGCGTCCGCCGCCGCCGTCGCCCTCGCGCGCCGCGCGGGTCCCGCCGAGCTCGACCGGCTCTTCGCCCTCAGCGACGCGGCCCGCGCCTCGGGCGCCCGGCTCCTCGGCGCCGAACCGCACGAGCTCGCCCTCGTCCCGTCCACCAGCAACGGCCTCTTCACCGCCGCCGCGGCGCTCCAGGGCCCCGGCACGGTGCTGGTGCCCCGGGGCGAGTTCCCCGCCAACGTCTACCCCTGGCTCCGTTTCGCCGGCCGGGGCGGACCCGACGTACGCCTCGTCGAGCCCGACGGACACCTGCGTATCTCTCCCGACATCCTGCGACGGCACCTCACCCCCGAGGTCACCGCCCTCACCGTCAGCGCCGTCGACTCCCTCACCGGACACGTCGCCCCGCTCGCCGCCCTTAAGGAGGTCCTCGGGCCGGACCGTCTCCTGATCGTCGACGCGATCCAGGGGCTCGGCGCCGTCCCACTGGAGACCGACGCCGCCGACGTCCTCGTCAGCGGCGGCCAGAAGTGGCTGCGGGCCGGCTGGGGCGCCGCGCTGCTGCTCGTCCGCGACCGCTGCGCCGAACGGCTGCTCCCCGGTCTCGGCGGCTGGGCCGGCGTCACCGACCCCTTCGCCGAGCGGCACCCGGCACCCGCCCTGCCCGGAGCGGCCGCGCACCTCGCCACCAACCCGGACTTCCCGGCCGCCGCGGCCCTGGGCGCCGCCGTCGACGACCTGCTCGCCGAGGGCGGTCCCGCCGCCGTCGGCGCCCGGATCCGCGCCACCCTCGCCGAACTGCTCGACCGGGCGCGCCTGGCCGGCGCCGAGGTCCTGCTGGACGGGCTGGGGGAGCGGGAGCGCGCCGGGATCGGCACCTTCCGTCTGCCCGGCCACGATCCCGCCACCGTCCACCGGGCCCTCGAAGCCGCCGGGGTGATCACCACCCGCCGCGGCGCATGGATCCGGCTCTCGCCCCACCTCCCCACCGGGGCCGTGGCCGCGGACCTCCTCACGGACGCCCTGCGCCCGCTCGCCGCGGGCCCCCGCCCCGCACTCCCCACCTCTCCGCCCCGTCCCACCCGTCCCGCCCTCGCCTCCGACAACTCCCTCAGCCCCCTCAGCCTTTCCAGCCCCCTCGACCCCTCCAGCCCCCTCAACCCCCCGAGCCAGGAGCCGACATGTCCCACCACTTGAGCCGCCGCCGGATGCTCCACCTCACGACCGCCTCCGCCGCCGGACTCGGCCTGACCGCGTGTGGCGGCGGCGGGTCCGGTGCCGGAGCCTCGGGCGCCGACGGCGACAGCGGCCGGATCACGGTCTGGAGCTGGACCACCGCCGCCGAGGCCCTGCGCGGGGTCGTCCCCTCCTTCGAGCGGGACAACCCCGGCATCAAGGTCGACGTCCAGGACCTCGGCAACCCCGCCATCTGGGACAAGATCACCGTCGGTCTCGCCTCGGGCGGCAAGGGCCTCGCCGACGTCCTCCACATCGGCGTCGACTACCTGCCCGGCTACCTCCAGAAGTTCCCCCAGGGCCTCGCCGACCTGTCCAGACTCGGGGCCGACCGGTACAAGGACGCGTTCGCCGAGGGGCTGTGGCCGACCGTCAAGGGCAAGGACGGCACCACCCGCGCCCTCCCCTGGGAGGTGAACCCGCTCGGCCTGTTCTACCGGCACGACTACTTCGAGAAGGCCGGCGTCGATCCCGCCTCCCTCACCAGCTGGGACGACCTGATAGCCGCCGGACCGAAGATCCGCGCCGCCACCGGCGCCCAGCTGCTCGGCCTCGACAAGCCCGGCACCACGCAGGACATGGACTTCTTCCAGAACCTGATGCAGCTCCAGGGCGCCTTCTACTTCGACCGCGACGGCAAGGTCACCCTCGCCTCCCCGGAGGCCGTCCACGCCCTCACCGTCATCAAGCGGCTCAACGACACCGGGCTCCTCGCCGACACCGCCGGCCAGGGCACCTGGAAGCGCCTCGTCGGCCAGGGCAGGCTCGCCACCGCCCCGTACCCCGCCTGGGCGATCGAGTACCTGTCGAGCAAGTTCCCGGCGCAGAGCGGCAAGTGGCGCGTGATGCAGCCGCCCGCCGCCGTCCCCGGCGGGGGCCGGAGCGCCATCGTCAACTCCACCTACCTCACCGTCTCCGCCACCAGCGCGCGCCGCAAGGCCGCCTGGCGCTTCGTCGAGTACGCGCTCACCAAGCCGGCCGAGATCAACCGCATGTTCGCCTCCGGCGGTGTCTTCCCCGCCCTCAAGTCGGCTTACGCGGACCCGAAGTTCAGCGCGCCGAACCCCTTCTACGGCGGCCAGCAGGTCCTCCGTTCCTTCGTCGAATCGCTCGACGCGGGCTCGGACGCCACCAACTTCACCGGTGACTACAGCCGCGCCCTGAAGCTCGCGAGCGACGCCCAGAGCCAGGTTCTGGTCAAGGGCGCCGACCCGGCCGACGCGCTCAAGGCCGCGGCGAAGCAGCTCGCGCAGCAGACCGGCCGGCAGCAGGCGGCCTGACATGTCCCTCGCCCCACCCGAACGCGTCCCGGGCCCCGACCCGTCCCCGCCCCTCGCCGAGCCCGACGTGCCCGCACACGGGACGGCCGCCGCCGTCCGGGAGCGCCCGGGCACCCGGCCCGTCCCGCGAGCCGTGCCCACCCCGCGAGCCGTGCCCGGCCGGCGCGGACTGCTGACCCGCGGCTCGTTCCCGTACCTCCTGATCATGCCCGCCGTCCTGGGCTTCGCCGTCTTCAAGGCGTACCCCATCGCCGCGTCCTTCTGGATCAGCCTCACCACTGGCAGCGGCGAGGAGGCCCGGTTCGCCGGCCTCGCCAACTACCAGCGGCTGCTCACCGACCCGCTGTTCTGGACCGCGCTGAAGAACACCGCGCTCATCCTCGTCGTCCAGGTGCCGCTGATGCTCGGCCTGGCTCTCCTCGTCGCCCTCGGCCTCAACTCCACCAAGGTCTGGCTGCGCCCCCTCTGGCGCCTCGGCGTCTTCGTGCCGTCGCTGACCGGACTCGTCGCGGCGGGCGTCATGTTCTCCGTCATCCTCAACCGGGACGCGGGCCTGCTGAACTGGCTGCTCTCGCTCGTCGGCATCGACCCCGTCAACTGGCTCGGCAGTCCCCTCTGGGCCCGCGTCGCCGTCGTCCTCGTCATCACCTGGCACTACACCGGCTACAACGCGGTCATGTACCTGGCAGGACTCCAGGGCATCCCCAAGGAGCTGTACGAGGCGGCCATGGTCGACGGCGCCGGACCGGTCCGCCGCTTCTTCGCCATCACGCTGCCCCAGCTGCGGCCCATCCTCCTCCTCACCGTGGTGCTCTCCACCATCGGCACCCTCCAGCTCTTCGACGAGCCGTACGTCCTCACCGGCGGCGGCCCCGACAACTCCACCCTCACCGTCACCATGTACCTCTACAACAACGGCTTCAAGTACTTCGACTTCGGCTACGCCTCGGCCCTCGCCTACGCCCTCGCGGCCCTCGTCTCGATCCTCGGCGTCATCCAGGTCCGGCTGATGGGAGAGCGCCGGTGAAGACGCGCGGCCCCCTGCTCACCCTGCTGCTCGCGGGCGCCTTCGGGCTCTGCGTCGGCCCCTTCTACTGGCTCGCCATGGCCGCCACTCAGGAGGACAAGGACGTCTTCTCCTGGCCGCCGAAACTGCTCCCGGGCGGACACCTCCTCGACAACCTCCAGGGCCTCCAGGAGTCGATCGGCCTGGCCCGCGTCCTCCTCAACACCCTCGTCGTGGCCGGCGTCCAGACGGCCGGAGCCGTCGTCGTGTCGGTCCTGGCGGGCTACGCCTTCGCGAAGTTCGACTTCCGCGGCCGGAACCTGTTCTTCGTGCTGCTGCTCAGCACGCTCGTCATCCCCGACGCGGTGATGCTCATCCCGATCTTCCAGATGATGATGGACCTGGGCCTGATCGACACCTACCAGTCGGTGATCCTGCCCGGTCTCGTCACCCCGTTCGGCATCTTCCTGATGCGCCAGGCCCTGCGCTCCATGCCCGACGAACTCCTCGACGCCGCCCGCGTCGACGGCGCCGGCGAGCTGCGCGTCCTGTGGCGGATCGTCATCCCGGTCAACCGGCCGATCATCGCCGCGCTCGCGCTCTTCGTCTTCCTCGGCGGCTGGAACCAGTTCGTCTGGCCGCTGATCGCCCTGCGCAGCCCCGAGATGTACACCCTCCCCGTGGCCACGGCCACCCTCCAGGGCCTCTCGACCACCAACTACGCCCACGTGCTGCTCGCCGGCGCCATCGCCGCGATCCCCGTGATGGCCCTCTTCCTCCTGCTGCAGCGCCAGTTCATCTCCGGCCTCCTGGCCGGGGCGACCAAGGAGTGACCCACCCCGTGACCTTCACCCCCGACACCGCCACCGACCCCGCCACCGATCCCGCCACCGATCCCGCCATCGCGGCGGCCGAGCCGCCCGTCGCCGCCTGGCGCCCCCACGACGAGATGGGAAAGCCGACCACGAGCGCGGGCCGCACCCTCCCCACCCCCCTCTACCACCCCACCGGCATCCCCCTCACCATTCACCTCACCGCCCCCGGCGGCGACGCCGACGCCTGGCAGGCGTCCGCCACCTCGGTCGCGGACGGCGTGGCGCTCATCGAGGTACGGGCCACGGCCCCGGTCACCGTCCGCGCCGAGTGGCGGGTCCCGTGTGTCGGGGCCACCGCGTTCTGGACGCCGCACACCACCGCGGGCCGCTGGCTCCCGCCCTCCTGGACCGCGCCCCGCACCGTCTCGCTCGCCCTCGGCGCGCCCGTCGCCAGCCTGGTCGGGACGGGCGACCGGGCCCTGTGCACGGCCGCGGCGGGGGAGACGGGCGCGCCCGTGCGGGTGGGCGCGGGAGTGGTCGAGGAGAGTGGCGAGTTCGCGTTCATCTTCGAACAGGAGCTCACCCCCGACGGCCCCCCGCTGACGCTGCGCGTGGACCTCGGCGGCCGGCACTACGCCGCCACCCTCCAGGACGTCACCGACTGGTGGGCCGAGGGCACCGCGCACCCCGGCGTCGCCGCCGCCGCGCGGATGCCCGCGTACTCCACCTGGTACAGCCTCCACCAGAACGTGGACGCCGCCGCCGTCGAGCGCCAGGCCGCGCTGGCCGCCGACGTCGGCTGTGGGAGCGTCATCGTCGACGACGGCTGGCAGACCACCGACCGCGCCCGAGGCTACGGCCACTGCGGCGACTGGGAGCCGAACCGGACGGCCTTCCCCGACCTCGCCGCCCACGTCGCCGAGGTCCGGCGGGGCGGCCTCGCCTACCTCCTCTGGTACGCGCTGCCGTTCATCGGGCGCCACAACGAGGCCTGGGACCGCTTCAAGGGCCTGATCCTCCGCGAGGAGCCCCACCTCGACGCGGCCGTCCTCGACCCCCGCCACCCCGAGGTCCGCGCCCACCTCGTCGACACGGTGAGCCGCGCCGTCGAGGAGTGGGGGATGGACGGCGTGAAGCTCGACTTCATCGACCGCTTCGCCGTCGCCGACCCCCCGCCCGCCCCGCCCGGCGCCGACCACGCCACCGTCCACGAGGGCGTCCGCCGCCTGCTCGCCGACCTCGACGCCCGGCTGCGGCGCACGCGCCCCGACGTGATCGTGGAGCACCGCCAGCCGTACGTCAGCCCCGGGCTCTGGCCGTACGCCACCATGGTCCGCGCCGTCGACTGCCCGCTGAGCCCGGCCGAGAACCGCCAGCGGACCGTCGACTGCCGACTGCTCGCGGGCCCGCTCGCCGTCCACGCCGACATGATCATGTGGCACGCCGACGAGCCGCCCGAGGGGGTGGCGGTGCACCTGGTGAACGCGCTGTTCTCGGTCCCGCAGATCTCCGTCGACCTCGCCGCCCAGACCCCGGACCAGCTCGCCGCCGTCCGCTTCTGGCTCGACGTCTTCCGCCGCCACGCCGACGTCCTCCAGCAGGGCGCCCTGGAACCGGCGCGCCCGGACCTCGGCTACCCTCTCGTCCGCGCGCACGCCCGGGGCACGACGGTCGTCGGGCGCTACGCGCCCGTGCCCGTCGCCGTACCGGAGGAGGCCGGGGCGCGGCTCCTCGTGGCCAACGCGGACGCCGACCCCACGGTCCTCCTCACCGCCACCCGCCCGGGAGGGGCCCTCGCCCTCGTCCAGGACTGCCGTGGTGAGATCCTGTCCGATACCGTGCTCGAACTCGTCGCCGGGCCGAACCCGGTGACCGTGCCGACCGGCGGCCTGCTCACGCTGACCCGACAGGGCTGAACGAGACGGGGGCCGACGGCCGGTTCGCGCACCGCCGTCTGCCCCCGCCCCCCCGACACGCAACCCCGCCCCCACGAAGCACGCGACCCCGCAGCACGCACAGCCCCCACAGCACCCCCAGAGGAACGATGCCCGCTCACCAGGTGACCATCGAGGACGTCGCACGCGCGGCGGGAGTCTCCCGCCAGACCGTCTCCAACGCCCTCAACGCGCCCCACCGGCTGCGCGCGACCACGCTCGCCCGGGTCACCGAGGCCATCGACGAGCTCGGCTACCAGCCGGACCAGTCCGCCCGCAGCCTGCGCACCGGCACGCGCAGGGTCATCGGCTACCCGGCCCCCGCCGACAACCCCGCCGACCCCAACCCCCTCATGGGCGGCTTCCTCCAGGCACTGGTGAGCGCCGCCGACGCCGTCGGCCACCGCGTCCTGCTCTTCCGCTGCGACCCCGAGCAGGGCGCGGACGCGGTCGCCAGGTCCTTCAACGGGCTGATCGCCGCCCGGCAGGTCGACGGCTTCGTCCTCTCCGACGTGATCCACGACGACCCCCGGGTCGACGTGCTCAGCGAGGCGGCGTTCCCCTTCGTGGCCTTCGGCCGCACGGCCCCCGGCCGCCCCCAGAACTGGGTGGACATCGACTCCGCCGCGGCCACCGCCGAACTGGTCCGGCTCCTCCTCGACCAGGGCCACCGCCGGATCTGCTACGTCAACTCCGCCGCGAACCTGCCCTGGCTCGCCGACCGCCGGGCGGGCCTGCTCCAGGCGGCGGCCTCGGCACCCGGCGGCGCCTTCGAGGTCGGCGTCCCCGACGACGACCCGGCCGCCCTGTCCCAGGCGATCCAGCGCGTCCTCGTCGGCACGGACCGCCCGACCGCGCTGGTCTGCGCGAACGACTGGCTCGCCCTGACCGCGTACCAGGCCGTCCGCGCGGCCGGCCTCGCCGTGGGCACCGACGTCGCCGTCACCGGCTTCAACGACCTGCCCCTGTCCACGGTCCTGCAGCCCGCCCTCACCAGCGTCCGTCTCCCGCTCGCCGCGATCGCCCGCGCGCTGGTCGAACGGCTGATATCGACCGTCGAGGACCGCGACGCCGTCCCGGCGCGGGGCCTGCTGCTCCCGGCCGAGCACGTGCTGCGCGGCAGCACGCCGCAGCCCTAGGGACGGAAGGGGCGAGGGCGGCGGCCCGGATGCGCTACCCGAGGGCCGCGCGGGCCCGGTTGAGGTAGTCGCGGAAGGCCGTGCGCTCGCGGGCCGAGAAGCCGTCCAGCATCTCGTCCTCCAGCGCCTGAACGGCCGGCGCGTGCAGGGCCAGCAGGGCACGGCCCTCGTCGGTCAGGCCGATGACGTGCCGGCGGCGGCTCTCCGGGTCGGGGGAGCGGGTGATGAGGCCGCGCCGTTGCAGGGCGCCGACCAGGTCGGACATCGACTGGGGCGTGACGAAGGAATTGCGGGCGAGCTCGGCCGCCGACATGTTGTCCCGCCGTTCGAGCACGGTCAGGGCCGTGTACTGGAGCGCGGTGACGCCCGAGGGCTTCAGGAGCTCGTCGAGCCGTGCCCGGGTGATCAGTTCGACCTGCTTCACCGAGTACAGGAACGACGGCGGGGCGACGTCCTTCACCGGGCCGCCCCTCCCGCGCGCGATGCCCCCCGGCCGCTCCAGGTCGTCCTCTCCATGCCCGCCACCCTCTCCCCGTCATCCCTTGTCATCATCAGGAATCCTGTCGAAAATTCTAGCCCACACCCCTTGTCCGGCGCCGTGCGGTCCTTCAATACTCAGGATTCCTGATAATGAAGGAGCCTTCCTTGAACACCCTTTCCGTTGACCTGCACGACGGAGTCGCCGTCCTGACGCTCCGCCGCCCGGCCAAGCGCAACGCCCTCGACGACGCCACGGTGCTCCGCCTCGAGGAGTTCTTCCGGAAGCCGGGACCCGACGTGCGGGCCGCCGTCCTGGACGCGGAGGGCCCCCACTTCTCCGCCGGGCTCGACCTGGGCGAACTGACCGAGCGGTCCACCGAGGAGGCACTGGAGCACTCCCTCATGTGGCACCGCGTCTTCGACACGATCGAAGGCGGCCGCGTCCCCGTGGTCGCCGCCCTCAAGGGCGCCGTCATCGGCGGCGGCCTCGAACTCGCCGCCGCCGCGCACCTCCGCGTCGCCGAACCCTCCGCCTTCTACGCCCTCCCGGAAGGACAGCGCGGCCTCTTCGTCGGCGGTGGCGGCTCCGTCCGCGTCCCCCGCCTCATCGGCGCCCACCGGATGGCCGACATGATGCTCACCGGCCGCGTCCTCGACGCCGCCGAGGGCCAGGCCGCGGGCCTCTCCCAGTACCTCACCGAGGAGGGCGGCGCCCGCGCCAAGGCCCTGGAGCTCGCCGCCCGCATCGCCGCCAACGCGCCGCTCACCAACTTCGCCGTCCTCCAGGCGCTCCCCAGGATCGCCGAAGCCTCACCCGCCGGCGGCCTCCTCCTCGAATCCCTCATGGCGGCCGTCGCGGCCGGCAGCGTCGACGCCCAGGCCCGGATGCGGGCCTTCCTGGACGGCCGCGCGGCGAAGGTCACCGCCACGACCGCCGGAGAGGACGCCCGATGAGCGAGATACTCAGCACTCCCGCCGACGACGTCAGGGACACCTCCGAGATCGGCCGCTTCCTGCGCTGGCTGGAAACGGAACGCGGCCTGGACCTCCCCGACTACGACAGCCTCTGGCAGTGGTCCGTCACCGACCTCGCCGGATTCTGGAGCGCCGTCTGGGAGTTCTTCGACGTCCACGCGCACACCCCGCCCACCGCCGCCCTCGGCCGCACGTCCATGCCGGACACCGAGTGGTTCCCGGGCGCCACCCTCAACTACGCCGAGCACACCCTCGGCCGCCTGACACCGGCCGACGAGGACGCCGTCGCCGTCATCGCCCACTCGCAGACCCGCCCGCCCGTCCGGCTCACCTTCGGTGCGCTGCGCGACCAGGTCGCCCGGGCCCGCGCCGGCCTCCTCCGCCTCGGCGTCGCCAAGGGCGACCGCGTCGTCGCGTACCTGCCGAACATCCCGGAGACCCTCGTCGCCTTCCTCGCCACCGCGAGTATCGGCGCCGTCTGGGCCTCGTGCGCCCCGGAGTTCGGCGCCCGCAGCGTGGTCGACCGGTTCGCCCAGCTCGAACCCACCGTGCTGCTGACCGTCGCCGGATACCGGTACGGGGAACGGGACGTCGACCGGCGCGCGGAGGCCGCCGAGATCGTGGAGGGGCTCCCGACCCTGCGGCGCACCGTGCACGTCCCGTACGGGGAGCACACCCTGCCCGGGGCGCTGCCCTGGGACGAACTCCTCGCGGAGCCGCGCGGCGCGGACGCGGGCGCACCGGCGGCGCCCGCCTTCGAGGCCGTACCCTTCGACCACCCGCTCTTCGTGCTCTTCTCCTCCGGCACCACCGGCATCCCCAAGGCGATCGTGCACCGCCACGGCGGCATCCTGCTGGAGCACCTCAAGAACAACGCGCTGAGCTGGGACCTCAAGCCCGGCGACCGGATGCTCTGGTTCAGCACCACCGCCTGGATGCTGTGGAACACCCTGGTGTCCGCCCTCCTCGTCCGCGCCTCCATCGTCATGATCGACGGCAACCCGGCCCACCCCGACCTGCGGGAACAGTGGCGGCTCGCCGCCGACACCGGCGCGACCCTGATGGGGGTGAGCCCCGGCTACCTCATGGCCTGCCGCAAGGCGGGCATCGAGCCCGCCCGGGAGTTCGACCTGTCACGGCTGCGGCAGCTCGGCGCGGCCGGCAGCCCGCTCGCCGCCGAGGGCTTCCGCTGGGTCACCGAACAGTTCGGCGACCGGGTCCTCCTCAACGTCGGCTGCGGCGGCACCGACGTGTGCACCGGCATCCTCCAGGGCAGCCCGCTCCAGACCGTACGCGCCGGCGAGATCTCCGGGCCCTGCCTCGGCGTCGCCGCCCACGCGTACGACAGCGCCGGCGCCCCCGTCGTCGGCGAGCTCGGCGAACTCGTCATCACCGCGCCCATGCCGTCGATGCCCCTCGGCTTCTGGGGCGACACCGACGGCTCCCGCTACCGTGCCGCCTACTTCGAGGAGTACCCCGGCGTATGGCGGCACGGCGACTGGGTGCGCTTCGCGCCGGAGGGCCACTGCGTCGTCGCCGGACGCTCCGACGCCACCCTCAACCGAGGCGGGGTCCGGCTCGGCACCGCCGAGTTCTACGCGGTCGTCGAGGACCTGCCCGAGATCGACGACAGCCTCGTCGTCCACCTGGAGGACCCCGAGGGGGGCAACGGCGAACTCCTCCTCTTCGTCACCGGACCCCGGGAACTGGACGACGCCCTCCGCACGCGCGTCGCCCGCGCCCTGAGGTCCGCCCTGTCGCCCCGGCACGTCCCCGACACGGTCGAGCTGGTGCCCGTGATCCCGCGCAACCGGACCGGAAAGAAACTGGAGGTTCCCGTGAAGCGCGTCCTCCTCGGCGCCCGCCCCGAATCCGTCGCGGGCGTCGGCGTCCTCGCCGAGCCGGACTCGCTCGACCCCTTCGTCGCCTACGCCGCCACCCGGACCGCCCGGGCGGGCGGCTCCGCCGGGAGGACCGCGTGAAGGTGTCCGTCGTCGGCACCGGAGTCATCGGCGCCTCCTGGACGACCCTCTTCCTCTCGTACGGGCACGAGGTCGTCGCCACCGACCCCGCACCCGGCGCGGAGACCAGGCTCCGCGCGGCGGTCACCGCCGACCAGACGCTCCTCACCTTCACGCCGGACCCCGCCGAAGCCGTCGCCGACGCCGACTTCGTCCAGGAGAACGGCCCGGAGCGCCCCGAGCTGAAGGACGAGCTCTTCGCCGTCCTCGACGCCGCCGCACCACCCGGCACCGTCCTCGCGAGCAGCTCGTCGGGGCTCCCGCCCTCCCGGATCCAGCGGTCCTGCGCGGCCCACCCCGAACGGGTCCTCGTGGGCCACCCGTTCAACCCGCCCCATCTCATCCCGCTCGTCGAGGTGGTGCCGGGCGAGCGCACCGCCGAGACCGCCGTCGAAGCGGCCACGGCCTTCTACCGGTCCCTCGGCCGCCGCCCGATCCGGCTGCGCCGGGAACTCCCCGGCCATGTCGCCAACCGGCTCCAGGCCGCGCTGTGGCGGGAGGCGTACTCCCTGGTCGAGCGCGGTGCGGCGAGCGTCACCGACATCGACACGGCCATCGCCCACGGCCCCGGCCTGCGTTGGGCGCTCCTCGGCCCCTTCCTCAACCAGCACCTCTCCGGAGGACCGGGCGGCATCGCCCACGTACTGGAACACCTCGGCCCGCCCATGGAGGAGTGGTGGGCCGACCTCGGCACGCCCCGCCTCACCCCCGAGCTGGCCCGCTCGATCGAGCGGGGCGTGGCCGAGGAGCTGACCGGAACGCCCCTGCCCGACCTCGTCGCGGAACGCGACGCGCTCCTCGCCCTTCTCCTCGACGCCAAGAACCGGACTGACCACCTGTGAGCACCCCGATGAACCCCGCCGACCTGACCGCGATCGACTTCCACGTCCACGTAGAGCAGGACGCCCACGGACACCTCGCGCTCGACGCCGAACTCATGGACGCCTCCGCCGCCTACTTCAAGGCCGGCCAGGACCGCACCCCCACCGTCGAAGCGATCGCCGCCCACTACCGCGAGCGCCGGATGGGCGCCGTGATCTTCACCGTGGACGCCTCCACCGGCCTCGGCCACCCGGCCCTGTCCAGCGAGGAGATCGCCCGCGCGGCGGCCGACCACCCGGACGTCCTCGTCCCGTTCGGCTCGGTCGACCCGCACCGCCCCGACGCCGTCGCCCGTGCCCGCTCGCTGGTCCTCGACCACGGGGTGCGCGGCTTCAAGTTCCACCCGAGCCTCCAGGCCTTCGCCCCGAACGACCCCGAGCACTACCCGCTCTACGAGGCCCTCCAGGAACTCGGCGTCCCGGCCCTCTTCCACACCGGCCAGACCGGCATCGGCGCGGGACTGCCGGGCGGGCGCGGCATCAAGCTGCGCTACTCGGACCCGATGCTCCTCGACGACGTGGCCGCCGACTTCCCCGGCCTGACCGTCGTGCTGGCCCACCCGTCGGTGCCCTGGCAGGACGAGGCCATCTCCATGGCCACACACAAGGCCAACGTGTTCATCGACCTGTCCGGCTGGTCCCCGAAGTACTTCCCGCCGCAGCTCGTCAAGGCCGCCGGCTCCTTCCTCCGCCACAAGGTGCTCTTCGGCTCGGACTTTCCGGTCGTCACCCCCGACCGCTGGCTCGCCGACTTCGATGCCCTCGCCATCGGGCCGGAGGCCCGCCCCCTCATCCTGAAGGAGAACGCCGTCCGCGTCCTGGGGCTCTGACCTCAGCCGCGACGGGGCGAGCCCCCGGCGCCGTGAGGCGCCGGGGGCTCGCTGAGTGGGTGACGCGGGTTGTCCGGTCGGTGATCAGCCGAAGGACTTGATGCCGGCCCAGTTCGCTGACAGGACCGTCTTGACGGGGCCTCCGGTGTTGGTGGTGGAGGGGTGGTAGACCTTCATGGTGCCGTCGGCTCCGGAGCGGACCCACAGGTCCGGGATCTTGTCGCCGTTGACGTCGGGGATACCGATGACCGCCGTGATGTTGGTGGTGGTCCAGCCGGTGCCGTAGGAGGTGTCGACACCCTCGCGAGACGCGGCGGCGGTCTTGAGGGAGTCGATGTCGACGCTTCCGGTGACGGTGCCGGGCTTGCCGTGGCGGATGTAGATGGTGCCGGAGTCGAGGCTGCGCCACAGGAGGTCGGGGGTGCCGT
>NZ_JBVJDK010000021.1:0-90923 GCF_055582325.1 Streptomyces sp. NPDC042100
CGCGGCGGGGGGGGCGGGGCCCGGGCCGGGGGGGGGCCGGGCCCCCCCCGCCCACACAAAAGCCCCCCGCCCGCGCGCCCCCCCCCCCCCCCCCCCCCCCCCCCCCCCCCCCCCCCCCCCCGGCCGGGGTTCAGCCGACGGTCTCGCGGGCGGCGGCCTCGATGAGGTCGCTGACCGCGCCGGGCTGGGAGGCCAGCGAGGCGTGGCTCGCGTCGAGCTCGATCGTCTTGACCGGGTTCATCCGCGCGGCCATCCGGCGCTCGTTGTCCGGGTCGATCATCCGGTCCCGCGTGGAGACCTGGTACCAGCAGGGCTTGGCGCGCCAGGCCGGTGCGGTCACGTTGTCGCCGAAGGTGGAGCCGAGCGGGGCCTTCTGCGTGACGGCCATGACGAGGGCCTCGTCGGCGTCGAGGTCCTGGCAGAAGCTCTCGTGGAACGTGTCCTGCTTGACCCACAGGTAGCCGTCGGAGTCCGGGACGATGTTCTCGAACGCCGCCGGCGGGTGCTCCTGGCTGATCTGCCCGGGGCTCTCGCCCGCGTCCGGCGCGAAGGCGGCGATGTAGACCAGGGCGGCGACGTTCGGCAGGTCCCCCGCCTCGGAGATGACGGCGCCGCCGTAGGAGTGGCCGACCAGCACGACGGGTCCGGCGGCCTGCCGGATCATCTTGCGGGTGCGCTCGGCGTCCTCGGCGAGCGAGGTCAGCGGGTTCTCGACGGCGTGCAGGTCGCCGTAGCCACGCCGGTGCAGTTCGGTGATGACGTGCGACCAGTGGGCCGCTCCGCCCCAGAACCCGTGGACCAGGACGATGGAGGGCTTGTCTGCCATGACAGTGGCACCGTTCTCGGGTGGGGTCCCCCCCTCGGGACCTCCCACGCTAGGCGGAGGGCGACGGGGCCGCCACCGCCCGCGCGGGCCGCGCCAGGGGCGGGCCGGGGCGGCGTTACGGCGTCCGTCCGTGTGACCGGGGGCGTGCGCCGACTGCGCGCCGTGCGCGGGCGACGGACACTTGAGGCGGGACGCACCGCCGCCCGGTCCGAGGAGGCCCGCCATGAGCACCGCCGCACCCAAGGTCAGCACCCTTCCGCCCGAGCACCGGGAACGGCTCATGGCCTTCGCCGAGGACGTGCGCTTCGAGTCGGGGCACCGGCTGTTCGAGGAGCAGGACCACGCGGACCGCTTCTGGATCGTGAAGACCGGCGCGGTCACCCTCGACGCCAAGGTCCCCGGCCGGGGCTCGCCGGTGATCGAGACCCTCCGGCACGGCGAACTGGTCGGTCTCTCCTGGCTGTTCCCGCCCTATCTGTGCCAGTCCGGCGCCGAGGCGATGACGCCGGTGCGGGCCTTCGAGTTCGACGCCACGGCCGTGCGGTCGATGTGCCGCACGGACACGGAGTTCGGCGCCTCGGTGACGTACTGGGTGGGCCGGATCCTCGCCCACCGCCTCCATGTGACGCGGGTCCGGCTGCTCGACCTGTACGCGCCCCACGGCAGCGGCATCCTCGCGTGACCGCTCGGCGCGGCGGCCGGCCGGACGTCAGTCGCGGTCCAGCTCCCGGACGTACCAGTCGACGAGGGTGCCGTCGCGGTGGCTGATCTGGCCCCGGCGGGCGAACCCGGCGCGGCGGGCGACCGCCCCGGCGGCCGGGTCGTCCGCCGGGCTGTGGACCACCGCGCGGCGGGCCCCGGCGCAGCGGGCGTGGGCGCACGCCAGCAGGACGGCGCGGGTGGCGAAGCCTCGGCCCCGGGCCCCCGGGTGGAGCTCGTAGGTCACGTCGACGTCGCCTCGGGCGAGTCCGGCGGCGGCGAACCGGAGGCCGACGCTCCCGACCGGCTGCCCGGCCCGGATGCCGAAGGTCCGGAACCCCTCCCGGGCCTCGGCGTCCGCGTCGTCGAGGGGAGGGTTCGGCACCAGGGTGACGACCCCGTCGGTGAGCTTGGCGGCCTTGGGCGGCTCTGCAGGCATCTGTTCACGCACTCCAGCGATACTTTCGCCTCCGCGCCCGTACCACAATCGGTATCCGGCCGGACCCGTGGACGTGGCCTGCCGAGGCATCACCCGATCGGACCTGTGGGTGCGGTGGGGCGCGGCACGGGGTACGAGGCTGTGATCGACACTTGGGGAGGCTGTGGTGAGTGAGTACGGTACGGGGAGACCTGAGCGGGCCCGGGAGCGCCTGTTCGCCCGCTGCGCGCTGCTGGCGGCGCTGGCGGCGGTCGTCGCGCTGTTCGTCCCGTTCGGGAGCGGCGGGCTGCTGATCGTCTTCAGCGGTCTGGTGGGGCTCGTGCTGTGCGCGGCGGGCACCTGGTGGTTCCTGGCGCACCGGGGGCCGGTGCGGTTCCTGGGCGCGCTGCTCGCGGCCGGGGCGCCGGTCGGGCTCGTCGCGCTCTACGTGGAGGGCGGCCTGTGGCCGACGGCGCTGCTCTCGATCGGGCTGTGGCTGACGGCCCTGCTGTGCGCGCGGGCGGCGCTGCCCCGGCCGCGCTCGCACCGCCCGGCGGCGCCCGCGGCCCGTCCGGCGCGGCCGGTGCTGCTGATGAACCCGAAGTCGGGCGGCGGGAAGGTCGAGCGCTTCCACCTGGTGGAGCGGGCCGAGGCGCTGGGCGCGCGGGTGGTGCTGCTCGGGCCGCCGGAGGAGGGCGGGCAGACCGATGTGGAGGCGCTGGCCCGGGAGGCCGTCGCGGACGGCGCCGACCTGCTCGGGGTCGCGGGCGGCGACGGCACGCAGGCGCTGGTGGCGGCGGTGGCGGCCGAGCACGACCTGCCGTTCCTGGTGATCAGCGCCGGGACCCGCAACCACTTCGCCATGGACCTGGGGCTCGACCGCACCGACCCGGCCCGTTGCCTGGACGCCCTGACGGACGGCGAGGAGCTGCGGGTGGACCTCGGCGACGTGGCCGGGCGCCCCTTCGTGAACACGGTCTCCTTCGGGGTGTACGCGGACGTGGTGCAGCGCCCGGAGTACCGGGACGCGAAGGCGGGCACGGCCCTGGAGGCGATGCCCGACCTGCTGACCGGCGACGAGGGCGCGCGCCTGGACGCCGACGCCGACGACACCGCGCTGCGGGACCAGCAGGCACTGCTGGTCAGCAACAACCCGTACGTCTCGCCCGATCCGCTCGGCGGCGGGCGGCGGCCGCGCCTCGACCGGGGCGAGCTGGGCGTCATCGCCGTGCGGGTGGAAGGCGCCGCGCAGGCCGCCGAGCTCGCGGTGCGCGGCTCCCAGGCGACCGGGCTCAACGTCCTGACCGCCCGGCGGGTCGAGGTCACCTCGGCTGCCGACACCCTGCCCGTGGCGGTGGACGGCGAGGCGCTGACCCTGCCGACGCCCGTCGTGTGCACCCTGCGGCCGCGCGCCCTGCGCGTCCTCGTCCCGCGCGACCGGCCCGGGACCCCGGCGCCCGTCCCCCCGCTGAACTGGGGCAGGATCGTCATCCTGGCCTTCGGCCCCCGAGGAGGAGAGAAACATGCCCGAGACAGACATGACGGCTGAGTCCACGGCGGCCGCCCCGCCGAGGTCCGGGCCGCGGGCCGTGCTCGCCGATCTGCGGGCGGTGGACGGCGCCCTGTACGCGGCGGTCGCCGCCACCCCGACCCCGGCCCTGGACCGGGGGCTGCGCCGGCTGTCGAGCGCGGCCGACCACTCGAAGATCTCGTTCGCCGTGGCCGGGGTGCTCGCCCTGGCCGGCGGCCGGGCCAGGACCGCCGCGTGGGCCGGGCTCGGTGCCATCGCGGTGGCCTCGGCCTCGGCGAACCTGCTCGGCAAGCGGCTGGTGCGGCGCCCGCGCCCGGACCGGGAGGCGGCCCGGGTGACCGTGGACCGGCACGTGCCGATGCCGAGTTCGGCCTCGTTCCCGTCCGGGCACACCGCCTCGGCGGTGGCCTTCGCGGCGGCGGTCGGCACGGCCCTGCCGCCGACGGCGGTCCCGCTGTCCCTGCTGGCCTCGGCGGTGGGCTACTCGCGCGTCCACACGGGCGTCCACTATCCGGGGGACGTGGCCGGGGGCGCGGTGCTCGGGCTGGTCAGCGCCGCCGTGTCGCTCGCGGGCACGCGGGCCTGGGAGCGGCGGCGGCAGGCGGCCAGGTAGCCGGCACAAGGCGATCAATCAGTTGCAGATTTTCGCAATTAACAGGATCGCCATCTACGATCGCGGGGTGAACGAGACGCTTCCCCCCTGCCCCGAGTGCTCCGGCGCCTACACGTACGAGATGGGCGCGCTGCTGGTGTGCCCCGAGTGCGGCCACGAGTGGCCGGCCGGTGCCGCCGACGCGACCGGGACGGCCGACGGCGGCGGTGCCGCCGGGGAGCGGGTGATCCGCGACGCCGTCGGCAACGTGCTCGCCGACGGCGACACGGTGACCGTGGCGAAGACCCTCAAGGTCAAGGGCAACCCGAGCGGCATCAAGGCCGGCACCAAGGTCCGCGGCATCCGGCTGGTGGACGGGGTGGACGGGCACGACATCGACTGCCGGATCGAGGGCTTCGGCCCCATGCAGCTCAAGTCGAGCGTCGTGAAGAAGGCCTGAACCCGGGGAGAGCCGGGAACAAAGCGCCCCCGCACGGGACTTGGAACGGTCATGACGACCACGCGTTTCGATGCCCGCGAGCTGCTCGCGAAGAGCCGGCTCGGTGTCCTGGCCACGATCAAGGCCGACGGCCGCCCCCAGCTCTCCCCCGTCATGCCCTTCTACGACCCCGCCACCGAGACGCTGTACGTGTCGATGACCGAGGGCCGGGCCAAGACGGTGAACCTGCGCCGCGACCCGCGCGCGGCCCTGGAGGTCACCAGCGCCGACGGCTGGTCCTGGGCGACCGCCGAGGGCACGGTCACCCTCACCGGCCCCGGCACCGACCCGCACGGGCCGGAGGTCGAGGCCCTGGTGGACTACTACCGGCTGGCCGCCGGGGAGCACCCCGACTGGGAGGAGTACCGGGCGGCGATGGTGGCCGACGGACGGGTGCTGATGCGCATGTCCGTCGACCACGTGTACGGCCAGAGCGTGCGCTGAGCGCTCAGCCCTTGCGGACCTGGCCCAGCCGCCCGGCGGGGCGCTCGACCGGCTCGTCACGGGCCTCGGCCCACAGCGAGCGCACATGCCCCAGATGGCGGTGCATGCAGTCCTCCGCGCCCCGCACGTCCCCGGCGATCATCAGGTCGAGGAGCTCCAGGTGCTCCTCGGCCGAGGAGACGAGCTTGCCGGCCTCGTCCAGGCCGGTCAGCCCGTAGAGCCGGGACCGCTTGCGCAGGTCGCTCACCGTCTCCACCAGTCTGTCGTTCCCGGCCAGGCCGAGGAGGGTGAGGTGGAAGAGCCGGTCCGCCTCCAGATAGCCGATGAGGTTGTGCTCTCGGGCCTTGGTGACGATCTCCTGCGCCAGCGGGCGCAGCTCCTCCAGCCGCTCGGGCGCGGCCAGCGCGGTGACCCGGCCGATCGTGGGCACCTCGATCAGCATGCGCAGTTCGGTGCACTGGTCGAGCTCGCGCTCGCTGACCTCGGTGATCCGGAAGCCCTTGTTGCGGACCGGCTCGACCAGGCCCTCACGGGCCAGGTCGAGCATGGCCTCGCGCACGGGCGTCGCCGAGACGCCGAGCTCGGCGGCGAGACCGGGCGCCGAATAGACGCTCCCCGGCCGTAGTTCGCCCGCTATCAAGGCGGCCCGCAGGGCATGACCTACCTGGTCACGCAGTCGTTCCTGGGCCTTGATGAGGCTGTGCTGCTTCAGGTCACCCACGCGCTTCCTCCGAGAACTCGCAGGAGGACAGCGTACAATGTCACGTTTCGCTGGCCGAGGCTCGGGGCACCTCCGGCTTCGGTTCCGGATTCGGTTCCGGAACCGGATCAGACTCCCGCTCCTTCTCCGTTCGAGCCGCCTTGTACAGGGCCACCGCGATCGCCAGGTCCTCCCAGGCCATGCCGACGCTCTTGAAGAAGCGCGGCGCCGCCGGGTCCGCCGGGGCGCCGCCCGCGACCAGGTCCGCGAGCGTGCCCGCGATGTGCCCGGGGCCGATCGCGCCCTCCGCCTCGGGGATCAGCAGGTCCCCCGCCTCGCGCAGCGCCGCCGTCCGCGACTCGACGTACACCTCGGCCCGGCGGACCAGGGCGGTGTCGACCTCCCGGGCGTCCGGCTCGTGCGAGCCGACCGCCACCACGGTGGCCCCGGGGCGCACCAGCCGCCCGTCGAACAGCGGCTCGCGGGCCGTGGTGCAGCAGACCACCAGGTCCGCCTCCGCCACGTCCCCCGCCGTGCCCGTGCGGACCTTCGGCACGCCCAGCGCCTCGGCGTGCCGGGCCAGCGCCTCCGCCCCCTCCGGGTTCCGGGCGACGACCACCACCTCGGCGAGCTCCCGCACCTCGGACAGCACGTCCAGGTGCGCGTACGCCTGCGGGCCCGAGCCGAACATGACGAGGCTCAGCGGCCGGTCCGCCGGGGTGAGGTGGCGGACCGCCAGGGCGGAGACCGCCGGGGTGCGCAGCGAGGTGAGCGCGATGCCGTCGAGCAGCGCGACCGGGAGCAGCGAGGCGCCGTCCAGGAGCAGATAGCCGCCGGTGATCCGGGGCAGCCCGAGGGCCGGGTTGCCGGGGGCGATGCCGACGACCTTCACCCCCGCCCAGGCGTCCGAGGCGGCCGGCATCAGCAGCACCTCGCCGGCGGGCACCGGCGTCGAGGTGCGTGGCGGGCCGGACTCCGGGTCGAGTCCCTCGCGGAGTACGTCCGCCAGCGCGTCGACCGCCGCGTTCGGCGACGCCAGCCGGGCCACGGCCCCGGCGTCGATCCAGAGCGGGGCGCCGGAGCCCCGCGGGGTGGCGGTCACAGGGCGAACCCCGAGCCGAGGAGGTCGTACGGGTCGAGCGTGAAGACGTGCTCGCCGGTGCGGTGCGCGGTGCCCGTCACGGTGGTGACCAGTCCTTCCGGTGTGGCTCCGCCGGGGGCGATCCGGCCGGTGAAGACCGTGCCCACGACGGATTCGTGGGTGAGCGTGTCGCCCTCCTTCAGCCGGCCCTCGTCGGCGAGGAGGGCGAGCCTCGCGGAGGTGCCGGAGCCGCAGGGCGAGCGGTCGATCTGGCCGTCGGCGAAGACGGTGACGTTCCGCTGGTGCGGCCCGGCCGGGGTGTCGGGGAGTTCCTCGTACATGATCACCCCATACACCCCGGAGAGCAAAGGCCGGCCCGGGTGGCGGGTCGCCGGGTGCCCGTCGAGCGCGGCGCGGATCTCCCGTCCCGCTGCCACCAGCGCGGGCAGCTCGGCGCGGTCCACCCGCAGGCCGAGCGCGGAGGCGGCGACCGAGGCGTAGCAGGCGCCCGCGTGCGCGATGTCGACCTCGACGGTGCCGAGGCCGGTGGCCACCTCGACGGCCCGGCCGGTCACCTGGGCCGGGACGTTGCGGAAGGTGACGCCCGTGGTGCGGCCTCCCGCGCGGTGGACGGTCGCGGCGACCCGGCCGGACGGGACGTCGATCCGCACTTCGACGTCCCGGCCGTCCCGGCCGTCCCGGCCGGCGCCCCGGTCCTCGGGGACGGGGACCAGGCCGGAGTCCACGGCCCAGGCGCCGAGCGCCATCGCGCCGTGGCCGCAGGCGGTGGAGTAGCCGTCCTTGTGCCAGAACAGGACGCCCAGGTGGGCCCCGTCGTCGTCCGGGGGCACGACGAAGCCGCCGTACATGCCCGCGTGGCCGCGCGGTTCCTGGACGAGCAGCCGGCGCAGCCCGTCCAGCGGGCCGGGCCGGGGCGCCGTGCCGTCGCCGCCGGGGCCGAGGAGGGTGGCCCGGCGCTCGGCGACGGTGTCGCCGGGCAACGGCGGCAGGCCGGCGGCGGCCAGGTCGACGATCCGGAAGGGTTCGCCGGCCGTGTGGTAGTCGGTGGTCCGCACCTCCGTGGAGCTCACAGCAGGAATCCCGCCGGGAAGGGGTCGGTCGGGTCGAGGAAGTACTGCCCGGTGCCGGTGATCCAGGCCCGGCCGGTGACGGTCGGCACGATCGCCGGGAGGCCGCCGACCGTGGTCTCGCCGACGATCCGGCCGGTGAACTCGGTGCCGATGAAGGACTCGTTGACGAAGTCCCGCTCCGGGGCGAGGAGTCCGCGCGCGTGCAGCTGGGCCATCCGCGCGCTGGTGCCCGTACCGCACGGGGAGCGGTCGAACCAGCCCGGGTGGATCGCCATCGCGTGCCGCGAGCGGCGGGCGTCCGAGCCGGGGGCGGCCAGGTAGACGTGCTTCACGCCGCCCTGCCGGGGGTCCTCCGGGTGGACCGGGCGGTCCGGGCCCGCGTTGATCGCGTCCATGAGGGCCAGGCCGAAGGCCAGCAGGTCCTCCTTGCGGTCGCGGTCGAAGGGCAGGCCGATCGCGTCGAGTTCCACGAAGGCGTAGAAGTTGCCGCCGTAGGCGAGGTCATAGGTGACCGTGCCGAAGCCGGGGACCTCGGTCTTGAGGTCGAGGCCGGCACTGAAGGCGGGGACGTTGGTGAGGGTGACGGAGCGGGCGGCGCCGTCCTCCACCCGTACGTCCACGCTGACGAGTCCCGCCGGGGTGTCCAGGCGGACCGTGGTCACCGGCTCGGTGACCGGGACCATGCCGGTCTCGACCAGGACGGTGGCCACGCCGATGGTGCCGTGGCCGCACATCGGGAGCAGGCCGGACACCTCGATGAACAGGACCCCGTAGTCGGCGTCCGGGCGGGTCGGGGGCTGGAGGATGGCGCCGCTCATCGCGGCGTGGCCGCGCGGTTCCAGCATGAGCAGGGTGCGCAGGTGGTCCAGGTGCTCGATGAAGTGGACGCGCTTCTCGGCCATGGTGGCGCCGGGGATCACCCCGACTCCCCCGGTGATCACGCGGGTCGGCATGCCCTCGGTGTGCGAGTTGACCGCGTGGTAGACGTGAGTGGTGCGCATTTTTCCCCTCGGTCGGTGGTGGGCCGGCGGTTGTGGTGTTGGCTTGGGCCGCTGCTCGGGCCGTTGCTCGGGCCGTTGCTCAGGCTTCCGCTTCGGCAGTCGCTTGGGCCGCTGTTTCAGCGGTGGCCTTCCGCGATCGCCTTCTCCGTCGCGGAGCGTACGGCCGCCAGCGTCTCGCCCGCGAGGGGGTGGCGGGGCGGGCGGGTGGCGCCGCCGGGGCGGCCCGCCAGGTCCATCGACAGCTTGATCGCCTGGACGAACTCGGTCTTCGAGTCCCAGCGGAGCAGCGAGTGCAGCGACTTGTAGAGCGGCAGCGCGGTCGTCAGGTCGCCCGCGACGGCGGCGTGGTAGAGCTCGGCGCAGGACGCCGGGAACGCGTTCGGGTAGCCGGCGATCCAGCCGACGGCGCCGGCCAGGGCCAGCTCCAGGAGCACGTCGTCGGCGCCGATCAGCAGGTCGAGCTCCGGGGCCAGTTCGGCGATCTCGTAGGCGCGGCGGACGTCGCCGCTGAACTCCTTGACGGCCACGATGGTGCCGTCGGCGTGCAGCCGCGAGAGCAGGCGGGGGGTCAGGTCCACCTTGGTGTCGATCGGGTTGTTGTACGCCACGATCGGCAGGCCCGCCTTCGCGACGTCCGCGTAGTGGGCGCGGACCGCGTCCTCGTCGGCGCGGAAGGCGTTCGGCGGGAGGAGCAGGACCGATCCGGCGCCCGCCTCGGCCGCCTGCTCGGCCCAGCGCCGGGACTCGGCGCTGCCGTACGCGGCGACGCCCGGCATCACCCGCGCGCCGTCGCCCGCCGCCTCGACGGCGGTGCGGACGACCTGGGCGCGCTCCACGTCGGTCAGGGTCTGGTACTCGCCGAGCGAGCCGTTGGGGACGACGCCGTCGCAGCCGTTGTCGATGAGCCAGCGGACGTGCGCGGCGTAGGCGTCGAAGTCGACGGAGCGGTCCTCACGCAGGGGGAGGGCGGTGGCGACCATGATGCCTCGCCAGGGGCGGGTGGGGGTCCAGGCGCCGATGCCGGGGGTAGACGTGGGGGTCGTCGGGGTCGTCTTGTTCTCGGTCATTTTCTCTCCTTTGTAGTGTGTGACATTTTACTGAGGGGTGTGGGGTGCCCACAAGAGGGTGCGGGCATTCCGTTCCGCCTGATCAGGCCGGGTCGGCGGGGAGTTCCGCCAGGTGGCGGAGCGGGACCGGGCACGCCAGCGGGCGCCGGTCCGGGCCCGCGGCCCCGCCGCACAGCGCCGCCACCGCCGGGCCGCACATCCTGCCCTGGCACCAGCCCATGCCGGCCCGGGTCAGGAGCTTGACCGTGCGGGGATCCGACGCGCCCAGCTCGGTGGTCGCCTCGTGGATCTCCCGCGCCGTCACCTCCTCGCAGCGGCACACGTCCGTGGTCTCGCGCAGCCACGCCGTCCAGCCCTCGCCGGGGCGGTGCGCCGCGCCCATCGCGTCCGCGAAGGACCGCAGGCGGTCCCTCGTGCGGTGCAGACGGGCCGTCGCCTCGCCGTCCGTCTTCCGGCCCAGGCTCGCCGCGATCGTGCGGGCCGCCAGCTCGCCCTCCGTCAGGGCCAGTTGGGCTCCGCCGACGCCGCCCGTCTCGCCTGCCGCCCACAGGCCCGGGACCGAGGTGCGCTGGTCCCGCGTCAGGGCCAGGGCCACCGTGCCGTCCGTCGCCGTCCGGGTCGCGCAGCCCAGGCTCGTCGCCAGCGACAGCTCCGGGACCAGGCCGTGGCCCACCGCGAGGGCGTCGCACGGGATGCGGCGCGCGGTGCCCGGGACGGGGCGCCAGTCGCGGTCCAGGCGGGCGACCGTGACCGCCTCCACGCGGGCCGTGCCGTGCGCCTCGACCACCGCGTGCCGGGTGAGCGGGCGTACGTGGTGACGGGCCAGGGCGGCGCCGTAGCGGGCGCCCTCGATCAGCTTCGCCGGGTTGCGCAGGAGGGTGCCGGTGCTGCGGGCGTAGCCCGTGTATCCGGCGGCCTCCACGACCGCCGGGACGCGGGCGCCCGCCGACGCGAGGGTGGCCGCCACCGCGAGCAGCAGCGGGCCGCTGCCCGCCACGACGACGCGGCGGCCCGGGAGCACCAGGCCGCTCTTCAGCATCGCCTGCGCGCCGCCCGCGCCGACGACGCCGGGCAGCGTCCAGCCGGGAAAGGGGAGTTGGCGCTCGTACGCGCCGGTGGCCAGCAGGACCGTGCGGGCGTGGACCGTGACCGGGGCGTCCGCCTGGGTGCGGGCGTGCAGCGTCCAGCCCTCGTTGTTCGGCAGGACCGTCCAGACGTGGGTCTCCGCCAGGTGCTCGACACCGGATTCCCGCAGGCGCCGCTCGCGGGTCGCGAACGCCTGCCAGTCGTGGTGCAGCGCCTGTGGGCGTTCCGCGCGCAGGCCCGGGGCGGGGCTGCGGTAGAACTGCCCGCCCGGGCGGCTCGCCGCGTCCAGGAGGACCACCGTCAGGCCCAGGTCCGCGGCGGTCACGGCGGCGGCGAGGCCCGCGGGGCCCGCTCCGACGATCGCCAGATCAGCAGCCGAGTTCGGCACGGCCGGTTCCCTCCTGGGTGGTGATCGAGTCGCCCGGGTTCGCCGGGGCGAGGCAGGCCCTGCGGTTGGGCTCGCCGTTGACGGTGACCAGGCAGTCGAAGCACTGGCCGATGCCGCAGAACACGCCCCTCGGCGCGTTCCTCCCCCGGGTCGTGCGCCAGGACATGATCCCCGCGGTCCAGAGGACCGCGGCGATGGACTGGCCTTCTTCCGCCGGGAGTTCGCGGCCGTCGAAGGTGACGGTGTGCGGGGTGGGGGGCGTGCCGCCCACCAGGTCGCGCGGGGTGGTCATCTCGGTGCTCCGTGGGTGGGGGCGTGGGGGCGGCTCACGCCTCGTCCGGGAAAGGGCGGTCCGGACGGAACGGTGCCGGGTCGAGTGGGAGTTGCCCGTCGGTGAGTTGCGCCGCCACCAGGCTTCCCGTCGCCGGGGCCAGGCCGATGCCCGCTCCCTCGTGGCCGCAGGCGTGGTAGAGGCCCGGGACCCTCGGGTCCGCGCCGATCGCCGGCAGGTGGTCCGGGAGGTACGGGCGGAAGCCGTGGTAGACGCGCTGGACGTCCACGTCCGCCAGGAACGGGAAGAGTGCCCGCGCCTGGGTCGCCAGGCGCCTGAGCGCCTCGGTGGACAGGGTGCGGTCGAAGCCCACCCGCTCCCTGGTCGCGCCGATCAGGACCGGGCCCGCCGGGGTGCCCTCGACCACCGCGGACGACTGGAGCGACGCCGCGTCGCTGGCCACGTCCGCCACGTAGTCCGCCGCGTACACCTTGTGGCGCACCACCCTCGGCAGCGGTTCCGTCACCAGGACGAAGCCCTTGCGGGGCAGGACCGGGAGCGTGGTGCCGGCCAGGGCCGCCACCTCACCGCCCCAGGTGCCCGCCGCGTTCACCACCGCCGGGGCCAGGAGGTCCCGGCGGGGTGTGCGGATGCCCCGGATGCCGCCGGCGGGGGTGAGGAGGATTTCCGTGACCTGCTCACCCAGGTACGCCGTCGCCTTCGATGCCTCCAGGAGGCGCGCCGCCGCCTTCGCCGGCTGGACCTGCGCGTCCTGGGGGTAGTGGAAGGCGCCCGCCAGGTCCGGGGCCAGGTGCGGCTCGTAGGCGTGGAGGGTGTCGGCGGGGACTTCGTCGGTCGCCACGCCCGCTGTTCGTTGCGCTTCCGCGTAGGTGCGGAGGGCCTTCAGGGTGGTCTCGTCGGGCGCCACGACGAGACCGCCCTTCGGCTCGTACTCGGTGTCCGGCAGTTCGCCGGCCAGCTCGTGCCACAGTCTTGTGGACAGCAGCGCGAGGTCGAGCTCGGGGCCCGCCTCCTTGTCGGAGACGAGCAGGTTTCCTTCCCCGGCACCCGTGGTGCCGCCCGCGACGGGACCGCGGTCGACTACGGCGACGGAGAGGCCGGCGCGGGCCGCGTAGTAGGCGCAGGCTGCTCCGACCACGCCGGCACCGATGATCACGACGTCCAGGGAGTGTCTCTTGGGCACGGCAGTAATATGTCACATTCTTTAGGCGCTGCCCAGGCCCCTCCGGGCCCGGGCAGCGGTCGGTTCCGTGATCAGGTGCGGAGCGGGCCTTCGCAGGTGAACGACGAGGTGCCCGCCACCCGGTTGGACCAGATGTCCACCGGGCCGAAGGAGCAGTTCATGTCGGCCATGTTGTTCGAGGCCGCGCCGGCGCGGTCGAGGATGAAGTAGTCGACCGTCTCCGACATGTCCTTGAAGACCTGGTCCGGGCTGCCCGCGTCCTTCAGGTTCGCCGTGATCCGGCCCGTACAGACGAAGCGCTTCTTGCCGGGGTCGCCGTTCTCCACGCAGTCCGGGTTGTTGTAGGTGGCGGTGGAGAACGCCGAGCGGACGGCGGCGGCGGACGTGTCGCGGAGCTGGTCGTTGGGGGTGAAGGCGGTGTTCGGCACGTACAACGTGTCGACCTGGGCGATCTGGGCGTCCAGGAAGCGGTCGTAGGCCGCCTGGAGGCCCGGGTCGGCGCTGAGGCGCTCGCGCCAGGCGTCGTAGCCGGCCACGTCGTTGGCCCGCAGGTTGGTGTACATCTCGCGCAGCAGGGACGGGCGCTCGGTCCACAGGAACTCGAAGAAGGTGCCCGCGTAGTTGTAGAAACGGAAGCCGTCGCCGTCGTAGGTGGCGTGCAGGAGCTGGCGGACGCTCATGCGGGGGCCGCCGCCCGCGGTGTCGTTGATGATGCCGCGCACCAGGGACTTGCGGACGGCGATGCCGTTGTCGCGGGTGGCCCCGTCGAAGAACTCGGCGGTGCCCTCGTCCATGGCGGTGGTGCGGTCGTTCTGGTACCAGGGGCCCTGGCCGAAGGTGCCGGGGACCGCCCAGCGGCCGTTCAGGTAGTGGGTGTACTCGTGCCGGAAGAGCTCTTCCAGGGTGAGGCTGGAGTCCTGCGGGACGCGGCGCTGGTACGTGTAGAAGGTGGCGCCGTTCTCGATGTAGATGCCGCCGTTGTTGGTGCTGTAGCCGGTCAGGACCGGGTGGTAGACCTCGTAGTCGGCGCGGGAGGCGTACAGGACGATGTTGAGGGTGCTGTTGGTGTCGCCCGCGAGCGGCTGGTCGGTGCCGAGCACCCGGTGGAACTGGGACTTGACCTGCTTGCTGGCGTAGTAGAGCTGGTCGACGGTGGCCCGGTCCAGGGCGGTGCGGACCTTGATGCCGCCGTTGTCGTACGTGTACGTGTAGGGGAAGAGCTTCTTCTCGATGTCCGCCTTGCAGACGCCGTAGGGCGCGCAGGCGTTGTAGTAGTTCAGCCAGGAGACGATCGAGGCCCACTGGGGGCTGCCGTAGCCGAAGGCGGACTCGACGGAGCCGAGGAGGCTTCCGAGGTCTGCGGAGACGGCGTCCTTCAGGCCGTCGATCTGGCCGAAGCGGCCGTACTCGCTGAGGGCGTCGCGGACCACCCAGGAGTTGGCCGTGCCCTTGAGGTGGGTGTAGCCGGCGAACGCCTTGAAGGCGGCGCGGTAGCCGGGGTCGGCCTTGGCGGCGGCCTGGAAGGCGGCGTCCTGGTTGCCCGGGTAGACGCCCAGGTAGTTGGTGGACAGGGCGGCGAGCGCGGCGCCCGCCCAGTTCGCGTCCTTGTTGGTCGCGGTGTGGGCGGCGTCCATGGTGGCGAGCACCCGGGTGATCAGGCCGAGCTGGTACTGGCGCAGCCCCGGGCCGCTGGCCGCGTAGAGGGCCTCGCGCAGGGTGCGGGCGTTCGCGGCGGTGACGTCGAAGGTGCGGGCGGCGTTGCCGAAGTCGGCTATCGCCCGGCGCATGGCGTCGACGGTCGGGGCGTCCGTCACGTCGATCTCGGAGCGCGAGAAGTCGTGGTACACGACCGCGTGGAGGTACGTGAACATCTCCTCCAGGTTCGAGGAGTTGGTGCCGTCGTGGTTCGCCGCGAGGGACGAGATGCGGCGGGAGACAGCCTGGACGTGGGCGTCCGACATGACGGGGGCCAGGCGGGCGTCCCAGGTCCAGATGAGGCCGCGCAGGCAGACGTCGGCGGTGACGGCCCTGTCGGCGAGGAAGTCCGCGAACTGCTCGGGCGACAGGCGGGTGATGCCGTCCAGGGTGCAGGGCACGCCGCCGGCGAGGGTGGGGGCCTCCGCGGTGCGGGCCGTGGCGGCGGTGGCCTTCGCGGCGCTCTTCGCCGGGCCCGGGACGCGGGCCTCGGGGGCGCCGCCCGGGGCGGGGGCCGGGGCGGGCTTGTGGGGCTTGGCGTCGGCGAGGTGGTCCACCTCGTCGAAGGGGTTCGACGAGGTGGCGGGGGCGGCGGCGAGGGAGGCGGGCACGGCCGCCGGGCGCTGCGGGGCCGGGCTGCCGACGGCCTGGCCGGCGGAGGCGACGAGGGTCACCGCGATCGCGGTGGCGAGGAGGGTGGAACGCACGGCCTTGTGCTGGTTCACCTGGGGACTCCAAGTCGGACGGAAAGTGGGGGTCACACGGCCGGAAAGCCCCTGGCTCACAGGAACTTGACGGAGTACCGTCACCATGTGAGCTGTAACATAGTAATGTGAAATTGCACTGACAAGACCTGTGCACCTGTGAGTTCCCACGAGTTCACGAAGGTGTCGGTCCGGGGCCGGCCGGCGGACGGCGCCTAGGCTCGGCGCGTGAGCGAGGGTGAGCGGTCCGGCGCGGAGCGCGCGATGCTGACGGCGGCCCTGTTCGCCGTCCCCGTACTGAAGCTGTCCTGGACGCTCGGCGGCGGCGAGGCCGCGCGCGAGGCGCTGGACACCATGGGGCCCAAGAACTGGCTCGACGTCATGAGCGGCATGTTCCTCTTCGAGCCGCTGCTCTCCACCGTGCTCGCGGTCACCGCCGCCCGCGCCTGGTACCTCTACCTCGGCGAGCACGGGCGGGGACCGGCCCACCCCGGGCGCGGCTTCAGGGCGACCGCCGCCTCCGCCGCCATCGTGCCGGCCGCGCTCGCCCTCGTGGTCGGCGCGCTCAGCGGCTGGAAGTGGGCCCTGGCGGCCGGGCTCCTCGCGTACGCGCTGCGGCTCGGCGTGCTGGTGGACCACCGGTCCGGACGGTACGCGGGCGGCCACCGGCGGACCCGTGCGGCCGGCCCACTGCACCGCACCGCCGACGCCGTCTGGGCCACCGGCCTGGTCCTCACCCTGCTCGTCCTGCCGCTGCTCGCGCTGGCCGCCGCGCTCGACGGGCGGTCCTGGGCCGGGACCGTGCGGTGCGACGTGGACACCGGTTCCGGCGTCTCGCGGGCGCGCCTGATCGAGTTCGAGCGGCAGGGCGACGGCGTGGTCGGCTGGGACGTCGCGGGCGGCGGGGTCGTCAACGGCTCGCGCTGCGCCTCCGACCCCGACGAGGTGGTCCGCGAGCCCTGGTGGCGCGCCTGAGCCCGAGCGGCGCGGCGGTTACCCTGTCCGCTCCGATCACGAGGAGGAACCATGGCGCGGATGCCGTCGGCGGAACGGCGCCGGCAGCTGGTCGAGGCGGCGGTGCGGGCGATGGCCAGGGACGGCGTCGCACGGACGACGACCCGGTCGATCTGCGCCGAGGCGGGCGTCTCGCTGAGCGTCTTCCACTACTGCTTCGACTCCAAGCAGGCCCTGCTGGAGGCGGCGATCGAGTCGATCACCGACCACTACGTGGCCCGGGTGATGTCGGCGGTCGAGCCTAAGGGGACCCTGCGCGAGACGGTCCGGGGCGCCCTCGGCACGTACTGGGAGCACGTCGCCGCCCATCCGGCCGAGCACATGCTGACGTACGAGCTCACCCAGTACGCGCTGCGCGAGGAGGGCTTCGAGCATCTGGCGCGGGCCCAGTACGAGCAGTACGTGGCCTCGGGAACCACCTTGATAGAGCAGGTCTGCGCGGTGTGCGAAGTCGAGCCGAGGGTGCCGATGCGGCTGCTCGCGCACCTGCTCGCGGCGATGATCGACGGGCTGACCCTGCAGTACCTGGTGCTGGGCGACGAGCGGACGGCGGCGGCGCTGCTGGACGCGACCGCCGACCAGCTGGTGACGCTGATCGGGGACTGATCTTCCGTCAACAGGTCATTTGACCCGGACTATTGACTCACTCGGCGATCCTCGCGATCCTCTGGCCAGTCGCTGTTACCGCAAGAAACATCCGGCGGCCCAGCCCGGTACACCCCCATGACCGAAGGCATCGCTGACCATGAATCGACCAACAAAGCGCAGAGCGGGCGGGCGGTTCGCCCTCGCCTCGCTGCTCATCGCCCTGGCCACCGTCGTCTTCGGTGCGGGGCCGGTCCCCGCGGCCGACGCCGGTTCGTGGTGGGAACCCACCGCGCGGCCCGCCCCCGACTCCCAGATCAACGTGACGGGCGCCCCCTTCAAGGGCACCGACGCCCAGGGCAAGGTGCGCGGCTTCATCGACGCGCACAACCACCTGATGTCCAACGAGGGCTTCGGCGGCCGGATGATCTGCGGCCAGACCTTCTCCGAGGCGGGCGTCGCGGACGCGCTCAAGGACTGTCCGGAGCACTACCCGGACGGTTCCGGCGCCCTCTTCGAGCACCTGACCGGCGGTGACAACGGCAAGCACGACCCGGTCGGCTGGCCCACCTTCAAGGACTGGCCCGCCAACAACTCGCTGAGCCACCAGCAGAACTACTACGCCTGGGTCGAGCGGGCCTGGCGCGGCGGCCAGCGGGTGCTCGTCAACGACCTGGTCACCAACGGGCTGATCTGCTCGCTGCTGCCCCGCGACCGCGGCTGCGACGAGATGGACGCGATCCGCCTGGAGGCCCGCAAGTCGTACGAGATGCAGGCGTACATCGACAAGATGTACGGCGGTCCCGGCAAGGGCTGGTTCCGCATCGTCCTGGACTCCGCCCAGGCCCGCTCGGTCATCGAGCAGGGCAAGCTGGCGGTCGTGCTCGGCGTCGAGACCTCCGAGCCCTTCGGCTGCAAGCAGATCCTGGACGTCGCCCAGTGCGGCAAGGCGGACATCGACAAGGGCCTGGACGAGCTGTACGGGCTCGGCGTGCGCAGCATGTTCCTCTGCCACAAGTTCGACAACGCGCTGTGCGGGGTGCGCTTCGACAGCGGCACCACGGGCGTGGCCGTGAACATCGGGCAGTTCCTGTCCACCGGCACCTTCTGGACCACCGAGAAGTGCGCGGGCCCGCAGCAGGACAACCCGATCGGCCTGGTGGCGCCCGCCGCGATGGCGGAGAAGCTGCCGGCCGGGGTGAGCGTCCCGTCGTACGCCTCGGACGCCAAGTGCAACACGCGCGGTCTGACCAGACTCGGCGAGTACGCGCTGAAGGGCATGATGCAGCGCGGCATGATGCTGGAGCTCGACCACATGAGCGTGAAGGCGGCCGGGCGGGCGCTGGACATGCTGGAGGCCGAGGAGTACCCGGGCGTCATCTCCAGCCACAGCTGGATGGACCTGGACTGGACCGAGCGGGTCTACCGGCTCGGCGGCTTCGTCGCCGAGTACATGCACAACGCCCAGGGCTTCATCGGCGAGGCCGCGCAGAAGGCGGCGCTGCGCCAGAAGTACGGGGTCGGCCTCGGCTACGGCACCGACATGAACGGCGTCGGCGGCTGGCCGGGCCCGGTCGGGGCGGACGCCCCGAACGCGGTGAAGTACCCCTTCCGCAGCTTCGACGGCGGCTCGGTCATCGACCGGCAGGTCACCGGCGAGCGCACCTGGGACCTCAACCTCGACGGCGCCGCGCACAACGGACTGGTGCCCGACTGGGTCGAGCAGATCCGGCTCACCCCGGGCGGTCCGGGGGTCGTGGACGAGCTGTCGCGCGGCGCGGAGACGTACCTGACCACCTGGAAGAAGACCGAGAAGCACGAGCTCGGCGTCAACCTGGCGGCGGGCCGGCCCGCCTCGGCCTCCACCACCCAGTGGTGGAACCCCTTCGTCAACTTCTCCCCCGCGCACACCGTCGACGGCGACACCGGGACCCGCTGGGCCAGCGAGTGGTCGGACGACCAGTGGCTCCAGGTGGACCTGGGCGAGGTGCGCCGGGTCGGCCGGGTCACCCTCGACTGGGAGGCCGCCTACGGGCGGGCGTACCGGATCGAGCTGTCCGAGGACGGGACGAACTGGAAGAGCGCCTGGTCCACGGAGGCCGGTGACGGCGGCTACGACACGGCCGAGTTCGCCTCCCAGCCGGCCCGCTACGTGCGGGTGCAGGGCGTCAAGCGCGGGACGCAGTGGGGCTATTCGCTCTACGAGCTGACCGTCAGCCGGTCGTAGACCGCGCGTCGCAGGGGAAGGGGCCCGCCGGACCGTCCGGCGGGCCCCTTCGCGTGCGGCCCCGGCCCCTCCCCGGGCCTCCGCACAGGGCTGCCCCAGCCTCTTCACCGTCCGCGCAAAACGGCCGGGGGGCGTCCTGTCGGCCGGTTCTCGCTCCGGCAGAATGCGGCCATAGGGCGAATTCGGGCGCGGGAGGGCGTGGTCGTGCAGGTGGGGTCCATGGTGGGGGATCGATTACGGGCGTTGCGGCACTCCACCGTGGCGGGATCCGGCCTCCAACGCGCGCAGTCCTTCCTCGTTCTGGCCACCCTGCTCTACCGGGCGAGCCACCTCACCGTCGGCGTCGCCGCCGTCGCCCAGCACCAGCAGGGCCACCCCGTGCAGTTCCTCGGGCTCGCCGCCGCCCTCGGACTGAGCCTGCTGCTCTTCGGCGCGGCGCTCGGCCGAGGCTGGTTCGACCCCCGGCACGTCTGGGCCGACGTCCTGGTCGTCGGCTGTCTGCTGCCCTTCGCGCTCTACGTCTGGGGCGGCGTGCGCGAGACCCCCGCGCTCGGCTGGGCCATGCTGCTCGGCGGCTCCTCCAGCGGCGTGGTGTCCGTGGCGCTCCCCCGGCTCCAGGCGCTGACCGCGCTGGCCCTGCTCGTGGCGACCCACCTGATCGGCTACGAACTGGTGGGCGCCAGCCGGGCCGTCCTCGGCGGGCACGTCAACTCGCTGCTCTCCTCGGCCGTGATGACCTGGGTCTTCTGGTGGTACCTGCGCCGCCAGGGCCGGATGCTCGACGAGGCCAACGCCCGCGCGCTCGCCGCCGAGACCCAGAAGGCCCGGTACGCCGAGCGGCTCCAGCACCACCGGGCGCTGCACGACACCGTCCTCGCCACCCTCACCACCCTGGCCGCCGGCGGCATCGACGCCAACGCGCCCGAGGTGCGGGAGCGGTGCGCCAAGGAGGCCGCCTATCTGCGCCGGCTGATCCAGCAGACCGCCGACGAGACGCACCACCCGGAGCTGGGCGCCGCCCTGGAGGAGGCCGTCGGCTCCGCCGAGAGCCTGCGGCTGCGGGTCACCGCCCAGTACCACGCGCTGCCCCCGGTGCCGCCCGAGGTCGCCGCCGCCTTCGCCGACGCCGCCCGCGAAGCCCTCAACAACGTGCGCCGGCACGCCGGGACCGGGCACGCCTGGCTCACCGCGACCGCCGCGCCCGACGGGCCCGGCGGCGCCGTCGTCACCGTCGTCGACCGGGGGCCCGGCTTCGACCCCGGCGCCGCGCCGCCGGGGCTCGGGCTGCGCCGCTCGGTGCGCGAGCGGATGGCCGAGGTCGGCGGGCGCGCCACCGTCGACACCGCACCCGGCGAGGGCGTACGGGTGGAGCTGAGATGGCCCGGGTGATCACTGTCGGCGTCGTCGACGACGACCGGATGCTCCTCGACGGGATGCGGGCCTGGCTCGGCGGGGTCCCCGAGCTGCGGGTGGCCGCGATGGCGGCGACCGTCGGGGACCTGCTCGCCGGACCGGCCGGACCGCCCGACGTCGTCCTGCTGGACCTGCTGCTCCGGGACGGCTCCGCGCCCGCCGACAACATCCGGCGGGTGCTGCGCTCCGGCAGCCGGGTCCTGGTGATCAGCACCGTGCCGGACCGCACCCGGGTCATCGAGGCGCTCCGGGCCGGGGCCGACGGCTACCTCACCAAGGACAACGACCTGCCGACGCTGGTCGCCGCGATCAAGGACGTGGCGGCCGGACACGGCGCCCACTCCCCCGAACTGGCCTTCGCCTGCGCCCACGACGACGGCCCGGCGCGCCCGAGGCTCTCGCCGAGAGAACGTCAGGTCCTGGTCGATTACGCCTCCGGGATGACCCTGAAGTCGGCCGCCCGCCGCGCCGGGATCACCGTGCACACCGCCAAGGACTACCTGGACCGGGTGAAGGCCAAATACCAGCAGGCGGGCCGCCCCGCCTACACGAAGATCGACCTCGCCGAGCGGGTCCGCGAGGACCGCATCGACGGGGTCTGACCACGGACGGAGCCCCCGCAAGCCCCCCAAACGGTGGGCTGCTGGGGGCACCCGCCCGCTTCCTATCGTCAAGAGCCGGCGCACGTGGCCGTCGCCCCGTCCGCCGTCCTCCCTCCTCCCCCACGCCCTAGGAGAGGCAGATGACGAACCCCTGCGCCTGTACCGCACCGGCCCGGGACCGCGTCCCGCACGACGAGGGGCCGTTCGTGGGCCGGGGGCCCGAGACGGAACGGGTCACGGCCGCCCTCGCGGCCGCCCGGGACGGCAGGGGCGGGGCGGTCGTCGTCACCGGCGAACCCGGCGTCGGCAAGACCCGGTTCGCCACCGAGGCGCTCACCGCCGCCCGCGCGGCCGGCATGGTCACCGCCCGGGGCCGCGCCGGCACCGTCGGCCCGGCCGTGCCGTACCGGCCACTGGTGGAGGCGCTGCTCGCCCTCTGCCGGGCCGAGCCCGCCCCCGCGCCCGCCGAACTCGGCCGCTGCGGACCGGTCCTGGCCCGGCTCCTCGCCGGACCGGCGGACCCGGCGGCGCCCGCCGTGTCGCCGCTGCCGGTCGCCGAGGCGCTGCTGCGGCTGATCGCGGTCGTCGGGCGGCGGCGCGGCTGCCTGCTGGTCCTGGACGACCTGCACGCGGCCGACGCCGGCACCCTGGCCGTCGTCGAATACCTCCTCGACAACCTCGGGCAGCTGCCCGCCGTGCTGCTGCTCACCGTGGGCCGCGAACCCTGCGGGGCGCACGCGCTCACCGCCCGCGCCCGGCAGGACGGCCTCGCCGCCGTCGTCGACCTCGCCCCGCTCGGCCGCTCGGCGGTGCGCCGGCTGGTGGCGGCCGAACTGGGCGTCGCGCCCGAGGAGGTGAGCCCCGCGCTCGTCCGGCGCGCGGCGGCCGACGGCGCGGGCCTGCCCTTCGTCGTCCGGGAGGTGGTCCACGGCCTCGGCGGCATCGCCCAGAACCTGCGGCTGCGGGCCGCGCGGCTCGGCCCGCGCGGCGAGGAACTGCTGAGCCTCGCCGCGCTCCTCGGCCCCCGCTTCCCGCTGCCGGTGCTGCGCCGGGCGGCCGGCGGCCCGCAGGACGAGCTGACGGCGCTGCTGCGGGCGGCGGCCACCGCCTGCCTGCTGGTGCCGGACGGTCCCGGCACCGACGGGTACGCCTTCCGCTATCCGCTGGCCGCCGAGGCGCTGCGGGACACCCTGGGGCCCGTCGAACACGCCGCGTACGCGCGCCGCGCCGCCGCCGCGCTCGGCGCCCTGCACCCTCGGCTGCCCGGCGCCTGGTGCGCCCGTGCGGCGGAGCTCCACGAGCACGCGGGCGAGCGGGCCGAGGCCGTCCGCCTGTACGCCGAGGCGGCCCGGCGGGCGGGCGCCGAGGACGCCCCCGGCCTGGCGCTGGACCTGCTGGTCCGGGCGCACCGGCTGTCCGGCCCGGGCGCCGCCCCCGAGGCGCACGCCACGGTCCTGGAGCGGCTCCTGGAAGCGGCCGGCGGCTCGGGCCGGCTCGACCGGCTGCCCCCGGCGGTGCTCCCGGGGCGTCCGGGCGCGGGCGGCGGGCGCCCGTGGGAGCCGGGGCCCTCGGTGTCCCCGGAGCGGCGCGCGGGTCTGCGCGCCCGGTCCGCCGAGGTGCTGGCGCTGGCCGGGCGGCCGGCGGAGGGGCTGCGGGAGCTCGATTCGGCCCGGCGGCTGCTCGTGGGGCGGGACGACGCGGCGGCGACGGCCCGCGTCGAGCTGGCGGGGGCGCTCGTCGAACCGGCGCGGCTCGCGCCCGAACGGCTGCGCACCGCCGAGGAGTCGGCGCGGCGGGCGGTGGCGGCGGCCCGGGCGGCGGGGCTGCCGGAGGTGACGGGGCGGGCGCTGGTCGCGCTGGCCGGGCTGGTGCGGGAGCGGGACGAACCGGCCGCGGTGGCCGGCTTCGAGGAGGCGCGGCTGCTCGCCGAGGCGCATGGTCTCGCGGGGGTGCGGCTCGCCGCCGAGCTCGGGCTGGCCCGGGTGGAGGCGGCCCGCGAGGGGCGGACCGGCGCGGTGGAACGGGTGCGGGCGGAGGCGCTGCGGGCGGGGCTGCTGCCGGTCGCGCACGAGGCGGGGCTGGTGCTGGCGCTGGATCTGGTGCGGCGCGGGGCGTTCGACGCGGCCGGGGAGCTGGTCCGCGAGGGGATCGCCGAGGCGGCGCGGTGCGGTCTGGGCGGGGTGCTGGCGCGGTGGCGGCTGCTCGACGCGGTGCGGTGGGCGCAGCGGGGGCGGCGGGCCGAGATGGAGGAGGCGCTGGGGCGGCTGGCTCCGCTGGCGGACGCGGCGCCGGGGCTGCGGCCGGTGGCGTACGGGATGGGGCGGGCGTTCTGCTCGCTGCTGGAGGAGGACCACGAGGGCGTGGAGCGGGAGTTCGCTCGGGCGCTGGCGTACGACGGGGAGAATCCGGCGGCGGCCGATTTCGGCCGGCACGGGATCGTGCTGCTGCTGGGGGTGCTGGCGGGCCGGCTGGGGCGGCGGCACCACGCGGGGGCCGTGGCGGCGAGCGCGGCCGGGGAGCGCTGGAACCGGGTGTTCGTGGGGCTGGCGCACGCGGTGCTGCTGGGCCGGGAGGGCGGGCCCGGGGAGGCGGCGGCCGAGGCGGCGGCGGCGCTGGAGGCCGCGGCGCCGTATCCGGTGGCCCGGCATCTGGGGATGCGGCTGGTGGCGCGCGCGGCGTACGAGGACGGCTGGGGGGCGCCGGTGGAGTGGCTGCGCGAGGCGGAGGAGTTCTTCCACGGTGCCGGGCTGCCCGCGCCCGCGGGGGCCTGCCGGGCGCTGCTGCGCGGGATGGGCGCGCCGGTGCGGCAGCGCCGTTCGGGGGCGGACCGGGTGCCGCCGGTGCTGCGCCGCTGCGGGATCACGGTGCGGGAGTTCGAGGTGGCGCGGCTGCTGGCGGAGCGGTTCGGGAACCGGGACATCGCGGGGCGGCTGCACATCTCGCCCCGGACGGTGGAGAAGCACGTGTCGAGCCTCCTCCAGAAGACGGGGCATCCGACCCGGGCGGCGTTCGCCTCGGCGGCGCGGGAGCTGGTGGGCGGTCCGGTGTAGGGGTGCGGGGGCATGGGGGGGGGACCCGGGGGCCGGGCGGGGAGGGATCCGCTCGGCCCCCGGGTGGTCAGGCGGGGGTCCCGGCGCCGTGCGGGACCTCGGCGGGGGCGGAGAGGTCCACCACCCGGTCGAAGAGGGGGTCGAGTTCGTCGCCGCCCTGGTGGACGACGAGCAGGGCCCGGTCCGCGGTGCGTCGCCGCAGCAGGTCCAGGACGAGGGTGCGGCCGGTGTCGTCGAGGTCGGCGAGGGGTTCGTCGGCGAGGTAGACGTCGGCGTCCTCGGCGAGGAGGGCGGCGACGCCGAGCCGTCGGCGCTGGCCGGAGGAGAGCGTGGCGGGAAGCCGGTCGGCGAGTCCGTCGAGGCCCAGGGCGGTGCGCAGCCGGGGGTCGGCGACGAGGGCGCGGACCGGGAGCGGGGGCAGGCGGACCGGGGAGGTGAGGCTGGCGACGCGGGGCGGCCGGGTGATCTCGCCGTGGTCGGGGGCGAGGGTGCCGTCGACGAGGCGCAGCAGGGTGGTCTTGCCGCAGCCGTGGGGGCCTCGGAGCAGGACGCGTTCGCCGGGGCGGAGGCCGAGGTCGGGAAGGGCGACGGGGGTGTCGGCGGGGGTGCCGTAGCGGACGCGGGCGCCGCGCACCAGGACCAGGGTGCCCTCGTCGTGGTGGCGGGCGGGTGCGGCGGCGCGGAGTGCTTCGACGCGGTCGAGGACGGCGCTCTCGTGGCGGGTCCGCGGGAGCGCGTCGGCGAGGCCGGCGACGGCGGTGACGGCGTGCCGCAGCGCGTACGCGAAGGCGAGGAGGCCGCCGAAGGACAGCCGGCCGCCGAGGACGAGGAGGGCTCCGGCGGCGAGGGACGCGGTGTCGGGGAGGTGCGTCGTGAGGCGGCCGAGGGTCCGCAGGCGCCGGGCGCGGCGGCGGTGGGCGTGGTCGAGGGCGAGGAAGGCGCGCAGGGCGTCCCGGTGGGCGGCGCGTGCCCCGGCCATCAGGGCGGGGAGCCCGCGCAGGGCGTGGAAGGACTCCAGGGTGCGGGTGAGGGCGTCGACGTACCGGGCCTCGGCATCGCGCCGGGGGCCGGTGTCCGCCTCGGCGCGGCGGGCGAGCCGGCCGCCGGCCAGGACCAGCGGCGGGACGGTCGCGAGCAGGAGGAGCGCGGCGGGCCAGGCGAGGTGGAGGAGTACGCCGGTGGAGACGGCGGCGGCGCAGCCGTGGCGGGCGGCGGCGATGCGGGCGCCCACGGCGGGCAGGACGCCTTCGCGGACGTCGTCGTGGACGCGGCCGACGTAGGAGGCGGCGCCCCGCTCGGAGATCCGGCGTCCGTCGAGGCCGAGGGCGCGGCCGAGGAGTTCGGTCTCCAGGGCGAGCACGAGGGCGTTCTCGAAGCGTCCGCGCCACCGGGCGATGCCGTGGCCGGTGAGGTGCAGGGCGAGGCCGAGGAGGAGGTAGCAGCCGCCGAGGACGAGGAGGCGGCGGAGGTCGGCGGTGTGGACGGCCTGGTCGAAGAGGGCCTTGAGGAAGAGCGGGTGGAGCAGGGCTTCGGCGCCGCCGAGGAGGGCTTCGGCGGCGAGGACGCCGGTGAAGGCGCGTCGGTGTCCTCGCAGGGTGTGCCGGAGCCGTCTCACCGGCCGGTCCCGTCGACCTCGTCGAGTTCGTCGAGGAGGAGGTCGGCGGGGCCGCCGTGGTTGGCGCGGTGCAGGACCCGCAGGACGCCGGCGGATCCGGTGAGGTAGTCGGTGGAGCAGCGCAGCAGGCCCTCGCCGGGGACGGCGAGCGGGGTGACGCCGGGGCGGCGCGGGATGCCGAAGTGGGCGGCTGGTTCGAAGAGGAACACCTGGCGCAGGAAGTCGAGCTGCCGCAGGGCGGTCTCGCGGTAGGAGGCGTCGCCGGTGATCCGGGCGGCGTCCAGGAGCGCGTCGGCGGTGCCGCTCATGCCGAAGGAGTAGCCGGGGAGCGGGGAGTGGCCGACGTCGAGGGCGCGCAGGACGGTCCGGGCGGCGTCGAGGTCTCCGTAGCGGAGCAGCACCTGGGCCACTCCGGCGGAGCCGACCTCGATGTAGGGCTCCATGGAGTCCTCGGGTCCGGTCATGCCGGGGCCGCCGTCGGGCGGGGGTGCGGCGTGGGCCGTCTCCCAGTCGAGGGCGGCGCGGCCGAGGGCGCGGTAGTGGTGCTCGCCGGTGACCTGGTGCATCCGGAGCAGGAAGAGGGCGACTCCGGCCTGGCCGAAGCCGAGGCCGGTGAGCGGGCCCTCCTCGGAGAAGTCGTTGAGCCAGTAGGCGTGCCGGCCGTCGCGGTGGACGGTGTCGAGCAGGACGCGGGCGCAGTCCTTGGCGGCGGCGAGGTCGCGGGGGTCGCCGCCGCGCAGGTAGAAGCGCAGGTTGGTCATGCCGACGCCGGACAGGCCGTAGTAGAAGGTGTGGTCGGCGGTCTCGGGGGCGCGCCGGTTGGCGTGGCCGAGGAGGGAGCGGCCCTGGCGGCGCATCCCGAGGGACTCGGCGGCCCAGGCGATGCCGGCGAGGCCGCTCATCAGGCCGTCGGGGTAGGCGTCCAGGTCGATGGCGGTGAGTGCGCCGCGCAGCCATTCGTGCCAGGCGGGGCGGACGGGGACGCCGGAGGCGTTCAGCGCCCAGAGGACGCCGGAGGCGCCGAAGCCGAGGCTGAGGGGGTTGGTGACGTGGGCGAAGGGGTCGACCGGGAAGAGGGTGGCGCGGGCGGGGTCGGCGACGGCCGTCACGAAGGCGGCGACGCCGGTCTCGGTGGTGCGCAGGGCGGCGGGGTCGACGAGGGGGCGGGGGCGGTCGCGGCGGACTCCGGCGATCAGGGCGGTCTCCTGGGCGTCGAGGGCGGCGACGACGTCGGCGGGCCCGAGGCGGGCGGCGGCGAGGTCGGTGACGAGCCGGTGGACGGGTGCGGGCCAGCCGAGGGCGTCGAAGAACACCCGGTAGGTGTCGAGGACGTCCTCGCGCAGGGCGGACAGGGCGGCGACGGGGAAGGCGAAGTAGGCCATGGTGGCGGCCAGGGCGTAGAGGTCGCCTTCCACGCCGGCGGGTCGGGGGCCGCGGCGCGGGAGGCTGAAGCCGGGGGTGTGGAGCTCGACGGGCCGGTCGAGGGTGCCGCCGGGGGCGGTGCCGGTGTTCTCGCCGGTGGCGCCGGTGGCGTCGACGAGCCGGCAGGTCTCCAGGTCGACGAGGGTGACGTCGTACGTGTCGGGGTCGATGAGCAGGTTGGCGGGGGTGAGGTCGCCGAGGACGACGCCTCGGGCGTGGGCGGCGGCGACGGCGCGGGCGAGGCCTCGGAAGACGGTGAGGAAGACGCGCAGGAAGGCGCGGGATCGCTCGGGGTCGAAGCCGGGGCGGACGAGCGGGTTGTGGGCGAGGAGGACGGTGCGCATGTCGGCGCGGTCGACGAACTCCTCGGCGATGTAGTGGTGTTCGCGGTGCCGGAAGCGGGCGATGGGGTCGGGGAAGGCGGCGACGTCGGACAGGCGCTCCAGGAAGCTCCATTCGCGGCCGAGGATGTCGACGGCGTCGTAGTCGAGGCGGAGGTGGGGGCTGGTGTGCGGGCGGGCTTCCTTGAGGACGACGGTCCGGTCGCCGTCCAGGGTGTCCTCGGCGGTGTACACACCGCCGCTGTTGGTGAGGTGGAGGGCGCCGGTGACGCGGAAGCGGCCGCCGAGGAGCCCCTCCCCCTCGGTCTCCTCCGCGGGCTTCCAGTCGGAGAACGGCCACGGCACCCACCAGGGGTGGGTGTTGCCGGGCCGCCGGTCGTCGGGCTCCGGCCGGCCGTCGGGTCCGATGAGCCGCGGGACCCGGCGGC
Source organism: Streptomyces sp. NPDC042100 (assembly GCF_055582325.1). Taxonomy (NCBI): domain Bacteria; kingdom Bacillati; phylum Actinomycetota; class Actinomycetes; order Kitasatosporales; family Streptomycetaceae; genus Streptomyces; species Streptomyces sp. NPDC042100. The sequence continues at coordinate 27,995 of NZ_JBVJDK010000021.1, forward strand.
CGAGCACGTCCACGGCGGGGGCGGGGAGGAACTGGCCGTAGCGGAAGGAGAGGGCCTTGCTGTCGCGATATCGCAGATCGGACAGCACGGCGGCGCCTTCCGCGCCCTCCAGGAGTCGGGCCAGGTCGGCGAGGCACGTCCTGAACTCGTCCTCGTCGCGCGGGTAGGCGGTGAGCAGCTTGCCGCCGCTGCCCCGGTCCATGGCCTTGGAGTTGAGCATCTCGAAGACGTCGAGGTCGAGCGCGATCTTGAAGTCGATCCCCCGGGAGACGAGGTGGCCGATCGCCGTGGCCGCTACCTCCCGCACCTGGCGGTGCCGGGAGGACACGTGGATCTTCCAGCCCTGCCGCGGGAGAGCGGGGTCGTGCCGATGGCTCCACCAGATGCCGCTGCGGACGAAACGGGCCCGCGTCCGCTCGTCGAGTCCGGCGAGGAAGTGGTCCTTCCGGGGCTCGTGGTACATGTCGAGCGGATCGAAGAAGAGGGAGTCGTTCCAGGCGAAGAGGAACCGGTGGACCCATCGTTGGTCGCGCATGTCAGCCTCTGTGGTCGTCGAGGTGCCGCCGACGGCATCTTCGGGGCGGGTGCGTCACGGCGCTCGCGGGGGGCGTGGGGCGCCCCCTGTCCGGCCGTGCCGCCCGTGCGGGTGGCGGCCGGCGGTCCGGGCGGGGCGTGGGGCGCCCTCGCCGGGACGGTGCCGGGCCGAGGATGACTGAGGATGACTAGGGCGGGAGGCTCATGTCGTCTCCTCCGGGTCGGGTGCGCGTGGTCGGCGCGCACTGGGGCGGCTTCCGTGCCGTTCGGCGCCGAGCGACATGCGCAAGTCAACGCGATCCGTCCGGTTGGCACATGGGAGCTGCCACCCCATAATCCGGTCGCGGATCCCTCGCGAAAGATGGGGGTGCGGGGGTGACGGGCCGGGCCAGGAGGGGCGAGAGGGCCAGGAGGGGCGGTCAGCCCGCGCAGGTGTCCAGCATCCGGCCGAGGGTGGCCTTCTCCTGGGGCGTCACGGTGAGCCCGTACACCGACTTGACCTCGGTCCAGGAGCGGGCGTACGCGCACCAGTAGGAGCGCGCCGGGGGCTGCCACTCGTCGGGGCCCTGGTCGCCCTTGGAGCGGTTGGAGACGGCCGAGACGGCGAGGAGCTGGGGGTGGGTGAGGTCGTTGGCGAAGGCCTTGCGCTTCTCCTGGGTCCACTTGGCCGCGCCGGAGCGCCAGGCGTTGGCGAGCGGGACCGTGTGGTCGATGTCGAGGCCCGACGCCTTGGTGAAGGTCTTGCCGTCGTAGACGCTGGTCCAGGTGCCGGAGACGGCCTTGCACTGCGCATCGCGGCGCACACCGGCGCCGTCGCGGGCGAGGACGGTCTCGCGGGTGTTGCAGTTGGCGCCCTGTTCCGCCCAGTGCGGGAAGCGGTCGCGGCTGTAGCCGGTCATCGGGCCCTCGGGCGCGACCTTGAGGGCGGCGAGGCTGGTGCGGGCCTCGGCGGCGGCCGGGATCCCGGGGAGCGTGCCGTCGGCCGGGCCCTTGGCGTCGCCGGACGGAGTGCGGGGGGCGGGTGCCGTGGTCCTGCCCTTGGCGTCGCCGGACGCGCCGCCGCCTCCCTGACCGGCACATCCGGTGACCGCGAGCAGCACCGCCGCGACCGCCGTCGAACCCGCTATGTACACACGCTTCTGACGCCCCATGAGCGGAATCTTCCCCTTCGTCCTTCATCGATACGCCTGGCAGCGTACGACGTGGGGGCCTCGGCACCGCGCCGCGGCCCCCACGGGGCGTCAGGCGGGGTACCTGACGTCGGGCGTGTAGGTCGCGCCGGTGAGGCAGTCGCGGATCTCGTGGCGGGGTGCCGCCGTTCCGGTCCAGCGGAGGAAGGCGGTGGAGTCGCCGCCGGTGGACCTGGCCATGTCGATGAAGCGGCAGCCGTCGTAGAGCACCTTGCCGACGGTGGTCGGCGTGCTGCCGGTGCTCACCCGGTGGGAGCCCATCAGGGCGCAGTCGGTGTAGCGGACCATGGGGCCGCTGTTGCCGATGGCGTCGAAGGCGTACGTGTGGGGCACGGCGCCGTTGGTCCAGGACTGGTGGCTGACGGCGGTGTCGTCGCAGGACACGAAGGTGATGGTGCCCTTGTGCCAGCGCGAGTCGATGACCTTCTGGTCGGCGTTGTGCAGCTCGAAGCGGACGCCCTGGACGTAGAGCCGGGCGACGGAGTCGGCGCGGGTGGTGGCCTCGGAGCCGAGCTGGAAGAAGGTGCCGGGGGCCACGGGGTCGGTGAGGATGTAGGAGCCGCCGGTGACGTTCATGGAGCCGCCCCGGTTGTTCTTCACGAACACCCCGGACTTGAACTCCACCTTGCAGTCGCGGAACCAGTAGTTCAGGAACTGGTCCTGCTGGGTGGCCGTCGGCTTCATCCCCATGACCAGGAACGCCTCGGAGTAGCTGCCGCCGATCTGGCAGTGGTCCCAGCCCATCTCGCTGTTGAGGTCGGACTCGGGCAGGGAGTGGTCGGGCGAGTCGACGGGCCCGTCGAGCCCGATGCCGCGCTTCCAGCTTCCGCGCCACTCGACGTCGGTGTACCAGGTGTCCTGGACGCCGTAGCCGCCGTCGGTGGAGTAGGCGTAACAGAAGCTGGACGTGGGGTTGTTACTGGTGAAGGTGAGTCCGGAGATCCGGATGTTCTTGTAGCGGCGGTAGTTGGTCCACAGGGTGGTGTCGTCCGTGGTGGGCGCGTACACGATCCGGGAGAGCCGCTTGCCGTAGCCGGTGATCGAGAGGCCGTCGACGATGCCGCCGTTGCCCTTGCCGTCGATGCCGGGCAGCAGCGAGTCGGGCTGCGTCAGCAGGTAGTTGCCGGGCGGGATGACCAGGACCTTCTTCGGGATCGCTCCCGAGATCGGGCCGCCCTGGAACGAGGCGAGGACTTCGGCGGCGGCCGCGCGGAACGCGGTGTCGCTGGGCGTGGCGCCGGTCGGGTCGGCGCCCTTGGCGATGACGTCGACGCTGTACGGGTCGTCGCCCGCCCCTGCGGCGTACGCCGGGGTGGCGCCCATCGCCACGGCTCCGGCGGCGCCGATGCCCGCGGTCGCCATCCCCCGCATGACGGAACGTCTGTCCATGTTTCCGGTCATTCCCTGCCCCCACGTGTCATGATCGCCCGAAAGAAGGCACATACGATCATGACGCCGGTGCCGGTGCAAGGCCGTTCCGGCCCCCGGCCCGTAGGGTGCCGGAATGATCGCCGTTCCGCAGGAGTTCACCCACGCCACCGTCGCACGCGAGGGCGGTGCGGGCACGGCCTGGATCGACCGCCTGCCGGCCCTCGTCGAATCGTCGCTGGAGCGGTGGGACTGCGTGCCGGACGGGCCGGTGCTGCACGGCGGCGTGGGCCTGATCGTGCCCGTCCGGCGGCCGGGCGGGCAGCCCGCGGTGCTCAAGGTGTCGTTCCCGCACCCGGGCAACACCCATGAACCGGACGCCTTCGCCGTGTGGGCGGGCCGGGGCGCGGTCCACCTGTACGCGCGCGACGACGCGAGCTTCGCGATGCTCCTGGAGCGGGCCGAGCCGACGACCCTGGAAGCGCTGGGCGACCCGGACGAGACGGCCCGGGTGGCGGGCGCGCTCGGGCGCAGGCTCGCCGTACCCGCGCCCGCCGGGCTGCCGAGGCTGAGCGAGCGGGCCGGGGAGTGGGAGGAGGAGCTGCGGCGGGACGCCGGGGAGCTGGCGCACACGATGCCGGACCGGGTGGTGGGCGCCGCGCTGGCCACCGTACGGGAGTTGGCGCGGGCGCAGCCGGACACCCTGGTCCACGGCGACCTGCACGCGCGCAACGTGCTGCGGGCGGAGCGCGAGCCGTGGCTGGCGGTGGACCCCAAGGGCTGCGTGGGCGATCCGGCGTACGACGGGGGCACGTTCCTGAAGACCCGCGCCCTCCACCTCCTCGGCCTCTCCGATCCGCGCGCCGCCGCCTTCCGGACGCTGGCCGTCTACGCGGAGGCCGCCGGTCTCGACCGGGAGCGGGTCCGGCGGTGGGCCCAACTGCTGGTGGTGCGGGTGGCGTTCTGGGGGCGGCGGCACGGGCTGCGGGTCGCGCGGGGCGGGCCGGAGCGGGACGGGCTGATGCTGTTCGCGGACCGGTTCGCGGAGGCCCTCACGGACCCGGAACGGCCCGGCCGGCAGACCCGGAGCAGCCCGGCCGGGGCGCCTCGGCCCCGTCCGTTCTGGGGGTGATCCTCCGCTATCCCGGCGAATCAGCCACTTTGTTGCCTGGGTAAAGTAATTCTCAAGACGCCCGCCTCACGGTCCGTCTTCCTTCATGCTGCCCACCCTCGCCGAGGAGACCCGTCATGCCCGCTGCGCGCATGAGCCGTACACCGCTGCCCGGGATCGGGGTCCGCTACGACCTCACCACGCGCGAGGACCGGCGCCTGTCCGTGGTGGCGGGGCGGGACGGGAGCCGGGTGCTCAACGCGTACCGCGGCGACGACCCCGACGAATGCTCCTTGTCGGTCCGGCTGACCGCCGGGGAGTCCGAAGCACTCATCGACGCGCTGATGCCGTCCCACCACAGCCCCAGCCTGCTCTCCACCACGGACCTGGGCCTGGTCGCCGAGCGGATCGAGCTGGCCGCCGGCTCGCACTGGAGCGGCCGGCTGCTCGGCGAGACCAGGACCCGCACCGAGACCGGCGTCTCCATCGTGGCGGTGCTGCGCCGCGCCGACGCCGTCCCCTCCCCCGGACCGGACTTCCGGCTCGCCGGGGGCGACACCCTCATCGTGATCGGCACCCGCGAAGGCGTCGACGCCGCCGCCCTGATACTCGGAAGGGAGTGATCCATGCACTCGTCCGCCGTCTTCCTCATCGAGTTCGGTGCGATCATCCTCGGTCTCGGCCTGCTGGGCCGGCTCGCCGGACGGCTCAAGTTCTCCCCCATCCCGCTCTACCTCCTGGCCGGTCTCGCCTTCGGCGAGGGCGGGCTGCTGCCGCTGGGCGCCAGTGAGGAGTTCGTGGCGATCGGCGCCGAGATCGGCGTGATCCTCCTGCTGCTGATGCTCGGCCTGGAGTACACGGCGACCGATCTGGTCACCAACCTCAAGACGCAGTACCCCGCCGGCCTGGTCGACGCGGCGTTCAACGCGCTGCCCGGCGCGGTCGCCGCGCTGCTGCTCGGCTGGGGCCCGGTCGCCGCCGTGGTGCTGGCGGGCGTCACCTGGATCTCCTCCTCCGGCGTCATCGCGAAGGTCCTCGGCGACCTGGGCCGGCTCGGCAACCGGGAGACCCCGGTGGTGCTGAGCATCCTGGTCCTGGAGGACCTGGCGATGGCGGTCTACCTGCCGATCGTCACCGCGCTGCTCGCCGGGGTCGGGCTCGCGGCGGGCAGCGTGACCCTCGCCGTGGCGCTGGGCGTCGCCGGGCTCGTGCTCTTCCTCGCCCTGCGGTACGGGCGCCTGATCTCCCGGTTCGTCTCCAGTGACGACCCGGAGAAGCTGCTGCTCGTGGTGCTGGGGCTGACCCTGCTGGTCGCGGGAGTGGCGCAGCAGCTCCAGGTGTCCGCCGCCGTCGGCGCGTTCCTGGTCGGCATCGCGCTCTCGGGCGAGGTCGCCGAGGGCGCCCACAACCTGCTGAGCCCGCTGCGGGACCTGTTCGCCGCGGTCTTCTTCGTCTTCTTCGGCCTGCACACCGACCCGGCGAGCATTCCGCCGGTGCTGCTGCCCGCGCTCGCGCTGGCGGTGGTCACCGCCGCCACGAAGATCGCCACGGGGTACTGGGCGGCCCGCCGGGCCGGGATCTCGGTCAAGGGGCGCTGGCGGGCGGGCGGCACGCTGGTGGCGCGCGGCGAGTTCTCGATCGTCATCGCGGGCCTGGCCGTGTCGGCGGGCATCGAGCCCTCGCTGGGGCCGCTGGCCACCGCGTACGTGCTCATCCTCGTCGTCCTCGGCCCGCTGACCGCCCGCTACACCGAGCCGGTCGCCACCCGCCTGTCCGCGCTGCGGCGCCGGCGCCAGGCCGGGGCCGCAGCCGCGGTGGCCGGGGCCGGGGCCCCGCCGCGCGAGGAGCTGCTGGACCTGGACCCGGTCGGCGACGGGACGTCGGGCCGCCTGCCGTAGCGCCTCGGCGGGGGGGCGGGGCGGGGCGGCCGATGGGCCCGCCCCGCCCCCGCGCCCGATGTCCGACGCCCGGCCGGCCCCCCTCGGACGGCGAGCCGCTCAGTCGCTCAGTCGGCCACGAGGACCACCTTCCCGGTCATGTCGCCCCGCTCCAGCAGCGCGTGGGCCTCGGCCGCCCGGGACAGCGGGAAGGCGGCGGCGACGCGCGGTACCAGGGCCCCCGTCTCCGCGAGGCCGGCGATGGCCCGCATCCCCGCGTGGTCGCTCTGCACCCCGATCATCCGCACCCGGCCGGCGGTGCACTCCGCGCCGAGGATCGGCGTGGGCACGGTCGTGACCATCGTGCCGCCGGGACGCAGCAGGGCCATCGAAGCGGTCCGCACCGGACCTCCGACCAGGTCCAGGACGAAGTCCATGTCACCGGCCACCGCGGCGAAGTCGGTGGTGGCGTTGTCGATGACCACGTCCGCGCCCAGCCCGCGCACGAACTCCTCGTGGTCGCCGAGGGTGGTGGCGGTGACGTGCGCCCCCCGGGCCTTGGCGATCTGCACGGCGAGGTGCCCCACACCACCGGTGGCCGCGTGGATCAGGGCACGCTGCCCGCCGCGCAGGTGCGCCGTGTCCACGATGGCCTGGTAGGCGGTGAGCGAGGCCAGGGGCAGCGCCGCCGCCAGGACGTGGTCGAGCGACTTCGGCTTCAGGGCGAAGGCACGGGCGGGGCCCGTCGCGAACTCGGCGTGCGCGCCCGCCCCGTAGGGGTAGGGGAGCATCCCGAAGACCTCGTCACCCGGCTCGAAGATCGTGACGCCCAGGCCGACCGCGTCGACCACTCCGGAGACGTCCCACCCGAGGGTCAGGGGGAGGTCCTTGAGGAACAGGCCGCCGGCCCGGTGCTGGCAGTCCGTCGGGTTGAGCCCCGCCGCCCGCATGGCCACGCGGATCTCGCCGACCGCCGGCTCCGGCCGCGCCACCTCCCGTATGCGGAGGACCTCGGTGCCGCCGAAGGAGTCCTGCTGTACGGCACGCATCAGCGGTGCCTCTGTGTCGGTGATGTGGAGGTTCATGGCTCCACCGTCCACCGTGGCCGATCCGGCGACCATGGCATACATGCCATGGTTCGATACGATTGCGCCATGGCGCACAAAGTGGTCACTCTCGCCCTGGACGGCGTGTACCCCTTCGATCTCGGCATCCCGAGCCGGATCTTCGGCGTCGCGGACGGCCGGTACGAGGTGTCGACCTGCGGCGTGGACGGCGGGCCGGTCCGCACCAACGCGGACTTCTCCGTCACGCCCACCCACTCGATCGAGGCCCTGTACGAGGCGGACACCGTCGTGGTCCCGCCCATCGACCCCGGCTGCCTGTCGCGCGAGGTGCCGCCCGCCGTGGCGGCGGCGCTGCACGAGGTGCGGACGCGGGCCCGGCTGGTGTCCTTCTGCACCGGCGCCTTCGTGCTGGCCGCCGTCGGCTTGCTGGACGGGCGCCGGGCGACGACCCACTGGGAGCTGAGCGGGCCGTTCCGCGCGCGGTTCCCCCGGGTGCTCCTGGATCCCACCGTGCTCTTCGTCGACGACGGCGACGTGCTGACGGCGGCGGGGGCCACGGCGGGCATCGACCTGTCCCTGCACATGGTCCGCGAGGACCACGGGAGCGAGGTGGCGAACGCCGTGGCCCGCCACTGCGTGGTGCCTCCCTGGCGCGAGGGGGGACAGGCCCAGTTCATCGTCCAGCCGGTGCCCGGGCCGACGGCGCAGAGCACCTCGGGAGCACGCCAGTGGGCCCTGGAGAACCTCCAGGCCCCGCTGACCCTCGACGACCTCGCGGCCCGCGCGCGGATGAGCCGGCGCACCTTCATCCGCCGCTTCCAGAACGAGGTGGGCGTCAGCCCCGGCCAGTGGGTCATCCAGCAGCGCCTCGCGCACGCGAGGCACCTGCTGGAGTCGACCGACTACCCGGTCGACACGATCGCGGCGAAGGCCGGGTTCGGCACCGACACCTCCCTCCGACGGCACCTGCACACGGCCGTCGGCGTCTCCCCCGCGGCCTACCGCAGGACCTTCCGCGGCCCCGGCCCGGCGGCGTAGCCCGCCTCGGCGGGCGCGGTGAGGGGCAGGTCCGGCAGGGCCTGCCAGCGCACCGGGACCTGGCGCATGACCAGGACGGAGTCCAGGACCGCGGTGCCCGGCGGGAAGCGCTCGGGGTCGTCGAAGTAGCTGGAGCGGGCCGAGACGATCCGGCCCGGCTCGATGCGCCAGGCGTCCGTCCGGAGCCGCATCCCGTCCAGGGCGCGACCCGAGCGGGTCTCCGACCAGCCCCGGTCGCCCGCGCGGAAGAAGGCGGACGCCTCGTCGAGGCCGGCGAACAGGGCGCTGCCCTCCAGGCGGTCGGCGATCCGCGCGGTGACGTCGACGCCGGTCAGCCCGTCGCGGGTCGCGTACGCCACCCGCAGGGTGTCGGGGGTCTCCCGGACCGTGAAGTCGGCATGGCCGTGCTCGCCGGGGAAGACCCGGCCCCCGGCCAGCCGGTTGACCAGCGAGGCGGTGTCGCGGCGCGGGATGTAGACGCCGGTCTCCACGCCGTCGGGGCCGTCCCATTCGACGGCGATGCGGTGGGCCGCGTTCTCGCTGCGCAGCCCGAGCGCGGCGGGCGCCCACGCGGGGCGCACCGAGCCGAGCCGGAGCAGGCAGATCCCGGCGACGGCGTGCCCGCGCACGAGCTGCGGGCGCAGCGGCGCGGGCAGCAGCGGGGCGACGGCCTCGGGCGCGACCCGGTAGTTGACGAGCAGCCGGCGCTCGATGACGGAGGCGAGGTGCGGGGGTCTCATGCCGGGTGCTCCTGCCCGTGGGGCTGGTGGGACTGGTGGGGCTCCTGGGCGTCGCCGCCGGGGCCGGGGCGCCATTTGGTGTGACGCAGGACGATCTGCTCGGGGCACACGGCGCTGAGGAAGCGCCCCACGCTGGTGGCGAGCCGGTCCTCGACGAGGGAGTAGAGGATCCGGTTGCCGTCCCGCCGCTCGGTGACGAGTCCGGCGCCCTTGAGGACGCCGAGGTGCCGGGAGATCGAGGGGGCGCTGATGGCGAAGCGGCCCGCGATCTCGCCGGCGGGCAGTTCACCGGCGGCGCGGAGGTCTTCGAGGATCTGGCGCCGGGTGGGGTCGGCGAGGGCGCGGAACACGCCGGCGTCGTCGTCTGGTTCGCTCACGGAGATCTTTTTAGCACCATGGCTAAGTAGCTAACAACGGAAGCCCTTGCCGATGTCCGGATCTGCAAGTCGCATGACATTGCGGCCATCGGGTGCACGTTCGTAACGTGGAGACACGGCGCCGGGAGCTCCCCCGGCCCCACTCCCATCCCACCCACCGAAAGGGCGCCCCATGTCCGCCTCCTCCCCCTCCACCACGCTGCGCGAGCTCGACGGCTTCGACGCCGCCCCCGCCTCGCTCGCCGGGGCCACGCTGCTCCTGATCGACTACCAGAACACCTACACGCGGGGCGTGATGGAGCTGGACGGCTGGGAGGCGGCGCTCGACTCCGCCGCCGAGCTGCTGGCCCGGGCGCGGGCGGCCGGCGCCAAGGTCGTCCACGTCGTCAACGACGGCGGCGAGGGCACTCCGTACGACATCCGCGCCGAGATCGGGGCGATCCACCCCCGGGTCGCCCCGGTCGAGGGCGAGCCCGTCGTGGTGAAGACCGCGCCGGACGGCTTCGTCGGCACCGACCTGGCCGAGCACCTGGACGCCGCCGGGAACAAGGACCTCGTCGTCGCCGGGTTCATGACCCACATGTGCGTGGCGTTCACGACCGCGGGCGCCTTCCTGCGCGGCGACCGGCCCACCGTCGTCGCCGACGCCTGCGCCACCCGCCCCCTGGGCACCGCCGCGGGCGAGGTGACGGCCGATGAGCTGCACCGGGGCGCGCTCGCGACCATCGGGGACCTGTACGGGGTCGTCGTCCCGACCGTCGCGTCGCTGCGCTGAGCCGGGCCCCCGCCCCGGCTCCGGGGGCGGCACGGGGGTGCGCCCCCGGGGACCGGGGCGGGGACCACGCGCCCCGGCCCCCGGGCCCCGGCCCCCGGCCGGCTCAGGGCCGGTGGAACCTGACCTCCGGGTGCAGCGGGCTCGGCCCCGCGAGGAGGGGTTCGGAGCGGCCGCGCAGGTGCCGGTCGAAGAAGGCGCCGACGTAGACGCGGGTGAGGGCCAGCGCCCGTTCGGCCTCGATGCCGCCGGTGGGCAGCCCGAAGCGGCGCTGGAGCACCGGCCCGTCCGAGAAGCTGAAGTGGTCCGTCCCAGCCACGGTCAGCCAGCGCTTCCAGCCGCCGAGCTGCGGCCAGGTGGCGTCCCAGGTGGCGTCCTGGCCGCCCGGCAGGTGCACCGCGTCGCCTGTGCCGAGCAGCAGGAACGGCCGCCCGCCCAGCCCCCCGGCGGGCAGGGTGTCCCAGAACGCGCCGTCCATGTTCACCCCGGCGTCGACGCGCCGGTCCGCGAGCATCGCGGTGGCCGCGCTCGCGCCGCCGATGGAGTGCCCGGCCATGCCGATCCTGCTCCGGTCGATGGCGCCCGCGTACCGCCAGGCGGGGCGCGGGCCGGTCAGCCGGTCGAGCAGGAAGCGCGTGTCCGCCGCGCGGGCGGCGGTGACGGTGCTCGGGGGCACGCCGTCCTCGTCGAGCGCCTCGCACGCCACACAGGTGAGGATCCGGCCGTCGGGCACGGCCGTGCCGTAGGACTCGTAGGCGTGGTCGACGGACGCCACGACGTAGCCGCGCGAGGCCAGGTCCTCGGCGAGGTGGGTGAGGGTGAACCGCGACACGCTGAAGCCGGGCGAGAGGACCACCAGGGGGTGACGGCCCGGCGCGGGCCGCACCCCGGTCTCGCTGTGCGTGGGCATCGCGGCCAGCGCGTGGGCCGCCGCCGGGTCCCCGACGCCGATGCCGCCCAGCAGCAGCCGGGCCTCCCCCTCGGTCGCGTACGGGGCGGGGGCGCCGTGCGAGCGGCGGGCCGCCGGGTAGTGGAGGGTCACCATCAGCTCGCGCCCGTCGGCCGTGGGCACCCAGGGGTCGCGGCGGGAGCGGTCGACGAGGTGCAGGACCGTGCTGCCGACGCGCTCCGGGCCGGTGGGCGCGGGCAGTTCGAGCGGGGCGGGCGTCGAGGCGCGGGCGGACGCGGCGGGCGCGGGCGCGGCGGCGGACGGCACCGCCGCCGGTAAGGCGAGGGCGCAGGCGAGGAGGGCGGCGGCGGCCGCCCGGGTCGTTGTGAGCATGGGGGCGACGCTACGGCGCCGGCACCGCCCGGCACGTCACCCCACGGTCGGACCCCGTGGCGGGGGCGTACACCGGAAGTCTGAGCGTTCCGCGTACGCTCGGCCCCGCTGCCCCATGCGCGACGAGGAGGACCCATGAACGCCCACGACGAAGGACGGCAGCAACTGGACGCGGCCAGCGTCGGCAACGCCCGCACCACGCTCGTCCAGCTGCTCGCCAGGGCCGGGGTCTACTCCGGCGACGCGGAGGAGCTGATCGGACTCGTCGAGGCCGGCGCCCTCGCGTTGGCCCACCAGGAGGTGGACGCGCTCGCGCGCCGGACGCCGCCGGGGGCGGACCCCGGCTACGGCTCGGGCTGGCGCGACGGGGCGAGGAGCGCGGCCGACGGGCTCGGCGGGATCGCCGAGGACGCCCTGCGCCGGGCCGTCGCGGCGGGCGTGCCGGAGCGGTCCGCCGACGAACGGCCGCCGGTCGGGCGGATGGAGCTGGAGCGGGCGAAGGTCGCGGTGCTGCCGCTGTACCTGTCGTTCACCGAGGTGTCCGACCTCGACCCCGAGGCGACCGACCAGGTCCTGAAGGCCGTCCTCGCCACCCGCACCTCACGCCAGCGGGCCGGGTATCCGGGGCGGCTCACGGAGTTCACGGACCGTCACCGGGCCCGCCTTGAGCGCCTGTTCGAGGCGTACGGGGCGGGCAGCGCCATCGCGGTCCACGGCCGCTACTCGCTCGTCCACTCCCCCACCAGCATCGCCGTCCTGGAGCGCCTGCTGGACGATCCGGAGCCGCTGCGGGCGGAGTGGGACGCCGCCGAGCTGCCGCCCGCCTGGCTCGACGGGCTGACGACGGCCTGGGAGCGGTCGGCCCCGGCGGAGTCGGCGGCCTGAAGGGCGACCTGAAGGACGGCCGGGGCACAGTCGAAGGACGGCCGAAGCCCGGCCGGAGCACGGCCGGAGCACGGCCGGAGGACGCTCAGCCGAAGCGGCCCTCCACGTAGTCGGCGGTACGGGGGTCGGCGGGGGCCGAGAACATGGCCGGGGTGGGGCCGTGCTCGACGATCGCGCCCGGGGTGCCCTGCTCGGCGAGGAAGAAGGCGCACTGGTCGGAGACCCGGGCGGCCTGCTGCATGTTGTGGGTGACGATCACGATGGTCACCTCGCGCGCGAGCTCGCGGATGGTCTCCTCGATCCGGCGGGTCGAGGTGGGGTCCAGGGCGGAGCAGGGCTCGTCCATGAGGAGCACCTTGGGCCGCACGGCGAGCGAGCGGGCGATGCACAGGCGCTGCTGCTGGCCGCCGGAGAGCGCGCCGCCGGGCTGCCGCAGCCGGTCCCTGACCTCCTTCCACAGGCCCGCCTTGGCCAGGCATTCCTCGACGAGGGCGTCCTTGGCCGCGCCACCGAGGCGGGTGCCGGTGAGCTTGAGGCCGGCGGTGACGTTGTCGTAGATCGACATGGCGGGGAACGGGTTGGGCTTCTGGAAGACCATGCCCACCGTCCGCCGCGCGTCGGTCAGCCGCTGCCCCGCCGCGTACACGTCCGCGCCGTCGACGAGGACCTCCCCGGCGAGGGAGGCGGCGGGGACGAGCTCGTGCATCCGGTTGAGGATCCGCAGGAAGGTCGACTTGCCGCAGCCGGACGGGCCGATGAGGGCGGTGACCAGCCCGGCGGGCATGGTCAGCGACACCCGGTCGAGGACCTTCCGCTCGCCGAACCAGGCCGAGATCAGGCGTGCTTCGAGCGTCGCCCCGGTCGCCCCGTCCCGGACATCCGGGAGCGCCGGGAGCGCCGGGAGCGGGAGCGTGGTCTCGGTGGGGAGGGTCGTCTGTTCGGTCACGGCACGTCCTTCGGTCGGGTCGCACAGGTCGTACGCATCGGGCTGGTCGTACGCGTCGGGCCGGTCGTCCCGGTCACAGCAGGCCGGGCAGGAGCAGGAGCAGGTGGTCGGCGGTGGCCAGGCCGAGGGCGCCGAGCAGCGGGACGCCCACGACCCAGGCGTGCCGGCGGCCCCAGCGGGCGTGGGCCCAGGCGAGGGCGGCGGCCGCGAGGAGCAGGGCCTGGCCCCACAGGACGAGCGGCAGCCACGCGGACCGCTGGGCGGCCATCGGCTTCTCGTCCTCGGGCAGCGCGCCGGGCCGCACGGCGGGCGCCGGGGTGGGCTGCGGGTCCGAGACCAGGTCGGCGTCCACCCGCAGCACGCCGTGGGGCATGTACGGCGTGCCGTCGGCGGTGACGAGGGTGAGCCGGCCCCGGCCCGCCGCCGGGGCGGGCGGCTGGGGGTCGCCGGCCCGGCGCGGGCCGATGACCCGGTAGCGGTGGGTGCCCTGGCCGGTGATGACGGTGATCGTGTCGCCGGTGCTCAGTTCGCCGAGCCGCCGGAAGGGACCCCCGTAGGCGGCCTGGCGGCCCATGACGACGCTGGTCCCGGCCTGGCCCGGCAGGGGGGTGTCCCGGCGGTGGCCCGGGCCCCTGGTCAGGCCCTCGGCGGTGGTGCCCTCGCCGATCACCTCGCGCAGCCGCAGCGCCGGGATCTCCAGGACGGCCACTGGTTCGCCGGGCTCGGGGGCCCGGCCGCCGCCCGCCGACGCGCCCACCGGGGCGACGCCGTTGGCGAGGGCGGCGCGGAAGGCGGCGTAGTCGACCTGCCGGTCGCGGGCCTGCCGCAGGTCGCTGACGAGGCCCGCGTCGACGACGAGCCCGAGCAGCAGGGCGGCGAGGATGCCGAGCGCGGCCCCGGCGACGCGCAGCCGGGGCCCGGCCCCCGGGGGTGCCGGGCGGGCCGCCCCGCCCCCGGGGGCCGCCCGGGGGCCGGCCGCCGGGGGCGGGGTGGGAACGGGCGCCGTGGCCGTGGTCATCCGATCCTCACCGCGGCGGAGGTGGCGGTGCCCTTGGCGTAGCCGGGGCGGGCGGCGGTGACGGTCACGGTGAGGCGGTGGCCCCGGTCGGCGCGGGTCGCGGTGTAGGTGGCGCGGGTGGCGCCGCCGATGACCCGGCCGTCGCGCTTCCACACGTAGGTGTACGTGGTGGCGGCGGGCGTCCAGCCGCCGGGCTTGGCCGTCTGCCGGTACCCGGCCTTGTGGGTGCCGGCGACGCTCGGCTTCGTGACGTTGCGCGGGGCCGGGCCGAGGGCCACGAGCGGGGCGGGGCTGGTGGAGAGGGTGCTGCCGGTGGTGTTGACGGCCTTGGCGCGGCAGGCGACGCGGTGCGGCTGGTCGGCGGCGACGAGGGCGCGGGTGCGTCCGGTGGCGCCCGCGACGGGCACGCCGTCGCGCAGCCAGGCGTAGCTCACGGAGGCGGCGCCGCCGAAGATGACGGCGCAGGTGACGGTGGAGCCGACCCGTGCGGTGCCGGTGACCTTGGCGGGGGTGAGCAGCGCCGGGGGCTTGATCGTGACGGTGAGGGCGAGCGGGGCGGTCGTGGAGGGCGCGTGGACCGCCGGGTCGGCCGGGGTGAACTCGGCCTTCAGGGCGTGGGCTCCGACGGCGAGGGCGGCGGTGGTGAGGGCGGCCGTGCCCGCGGTGACGGGCACCGGGGCGCCGAGCGCGGTGGTGCCGTCGAGGAAGCGGACGGTGCCGGTCGCGGCGGCGGGGGCGACGGTCGCGGTCAGCTTGACGGGCGTGCCCTGGACGACCGCTCCGGCCGGGTTCGCCGCGAGGGTGGTGGTGGTCGCGGTGACCGGCGCGGTGCTGCGGTAGGCGGTGTTGGAGGTGAACCAGATCGGGGCGGCGAAGTCGCCGTACGTCGCGGAGCCGAACGCCGCCCGGCAGGTGAGGGTGAAGTCGTAGCGGCCCTGGAGGGTGGTGAACCCGGCGGTGGCGGCGTAGTCCCGCATGGTCTGCGTCAGGGGGACGACGATGCCGCCGCCGGGGGCCGTCGCGTACGTGGCGATGGGCGAGTTGCTGACGACGATCTGGCCGTCGGCGGGGAAGCCCGAGCCCTTCACGCCCACGATGAGGTGGGTGGCGGCGTCGGGGCAGGGGGCGCCTGTGGTGAGGGTGATGCCGCTGGTGTCCGTGCCGGTGGCGGGGGTCACCTCCAGCGTGCCGGGGGCGTCGGCGTGGGCGGCGGCGCCCGTGCCGAGGCCGAGGGCCCCGGCCGCGAGGACGGCGACGAGGCCGGCCGTCAGGGGGCGGCGTACCGCCTGGGGGATGCGCATGGTGTCGTCCTTCGCTTCCGTGGTGCGGGCGGCTCAGGCCTGGGGCAGGTCGGTGGCGGGGAAGTCCTCGTGGCGGCGGGCGCGGCGGACCAGGACGACTCCGGCGAGGACGAGGGCGGCGGACAGGGCGCCGAGCGCCCCGGCCTGCGCGCCGGTGCTGGCGAGGGTGCCTCGGCCGCCGGAGGAGCCGCCGGCGACCTGGGTGGAGACGTCCTGGGAGCCGCCGCCCGTGGCGCCGCCGTCGGCGGAGGCGGTGGCGGTCGGGGAGGCCGTGTCGGTGGGCGAGGCGGTGTCGGTGGGCGTGGGGCTGTCGGTGGGCGTCGCCGTGTCCGTCGGGGAGGCGGTGGCGGTGGGCGAGGCGGTGTCGGTCGGCGTGGTCGTGGCCGTCGGCGTGGGGGTGTCCGAGGGGGTGGCGGTGGTGGTGGGCGGGGTGGTCGGCAGGGCCGGGTCGGTGTTCCTGTAGGCGGTGTCGGAGGTGAACCAGACCGGGGCGGCGAAGTCGCCGAGGCTGGTGCCGTTGAACGCCTTGCGGCAGGTGAGGGTGAAGTCGTAGCGGCCCTGGAGGGTGGTGAACCCGGCGGTGCTGGCGTAGTCCCGCATGGTCTGCGTCAGCGGCACGACGATGCCGCCGTTCGGCACGGTGGAGTACGCGGTGATCGGCGAGTTGCTGACCACGTTCTGGCCGTCGGCCGGGAAGCCGGAGCCCTTGACGGCCACGATGAGGTGGGTGGCGTCGGCCGGGCAGGCCCCGGCGGTGGTGAGCGTGATCCCGCTGGTGTCGGTGCCGGTCGCGGGCGTCACCGTGAGGACGCCGGGGGCGTCGGCGGCGTGGGCGGACTGCGCCTGGGCGAGGAGCCCGGCGCTGACGAGCAGTCCGGCGGTGCCGAAGGCGGCGACGAGGGTGCCGACGCGGGCGCCGGTCCTGGCGGACCCGCGCGGGGTCCGGGTGGTGGTGGACACGTTCTCTCCCTGGAGGACGGAGGGGGTGGTGGGCTGGATCGGTGGTTCAGGTGGCGGCGGGTGCGTCGCCGGCGGGCCGCCGTCGGCCGCGCGCCCACAGCGCCGCGCCCGCGACGAGCGCGAGCAGCGCGACGCCGAAGCCGGTCGCCGACCAGGCGGTGAGGGCGCCGCCTGACGCCGGGGCGGCGGGGGCGGGCGCGGCGGCCGGGCGGGGGACGGGCGGCGGGACGGCGCCGGTCGCGGCGGGGAGCGGGGCCACGGCGGGTCCGGTGGGCGTGCGGATCGCGGTGCCGTCCTGGTAGGAGCTCGCCGTGGTGAACCGCAGGGTGCCGGTGAACTCGCGCGCTCCGGTGGCCTGGAAGGCTCCCTGGAGGCAGCTGACGGTGAAGGAGTAGCCGCCGCGCAGGGTGGTGAACCCGGCGGTGGCGGCGTAGTCCCGCAGGGTGGCGAGGAGCGGCACGGACAGGCCGCCGCCGGGGACGCGCGCGTAGGTGCCGACCGGGGCGTTGCCGACGACGATCTGTCCGCCGCGCGCGAACCCGGCGCCGGAGACGCGGGCGATGACGTGGGTGGTGCGGGCGGGGCAGGGCGCGTCGGTGACGAGGGTGAGGGGCTGGGTGTCCGCCCCGCTCGGCGGCAGCACGGCGAGCGCGCCCGCGGCGGCAGGGGCCGGGGCGGCGTCGGCCGCGCGGGCCGGGGCGGCGGACGTCCCGGTCGCGGCCGTCGCGGCGGCCAGCAGCACCGCCGCCGTGGCGACGGCCGGCCGCCGGGGGCGCGGCGGGGTGCGGGCCGGTTCGTCCCGGGCGGCGCGCGCCCGGCGCCGGCGGCGCACGGTCAGCGCGGCGGTGGCGGCGGCGAGCAGGAGCAGCAGCGCCAGGGAGGCCCAGGGCACGGCGGTGAAGCCGGCGGTGCGGGTGACGCGGGGCAGGATCCGGTGCCGGACGTCGCCGCGTACGGGCGCGGGGTCGACCGTGACGGTCGTCGTGTCCGAGAAGGCGGGCAGCACGCCGGTGGCCGTGGTGGTGACCTTCAGGCTGTCGCCGGGCAGGAGTTCGGGGACGTCGCGGAGCTTCGGCACGTCGGCCGTGCCGCCGAGCGGGTCGCGGACCTCGACGCTCTGCCGGGCGGCGAGCCGCACGTTGCCGGTGTTGCGCAGGGTGTACGTGACGGTCGCCTCGCCCGTGCCGAAGGGGTTGGGCGTGCCGTGGTAGCCGGTGGTGAGGTCCTCGACGGCGAGCCGGGGGGCGAGTTCGCCGGCGACGCGGACGTAGATCCGGGCGCCGACCCGCTGGTCGACGGCGACCTCGCTGCCCTTGCGGTCGGTCGTGAGCGCCGACAGGGAGGCGACGATGCCGCCGGTGTGGTCGCCGGGGGTCGCCCCGGGGGGCACGGTCAGCGTGAACGGGACGATGGTGCGGGAGCGGGCGGGCACGGTGACCTGGCCGGCGCGCGGCCGGACCCAGGCGCCGACGCCGGTGGGCCGCCGGGCCGCCGCGTACAGGTCGAAGCCGCCGTCGGCGGTGGTGAAGGCGTCCTGGGCGTAGACGCGCAGGGTGAGCGGTGCGGTGCCGTAGTTGAAGACGGCGATGTGGTCCTCGACGACGGCGCCGGGGGTGGCTCCGTACGAGAAGTGGGGCCGCGCGTCGGGCTTCTTCGCGGTCGAGGGCTGGACGCCGAAGGTGGTGCGCCCGGTGCCCTTGCCGGGTGTCGCGTCGCCGGGCAGGGCGGGGTACGCGGGCGCGGCGGCCGGGGTGTGGGCCGCCGGTGCCACGGCGGGCTCGGCCGCGGCGGGGGCGGCCGGCAGGGCTGCGAGGAGGCAGGCCGCGAGGGCGGCGGCGAGGCGGCGGGCCGGGATGGTGGTCATGTCGGGGCGTCCGTTCGAGCGCGGGCGGGACCGGTGCGCGGAGGGGCCGGTGGCCGGGACGGGCTGGGGGCCCGTCCCGGCCGGCGGGTCAGATGGCCGTCAGGGTGAGGGTCGCGGTGTAGGTGCCGGCCGCGGTCGAGGTCGGCGCGTTGAGGGCCAGGTCGGCGCCGAGGTGGGCGGTGCCGAGCCCGGTGCCGGTGGCGAGGGAGCGGGAGGACTTGAGTCCGGCGGTGCCGGGGTCGCCCGGGGCGAGGCCCGCTCCGGCGGCGACCGGCGCCCCGGGCGTCACGCTCTGCGCGGCGCCCTTGTCGACGACCTTGGGCGTCCAGCCGAGGTTCTGGCCGTTGACGCGGTGGGTGCCGCCGTCGGAGAAGTCGGTGACCTGTCCGCTGACGGACCAGCCGGGGTTGCCCGCCCGGGTGTCGGTGAGCGTCACCGGGTTGATCGCGCCGGTGGTGGCGAGGAGGTCGCCGCCGCTGGTGAGCGCCGGGGACGGCAGGGTGACGTTCGGGTTGTCGACGCTGATGACGAGGGCGCCGGACTGGACGGTGGTGGTGATGTTCTGGGAGGCGGTGACGCCCTTGAAGGAGCCGATCACATAGGGCACGGCGCCGGAGGCGGAGGTGGTGAAGGCGGCGCTGTCGGCCGGGACGAAGACGGCCGTGAGGGAGTGGTCGCCGGAGGGCAGGGCGCTGGTGGTGAACGCGGCCCGGCCGCCGGAGACGGGCACGGTGGCGAGCGTGGTGGTGGCGGCGCCGACGGTGTCCTGGAACTTCACGGAGCCGGCCGCGGCGGCGGGCGACACCGTGGCGGTGAGGGCGACCGGGCTGTACTGGTCCGCCGTACCGGCCGGGGAGACGGCGAGCGCGGTGGTGGTGGCGGTCGCCGGGGCCGCGTCGACGGTGTAGGAGACACCGGCGGAGACGGAGGCGTTGTAGGCGGTGCTCGCCGGGGTGAACGCGGCGGTGAGGGTGTGGCCGCCTCGGGTCAGGGCGCTGGTGGTGAGCGCGGCCCGGCCGCCGGTGACCGAGACGGGGGCGCCGAGCGCGGTGCCGTTGTCGCGGAACTGGACGGTGCCGGCGGCTCCGGCGGGGCCGACGGTCGCGGTGAGGGTCACCGGGGTGGCCTCGGTGACGGGACCGGCCGGGGAGAGGGCCAGGGAGGTCGTGGTGTCGGTCTTCACGGCCGGATCGGTGTTCTGGTAGGCCG
Source organism: Streptomyces sp. NPDC042100 (assembly GCF_055582325.1). Lineage (NCBI taxonomy): Bacteria > Bacillati > Actinomycetota > Actinomycetes > Kitasatosporales > Streptomycetaceae > Streptomyces > Streptomyces sp. NPDC042100. Next base: position 47,534 of record NZ_JBVJDK010000021.1, read on the forward strand.
TGTTGGAGGTGAACCAGACCGCGCTGGAGAAGTCGCCGAGGCTGGTGCCGTTGAACGCCGTGCGGCAGGTGACGAGGAAGCCGTACTTGCCCGTCAGGTTGGTGAAGCCGGCCGTGTTGGCGTAGTCGCGCATGGTCTGCGAGAGCGGGATGACGAGCCCGCCGTCGGCGGTGGTGCCGTAGGCGGCGATCGGCGAGTTGCCGACCACGTTCTGACCGCTCGCCGGGAAGCCCGAACCGGTCACGGCGACGATGATGTTCGTGGCGCTCGGCGGGCAGGCGGCCGAGGTCGTCAGCGTCATGCTGGAGGTGTCGGCGCCGGTGGCCGGGGTGACGGCCGCGGTGCCGGTCTCGGCGGCCCGCGCCGAGGGGGCGAGGGCGAGGCCGCCCGCCAGTACCGCCACGAGACTCGCGAGGCCCCCTGCGAGGGTCCGCGAGAACGTTCTGTTCCGCACAGTCGTGCGCTCCTTCTCGGAAGGTCCGGAAGTTCCGGGAGTTACGGGGATTCCGGGAGTTGCGGGAGTTGCGGGAGTGGACGGACGGGTCAGGGGGTCTGCTTGGTGGTGTCGCCGCAGTTCGGGTTGGTGGCGAAGCCGTAGGTGTTGATCACGCCCTGCTGCTGGCAGACGAGGGAGCCGGAGCCGACGAAGACGGTGCTCCAGGGCGCGGTGCCCAGCTTGCTGGTGGGGATGACGTTGTAGACGTCGCGCTTCACGCCGAAGCCGTTGTTGAGGACGGTCGGGGCGATGCCGTCGACGCTGCCGAGGAGGGCCCGGCCGCGCAGGTCGGCGATGGTCTGCGAGCTCTGCGCGTTGTACTGGGCGATGGAGAACGGCACGATCGACTTGTCGTCGAGGACGCGGCCGTCGTGCTCCTGGACCGGGGCGCCGTTCTTGGTGTCCTTGATGCACGGGTAGACGCCGGCGACGACGTCGGCCTCGGTGATGCCCATCTGGGACTCCCAGAAGCTGCGGGTACCGGAACCGGCCTGCGGCAGGTAGACGGTGAGCCCGAAGTTGGGCGCGGTGCCCACGTAGTCGGGGTTACAGTGGTAGATCGCCTTGAGGTCGTTCAGGGTGAGCTTGCGCGGCACGGTGCTGGTGGGGGTGACCGCGTAGCTGACGGCGTCCACGGCGAACGGCACGTAGGTGAGGCCGGGGCTGGCCGCGCCGAGGTTGAGGCTGGAGGAGCGGGCGAAGTCCAGGCAGCCGTTGTTCGCCTGGAGGGAGTTGAGCAGCGCGGTGCGGCCGGCGCCGGAGCCGTTGGGGCGGGCGATGGTGCAGCCGGGGGTGGTGGCGGGGTCCTTGGTGGTGATCTGGGCCGAGCCGGTGGCGTCGTAGGAGCCGATGACCTTGGTGCCGTTGATGGTGATGGCGTTGGCCAGGCCGTTCATCACGTCCTGGGTGGTGTCGGAGCCGACGCCGGAGAGCTGGCGGTAGGCGGGCGTGCCGGAGGGGTCGGCGGCGGCCTGGGTGGCGGTGACGATGCCGGTGAGCAGACCGGCGATGCCGACGGCGGCGACTGCGGTCAGGGACTTGTTCACGTGCGGTACCTCTCGGGTTAGGCTTCCGCCCGGGCGGTGGTGCCCGGCGCGGTGGATCGGACAGTTCGTTGGCGCGGACCTGTCGTGGGATTCGCTAAGGCGCTGCGGGCATCACCTCCCTTGCTCTCCGGGCGACTTGGCGGCCTCGCGCCGGTGCCGGAGGGCGGCGGCGAGACGGGGGGCGACCCTCGGCAGGAGCGGCCCGCAGACGGCCGCGGCGAGCCCCGCGACGAGGGCGATCAGGAGGGCGTAGCGGACCGCGCCGAGGGCCTGTTCCGGGGTGATCCCGAGCGCTCCGCCGGAGGCGGCGACGGGGACCGGCGCGCCGGACGAGGGGCGGGCGGCGGGCGGGGCGGCGGACGCGGACGTCCCGCCGGTGGCGCCGGTGTTCGCGCCCCGCGCCTGGTCGCCGCCGGAGGAGCCGGAGCCGCCGGACGAGCCGCCGCCGGAGCTCGTGCCGCCGCTGCCGCCGGACGAGCCGCCGGTGGTGGTGCCGCCGACCGGCGGGGGGACGGCGCGGGAGGCGACGGCCGCCGCGGCGGTGCGGGTCTCGGCGCGCAGGGCGGCGGGCAGCGGGGCGTATCCCTCGGGCAGGGTGCCGGCCGCGACGCCGGGCCGCTGCCCGTCGCCCGCCGCGTACCGCAGCAGGGCCGCGTAGTCCTGGCCCGCGCGCGCGGTGAGGCGTTCGGGGACGGTCGCCGCGTAGGTGAGCAGGGTGAGCGGGTAGGCGTCGCGGACGCGGGCGGCCGGGTCGGGCAGCCGGACGCCGCTGGCGGGGTCGCGGCGCATGGCGGCCTGCCCGGCGAGCAGTCCCTTGGCGTCGGGTCCGACGAACTCCCCGGCGGCGTTGCGCAGTCGGGCGGTCACGAGGCCGTAGCGGGCCGCGGTGGCGGTGTCGGCGAGGGCGAGGACGGCGCGGCGTCCGGCGGGCTGCGGCGGGTTCTTCTTGTAGCCGGGCGGGCTGGCGGTGCCGTCCCAGGTCGCGCGGGCGAGCGTGTCGCCGCGGGCGGCGGCGCGGGCCGCGGTCCGCATGTCGACGGTGTACGGGTGCTTGTCCTGGATGCACAGCGGCTGGGCGGGGTGGTCGTCGAAGTGCTGGCAGAACGGGTCGCTCTTGGGGTACGCGTTGCGCGGCAGCTTCAGCCCGCGGTAGTGCGGGTTGACCTTCATGCCCGCGTTGCCGGCCTCGCCGTACCGCCCCCGGTCGTCGGGGGTGCCGTCGAGGAACTCGCGGGCAGCCGGGTCCTGGTCGATCCAGTTCCACAGCTCCCAGGCGGCGTCGGACAGGGCCTCGGGGACGAGGATGTCGCCGAGGGAGCCGCCGAAGTCGAGGTTCCGGTAGGTCGGGTTGAGGCGCAGGAACTCCGGGTCGTGGCCGAGGTTGGCGGGGTTGCCCTCGGTGCTGGGGGCGAAGCGGGAGTTGCCGTCCGGGTAGGACTCGGTGAGGAGTTTGGCGACCAGCCGGGGGGTGAGGTCCAGCGAGGTGAGCCGGGTGCCGTCGCGGTCCTTGACCTGGTCGGGGGCGTTGTAGCCGGCCTGGCTCTCGATGAAGAAGCCGATGGTGAGGCCGGACAGGGCGACGGGGGCGTAGACGGGCTGGTGGACGGGCTGGGCGCCGGTGCGGATCTGGTTGGCGGAGGCGGGGCGGCCGACGAAGACCAGGCCGGGGCTGCCGGAGACGAGTTTGGCGCGGGCGGTGTCGTCGGTGACCTGGGCGTAGCCGTAGATGGTGCGGCCGCCGGACTGGCAGAGCGCGGGCTGCCAGCGGGAGACGGCCTCGGCGACGGGTTCGTGGCCGAGGGTGCCGCGTTCGGAGGCGCCGATCGGGCAGAAGCTGCCGGTGGGTTCGAAGCGCAGGGGGACGACGAGGCGGTGGGTCCAGTTGCTCGCGCTGAGCGGGGAGGACTGGAGCATCCCGCTGGGCTGCGCGGTGTAGGCGGAGCCGTCGACCTCGGTCCGGCCGCGCGGCACGACGACCAGCCAGCAGGAGCGCCCCTCGGTGGCGCCGGAGGTCCCGGCGCGGACCTCGCCGCAGCCGAGACCGGGGGCCTCGACGCCGGTCTGGGTCTCGAACCAGACCTCGCCGGTGCCGTCGGGGCCGCTGCGGGCGTAGGGGACCTCGTTGCTGGTGGTCACGTCGTAGAAGTCGTTCCAGTTGCCCTTGGTGCTGGTGTCGCCGGTGACCGAGCGGAAGGGGACGTAGGCGATGCCCGTGCCGGTGGCCGGGGGCAGGGTCTGCGCCGGGTCCCGGAGCCGGCCGTAGGAGAGCTGGCGGGTGTTGGTGTAGGCCCCGGCGGCCTGGCTGCCGGCGCCCGCGCCGAGCGCGGAGGAGCCGCCGAACTGGCACTGGTCGGGCTCGGGGCCGGTGGCCGCGTCGCCCCAGCACTGCATGAGCTGGAGGTAGTCGGCGGCGTAGGTGGTGTCGGAGACGGTGGGGGCGGCGCCCCGCCAGCCGACCTTGACGACCTGGTCGACCAGGTTGCGGGTCTGGCCGACCGTCACCTTCAGTCCCGCGAAGGGGCCGGAGCCGGTGACGGTGACGGCGGAGCGGGTCTCGGCGGCCTGGGCGGGCGGCGGCGCGGAGAAGAGCACGGCGGTGCCCGCGAGGGTGAGCAGCACGAGGGCGAAGGCGGCGGCGGAGGCGGCCGCGAAGCGGCGCAGCGCGGCGGTCACGGGCGGTCTCGCTTCAGGCGGCGGGTGAGCAGCGGGGGGCCGACGGTGACGGCGAGCAGCAGCACCCCGGCCATGGCCATCAGGGCGGTGCGCAGGCCGCTGCCGATGTCCTGGGAGCTGGTGACGGGGACGGCGAAGGCGTCGGCGCCGCCGGGGCCCGCGGCCGGGCCGCCGGTGGTGGCGGCCTGTCCGGTGTCGGGGTCGACCGCTCCCCCGCCGGTCGCCGTGCCGCCGGTGCCGCCGCCCGCGGTGGAGCCGGTCCCGGTGGAGCCGGTGGTGCCGCCCGTGCCCGCGCCGCCGGTCCCGGATCCGGTGCCGCCGGTGGTGGTGCCGCCCGTGCCGGAGGCCGAGCCGGAGCCGCCGGTGCCGCCGGTGGCGGAGCCGCCGCCGACGTGGGTGGGGGTCTTGGCGCCGCCGGTGCCGGTGGCGCACTGGGCGGTGCCCTGCTTGTCGCAGGCGGGCGGGTAGGGGGCCTGCTTCACCAGGGTGTTGGTGCCGTCGGCGGAGAAGGTGGGGTTGTGGCAGTCCTTGAGGCTGATCCGTTCGACGTCGACGCCGGGGACGCGGCGGACCTGGTCGAGACCGGCCTTCACGAGGTTCACGGGCAGCGGCGAGTAGCCGAGGCTGTCGACGCTCTGCTGTCCCTGGCAGAGGAAGTAGTAGGCGAAGGCGCCGAGCGTCTTGCCCTTCTGGGCGTTGAAGTTCGACTCCAGCCTCGTCGGGATGATCATGTAGCTGTAGCTGGAGAGCGGATAGGCGCGCGGGTCGCGGTCGTTGTAGACGTCGTCGAGGATCTGGGTGAGGTAGCGGGGCGAGGAGGGGTTCTCGTCGATCCGCGCCTTGGTGAGGGCCACGGCGACGTTCTTCGCGGTGGGCTCGGTGTAGTACCCGGCCTTGTTCAGCACCTTGGCGACCGGGAAGCCGGTGGTGTAGACGGCGAAGGAGTACTCGACGTAGGTGAGGGTGCCGATGTGGCTCTCCTCGGCGACGTAGCCGGAGACGCCGTTGGAGCCGGACTGCCCGACGAAGCCGCTGCCCGCGACGAGCGGGTAGTTGGAGGTGGCGCCGCAGGGCGTGGAGCGGCCGGCGCGGGCGCAGTAGGTGTCCCAGAGGGCGGGGTACTGGCGGCTGAGCCAGGTGGTGAACTGCGCGGTGGTGCCGGAGCCGTCGGAGCGGACGACGGGGACGACCGGGCGGGCGGGCAGCGCGGCGGCGAGCGCCGGGTTGTCGGCCTTGATCGCGGGGTCGTTCCAGGTCTTGATCTGCCCGGTGAACATCTTGGCGACGACCTCGCCGGACAGGCGCAGGTTGGTGACCCGCTTGCCGCCGATGACGAGGTTGTACATGAAGGAGGTGCCGCCGGCGACGATCGGCATGTACGCGAAGTTCCGGGAGGGCGGCGAGTCGACGACGCCCGAGTCCTTGATGCCGTACGGGATCTCGGACACGGCGTAGTCGACGGTGCCGTTGCGGAACTGGTTGCGGCCGTCGGAGGAGCCGTTGCCGGTGTAGTTCACGGTCATGCCGTACTGCTTGACGTTGGCCCGCCACTGGTCGAGCGCGTTCTGGCTCCAGGTGGACCCGGCGCCCGAGACCGGCACGTACGTCGCGGCGGCGGCGGGCCGGGCGCCGGGCAGCGCGACACCGAGCAGCAGGGCGGTCAGGAGGACGAGGGCTGCCGCCGCACGCGTACGGAGGCGTGCGGGGGCGGCCGGAGGCGATCCGGGCATGACGGGGAACTCCTGGTCGGTGTCGGTGCGTCGCGGGGGACGGGCGGGGCGTACGGACAGGGGCGTACGGACAGGGGCGTACGGACAGGGGCGTACGGACAGGGGCGTACGGACAGGGGCGTACGGACAGGGGCGTACGGGCGGGGCGTGCGGGCGGGGCGGCTAGTCGGGCGGCGGTGCTCCGGCGGCGCGCGGTGCTCCGGCGGCGCCCGGGTCCGCCGGGTCCCCCGGGCCCGCGAGCGGCCGGGCACGGGCGGCCATGCGGGCGGCGTCGCGCCGGGAGGCCAGCACGCGGCGGTGCCGCTGGCCTCGGGTGAGCTCGCCGGGGGCGCGACCGCCGATCACCCGGGCGGCCACGAACAGCAGCAGCACCAGGGCCATCAGCAGGGCCGCCGCACCGAAGCCGCGGGCGATGAGCTGCGGCTGGGGCGAGCCGACGAGCTGGAAGGTGGCGAGCGGCAGCGAGACCTGGGGGCCGCTGAACGCGTTCAGGTTCAGGTCGGCGGTGGCGCCGGAGGTCAGCAGCACCGGCGAGGTCTCGCCGATGCCGCGCGCGGTGCCGAGGATGACGGCGGTGGTGAGTCCGGAGCGCGAGGTCGGCAGCACCACCGTCCACACCGTGCGCCACTGGCTCGCGCCCAGGGCGTAGGAGGCTTCGCGCAGCGAGCCCGGCACGAGCCGCAGGACCACGTCGGCGGCGCGGATGACGATGGGCAGCATCATCACGCCGAGCGCGAGGGAGGCGGCGGCGCCGGACTTGTCGAAGCCGAGCGCGAGGATGACGGTGGCGTAGACGAAGAGCCCGGCGACGATGGACGGTAGGGCCGTCATCGCCTCGACGACGGTCCGCACGAAGCGGGCGTAGCGGCCGGGCACCTCGTTGAGGAAGACGGCGCAGCCGAGGCCGAGCGGCACGGTGATGACGAGCGCGAGGGCGATCTGCTCCAGGGTGCCGACGACCGCGTGCAGCACGCCGCCGTCGGAGAGCGGCTGGAGCGGTCCGGTGCCGCTCATGTCCTCGGTGAGGAAGTTGAGGTGGACGAGGGCGGACCGGCCGCGCCACAGGGTGTAGCCGACGACGAGCAGCAGCGCGCCGAGCAGCAGCGCGGCGAGGCTCTGCCAGAGGACGGCGGCGACCTTGTCCCGTACCAGGGCGCCGGGTTCGTCGAGGGAGACGAGGACCGCGTACAGGCCGAGGAAGAGCAGGTAGGCGACGACGGCGAAGCCGAGGAGGGTGTCGAAGGGGGCGATCCAGACGAACAGCAGGGCGGTCAGGGCGAGCGAGCCCACGGCCGCGCCGGCGAGCGCGAGGAGGTCGGGGGCGCGGACGGCGGAGGTCGCGCGGCGGACCTCGGGGGTCCGGTCGGCGGGGCCGGGCGGGACGGGGCGGACGGTCGCGGGGGCGGCCGGGGGCGCGGCGGACAGGAGGTCGGACGTCATGTTCAGGCCTCCGTTCCCGCGCCGGACCGGCTGCGGGCGGCGATCGAGGACGCGAGGAAGTTGACGACGAGGGTCATCAGGAAGAGGGCGAGTCCGGCCGCCATCAGCGCCGACATGCCGAACGTGCTGGCGGAGCCGTAGCGCAGGGCGATGAGGGCGGAGACGGAGTTGGCGCCGTTCTGGAGGAGGTGCGGCTGTACGGCGAAGACCGGCGAGATGATCATGTAGACGGCGATGGTCTCGCCGAGCGCCCGGCCGAGGCCGAGCATGGTGCCGCCGATCACGCCGCCCCAGCCGTACGGGAGGACGACGGCGCGGATCATGCCCCAGCGGGTCCCGCCGAGGGCGAGCGCGCCCTCCCGTTCGCCGGCCGGGGCGCGGGAGAAGGTCTCCCGCATGACCGAGCAGGCGATGGGGGTGACCATGAGGGCGACGACGATCCCGGCCACGAAGGTCGAGGAGGTGTACACGGTGGTGGTCTGGAGCGGGTCGGCCGGGTCGGCGCCGTCGACCTCGAAGAGCGGGATCCAGGAGAGGTAGGTGGCCATCCAGCGGGACAGCCCGACGATCTCCTCCTGGAGGAAGAAGGCGCCCCAGAGGCCGAAGACGACGCTGGGGACGGCCGCCATCAGGTCCACCAGGCTGACCAGGGTCCGCTTCAGCCGGCGGGGCGCGTACTCGGAGATGTAGAGCGCGGTGCCGAGCGCCAGCGGCACGGCGAGGCCGATGGCGACCAGGCCGATGAGGACGGTGCCGGTGAGGACGGCGGCGATGCCGAAGCGGTGCGAGTCGGGCTCCCACACGGAGGTGGTGAGGAAGGAGCCGCCGGCGACGTCCAGGGCCTGGGCGGCGCGGTAGGCGAGGAAGACGCCGACGAGGAGCATCACGGCCAGCACCAGGGCCCCGCTGCCGCGGGCCGCGCCCCGGAAGATCCGGTCGGCGGGGGTGGCCTTGCCGCGCGGCGCCCGCTTCGTGTCGGTGCCCGCCTCGGGGACGAGGGCGCTCATCGCACCGCCGTCCGGGCGCCGGTGCCGCCGCCGGGCCTCGGCCGTCCGGGCGCCGGTTCGGCGAGCTCGGCGACGGGGAGTGCGTGGAGGAACCGCCCGAGGTTGGACTGGCAGTCCCGCTGGCGCTGGTAGGTGCGCCCGGCGACCGCCACGGGCCGTCCGTCGAGCTCCAGCCGCCAGGCCCAGCCGCCGCCCCCGCCGGTGGTGTCCGCGGTGCCGAGCGTCGCGCGGGCGTCCGCCACCCGCTCGCGCAGCCGCAGCAGCGCGGCCCGGCACTCCGCCGGGTCGGCGTACTCCTGGGCGCCTCGGCCCAGTTCGCGGTGGTTGGCCCCGACGAGCCGCCAGCCGAACCGCTGCGCCTCCCCCGCGGGTCTCTGGCGCGCTCCGGGCGTCACGTACAGGAATCGTGCCGGAACCATGGAAGACCACCCCCCTTTCTCTCTGAAAGCGCACTGAGAGTCCCGGACTTGTGTACGACCTGTGTGCACGGATGCGTGAAGGCCGAACGGAGGGCACATGAACGGAAAACGCCGGTGATCAAGGGGCCCCGGACGCCCCGGTCCGGCCGGGGAGAACGGGACGTCCCAAGCCGGCGGAGCGGCTTGGGACGTCCGTGTCGCGGTGTGGCCCCGGGCGGGGCCGGGTGGGTCAGATGGCCTGCCAGAGGGCGGGCACGTTCGGCGGCTCCCAGCCCTGGTAGGCGGTGTGCCCCTGGATGCACCGGTAGCGCACGCCGTTGTACGTGACGATGTCACCGGCCTTGTAGGTCGCCCCGAGCTGCCAGGTGGTCTCGCCGCCGCCCCCGCTCACCGTGAGCGTGTAGGTGGTGGTGTGGATGGCCGTGCCCGTGCCGGTGAGGGTCAGCGTGTACGTGCCGGCGGCGGTGCCGGCCGCGACCTGAACGGTGGCCGTGGCGGACTGCCCGGAGGTCACCGTGGCGGGCGAGAAGGACACGCTCACCCCGCTCGGCGCCCCCGAGGCGGACAGCCGCACGCTCTGCGCGGAGCCGCTGACGGTGGCGGTGCGGACGGTCACCGTGGCGGAGGAGCCGGGGGCGACGGTGCCCGAGGCCGGGTCGGCGGTGACGGAGAAGTCGTCCGTCGGCACCGACACGTCGCCGACCGAGGTCTTCCACACGGTGTAGGCGATGCCGTCCGCGCTGCGGTCCAGGGCGGTGGCGTTGATGTTCGACGTGGTGTCGCAGGCCGAGTGGTAGCAGGAGTCGTAGGCACGGCCCGCGGTGCCGCCCCACTTCGCGGCCTCGGCGGCGGACTTCACCGCGGAGGCGCCGGTCGCGTAGCCGGAGGTGGCGATGCCCGCCTGCTGGAAGGAGTAGTCGTCCGAGCGGCCCTGGCCCTCGACGTTCTCCTGCGGGGCGAGCCCGAGGGAGGCCCAGTACTCCTTCATGGGCGCGGCGGCGGCGGAGTTCAGGTTGTTGATGAAGTAGCCGCCGTTGAGCGAGGCCACCATGTCGAAGTTGTAGTACGCCTTGATCCGGGCGCGCTCGGCGGTGGGGAGCGTCCGGGTGTAGAAGGCGGAGCCGTTCAGGCCCTGCTCCTCGTCGGTCCACCAGGCGAAGCGCACCCGGTTCTTCATGGCGGGGTTGGTCCGGGCCAGGGTCAGCGCCGCCTCCAGGACGGCGGCGGAGCCGGAGCCGTTGTCGTTGATGCCGGGACCGGCGGAGACGCCGTCGAGGTGGGCGCCGAACATGTAGACGCTGTTGGCGTCGCCCTTGGGCCACTCGGCGACCAGGTTGTTGCCCGCCCCGGCGGTGCAGCCGGAGGTGCAGCTCTGCTCGGTGACGGTGAAGCCGGCCGCCGTGAGCTTGCCCTTCACATAGGCGAGCGAGTCGCGGTAACCGGTGCCGGTGGAGCGGCGGTTGCCGCCGTTCTGCGCGGCGATCGTGCCGAGCTGCGCCAGGTGGGCCTGGATCTGGGCCACGTCGACGTCCGGCGGGGTGGTGGGCGTGGTGCCGCCGCCGACGGTCAGCGTGTACTGGACGGTGTGGGTCTTGCCGCCCGCCGCGCCCTGGACCGTGATCGGGTACGTGCCGGCGGCGGTGCCCGTCGTGGTGGCGATCCGCAGCGTGGAGCTGGAGCCCGAGGTGACGGTGGCCGGGCTGAGGGTGACGGTCACCCCGGTGGGGGCGCCGGTGGCGGTCAGCGCGATCTGCTGGGCGGCGCCGGTGACGGTCGTGGTGTTGACCGTGGCGGTGGCGGCGGCCCCGGGGTCGACGCTGCCGGACGCGGGGACGAGCGCGAGGGAGAAGTCGCTCTGCTGGCCGGAACAGCTCGGGTCACCGGGCTGGGCGGGCACGCTGATCGCGTTCCAGGCGGCCTTCGTCGCGTCGAACAGGCCGCAGGAGGCGTCCAGGTTCTTCGCCGAGGTGAGGGTGGCGGTGCGGTACTGCTTGTAGGTCATGCCGCTGGTCTTGAGCAGCATCCCGCCGTAGAAGATCTTGCCGGCGTTCCGGATGCCCACGCCGGTCACCGTCGAGTTGTCGCAGGTGGGGCTGGTGGGCTTGCCGCCGCCGGGGTTGGAGCCCTCGGAGAGCAGGTAGAACCAGTGGTTGAGCGGTCCGGCCGCCGCGTGCTCCTCGGTGCTGGGGATCGAGGCCGAGTAGCAGTTGGGGTTGTTGCTGATCAGCGAGGGGTTGTACATGTTGCGGATCGGGCCGCGCCCCTGGAGGTTGATCATCTCGCCGACGGTGAAGTCGGGGGTGTCGTAGGGGGCGGGCTCGTTCGCGTACGCCTCGGTCAGGGCGCCCATGATGTCGCCGGTGCCCTCGCCCAGGCCGCTCTCGTGGTTGGCGCCGCCGGGGGTGAAGGAGTCGAGGCCGTGGCCGTACTCGTGGGCGACGACGTCGATGCCGGCGATCCACTTGTTGGCGGTGTTGCGGCCGATGGTGACGGTGGAGCCGTCCCAGTATGCGTTGAGGTCGTTGAGGCCGACCTTGGCGGGCCAGCTGCCGCCGTTGCCGTTGTGCCCGTTGCGGCCGAGCCAGTCGCGCAGCATGTCGGAGTTCTTCTGCGCGGCGAACATGACGTCGACGCAGCCGGTCTCCTTGCTGGTGGCGCTGCCGGTGCCCCAGTCGTCGGTGGCCTTGGTGAACAGGCCGCCGCTGTAGTCCGAGCACTGGAGTCCGGGCCGGGTGGTGTCGCGGAGCACGTAGTTGCTGCCCGAGCGGGAGGTGTCGATGGTCAGCGGGCTCGGGCCGTTCCACTCGCTGCGGCCGGTGCCGGCGCGCACCTCGTCGTAGCTGTCGACGATCTTGCCGGTGAGGGCGTTCACGAAGACGTGCAGCCTGCTGGGGCGCCGGTCGGCGGTGCTGCCGGTGACGACGGTCTCCCAGGCGAGGGCCTGCGCGCCGTCCTTGATCCGGACGACCAGGCGCGGCGTGCTCGCGCCCGTGACGGCGGCGACGCGGGCGCGGCTGAGCCGCTCGGCGCGGTCGGCGGTGACCTTGGCGGTGGTGGGCACGGCGACGGCGGAGCCGTCGGCGGACCGCACGGCCCGGACCTTGCCCTCGCCGTCCGCGAGGACGACCGCGTCGCCGCCGACCACGGGCAGGCCCCGGTAGGTGCGCTCGTAGGCGACGGAGAACAGGTCCCCGCCGCCCCAGGGGGTGACCCCCCGGCGGTCGTACCGCTCCTCGGAGTCGCCGGCGACGAGGGCGTCGAGGCCGCTGTTCACGGCCTGGTCGGCGGCGGCGACGGCCCGCGCGGCGGGCGAGGGTCCGGCCGCGGCGGGCCGGGGCGCGGCCTCGGCGAGGGTGACCGGAACCACCACCCCGAGGGTCAGGGCCAGGGAGGACATCCCGGCCACAGCGGCTTGTCTGAGCATCGTGGCTCCTTGTGAGAGGTGGGGGCTCCATCGACACCGCCGGTGACCGTTGCATGTCACCTGACGGGCGGCTGAACCCTCACACCGCCCCGCGCCCGGGTCAACGGCCCCACCGGCACCGTCCACTGCCGGCAAAAACCGGCAAGTCCCCTACGGGCCGGGCCCCTCAGCCGCCCGAGTCCAGCAGCAGCTCCCGGTAGGCCCGGACCTCCGGGACGTCCCGCCAGCGCCCGCTGAGCCTGCTGTGCAGCCCCCGCAGCTCGGCGCTGACCATGGACTCCCCCGCGCGCAGGGCGTCCCCGAGCACCTCGCCGGCCAGCACCGCGGCGGCGGCCGGGTCGCCCGCGCAGGCCCAGCTGTCGGCGAGCCGCAGGGTGAGCAGCAGCCGGGTGGCGGGCATCTGCGCGGGGACCTGGGCACAGGAGTGGGCGGTGACGGCGACCGCGCGGCGGGCCGTGGACCGGTCGCCGGTGACGACGGCCAGGTCGCGCAGCGCGCCGCCGATCGCGGAGTCCACCCGCATCTCGCCCTCGGTCCCCGCGAGCCAGGGCGCCTCCAGTAAGTCGCGGCCGCCGAGCCGGGCGAAGGTGCGGCGGGCCCGGGCGATCTGGCGGCGGCACTCGGCCGCGTCGCCCGCGAGCGCGTGGCCTCGGGCCTGGTAGAGCCCGGAGAGGGTGGCCATCCAGCGCCGCCCGGTGTCCACGGCGCCGACACCAGCGGCGTACGAGAGGAGCGAGCCGGCGTCGCCGTCGAGGCGGACCAGCGTGCACAGGTCGCTGAGCAGGGTGGCGCGCGCCGGGGCGTCCTGGACGGCGTCCGCCCACAGCAGCCCGTGGCCGAACCAGGCCATGGCCACGGCGCTCTGTCCGCGGGCCATCCGCAGCCGCCCGGCGACCTGGGCGTACTGGGCGGCGAGCCGGAGCTGTCCGTAGGGCAGCCGTCCGGCGGCGTCGACGGACTCGGCCCAGCGGACGAGGGCCCGCAGCAGCCCGTCGACGACGGTCACGACCCCGGCGTCGGGCGGCTGCCGGAAGGCCTCGCGGATCAGGGCGGCCAGCAGGGCGGTGAGCCCGTGCAGGACCTCCGGTTCGGCCGCCACCCGGCCCTGGGAGAGGGCGCCGACGGAGCCGGCGGAGAGGACGGACGGGCCACCGAGCAGTCCCGCCAGCTCCGCCGGTCCGGGGGCGGCGCAGCCGGCGGTGCCGTGCAGCGGGCAGACCAGTCCCTCGGCGGGCAGCCGCGCGGGCCACAGAGCCGGGTCGGGGGCGGGGTGACCGCCGGGGGTGTCGGTGCCGGGCAGGGGCGCGAAGAGCGCGGGATCGGCCCGGTTCCGGCCGGACACCCCGGACACCTCGCGGGGCGCGGCCAGCACCACGGCCAGTTCGCCGCCGGTCTCCAGGACGGCGTCGAGGCGGCGCACCAGCCCGAGGGGCGGCTCACGCAGCCCCGCCTCCAGCTTGCTGATCACCGAGTGGTGGTAGCCCACCCGCAGGCCGAGCTGCAGCTGGGTGAGTCCCGCGGCCCGGCGCCAGTGGCGCAGCCTCCGCCCGAACTCCGCCCACCGCGCCTCTCCGGTCCGCGCCGCTGATCCGCTCATGGGGGCTCCCTCCACCCGGCCACGCCTCGTGGCCCGCTCAGGGACAGCACAGGGGAGGGCGGGGGCGGCGTCAATGAGTTCGCCGAGGAAAGGTCTGGACCAAATTCGGCCTTCGCGCGGCCGGGTCGCGGAAGAGCCTCGCCTTCCGGCCCGGAAACGCAAAAAACCCCAGATCGACTGGGGTTCCCGCTGGTGTCCGAGGGGGGACTTGAACCCCCACGCCCGATAAAGGGCACTAGCACCTCAAGCTAGCGCGTCTGCCATTCCGCCACCCGGACGGGTGTATGTCGGCCGTGGGGTGTTCCCCGCGGCGACAGAGATCAATCTACCAGGTGTACGGAGTACCCCGGCGCGTTCCCCGTGGTCAGCCCCATCGACCCGAGGGGTGTGTTAGGCTCGGAGGCGTTGCAGTTGTGGTACCCATGAACCTCTTGCGTCTGACGGGAATACTTCTCTCATCAGGCGCATTTTGTTTTCCGGCATCTCCGGATGGGGCCTCTGCCTACAGAAGGAGAGTGTCATGGCACAGGGAACCGTGAAGTGGTTCAACTCGGAAAAGGGCTTCGGCTTCATCGAGCAGGACGGCGGCGGCCCGGACGTCTTCGCCCACTACTCGAACATCGCCACCCAGGGCTTCCGTGAGCTCCTCGAGGGCCAGCGCGTGTCCTTCGACGTCACGCAGGGCCAGAAGGGCCCGCAGGCGGAGAACATCGTCCCCGCCTGATCGCGCAGGTCGATATCTGCATCACCGGGGTCCGCACCGTTCGGTGCGGACCCCGGTTTTGCGCTGTTCTCCAGGAAGGTAGCCCCCACATGTCCCGCAAGGCCCCGAAGCCGAACCGGCGTGCCAAGTCGTCCCCCGCCCCCGTGGCGCCGCCGAGGGAGTTCCGGCTGCCGGAGAACACCACCCCCGGTCTTCCCCCCGTCGAGGACTTCGCCGACCTCGACATGCCCGCCGCGCTGCTGAAGACCCTCGCCGCGCAGGGCGTGACCGCCCCGTTCCCCATCCAGGCAGCCTCCCTGCCCGACTCGCTGACCGGCCGCGACCTGCTGGGCCGGGGCCGTACGGGCTCGGGCAAGACGCTCGCCTTCGGGCTCGCGCTGCTCGCGCGCACCGCCGGGCTGCGGGCCGAGCCGAAGGCGCCGCTGGCCCTGGTCATGGTGCCCACCCGGGAGCTCGCCCAGCAGGTGACCGACTCCCTCACCCCGTACGCGACGGCGGTCAACCTGCGGCTCACCACCGTGGTCGGCGGCCTGTCCGTGACCAAGCAGGCCAACGCGCTGCGGCGCGGCGCCGAGGTCCTGGTGGCCACCCCCGGGCGGCTGAACGACCTCGTCGAGCGGGGCGACTGCGTCCTGGACGACGTGCGGATCACGGTCCTCGACGAGGCCGACCAGATGACCGACATGGGCTTCCTGCCGCAGATCACCCGGCTGATCCAGCAGGTGCGGCCCGGCGGTCAGCACATGCTGTTCTCGGCGACCCTGGACGGCAACATCGACCGCCTGGTCCAGCGCTTCCTCAAGGACCCGGTCGTTCACTCCACCGACCCGTCCGCGGCCACGGTGACCTCCATGGAGCACCACGTGCTGCACGTGCCGGACGAGACCGACAAGAAGGCCGTCACGACGCGGATCGCGGCCCGCGACGGCCGGGTGATCCTCTTCATCGACACCAAGCGGGCCGCCGACCGGCTCGCCAAGCGGCTGCTGACGGCGGGCGTCCCGGCCGCCGCGCTGCACGGCGGGCGCTCGCAGAACCAGCGCACCCGGACCCTGGACCAGTTCAAGAACGGCCAGGTCACCGCGCTGGTCGCCACCAACGTGGCGGCCCGGGGCATCCACATCGACGACCTCGACCTCGTGGTCAACGTCGATCCCCCGACCGACCACAAGGACTACCTGCACCGGGGCGGGCGCACCGCCCGCGCCGGCACCTCCGGCAGCGTGGTCACCCTCGTCCTGCCGGAGCAGAAGCGGGACGTCCAGCAGCTCATGACGCACGCGGGCATCCGCCCGCTGACCACCCGCGTCACGTCCAGCGACCCGCAGCTCGCGGAGATCACCGGCGCCCGCGAGCCCTCCGGCGTGCCCGTCGTCCTCGACGTGCCGCAGCCGACGCCGCCGAAGACGGCGCGGCCGGCCCGCAGGTCCGGTCCGAAGAACGGCTCGCGCGGCGCCGCCGCCCCGGCGGCGGACGCCCCGGCCGAGGGCCGGCGGACCCGCGCGGCGGGCGGCGGGCGCTCCGGCGCCGCGGCGGCGCCCGCCGAGGGCTCCGGCACCCGGTCCCGGCGTCGCCGCCCGGCCGGCGGCGGCACGACCACCGCGGCGGGCGCGGGCACCCGGCGCGGCGGCCAGGGCGGCGGCGGTTCCCAGACCGGCGAGCGCCGGACCGGCGGCCGCTCCTCCGGCCGAGGCGCGGGCACGGGCGCGTCCGGCGGCGGCTCCGGCCGCGGCCGGGGCGACTCCGCCCGCGGCGGTGGCGGCGGACGGCGCGGCACGGCGGGCTGAGCCGGCCCGTACGACGACGAAGCCCCCGGCGGCACGGGACCTCCTCGGAGGCCTCCCGTGGCGCCGGGGGCTTCGGCATGCCGGCTACGGCTTGGGCAGCGTGCAGCCGGGCCGGTTGAGGTCGATCACGTTGCCCGCGCCGACGCACGGGACGATCGTGTAGGTCTCCTGGGCGTAGTTGATGCCCTGGCGGACCGTCACGGCGCCGTTCTGGTCGACCTCGCAGGGGTTGTTCAGGGTGCAGCTCTGGCCGCTCTCGTTGCCGGTGTTGTTGACGGCGACGACCTTGCCGGTGGTGGTGTCGACGACCGGCGAGCCGGAGGTGCCGCCGATGGTGTTGCAGGCGGAGGTGTAGCGGACCGAGTCCTTCCAGGTCCACTCGCCTTCCTTGAGGCGGTAGGCGAAGCCGTCGACGTTGCAGCTGTAGATCCGCTTCCAGTAGCCGGACACCACCTTGATCGACGAACCCTGGGCCGGGTGGGCGTCGTTGAGGGTGAGGGCCGCGATGCCGTACTGGCTCTGGATCTGGGCGTACGTCTTGGTGAGCTGGTAGATCGAGATGTCCGTGTCGGTCATCGTGGCGTACGAGATCTTGCTGGCGCGCAGCGTGGCGACCTTGGTCCCGGCCGAGTTGAGCAGCGAGAAGGAGCGGCTGGAGCTCACGTCCTTGACGACCTGTCCGGCGGCCGGCATCCCGGACTCCAGACAGTGCCCGTTGGAGAGGATCAGTCCGGGGTCGGAGGGCTGCGAGTTCGGCATCCGGACCAGGGAGCCGGAGCAGTTGCTGAGCGCGACGGTGCCCGCGAAGTCGACGGCGAGGGCCGCCGTGGCCTTGGGTGCGGCCGCCGGGGCCTCGGGGGCGGACGCCAGGGCCGGGGCCGCGCCCGCTCCGGTCAGGAGCAGCGCGAGCAGAGCGCCGACGAGAGGCTTCTTCATGTGGGGGTTCCCCTCTGGACATGCAACCGAAGACCCTCCGGTTGTCATGTGCATTCTTAGAACAGCGGCCCCAACCCACAAGAGGGCCTCACGAATCGAGCCACCCCCCGCACCCGCCCCCGGCTCAGCCGCCCAGCACCTCCACGTGGTCCCCCACCGCCACCACCAGCACCCGCGTCCCCGGCGCGGCGGTGCGCCAGCGGTGCCGGACGCCACCGGACATCAGCAGGGAGTCGCCTCGTCCCAGCCGGTGGATCCGGCCCTCGGCCTCCACCTCCACCGCGCCCTCCGCCACGTACATCAGCTCGTCGTTGCGGTGCCGGAACTCCCGGTCCGCCTCCTGCTCCCCGGTGAACTCCAGCGCGTGCAGCTGGTGCCGCCCGCGCACCAGCGGCCGGACCCGCGCGGCGCCCGGTCCGTCCCCGCCCGGCCCGCCGGCGCTCAGCCCGTCGCCGTCGCCCGCCCGGACCACCTCGACCGTGCGGGTCTCGTCGGAGGCGGCCAGCAGTTGCACGGCGGTCGTGTCGAGCGCGTCCGCGATCCGCTGCAGCGAGCGCATGCTCGGCCGCGCCCGGTCGTTCTCGATCTGGCTGAGGAACGGCGAGGACAGCCCGCTCCGCCCCGCGAGGTCGGCGAGCGTCAGCCCCAGCGCGCGCCGCCGTCGGCGCACGGCCGCCCCGACCCTCGGCGTGTTCGCACCGTCCATGTCCGCCTCCGCCCGCCCTTTCCCCACCCCCGCGCCGCCCGGCGCGCGGCGCGCGCTCCCGCCGCCCAACGGCACCCTACGCCGCCCGCGCCGCCGATCCGGAGACGGTTTCGCACTCCCGACACACGCCCGTCACATGACACCTCTAGCTTCAAAGTCGGTTGCTCTCATCAAAGAAACTTTGACGACTCGACGCCCAGGAGGCGCGCCCCGCCATGCCCGTGATCGACCAGAACTCCCGCCGCCGACGCCCCACCGGACTCATCGCCCTCGACGAGGACGCCGCCTCCCCCGGCTACACCCTCTACGCCCCGCTCACCGGCACCGGCCAGGTCCACCTCGTCGACCTGCACGGCCGCGAGGCGCACCGCTGGGAGCTGCCCTACCGCCCCGGCCGGCACGCCCGGCTGCTCACCGACGGGACCCTCGCCTACAACGGCGTACTCCCCGGCGAGCGCGCCCTGTTCCCGATGTGGCACAAGTACCGAGGCGGCGTGATGCTGAAGGCCGCGCCCGACGGCACGGTCCTGGGCGAGCACCGCGACCCCCTCCAGCACCACGACGCCCACCACCTCGACGACGGGCGCGTCCTCTACACCGCGCTCGAAGCCCTCACCGGCGAGGACGCCTCGGCCGTCCGGGGCGGGGTGCCCGGCTCCGAGGCCGCCGACGGCACCGTCTGGGCCGACACCATCCGCGAAGTCGGCCCGGACGGCGAGCTCCTGTGGTCCTGGCGCGCCGCCGAACACCTCGACCGCGCGGAGTTCCCGCTGCACGAGGCGTACGCCCGCGAGCACTGGCCGCTGATCAACAGCGTCACCCCGCTGCGCGACGGCAACATCCTGGCCAGCCTGCGCAGCGTCTCCGCCGTCGTCGTCATCAGCCGCGCGACGGGCGCGATCCTGTGGCGCAGCCTCCCCGGCACCGTCAGCCAGCAGCACGCCCCCACCGAACTCGCCGACGGCCGCCTGCTCGTCTTCGACAACGGCGTCTTCCGCCCCGGTCACGACGTCCCCCACTCCCGGATCGTGGAGCTCGACCGGGACACCGGCGAGGTCGTCTGGGACTACCGCGACCCGGCCCGCGAGTTCTTCTTCGCGCCCTTCATGGGCTCCGCCCAGCGCCTGCCCAACGGCAACACCCTCGTCACCGACTCCCCCTCCGGGCGCCTCTTCGAGGTCACCAGGGACGGCTACCTGTGCTGGGAGTACGTCGTGCCGTACTTCGCCGGCTACGCGGAGAGCGAGGTCCGCGGGCTGTTCCCGGCCGAGCCCAACGCCGTCTTCCGCGCCTACCGTTACACCGCCGAGGAGATCCCCTGGCTGGAGGCCACGGCATGAGCGCCGCCCCCGCGCGCGACGCCGCGACCCCGACCACGACCGCCCCGGCACCGGCACCGGACCCCGCCGACGCCCCCGTACCGGCGCACCGGCTGCTGCCGCTCGCCGCGCAGCACGTGCTGGCGATGATCGCCGCGCCCGTGTCGACCGTCTTCCTCGTCGCCGGCACCCTGCGGCTCTCCCCCGGCGCCGCCGCCTCGCTGCTCAGCGCCGTGCTGCTGCTCTGCGGCGCGGGCGCCCTGCTCCAGTCCCTCGGTGTGTGGCGGATCGGCGGCCGGCTCCCGTTCGTCATGCTGCCCGGCGGCGCGGCGACCGCCCTCTTCCTCCAGATCGCCCAGGACCACGGCGCCGCCACCGCCACCGGCTCCGTGCTCCTCGCGGCGGCCCTCCTGGTGGCCGTCCTCCCGCTCTACGGGCGGATCGTGCGGCTCTTCCCGCCCCTGGTCATGGGCGTGACCGTGCTGCTCATCGGCGTCGCGATGATCCGCGTCGCCGCCCGGCTCGTCACCGGACCCGACGGCACCGGCGAGCCGCGCGCGGTGCTCCTCGCCGCGCTCACCGTCGCCGCGACCGTCACCGCCTACGTACTGCTGCGCGGGGTCTGGCGGCAGACCGCCGTCCTCATCGGCATGGCCGCCGGGACGCTCGTCGCCGTCGTCACCGGACTCGGCGCCTTCACCCCCGCGGCGGGCGACGGCTTCGCGCTGCCCGCCCTCCTGCCGTACGGGACGCCCCGCTTCGACCTGATCGCCGCCCTGCCGCTGCTGATCTTCAGCCTGACCACGCTGGCCGAGATCACCGGCCAGACCGTCCTCAACAGCGAGACCGTCGGCCGGACCCCCGACCCGGGACGCGACGTGCCCCGGGTCGCCCGCGCCGACGCCCTGGTCTCGCTCGCCGGCGGCCTGTTCGGCACCTCCCTCATGGTCACCAGCGCGGAGAACATCGGCATCGGGCGCCTCACCGGGGTCCGCAGCCGCTTCGTCACGGCGGGCGCGGGCGTGCTCCTGATCGTCCTCGGCGTGGCCACCCCCGTCTCCCGCGCCCTCGCCGGGATCCCCGAGGCCGTCGTCGGCGGCTCCGCGCTCGTCGTGTACGCCGTGATCGCGGTGATGGGCGTCGAGATGCTCCGCCGCGCGGACCTCTCCGGCACCGGCACGGGCTCGCTGACCGCCGCCCTCGCCCTCACGGTGGGCCTGCTCCCCCTGCTCGTCCCCGACCTGTACGCGGGCTTCCCCGGCTGGGCCCGCACCGTCCTCGGCAGCGGCGTCGTGGCCGGCACCCTCACCGCCGTCCTCCTGACCGCGCTCCTGGGCCGGGCGCGGGGTCCGGCGCCGGAGCGGGGGGAGGGTCCGTGACAGGGGCCCCGGGCCGCGTGGGGAGCCATACCGAAAGACCCGGGGGCCGGAGCGGTGGTGTGCCGCTGCGGCCCCCGGGCCGGGGCGTTTCGGTGGGGCGGTCAGGACTGCTCGTCCTCCGGGATGCTGACCAGCCAGCGGGTGTCGCGGCGCGGGCGCAGGTAGAAGGCCCAGTAGAGGGTGGCGACGGCGGTGATGCCGCCGGTCCACAGCAGGTACTCGGTGTCCTGCATGTACAGGACGTACGCGAGGACGCCGATGAGGAGGACCGGTACGGCCGGCCACAGCGGCATCCGCCAGGCCGGGACCTCGCGGTGCGCGCCCCGGCGGCTGAACAGGGCGGCGACCGCGACCAGCAGGTACATGCCGGTGACGGAGACGCCCGTCACGCCGTACAGGGTGTCGAGGTTGACGAAGCAGAGGGCCGCGCCGGGGACGCCGACGGCGAGGGTGGCCACCCAGGGGGAGCCGAAGCGGCCGAGCCGGGAGAGGGCGTTGTTCACGGGCTCCGGCCACGCCTTGTCGCGGGCGGAGGCGAACAGGACGCGGGAGTTCTGGATGACCATGACGATGCCGGCGTTGACGATGGCCAGCGCGACGCAGAGGCTGATGAAGGTGCCGACGGCGGAGTTGGACCAGGCGGTGATCATGCCGCTGATGTCGCCGCCGGTGAGGGTCTCCAGGTCGCCGGCGCCGAGGGTGATGGCGATGACGGGGACCAGGATGACGGCGGTGGAGATGGCCAGCGTGGCGAGGACGGTGCGGGCCACGTTGCGGCGCGGGTTCTCCAGCTCCTCGGAGAGGTAGACGGCCGTCGAGAAGCCCTGGGTGACGAAGAGGGCGATGGCGAGGCCGGAGACCACCATGGCGCCGGTGACCAGCGAGTGCCCGCCGCCCGCCGAGGCGACCTCGCCGTGGACGAGGGCGCCGGCGCCGCGCTGCGTGTGGGAGAAGCCGAGGACCGCGACGATGCCCGCGGCGACGACCTCCAGGACCAGGAAGATGCCGGTGATCCAGGCGTTGGCCCGCAGGTCGAGCAGGCCCGCGAGGGTGGCGAGGATCATCACGCCGGCCCCCGCGACCGGGGCCGGGATGTGGACCAGGGGCGCGAGGTAGTCGGCGGTCCCCATGGCGATCACCGGGGGAACGATCATCACCACCAGCAGCGACAGCACGAACACCAGCCAGCCGGCGAGCCGGCCCGAGAGGGTGGAGACGATGGCGTACTCGCCGCCCGCGCTCGGGATCAGGGTGCCCAGCTCGGAGTAGCAGAACGCCACGCCGATGCAGAGCAGCGAGCCGATGGCGATGGTGAGCGCCGCGTAGGTGCCGACGCCGTCGAAGAGGTCGGGGACGACCACGAAGAGGGTCGAGGCGGGTGTCACGCACGAGAGCGTGAGCAGGGTGCCGCCCACGACACCGATGGAACGCTTGAGTTTCCGCGGCACGGGTTCGGTCTGGGGGGCCAACGCGTGCGGGGCGCTGAGGGTGTCCGTCATCAGGCGGTTCCGATCGGTGCGAGCGGTGTTTCCGAGCGGGAGCGGTATCGCCTCCGAGGCGTCCGGTGTCAGATGGGTCCGTGGCTCCCGGGCTGAATGGAAGCTCGGGCGGAACCGCCGGTCAATGGGTGTCCCGCTGCGGAATCCGTTGTTCCAGGATGCCCGAGGACCCACCGGGGGCGCTAAGAACGCGCTAAGACGCCGTCATCGGCGCGTACGGGAACCGCAGCCCTCGCACCAGGACTTTTCCCGCGCTTTACCCCGGGTACGGCCGCGCCGGTCCCTCCGGGCCCTGCTCCGCGCTACTCGGGGCGGCCGAAGCGGTGGGCGGCCCAGAGCAGGGTGAGCGTGCCCAGCGCGAGCAGCAGCCCGGCCTCCAGCGGCAGCGGGGGCGGGCCGCCCGCCCACTCGGGGCCGCCGACGGCCGTCTGCCCGGGGACGCGCAGGGAGACGCAGCGGCGCAGCAGGTCCACGCCGTACGCGAGGGGGTTCACGGTGGCCAGGGCGCGGGCCCAGCCCGGCAGGGAGTCCAGCGGGAAGAAGGCACCGGACAGGAAGAGCAGCGGCATCATCAGCAGGCTGAGCAGGGTGTGGAAGGTCTCCGGGGCGCGCAGCGTGACCGCGAGCGCCAGGGCGAGGGCGGTGATCGCGAAGGAGGCGAGCAGCATCCCGCCGAGGAGCAGCAGCAGGAGGACCGGGTCGTACGGCAGGCCGACCGGGCCGGCCAGGCAGAGCAGCACGGCGCCCTGGGCGGCGGCGACGACGGTGCCGCCCGCGCAGCTGCCGAGGAGCAGGGTGGAACGGCTGACCGGGGCCATGAGGAGCTCGCGGAGGTAGCCGCTCTGGCGGTCGGTGATCAGCCGGATGCCGACCATGATCGCGGGGGTCTGCACCGTCATGATGAGCATGCCGGGGAAGAGGTACGTCTGGTAGCCGGTGCCCAGGGACGCCTGCGGGATCAGGGCGGCGAGGCCGCCGCCGAGGGCGAAGAGGTAGAGCACCGGCTGGAGCAGGACGAGCGCGGTGTGGGAGCGCTGGCAGGCCAGCCGCAGGAGGTCGCGCTGGACCAGGGCGTGCACCGCCCGCAGCTCCTGGCGCAGCCGGGGCGCGTCGCCCCGGCCGGTGGCGGCGGGCCGCAGGGTGACGGCGCTCATCGGGCTCCTCCGGGGGCGGCCGGGGCGGGCTGCATGCTGCGGCCGGTGTGGTGGAAGAACACGTCGTCCAGCGTGGGCGGGGTGGCGGAGGCGGCGTGCACGGCGATGCCGTGGGCCGCGAGGGCGGCGCACAGGCGCGGGATCCAGGTGCTGCCGTCGGGGACCCGCAGCCAGGTCCCCTCGGCGTCCGCGGTGACCGGGCGGTCCGGCGGGACGGCCGCCGCGACGATCTCGCGGGCGCGGGTGTCGTCGCCGGTGCGCAGCACCACCCGGTCGTCGCCGATGGCGGCCTTGAGCGCGTGCGGGGTGCCCTGGGCGACGAGCCGCCCCTGGTCGATGATCGCGATGCGGTCGCAGTTCTCCGCCTCGTCCAGGTAGTGCGTGGTGACGAAGAGGGTGCTGCCCTGCCGGTCGCGGAGCTCCCGCAGGTGCTCCCAGATCTGCGCGCGGGCGTGCGGGTCGAGCCCGGTGGTCGGCTCGTCCAGGAACAGCACGCTCGGGGAGTGCAGCAGCTGGCGGGCGATCTCCAGGCGGCGCCTCATGCCGCCGGACAGGGCGCGTACGGGGGAACGGCGCCGGTCGGCGAGGCCGGCGGGTTCGAGCACCTCGGCGGTGCGACGGCGGACCTCGCGGCGGCTCAGCCCGTAGAGGCGGGCGTGTACGCGCAGGTTCTGCTCGACCGTCAGGTCCGGGTCGAGGGCGCTGTGCTGGAAGAGGATGCCGACCTGGCGGCGCACGTCGTGCGGCCGGGTGGACACGTCGAAGCCGGCCACGGTGGCATGACCGGAGGTGGGGCGGGCGAGCGCGCACAGCAGGGAGATGGTCGTGGACTTCCCGGCTCCGTTGGGGCCGAGGAAGGCGAAGATCTCGCCCTTGCGCACGTCGAGGTCGAGGCCGCGCACGGCGTCGACGGCGGTGCCGTCGGGGCCGGGGTAGCTCTTGACGAGGCCGCGGGTCCGGACGGCCGGCTCGGTGCCGGGCTCCGGGGGGCGGCCGGGGGTGCGGGCGGCGGCGGGGGCTCCGGTCAGGAGGGCGGTCGCCGCGCCGTCGTCGTCACCGGCGGTTGGCTGCATGGGGTCTCGTCCTCACCGTCGGCTGCGTCGGGCTCGTGGGGTCCGTCGGGTTCCGCGCGCGGATCCCGCTCCGGCCGGCGGCTGCCACGGGGCGCCGCCGGCCGGAGGGGAGAGGCCGCTACGCGCAGCTGATGCCGATACAGATGGTGTTGAGCACCGTCAGCAGGCCGACGCACGCGCACGTTCCGCTGAACGAGTCGCCGTCGACGCCGACCGGCTCGGTCTCCGGAAGGGCGTGCAGGTGGGCCAGCAGCTCGAAGTCCTGGTTCTCCATGACATTCTCCTTCTCTTCTGACTCTTCTGAGGTGGGCGGCGGGGTGTCCCCCGTCGCTCAGACCGGCTGCTGGATCATCCAGTGCCGGGGCTCGGTGTGGCGGGTCCTCAGGAGGAACGCGAGGATTCCCGCGGACCCGTCGCTCCAGCTCGTCGAGACGTCCCCGTACTCGTTGGGGAAGACGACGTGGCTGCCGCGGTGGGTGCGTTCGGACACGATCAGGCGGGCCAGCTCGCCGGCCATCACCCGGTAGGCGGGGTCGCCGGTGGCCTCGGCCAGATCGAGGAGGTAGTCGCCGTTGCCGGCGAGGCCGTGACACTGGGTCAGGGCGGCGCGGGAGGCGCGCTCGGTCACGGCCTGGGCGCCGGCCCGGACGAGGGCGCCGTAGCGCTCGTCGCCGGTGGACCGCCAGAGGCGGACGAGGAAGGAGCCGATGCCGGCGGAGCCGTGGCACCAGTACGGCGCGGTGGGCACGTCCGTCTCCTGGGCCGGCCACTGGGCGGCGCCGCCGATGGTGACGGCGTGGGCCACCAGGTGTTCGCCGGCCGCGACCGCGTACGCGTGGTGCTCGGGGCTCTTGGTGACGGCGGCGGCCTCCAGCAGGAAGCAGCCGATGCCGGAGCTGCCGTGGGCGAAGCCCAGATACCGCTTTCCGGCCTCCGCGACGACGGCTTCGGCGGGCACCGGCCAGCTCGCCCCGGACGGCGTCGTCCGGGCGGCGGCGACCAGCCGGTCGGCGGCCTCGGCGACCCGCTCCGCGAACCGGGGGTCGCCGGTGCGGTGCCACAGGTGGGCGGCGGCCATGCCGCTGCCGGCCGAGCCGTGGGTGATGTCGTGGCTGGGGGTCAGGTCCTGGGGGGCGAGCGCCAGGGCCAGGGCGTGGTCGACCAGCGCGGGCTCGTCGACGGCGCGGCCGGCCTCGTACAGCGCCCAGGCGGTGCCGCGTCCGCCGAAGTGGAGGCCGGGGCGGGTGGAGCGGGTGTGGGTGCGGTCGGCGATCCAGCGGCCGGCGGCGGAGATCACCCCCGGCAGGCGGTCGTCGCCAGTGACCTCGAAGTACCGGGTGAGCACGGCCAGGACACCGGCCGCGCCCTGCTGCACGGTGCAGGCGTCGGTCTCCCCCGCCTTGGTGGACACGGGCCACAGGCGTACGTCGTCGTCCGGGTCCATGGTGTCGACGAGGTGCCGCACGATCCCGGCGATGACGGCGTCCGTCGCCTCGTCGTCGGAGGCCGAGGAAGCCGAGGACGCCGAGGAAGCGGCGGGGGCCGCGGAGGCCCGGGCGGCCGTGGCCGGGAGGGCCGGGCCGTCGGCGGTCGCCTCGGCCCCGCCCGTACAGCTCTCGCGGAGCGCGTCACGGGCCCCGGCCGGGGTCCAGCGGGCGGCCGGTTCGTCGCGCATCAGGCCGAGGACCGCGGCGCGCAGGGACTCGGAGAGTCCGAGCGGTGCGGCGCAGGCGTCGAGCCAGGCGGCGAGCCGGGTCTCGGCCGGGCGGTCGGCGGGCTCCTCCTCCAGCAGGTTCGGGACCTTGCCGGTGAGGACGAAGCAGAGGGTGGCGCCGAGGCTGTAGTAGTCGCCGGTCGGGGAGACCGGTGCGTCGGCGAGGCGCTCGGGCGGGCTGAAGCCGGGGGTGCCGACCCGGGTGGGCAGGGCCTCGTCGTCGGCGAGGACGGCGAGCTCCAGGTCGATGAGGCGCAGCGCGCCGTCGGGGCGGACCATCACGTTGGCCGGGGTGAAGTCGCGGAGCACGCAGCCCTGGGCGTGGGCGGCCTCGACGAGCTCGACGAGCCGTCCGGCCTGGGCGAGGGCGTCCTCGTGGTAGCGGGCGGCGCCGACGTCGCGGAAGTGCTCGGCGACCCAGGTGCGCAGCGGGATCCCCGGCACCTCCTCCTGGGCGAGGAACAGGTGCCCGCCGACCTCGAACATCGCCAGCGGCTCCGGCGCGAGGCCGGTGCCCCTGAGCTTCTCCAGGGTGCGGGCCTCGGCGCGCAGCCAGTCGCGGACGTCGCCGCCGGCGGCGTCGGCCTCCACGTGCGGCCGGGTCTCCTTGAGGACGACGGGGGCGCCGGTCCCGGTGTCGGTGCCTCGGTAGACGCCGCCCTTGTTGGTCTGCCGGATGGCCTCGTGGACCGAGAACCGGCCGCCGAGGAGCACCGGGCGCTTCGCCGCCTCCTCCTTGGGGGGCGCGACCGGCACGGTGTCGGGGAAGGGGCTGACGGCCCAGTCCGGCGGGGCGTACTCCCCGCTGCGCCGGTCCTCCACGGGGTTGCCGTCCGGGTCCTCGATGTACCACACCATCAGGCCCTCGTCGGAGAGCCGCCGTCGGCCGACGAAGGCGCCGTAGCGGTAGTGGACCAGGCTGTTCGGGGCGTAGGGCCGGTCGGAGAGGATCCGGGGACCGGCGAGGCCCTCGGTGGCCGTGTGGAGGTCCTGGGCGAGGCGGGCCGCGTCGGCGTCGGAGGCGGGGTAGACGGTGATGAACTTGCCCGAGCTGCCGCGGGGCGTGGCGCGGGTGTTGAGCGCGCCGACCTGCTCCAGGGAGCGGGCGAACTTGAACACGGAGGTCTCGCGCAGCAGCACCTCCAGGGCCTTCGCGAGCACGGCCGGCGCGGAGGCGGCCGTCGCCGACACGTGCAGCTTCCAGCCCTGGGCGCGTCCGGTGGCCGAGAGCGGTGCCACCCGGCACCAGTTCTCGTCGGACTCGCTCGTCCAGCTCTCGTTCCGCTCCATGGCGCTCAGCGCGCCATGGAGCAGGAGCTCCAGCTCGGACTCGGTGGCCTGCGTCGTCATGCCCATCCCTCTCAACGGGTGAGAACCGCTGGGAGGGAGCGTGCCCCGACGTTCTTGTCATACCAACACACTCGCCACTGGATTCACTTGATTCGACGAGCGCACGCGTTTCCTGTGCCACCTTGTGGTGCGACCGCGTGAAGAGAGCGCGCGACAGCGCACTATGGGGCGCACTTGGTTCAGCGCACTCCCTCCCAGAGGGCGCGTTCGCGGGCGCGCGGGTCCTCCACCTGCACGGCTCCCCGGGCGCCGAACTCCATCGTCGTGCGGCGCTCGGGGGTGTACGGGGCCCAGCCGGGGTCCCCGGTCTCCGCGAAGCGGACCCACGCCCCGTGCACGGCGTCCGCGAGCTCCTGGGGCGGCCGGTCGCCGAGCAGAGCGGCGTAGGCCGGGTCGTGGAGGCGGTCGAAGACGAAGGGCAGTTCGAGAGCGTGGCAGGCTCCGAGCGTCCCGCCGAACCGGGGCGAGCGCCAGGCGAACTCGTACAGGTACGAGCCGGGGACGGCCTCGGCGAGCCGGACGGCGGGGATCCGGTAGAACCAGTCCGTCGCGACGGCGTCGAGGAGCGCGCCCGGGGAGGCGCCGGGCCGCCGGGCCGCGTAGACGGGCAGGGCGGTGTCAGGGTCGAGCCCGTAGGCCCTGGTCAGGGCGGTGAGCGTGGCCCCGGGCAGGACGTCGAGGCGTCCGGTGGGGACCAGGAAGAGCCGGTACTCCTCGCGGTTGGAGCCGATCAGCAGGTCGATCCCGAGCTCGGGCCCGGGGAGCGCGGGCGCGGCCCCGACCGGCTCGAACGGCATCATGTCGAGCGCCGCCTCGCCCCACAGGGCCGGGTCGGGGCGGGCGTTCACCTCGCCTCTCAACTCGGCCTGGGCGGGCAGGAGTTCGTCAAGGGGGACGGCGGCGAAGGAGGCCGGGTCCGGGGTGATGCCGAGCTTGTGGGCGAGGCGGGCGGCGATCAGCTCGGCGGAGGCCGGGCGCAGGCGGTGGTGGCAGGCCCCGGACTGGAGGACGGCGCGCCGGAACAGGCCCCGGGCGGCCGGTTCGGTGAGCAGCGTGCCGATGCTCATGGCGCCGGCCGACTCGCCGAAGACGGTGACCCGGTCCGGGTCGCCGCCGAAGCCCGCGATGTTGTCCCGGACCCAGCTCAGGGCGGCGATCTGGTCGAGCAGGCCTCGGTTGTCGGGGTGGCCGGGGAGCCGCAGGAAGCCGTCGGCGCCGAGCCGGTAGTTGAGGGTGACGCAGACGACGCCGTCGCGGGCGAAGGCGGCGCCGTCGTACGCCGGGAGCGAGCCGGCCCCGTTGGTGAACGCCCCGCCGTGCAGCCACACCATGACGGGCAGTCCGGCGCCGCGCTCGGGTGCGGGGGTCCACACGTTCAGGTTGAGGCAGTCCTCACCGGTCGCGGTGGAGTCCGGGATGAGCGCGTCGAAGGGGGGCGCGTAGGGGGCGTGCGGCGGAGTCGGGCCGAAGGCGGTGGCGTCGCGCACGCCCGTCCAGGACGCGGGCGGGGCGGGCGGGCGGAAGCGGAGGGCGCCGAAGGGCGGGGCCGCGTAGGGCAGGCCGAGGAAGGCGGTCACCCCGTCGGGCAGGGAGCGGCCCCGGACCGCCCCCTGCCGGGTGGTGCGTACGGTCATGCCGACAGGACCTCGGTGAGCGCCGCGCCGAACTCCTCGGGGCGTTCGAGGTGGACGGCGTGGCCGGCGCCCGCGACGGCGACCTCGCGGACGCTGCCGCCGGCCGCCGCGTACCGGTCGAGGACGTGCCGGGTCTGGGCGATCATCGGCTGCGCGGGGGTGCCGTCCCAGCCGGGCACGGCGCCGACGGAGCCGAGGTGGGCGAGGTCGAACAGGGAGGCGTCGGCGACGATCACGTCGTCCTCGCCCCGGATCCACAGCACCGGCGGCTTCGGTTCGACCAGGTGCAGGTCGTCGACGCGGAAGTGGACGGGGGCCAGGCAGTTGAGCACCCCCCGGCCACCGGGCGCGACACCGGGCCAGGAGGCGGACGGGGTGCTGTCGCCGGGGTAGTGGTCGTCGCCGGTGCGGGTGGTCAGCATGGCCTCGACATAGGTGTCCTCGTGCGCGGGGCGCAGCGGCGGCCTGACGTAGCAGCTCGCGAGGACGGCGCGCGGGGAGAGCGGGGAGTCCTCGCCCCGGTCGCCCTCGGCGAGCAGGCGCACGAACTCGGGGTTAGCGGTGCCGCCGCCCGATCCGGCGCCGTCCGGGGAGTTGAGGGTGCCCTCGGGGCCGCTGGTGCCGCCGAAGCCGTACGGGGAGACGGGGTTGACCAGGGACAGCGAGCGGACGGCGGCCGGGCGGTCGCGCAGGAACTGCATGACCACCCCGCCGCCCATGGACCAGCCGACCAGGTGGGCGCTGTCGAGGCCGAGGGCGGCGAGGAGCGCGGCGAGGTCGTCGGCGTAGTCCCGGACGCCCCGGGTGGCGTCGACGGGCAGCGGGTCGGTGCCGCCGAAGCCGCGCAGGTCCACGGCGATGGGGCGGTAGCGGTCGGGGAGCGCGGTGAGGCTGGTGTGCCAGAAAGCGGAGGTGGAGACGTTGCCGTGGACGAAGAGGACGGGTTCGCCCTCGTCGCGGAGGTCGGTGATCTGCTGGGTGAGCCGCGCGGTGGCGACGCGGCGGGTGCGGAGCGCGTTCATGTCGGGTCCTTCAGGAGAGCCAGGCGGCGATCTGGGCGGCGGCCGTGGTGTGCCATCCCAGTTCGAGGTGGTTGGCGGCGGCGACGGTGGCCTTGCCGCCGACGGTGGGGATGCCGGTGGTGTCGAGGGCGCTCGCGGTGAAGACGACTCCGTCGCTCGGGCCCCGGTTCTCGTTGAAGATGCCGACGATGTCGGCGGAGCCGCCCGCCAGCAGGTACGTGGTGACGGAGGCGGGCACGCCCGCGCTGTGCAGCGGGGCGATGAGCGACCCCGCGTCGATGGCCGCCTGGATGCCGCCGCCGGCGGTGTAGAAGCCCTGGCCGCCGTAGTAGGTCGTGTACCAGTCCTGGGCGGCGCCGTCGACTCCGTAGACGCCGTCCCAGCGGGCCAGCATCTGGCGCTGGCCGGGGTAGTCGTCCCGGCCGCCGGAGGGGGTGAACGAGAACTCCGGGTGGGCGGTGTAGAGGCCGTAGCAGGTCATGTGGGAGTGCGGGGAGGGCGCGTTGACCTTGCCGCCGCACTCGGGCCAGATGGAGAAGTCGTGGGCCCAGCCGTGCGCGTACGGGTAGTCGTAGCCGCCGTTCGGGCCGCCGACCGTGATCAGGCGGCGCACGTCACCGGCGTACGCGCGCCCCCAGGCCGGCTTGACGGACGACACGTACGCCCGGGTGGACATCTCGCCCTTGCTCCAGCCGACCAGGTCCACCTGGGTGACGCCGAGCCTGGCCTTGACGAGGGCGACGGCGTCGCCGACGACCTGCGCCTGCATCAGGTTGTCGCCCTGCTTGTGGGCGAAGCCGACGGCGAAGACGCGGTGGCCGCGCGCGGAGAGGTACTGCATGAGGCCGGTGGACGGGCAGCTCGCGGCGCCGCAGCCGTAGCCGCCGGACTCGCCGGGGTTGGCCCAGGCGCGGTCGGCGGTGTCGTTCGCGCCGTGCACGAGGAGGACGGGGGTGGTGCGGTCGCCGGTGTCCCAGCCGGGCGCGGAGTAGAGGAGGAACCTCCCGGACGAGGGGCGGGCGGCGCCGCCGAAGTAGGTGACGCGCACCCCGTCCTGGTCGCCCCGGCCGTCCGCCGGGAAGCCCTCGGCGCGGAAGCCGGGGGTGGTGTCGGCGTAGCGCTCGACCCGGCTCCAGCCGTTGGTGACGGTCCCGGCGCCGTAGCTCGCCTCCAGGGTGAGGTACGCGGGCGGGGCGGCGGCACCCGCCGTCCGCCCGGCCGCGGTGGCGGCGACGGCTCCCGCTCCGTTTCCGGCGGCGGGTGCCCCCGCCGGGGCGGCTCCGGCGGTGGCGGGTGGTCCCGCCCATGCCGCCGCGAGGACCCCCGCCACCGCCATGGCGCGCGCGGCCCGCGCCCACCGGCCCTGCCCCAGGCTCCGTCTTCCGGCCATGTCCGGCCTCTTCCCCGGTCGTGCGCCCGCGGCGCGTCCGCCCGGTGCCGCCCCGGCACCGGGTGGGGACACGCTAGGCGGGCGCCACGACACGCGGGCATGGCGCCGCCCCACACAAAGGGAGCCGCCGGCATGGCGGCTCCCTCCACCTTCCGGTCCTCAGACGAGCCAGGGCCGCCACACCGGGGGCCGCCCGGTCATCCCGCCCCAGAACTCGGCCTCCGCCTTCCACGCGGTCACGGCGAGCGCGAGCCGCCCGTCCTGCTCCCGGCGCCGCGCGTGGGCCCCGGTCTCCTCCTTGATCCGGTTGTGGTTCCGCTCCCGCAGCTCCTGCACGGTGTCCTCCGTGAAGCGGTCCCGGGGGAACTTCGCGGAGGACTCGGTGCCGTCCGCCCGCACGAAGACCAGGGAGAGGAACCTCCGCGGCGCGTCGATGCGGACCTCCGTCAGCCCGACCAGCCGCAGCCGCAGCTCGACCACGTCGGGCCCGTCGGCGGACGGACCGTCGGGCCCCTCCGGCCCGCCCGCTCCCCCGGGCCGCCGCTTGTACAGCCGCACCCGCGCGGGGCGTCCGTACGGAGTGTCCCGGCTCAGCCGCCGGACCGGAACACCCTCAGATCGCGGACCTCGTACGCCATCTCGCGGGTGCCCGGGTCGGGGGCCGGGTGGTAGCGGCCGGCGCAGACCGAGAGGTTGACGATCAGGTACGCGTGCCAGCTCCGGCCCACGCCCCGCCGGTCGTCGAAGACCTCCTCGGCGTCGAGCGCCCAGGTGACCGAGCGGGCCCCGAAGTCGACGCGCAGGTCGATCCAGCCGCCCGGCCGGACGGCGGCGGAGCGGTGGTAGCGGTGGGTGTTGCGGACGTGGTTGGTGAGTTCGAGGAGGTCGGGATTGTCGGGGTGGTACTCGAAGACGTCCACCTCCTGGCCGCCGTCGCGCCAGGTCCAGATCGCCGGCCAGGCGCCCGTCTCCTCGGGGAGCCGGACCCGCGCCTCCAGGGTGTCGCCGGTGCGGACCTGAAAGCCCTCGCGGCTGCCCTCCGTGGTCAGCAGGCCGGTGTCCCAGAGCCCGTCGCGCCGCCGGGTGGCGCGGAACACCCCGCCTCGGCTGTACGCCGGGTCGTCGACCAGGTGGTCCAGTTTGTTGTCGCCCGGGTTCACCGGGCCCCCGTTGGGATAGGCCCAGCTCCGGCCGGCGACCCATTGGTCGGGCGAGCTGAAGTCCGCGGTGAAGACGGGTTCCTCGGGCGACGGCCAGGTGGACATGCGCGCTCCCTCACATCGGCTGCCGGTGGTTCTGCCGCAGTTGTGCCCAGCGGACCCGGACCGATGCGGAATCGCTCACTCCTGTCCGGTAGTCGCCACGCCCGGCGCCTCGGACCGGCGGTCCCGGGGCGTCCTCGCCGGGGCGACGACGATCAGGACGTCCTGCCGCGACCAGCTCCGCACGCCGTCCTTCGGCGGGTTGAGCAGCGGGACCCGGGTGTCGCCCGGCCGGTAGCCGAGCGCGGTGGCGCCCCGCCGCCCGGCGGCCTCGACGAGCGCGGCGAACGACGCCTCCGTCCCGGCGGGCACGTAGTCGGTGACGGGGCGGAGCCGGACCGCGTCGCCGTCCGGGGAGAACAGCTCGCCGAAGGCCGCGGCCAGTTCGGCGGTGCCCGAGATCTGGGCCAGCAGCAGTCCGACGAGCCGGCCGCCGACGACGAGGTCGGTACCGGGGCCGACCGGGGCGAGCGGCCGGTGCCGGGACTCGGTCAGCTCGGCCACGACCGGGACCGCCGGCCCCGGCCCTCGCGCGGCGGCCCGCAGCCGCAGCAGGGAGACCAGGGCGTGCTCGTCGGGATCGGGGTGCCCGTCGGGCCCGCCGAGCACGAGCACGGCGTCGGCCGAGGGGAGCGCCGCGACGGGCTCCGCCGGGGCGGCCTCGCGGTCGAGGGCGCGGTCCGGGTCCAGGTCCCCGTCGGGGTAACGGTCGTGGTCTGGGTCCGGGTCCCGGTCCAGGCCCCGGTCGTGGTCCGGGTCCCGGTCCCGGCCCAGGCCCAGGCCCCGGTCCAGGTCCCGGTCCAGGTCCCGGTCCCGGTCCCGATCCCGGTCCGCCGGACCGTCCTCGCGGAGCGGCTCCCAGCCCTGCCGGGCGAGGGCGGCGACGATCTCCGGGCCCCGCCGGTTCCAGCCGAGGACCAGGACGCGGCGGGACGCTCGGGCCCGGTTCCGCGCGCGCGGCACCGGAGGCGGGGGCGGGGCCGGTGCGGGGGCCGCCGTCCAGGTCGGCGGGGCGGCGTCCTCGGCGAGGACGACGACGGCGTCGCCGGGGCGCAGCACCGTACGCGGCGGCGGATTGAGGAGCGGGGTGCCGTCCGGGCGTACGACACCGAGGACGCAGGCGTCCGCGCAGGCCGCCCGGAGCTCGGCGAAGGTGCGCCCGACGAGCCCGGGAACGCGGTGGACGTGCAGCTCGGCGCCGGCGAAGTCGAGCAGGTCCTCCAGGACGGGCGCGAGACCGGGTTCCGCCACGCACTGCACGAGGGCGCGGGCGGCGATGCCGTCGACGTCGAGGACGACCGCGCCCGGCCCGGCGGCGAGCCGCGCGGTGCCGAGGTGGCGGGTCCGCCGGACCGCCGCCACGATCCGCACCGGGCGCGCGTCGCCGACCACGGCCCGTACCGCCAGCAGTGTCTTCACCACCTGGGCGTCGCCCTCGGGGGTGTCCAGCGGCAGCACCACGACCGTCCCGGCGGCGGCCGGTCCGACCCGGGCCAGGGCCGCCGGGTCGCCGGGGCGGCCCCGGCGGCAGAGCAGCCGGACCCGGCGGGCCCCGGCCGCGGTGGCCACCGCCCGTAACTCCCGTTCCATCTCGGGCTTGTCGCGGTCCGCGAGGACGACGACGGCGCCCCGGCGCCGCTGGGCGTGCGAGGCGAGGAGTTCGGCGACCAGCGTCGGGGTCTGCTCGGACCAGCCGAGGACGAGGGTGTGGCCGCGCTCGACGACGGTGGACTGGCCCCGGTGGAGCTCGGTCAGCCGGTCGGTGAAGGCGGTGGTGACCAGCCCGACGAGGGTGGAGACGTACAGCAGGGAGACCAGAGCGAGCAGGACGGAGAGCGCGATCCGCAGCGGCGGGCCGACCTCGCCGCCGAGCCGGAGGGTCTGGCCCACGGTGCGCCACACGCTCGCGAGCTTGCCCTGGAAGGTGACGGGCGAGCCGGCGTCGGTCCAGACGAGGAGGGCGCTCGCCGGAGCCACGACGGCGAGGCAGACCAGCGCCAGCCAGCCCGCGGCGGCGGTCATGCCCTTCACCACGGTCCGGTCGATCCAGTACCGCGTCCGGTCCCGCAACGGCGGGTCGGGCCGGGCCCGGGCGGGGGCAGACGGGGGCGGGACGGCCGCGGGGCGGCTCGTCCGCTGGGGCGGGACCGTGGACCGGCGCTCCTTACGCACCCCAGCAGGGTGACGCCGGCACCGGGGCGAAACGCCATCGTCGGCCGCCATTCATCCTTTCGGGCAGGCGGCCGGGTGTCAGGCGTTCGAGCCGTGTGCGCCGGGGCGCTCCCCCGGCGCCGCCGGGCCGGTCCGGCCGCTCCGCCGGTGGGCGGGGCGGGGCCGGCCGGCCCGGAGCGGGGGTCACCGGCGGAGGGCGACCGCCGCCTGGTGGCCGGAGGGTACGGCGACGTCGGCGAGGTACCAGCCCGCCGGGGCGGCCGGGACGGCGCCGGAGCCGACGTACTCGGCCGAGGGGTCGGCGCCGAGCCCGACGCCGGTGCCCTTCAGATACGCCTCCTTGCGGGTCCACACCCGGGCGAAGGCGGCCGGGCGCAGCTCGGCGGCGAGGGCGTCCAGTTCGGCGGACTCGTCGGGGTGCAGGACCTCGGCGAGCTCGCCGACCAGGTGCGGGGCGGGGACGCGTTCGATGTCCACGCCGACCGGGGTGGTGGCGACGGCGATCAGGCTCAGCCCCTCGCAGTGGGAGAGCGAGAAGTGCAGCCGCCCGTCCGGGAGCACCGGCCGCCCGTGCGGCTCGCCGCAGCAGGGGCAGGGCGCCCGTTCGACGGTGACGCCCCGGGGCGCGACGCCGAGGTGGGCGCCGAGCAGCCGGCGCAGCCCGACGTGCGCGCAGAGGTAGGTGGCCCGGTCCCCCGGCCGCCGGAACTCCCCGGCCTTGGCGAGCTCCTGCGCGTCGAGGACGAGGGAGGCGTAGCGGGCGGCGCTGTCCTCGTGGGTCTCGGTGGCGACCAGCCAGAGCTCGGGCCGGCCGGCCCGTGGCCCGGGGGGCAGCACCGGCGCCGAGGGCAGCACCGGGAGCGGGGAGGGACGGAGGAGTACGGGCCCGGGGGCGGCCGGCAGACCGGCTGGGGGTACGTACAGGTGAACGGAGGGGACGGAGGGGGCGGCCGGTTCGGGCCCGGGCCCGGGGGCGTACAGGGTGGGCGGTGGTGCGGGGGTCTGCGGGGTCATGTCTGCCTGCCTCACACGGACGTGGCGGTGGTCTCCGGTGCGGTACGGACGCGGTCCTCGGCGCGCTCCTCGGCGGCCTTCCCGGTGGTGCCGGCGCGCAGGGCGAAGGCGGCGGCGATCGGGGAGACGAGGGCGAGGCAGGCGCACAGGAGCCAGGTCCCGGTCACCCCGAGGTGGAGCGAGAGCGGGGTGAAGACGGCCAGGGAGAGCGGCGCGGCGCCGACCCCGGACAGGGCGAAGGTGGACATCGCGGCGCCCATCCGGCCCTCGGGGACGGCCTGCTGATAGGCCGTCACCAGGGCGGGGCCGTTGAGGCCGGCGAGCAGGCCGACGACGGCGGCGGCCGCGGCCAGCAGGCCCGGCGAGGGCACGAGGGCCATCGCGCCCATGCCGAGGCCGAGGCCGGTGCCGGTCACCACGAGCTTGAGGTGGGTGGGGATGCGGTGGGCGAGCGCGGCGCCGAGCGCGGCCGAGGCGAGCGCGCCGGCGCTGAAGGCGGCGAGGACGAAGGCGACGGCGCCGACACCCCAGCCCTGGTCGGAGGCGCGCAGCGGCAGCGCGACCTCGGCGGGCCACAGGAAG
This sequence comes from Streptomyces sp. NPDC042100, assembly GCF_055582325.1. Classification (NCBI taxonomy): domain Bacteria; kingdom Bacillati; phylum Actinomycetota; class Actinomycetes; order Kitasatosporales; family Streptomycetaceae; genus Streptomyces; species Streptomyces sp. NPDC042100. The sequence goes on from NZ_JBVJDK010000021.1 coordinate 84,083, forward strand.
GCGAGGTCCATCGCGAAGCAGGCCACGAACATCCAGCGCAGCCTCGGGTGGGCGGCCAGCAGCCGGAAGCCGTCGCCGGAGCGGCGCAGCAGCGAGGGGCCGCCGGGGGCCTGGGTCTCGGGCCGCTTCATGCCGTGGGTGACGTGGGCGGCGCAGCCGAGCCAGAGGGCGCAGCAGAGGGCGGCGGCGGTCATCGCGCCGGGCAGTCCGCCGACGACGACGAGCCAGGCGCCGAGCGGGGAGCCGGCGATCGGGGCGAGGCGCAGCACCATGGAGAAGAGGGAGTTGGCGCGGCCCAGGTGCTCCTGCGGGGCCAGGTGGGGCAGCAGGACGCCCGAGGCGGGTCCGGTGAGGCCGAGCAGCACGCCGTCGACGAGGGCGATGACGATCAGCGGCCACAGGGTGGGGGTGGTGGCGGTGACGGCGACGCCCGCGACGAGGACGAGGACGCGCAGGCTGGTGGCGCGCAGCAGGAGGGCGCGCGGGCCGAGGAGGTCGGTCAGGGCGCCGCCGAAGAGGAGGAGCAGGGCGCGCGGCAGGGTCGCGGAGAGGGTGACGGCGGTGACGGCGCCTCGGCCGCCGAGCTGGACGGCGGTCCAGCTCATGGCGATGAGGAGCGCGAAGCTGCCCGCCTGGACGGCGGCCTGGCCGACGACGAGGCTGCTGATGCGGCGCCAGTCGACGGCGGGGGCGGGCGGATCGGCGAGGGGCGTGGCCATGGGGTCGGCTTTCTGTGGGCGGGTACGGGGCGGATGCCGGGCGCGTGCGGGGCGGATGCCGGGTTGGGTGTCGGCTGGGGGCGCGCTGGTGCCGGGTGGGGTGCGGGCCGGGTGGGTGGCGCCGTCGTGGGCGGGGGCCGGGCGGGCCCCCTGCGGCTGCGGTGGGTCAGCGGTGCGGGCGGGCGGTACGCGGTGCGGACGGGCGGTCGGTCGGTCGCGGGCGGTACGCGGTGCGGGCGGGCGGTGGTCCGGGCGGTCAGTGGTGCGGGTGGACGCGGGGGTGGGTGGTGAGGGTGCGGGGGGTGCCGTGGAGGGTGGCGGCGACCGCGAGGGCGACCGCGCGGCCGGTGGCCCGGCGCAGGGCGCGGGGGGCGAGGCCCCGGGGCGCGTGGAGTTCGACGTGGCCGCCCAGGTAGCCGCGGCCCGCCTCGGCGAGGACGCGCTGCGCGGTGGTCCGGACGGCGCCGTCGAGCCCGTACGGCAGCGGGGCGCGGCCGGCGGCGGCGCCGACGGTGACGCCGGGGGTCTCCCGCACCGAGAAGCGGGCGCGCACGGTGCGGGAGGCCCGGCGGCGGGGCGGCCTCAGCACGGGACCGCTCCCTGGGCCGGGTCCCAGAGGTCGTCCGGGGCCAGGGCGGCGGGCGCGTACTTGCCGAGGGCGCTGATCAGCAGCCGGAGTTCGAGGGCGAGGGCCTCGGCGAGGCGCTCCAGGCCGTGCTCGGGGTCCTCGTCGACGGCGACGAGCGCGGCGCGGCCGAGCCCGACGGCGCCGGCCCCGAGGGCGAGGGCGCGGAGGGCCCGGCCGCCCTCCCAGACGCCGCCGCTGGCGAGCAGGCAGCCTTCGGGGCGTCCGATCCTGCGCAGGCACTCGGCGAGCGGCAGGCCGACCTGGTCCATGAAGACCCCGGGCGCCCAGCCGGTGCCGCCCTCGGCGCCGTCGACGGTGACGGCGTCGGCGCCGGCCGCCCAGGCGGTGCGGGCGGCGTGCGCGACGTCCCGGCCGGGGTGGAACTTCACCCAGGTGCGGGCCTTGGGGAAGTTGTTGCGCATGAAGCGGAGCTGCTGACGGAGGATCTCCTCGGTGAAGGTGCCGGGGGTGGCGCAGCGCAGCACCTTCGGCGCGTCGGCGCCGAAGACCTCGCGGACGGTGAAGCGGCGGGCGAGCTGCTCGCCCTCGGCGCGGCCGACGACGGTCATGCCGCCGAGTCCGGGCTTGGCGCCCTGACCGGTCTTCAGTTCGAAGGCGAGCCGCCCGGTCTCCAGGAGGGGACGGAAGGCGGGGTCGCTGTAGAGGAGGTTCCACACCTCGGAGTCGGCGTCCTCGGTGGACTGCTGGACGACGATGCCGCCGACGCCGTCGGGCGCGGCCTCCAGGTAGGCCTCGACGCGGGCGCGCAGCGCGGAGCGGGTGGCTTCGCCGGCCTTGCGGTAGCCGTGGACGGGGACCATGTTCTCGCCGATGACCATCGGGATGCCGAGGCGGGCGGCCTGGCGGCTGGCGTGGACGGCGAGGTCGCCGCTGCCGGCCCGGGTGGAGCCGAAGGCGGAGAGGTAGAGCGGCAGCCGGGCGGTGAAGCCGCCGACCCGGGAGGTGAGGTCGACGTCGCCGAACTCGGGCTCGCGGGCCAGGTCGATCAGCTTTTCGAGCCGCTCCGGCATGAAGACGGGCGGGACGATCCGGGTGCGGTCCAGGGCGTCCCCGCCGGGGGCGGCGGGGGCCGGGCCGAAGAGCCGGGCGCCGTAGGCGGCGGGGTCCGGGAAGACGGCGGCGGTGCCGGTCCTGGCCCGGGCCCGTACCTGCTCCTCGGGGAAGCCGGGAGCGGCGAGGGCGGCGGCTCCGGCGGGACCCGGGGCCATCGCCGGGGCGGTCGCGGGGACCGGGACCGGGAGCTGCGGGGTGCGCGGGGCGGGGGCCGGGGCGAAGGGGCCGGCCGGCTCCACGGCGGCGAGCACGTCGGGAATCATCGTGGTCACGGGGTCACCACACCGGGGAGCTTCGGGTAGGCGCTGACCTGCCACAGGGCGTCGAAGCCGGTGAGGAAGCGCACCAGCCGCTGGAGGCCCATGCCGAAGCCGGCGCTGGCCGGGATGCCCTCGCGGGCCTCCTTCAGGTACCAGGCGTACTTGGCGGGGTTCTCGCCGCTCTCGCGCATCCGGGTGACGAGGGTGGCGTAGTCGGCCTCGCGCTCGCTGCCGGAGACCAGCTCGCCGTAGCCGTGCGGCGCGATCAGGTCGAAGTTGCGGAGCACGCCGGGACGTTCGGGGTCCTCGCGGTCGTAGAAGCCGCGCGAGCCCTTGGGGTAGTCGTCGACGAAGAAGGGGCGGTCGCTCTCCAGGGACAGGATGCGCTCACCGGTCCAGTCGATCTCGCCGTCGGGGTTCTGCGGGTGCCCGAGGGACAGCAGCCGGGAGACGGCCTCGTCGTGGGTGCGCACGTCGTACTTCCCGGCGCGGATGTCGGCGAAGTCGGCCTCCATGCGGCCGAGTCCGGTGAGGACGTCGGGGATCGTGGTCCAGACGTGCTCGGTGACGTGGCTGAGGAGCCCGGCGGCGATCTCCTGCGCCTGCTCGCGGCTCGCGTCGGCGATCTCGACGTCGATCTGGTGGAACTCGACCAGGTGCCGGCCGGTGGTGGCGGTCTCCTCGGGCTCCACGCGGACGTTGGGGGCGATGTAGAAGAGCCGGGGGAAGCCGCGCAGGGACGCCTGCTTGTAGAGGATGGCGCTGGTCATCAGCTTGTACGGGTGCCCGTAGTAGTCGACGTCGAGCGCCTTGGCGCCCCGGCCGCCCGGGTCGGTGACGGGACCGACGAGCGGCGGCAGCAGCTCGGTGAAGCCCTGGCCGCGCAGGTAGTCGCGGGCGCCCTGGAGGGCCTCCTGCTGGACGGTCATGGCGGCCCGCAGCCCGGACGAGCGCAGGTGCTCGCCGAGCGGGGGCGGGGTGGCCGGGGCGGCGGCGGAGGGTGCGGGCAGATCCATGGCGGGGCTCCTGGTCTCGTGGCGACGGAGGGTGCGGGTGTGCGAAGCGATCGGGGAGAGGGGGCGTACGGGACGTACGGGACGGGGTGCGGCTCGGGGCCGTCAGACCGGCAGCGGGCGGGGCTCCTCCCGGCCGGGTCCGGCCGCGTCGGTGCCGAGGGCGTCGCCCGGGGGGCGGTCGTAGCGGTCGGCGACGTGGCGGAGGGCGGTCAGCAGGCCCGCCGAGGTGAGCGGGCTCGCGTCGGCGGCGCGGTCGGGGCGCAGCGGCATGGCGCCGGTGTGCGACCAGCCGAGGCGCCCCGAGGGGTCGATGAAGCCTCGGGAGCCGCCGGCGTTGTCGGGGTGGAGGCAGAAGGGGACGTCGAGCAGGCCGCGGGCGAAGGCGGCGGGCAGGGCGCGGGCGAGGTCGGTGTCGAGGTCGAGGACGGTCTCGACGAGGGCGCGGGCCTCCCGGTAGACCTCGCCGTCCCCGGGGGCCGCGTCCGGGTCGGGGGCGCCCGCGAGCGCGGCGGCGGCAGCGGCGGTCTCCAGGGCGCGCACGTTCTCGTCGACGGTGGGGATCCGGTGGGCCTCGGCGGCGGTCTTGACGATGAGGCGGCCGGCTCCGGAGCGGACGGCGAGACGGGCGGAGGCTTCCAGGAGGCGCAGGGCGCCGCTCTCGGTGCGGGGGTAGACGCCCATGTACGTGTAGAGGACGACGTGGCGTTCGACGTCGGCGGGCAGGAGTTCGGCGGCGAGCCGGCGCAGGGCGCGCACGGCCTCCTCGTCCTGGGCGGCGTCGGTCTGCTGGGCGTAGCTGAGCGAGACGCTGCGCAGGCCGTGCTGGGCGAAGAAGAGGCATTCGAGGACGCTCATGGCGACGAGCAGCGAGGGCGGGCAGAGCTGCCCGAGCAGGCAGCCGCCGAAGCTCTCCAGGTGGGTGGCCGGGCCGTGCTCGGCGAGGAGTTCGCAGGCGCGGACCCAGGCGTCGACGGAGTCGCGCAGCGGGGTGCGTCCGTAGGGCAGGCAGTAGGAGACGGGGCCGCCCTCGGTGGCGTCGAGTCCGGCGGCGGTGAGGGCGCGGATGATGGGCTCGGGGCGGGCGGAGCCGTGCCGGACCTGGACCGGGAAGTCGGGGCCGCGCAGTCCGGCGAGGACGGCGCGGGTGGTGTCCGCGGAGTGGGCGGCGATGGGGTAGCCGTTGAGGCGTGCGCCGCCGTCGGCGACGGCGGCGCGGGCGGCGGCGAGGGCGCCGACCCGGGTGTAGCTGTCGACGGTGAGGGTGCCGGCGGTGTGGGCGGTGGCGGCGCGGACGCGGGAGAGGCCGGAGCGCATCAGCTCCGGGTCGCCGACGCCCATGCGGGGCTGGACGACGAGCCGGCCGGCCGCGGAGGCGGCGGCGACGAAGGCCCCGAATCCGGCGGGGGCGGGGGCGGTCACGCCGGGACCTCCTTGCGGGCGCCCGCGGCGAGGAAGACGCGCAGGGCGTCGAGGTCGTCGCCGAGGACGGCGTCGCAGCCGGCGTCCAGCAGGCGGCGGACCTCCTCGTCCTGGCGGCGGCCGACGACGCCCAGCTTGCCGCCGAGCGCCACCGGCAGGGCGGCGAGGGCGGGTTCGGCGCGGAGCGCGCGGACGGCGTCCAGGCCGTCGCGGTAACCGTGCCCGTTGACGCTGCTGAGCACGACCGCGTCGGGGGCGTGCCGCCGGCAGGCGTCGGCGAGCAGCTCGGGGTCGACGCAGGGGCCGAGTCCGACGACCTCGTGGCCGTGCTCCTCCAGGAAGAGCCGGAGGTACACGAGATTCCAGGTATGGGAATCCGAGGCGGTTCCGCTCAGGAGAATCTTCATGTCTGAAGAATAGATTTTCGGAGGTTCCGGAAGGGGAAGTCAGAGCGGCAGCAACGACCGGCACTTTCCCTTTCGGTTGGGGCTCTAAAAAGGGCATGGAAAAGGCGCCGCGCCCCGCTGCGGATGCGGGGCGCGGCGCCTTCGGGGCGGGCGGTCTCAGGGTCAGGCGTACTGCGCGACGAGGCTGCGCGGACGGATGTCGGTCCAGTTCACCGTGATGAACTCCAGGGCCTCGCCCCGCTCACCGGGGCCCCACTGGCTGGTCCAGCCGGCCGGGACGGCGGCGAAGGACGGCCACAGGGAGTGCTGGCCCTCGTCGTTGACGACGACGTGGAAGGTGCCTTCGGCGTTGTCGAACGGGTTGACGGAATCGCTCATGACTGAGTCCTCATTTCCTTCTTCTGGAGCGCGGAGAGCTTCTCCGCGAGAATGTTTCCGATGTGTGCGAGTGGTTCCGGTTCGGCCATCTGGAGATGTCCGCATTCAACGGTGTGGTTTTCGATGATTCCTTCGGTGAAGGGAATCCAGGTGGCGGCGAGGGCGCCTTCCGGCTCGCCGCTCCTGCGGGCGGTGAAGAACAGCAGGTCGGTGTCGGCGACGCCGGGCACGTGCCGGGACATGAGGCCCGCGTGGGTTTCCGAGGCGCGCAGCACGGCCCGCAGCTCGGTGGCGGTGAAGCCGGCCAGGACGGGGTCCTCGCGGCGGACGCGCTCCATCGCCTCGGCGAGGTCGGCGGGCGGTTCCCCGGCCGCGCGCTCCCCGGCGGCGCGCTCCTCGGGCGGCAGGACGGAGACGCTGCCGGGCCCGGTCTGGTGGACGTCCATGAGGGCGAGCAGTTCGACCCGCTCCCCCGCCTCCCGGAGGCGTACGGCGACGGTGTGGGCGACGATGCCGCCGAAGGACCAGCCGAGCAGCCGGTAGGGGCCCCAGGGCTGGATCTCGCGGATCCGCTCCAGGTAGGCGTCGGCCATCTCCCCGACGTCGGCGGGCCGGTGGCCGGGGTCGCTGAGCGAGCGGGCCTGGAGGGCGTAGAGCGGCTGGTCGTCGCCGAGGTGCCGGGCGAGGCCCGCGTAGGCCCAGCCGACGCCGGTGCCGGGGTGGACGCAGAACAGCGGGCGGCGGGTGCCCCGGGTGGCGAGCGGGAGCAGCACCCCGAGCGCGGAGGCGTCGCCGCCGCCGTCGCCGTCGTCGGCCGAGCCGAGGAGCCCGGCGGGGGTGGGTGTGCGGAACAGGTCGCGGACGGTGCGCTCGACGCCGAGGACGCCGCGCATCCGGTTGACCAGGCGGACGCCGAGGAGGGAGTGGCCGCCGAGGGTGA